>NZ_JBHEEO010000005.1:0-282757 GCF_041929965.1 Brucella oryzae | reverse complement strand
GTCTCCGATCCATGGACCATTATTTCAATTGGGCTACGTGATTGGGCACATAGGTTCTAATTAATGAGCTCTAGTATTACCCGCTTACCACGCATCCTATGGCTAGCCTAACACAATTTGATTGTGTACTTAGTTTTTTGCAATGTATATGAAAATCGCTTCCCTGAAGTAAAGTTTTTCAATGCTTTGACAGCAAAACATCGTTCGTAACAAATCGAGGAGATGAATGAGCTCGATCCGCAAAATTCGTAAGGCAGTTTTCCCGGTTGCCGGTCTTGGAACCCGCTTTCTTCCGGCGACAAAGTCCATCCCCAAAGAAATGCTCACCGTCGTCGACAAACCAGTCATCCAGTATGTGGTGGACGAGGCTCGCGAGGCTGGGATCGAACATCTGGTTTTCGTTACCGGACGCAATAAGGCTGTCATCGAAGATTATTTCGATGCACAGGTCGAGCTTTACTCCACGCTTGCCGAACGTGGCAAGAAGGCTGAGCTTGCGCATTTACAGGAATTGCAACCACAGCCAGGCGCCACTAGCTTCACCCGCCAACAGGCTCCACTCGGCCTCGGACACGCGGTCTGGTGCGCGCGCGAGATCATTGGCGATGAGCCCTTCGCACTTCTTTTACCAGATATGGTTATGCAATCGAAGAAGGGTTGCCTCAAGGAACTTGTTGAACTTTACGAGCAGACTGGCGGCAACGTAATTTCCGTACAGGAATGCGACCCTGAAGAAGCCCATAGGTACGGCATTGTTGCCAAGGGCAATGCGATTGGCAATGGTTTTGAGATTACCCAGATGGTTGAGAAACCTGCCAAGGGTACTGCTCCTTCCAATCTCTATATTAATGGCCGCTACATACTTCAGCCCGAAATATTTACGTTACTGAGCAAGCAGGAGACGGGCGCTGGCAATGAAATCCAACTAACTGACGCCATGCTCAAGCTTGCGAATACGCAGAAGTTTTACGGCTTCGATTACCGAGGTTTGACATTTGACTGTGGCTCCAAGTCCGGTTTCATCGAAGCCAACGTGGCTTTTGCCCTTTGGCGCAAGGATATTCGTCCAACAGTCGAAGTTTCTATTGCCAGTATTCTTAAAAGAAGCCGTTCCTAACCTACGTGACCTAGCGCATGTTTCCCAAAAGTGGAAACCGGTTTCGAGATCAAGACATACGTAAAAACAAATATTTAAAGCGTGTTGCCTGAATACGATAAACGCAACACGCTTTAGAGCGTAGAAGCAAACCACGCCGAGCGTTCCAGCAAAATCCGCTCAACGGGCTTGCTTTACTTCTGCTCCTCACCGAAATAAGCGGACAGTACCTCTTGAGTAGGACCATCCATTTTCAGCTGACCATGCTCCAGCCAAAGAATGCGATTGCAATTTTTCATTAGCAATTCCCTCGAGTGACTTGCCAAAATCAGAATCTTTGTAGCCCCCACCAATTCGTGCATGCGTTTGTTTGCGCGCTCTTTGAAGTCTTCATCTCCGGTTGATAACCATTCATCCATAATCAGAATTTCTGGACGCACAGATGTCGAAGTTGCAAAGGCCAGCCTCAGCTGCATACCTGAGGAATACGTTCTGAAAGGCATGTCCAAGAAATCACCCAAGCCGGAGAATTTGGCGATCATATCGAATTTCTCGTCAATTTCTTTCGGAAGCATTCCCATCATAGCGGAGCGCAGGCGAATATTTTCGCGTCCCGTCGCATCCGGGTCAATGCCAAGATGGATATTGATCAATGAAACACAGGTTCCATCAATATACGCAGTCCCCTGCGTTGGGGTATAGATGCCCGAAAGCACTCGCAACAGCGTTGTCTTTCCCGAGCCATTATGGCCGATCAGCCCGATCCTATCGCCGTCCTTAAGAGTCATCGAGACTCCCTCAAGACCACGGATCACAACCAGTTTATCAGTTCTCCGTTCAATTTTTCCGCCTGTCGCGATGCTTAGAACACGGTTCTTTAGGGAGCGACTTGATGAGTTATAAATTGGAAACTCAACGCTCACGTTGTCTAACTTAATCAAGCTCATGTCATCACAACCAATACGCTACACGCCAACGGTATTTTCCAAAGAATACTAACGCAACAGCCCAACCGAAAACTGCAAGCCCAACCGCAACAAACCAGCTAGCATTTTCAGGAGCATGCCCCAAAAGTGGCGCTCTGACCAACTCAATGAAGTGGTAAAATGGATTAAACTCGATAAATGCCCTGGAAACATGATCCGGCAGGATCTTCACCATCCACATAATTGGCGTTGCATAAAAAAATATCTGTAGGAAATTTGTTACAACTTGAGTCATATCGCGAAATCTAGCGCATAAGACGGCCAGAATAAGCATAATCCAAGCTAGATTCAAACAAACGAGTAAGAAGCCAGGAAACGACAATAGAACATAAAAATTTATTGAATGACCAAGAATTAAAGCAATAAAAGGAAATATTACAATATTATGCATGAATATTATTATATTCCTCCACAATGTGCGCAGTATATGCGTAAAAAGTGGCATCCTTACCTGAAGGATAATACCGTCGGACCCACTGAAAGTAGTACAACCTTCTGATAATGAGCTTGTAATGAAGCTCCACATAATGATGCCAGCGCATACGTGAGGCAAATACTCATGCATCTCAGATTGGAAAAGCGTTCCAAAAATAGCACCCAGTGCACCAATCAACACAGCCATATTCAAGGTCAGCCAAAATGCTCCAACTCGCGAACGGCGATAACGCTGCGCAACATCTTGCCAGCCGAAAATCAAAGCTAACCGATAATTTGCAAAAGCCTCTACAATATCATTCAATGCAACTTTGATACCTGCCTTCGGTCTCACTCGATATGCAACCAACTCGGCGTTCCCATCAAAAGCTTCAACGCTCATAAAGACCTAATCCTAGTTGAAATTATGCAGGCTCGCCCATGCGCCTTCGCAAATTTTTCGTCTATTTGATCGCGTGTGTAGTAATGGAAATGTTTGAATTAAGTCAACCACCTCCAATAAGAGAATGCCTTCACAATGCGACTAAACTGCGATTGACGACGTGTCTGAGTTTCCTCGGCTGGTTAGCCCTTACCGGTCAGGCTCCTGTACAGTGTGTAGTGGGTTATTCGATGGCAATCACCCAGCCCCACCGAAACCCGTTTCTGCCCTGCTCCCATCGGTAACCGAAAGGATTGCAGACAATGCGGCTTCGGCCGATCTGAACGTCGAACGCGTGGTGCGTATGACCACAGATCCACAAATCTGGAGCCTGTTCGGAATGAAGGATGTCACTGAAGGCTTCAGCACCACAGGCGAACAGAAAATTTGCGTCTTGCCCCATATAGACCGGCGGCGTGCAATCAGGATGCGGCATGTGATGCGTCAGCACGACAGTGCGGCCGTCAAATGGTTCTGCCAGCTTTTGTCGAATATAGGCTGCATCTGAACGATGTAGGTCAAGCATATTCTCAGGCGTGAACCGATTGCCATCTTGCATATATATTGCATGAAAATCGTTGAGCATCTGACGTGCCATCAACATTCGCTGGCGCAGGTCAGACTTCGCGGCGAGTTTCATCTGGAAATCGACCCATAGGCTTGCGCCGATGAAGCGCGTATTGTCGATAATCACCGTATCGGCATCGAGACAATAAAACCGCTGCGGCCATTGCAGAGAAAGGGCCTCAATTGCCTTGATGGTCTGCCTATCGCTTTCCAGCGAACGATCCCTATCACCGATAAGCCATTTGTTCTGATAGAATTCATGATTTCCGGGGACATACAGGATCGGCTTCTCGTAGCGCCTGATCAGAAATTCCAGCGTTATGTGGAGATCTGGTGCCGCGCTGAGATCGCCCGCTATCATGATCACATCACAGTCCGGCGCTTCTTCCCGTGTTGGATAGGCAACATCTTGCAGTTCATTATGCACGTCAGACCAGATCCAGAGTTTCATGCGATTCTCCCCTATTCCTATCCGTATTATCGAAGCCGTTTTCGCGTCAGGTTTTCCAAGACAGGCATCCACGTCTCTGGCAGACGTGCAGAGACTTTCACACCAGCTGCCATGTCGGTTGATATTGTGCTGTCTGATCAGCTTCATTTTTTCTCAGTGGCCGATGTCTTGTTGGCCAAGCCGATAAAAGCGACTGAAGGTGCGGGCATAATTTCTGTCGAGATCCAGAAGCCACAGCTCGGACGTGATGCCATTGGGCACGATGTAACCAAGACGAGGATGTTCGAACAATACGCCTTCGAGACATGTTGCCGGTCGTTTGCTCAGCTTCCAGCTTGTGATTGCTGGCGAATTTGCCAGTGTCCGTTCATCTGGATAATCACCCTGGAATATCCGCTCGAGATCATCGACCAGAGATTTCAGCATCTTGATTTCAAGTTCGAGTTGTTCGCGATTGTATTTTCCGTCTTTGATTGTAACCATCACGCTGTGTTCCTGATTTATGAAAAAATGAGGGATCGTTCAGGCGCGCAACAACGCGCCCGGGGATTGGCGTTTCCTGATTTCCACGCATTTGATTGTTATCGAGAGCAAAAGCTGAGCTGTTCAGCGTAACAAAGGCATCCACCCTGATATCTGAGCAGAAGCTACTCTGCTGCCTTATCTATTTTGCTTTAACCTTCGTTCTCATCGGTTGTCCGTTAACTCACCATTGAGAATACTGGATACCCTTGTTGGTCTGCATCGCGGCAAACGTCCACGCTGCTGCATAACGGATATGTCCGTGACACGCAGTTTCAGAAGCTTCGCACGAGGCATCAGCTGATTGGTCACGCCGTCTCAACGCTATTATCCGGCCACAAAATCTGAATCCTCGGCATAGACATCTTGTCGAGCGCTTCGACCGTAATCTTCGCGATCTCTTCATCGATAAGCTGTGCTTGCTCTGCTTCAGTTTCCGCGAATGTATCGCCGAGCCAGATGATAAGCTCTTCCCTGAGAGCTTCTTGCACATCCAGCACTTTTCCCGCGATACCCGGTGCGCCGATCAGTCGGTCAAGGTCAGCCAGTGCCCAGATGCCCTTTTCTCGTGGGCTTTCATTCAATAGCGGATCGATCAGCGCGAATTCACACTGTTCGATATCTATATCGTAGTATTGTGATGCCAAACGCGCCAGAATTGCTGCTGTGGTTGATGCTTCAATGCGCCATTGACACAAGGCGTTTTTGTGCGCGTAGATACCGTACACCATGCTGAACATCAGTAGTCGTTTTTTCTCAGCATCATAATGCACGAGATCAAAAGCATAAGGCTTCGTCGGGAGTGCTGATGCAGCAATCTCGATGCTCATTGTAGAAACCGATTTGGGGGCAACCGACTCGATAACATGATTAAGCGTATCACGTGTGATTGGCATTGCACGGCTCGGTCCCCTATGATCGAAAATCCTCAAACGCGCTGACGCTTCTTCAATGAGCCCCAGGATTTTCTCACCTTCGTTCCAGATCGCCCAGCGCAAGAGCGTATCGCGAACCACCGTTTTCTCTGTATCCCGGTTATGGGCTTGGTCAATTCGATGGAGAAGCCACGATAGATGCAGCGCTGCATTTAATTCACGTGTGTAGCTGCGCTGCGGAATTTTGTTTTCGATCAGGTCGATGTAGCCGATCACTGTTTCTGCAAACATAAGTCCTCCTTCTCCGGAGCGACTATCGGCCGCCGGAGCTAAATGGTGTGAGGTGTTGGTCGCGCTTGCCCTTGCAAGCGGCACCAGTTTTTAAAGACAGCAAAGACCGTGACGTTGCGCGCGAACGCACACGAGCAGAGTGTCAAAATCGGAAATTGGGGAGTTCGGCTTTAAAGAGCGCCGAACGTGTCAGAGGCGGAAATTACTTCCGCTCAGGAGCCACAAAGCCGATACGATTATCGGGCCACAGATCTTTTAATTCGAGACGAATGTCGATAATAACCAGCATAGCTTGGCTCCTGTGTTGGCAGGCTAAGTTAGTCTCCATTCCGGTGTTCCAGCACCGGAATGGAGATGTCTGATCGATCAGACAAAGTGACTATTGCAGGATCTCAAACGCGCTGCAAGGATCTGGAACAAAAAAGATCTCCAGACCGTATTTTTATCTAAGTCCCGGATATCACCGGCTTTTTTAGAATAGCCCCAATCGCTACAAAACCCAGTAGCCGTAAGGCTTCTGCTTTGGTCGGCGACTGATCCGGGCGGCTGAAAGCAAGATAAAAAGTTATCCACAGGCGAGACATCAGGCCCCATTTTAACTGCATGCCAGAGTGCTCATCGAAAGAAGCGCCCTTGCCCGACATCTCACATGAACAAAGACGCCGAATACGTTTCGACCTTACTTTCAAACGGCGTTTGTCGCTGAATCGGGAAAATTGCCTCGGGTAACACTCTTCTCGAATTTTGAATCGGATTACTGCAAATTATTTCGATTTGAAACATGTTGCTGACAAATCGAAATGACGTGCCTGCACATTGCGTGGCCCTACCTGCCTGCCATTTCAAACTCGATATTTCCGATTCATCTGCAAACGGCGTTTTATGAAGTAATGGGGGGAGAACAGACAAAAGGGACAAACGCCGTTTGTGAAACGAGGCCATTGAAATCAGGCTGCCACGGTTTTGGAAGCCATCTTCATTGCTCGGGGTCGTCGGCGTCTCCATGAGGCATCAGATGCACTTTGCGTCGGAAATCCCAACCCCTTTTGGTGTATTTGTCGATCAGATCATCAATGACATCCAACGAAGCATCTTTATCGAAGCCCTGATCTGCCAGCCCATCAAGCAGCATATCAATTAGCTTCTCCATCCCGTCTTGATTGCCAGACTTCATCGCTTTGGCAATCATGAAATGCAGAAACACCCGAGCAACGTCGTCGCGTGTCGGTTTGCGCTCTGCTCTCAAACGATCCCGATATTCTTTCTGCCGTTCTCGCTGTTTGCGCAAGCGTTCTGCCTGCTGCTTGCTCGATGCCATTTCACCCCCAATTGCCCGCGAACAATTAAACTATGAGATCAAAACCAGTCGGCGCAAAGCGTTTTTCTTCCTCCCCGCCTACCCATAAACGGCG
This sequence comes from Brucella oryzae, assembly GCF_041929965.1. Taxonomy (NCBI): domain Bacteria; kingdom Pseudomonadati; phylum Pseudomonadota; class Alphaproteobacteria; order Hyphomicrobiales; family Brucellaceae; genus Brucella; species Brucella oryzae. Next base: position 275,701 of record NZ_JBHEEO010000005.1, on the reverse strand, counting down.
TTTGCCCTTGAATCGGAAATCTCGGGTTCAGCAACGTTTACCCCGAACTCTGTAACGCTCCTCCCAAGTTTTGAATCGGATTACTGCAAATTATTGCAATTTGAAATGCATCACTGGCAAATCAAAACAACTTGCCGACACGTTGTAATGCCCTACCCGCAACTTCAAATGAAGTACCGGGAAGTTATTGCAATTCAAATCACCTACTGGGGTCGCCAATGCAAACGCCGTTTAAATTATGCAATATATTTCCCGAACTTATTTCCGAAACACGGGTCTGCTGCGCTTTCCGTTCCGTTCGATGGATGCCTCCCACGTTGATAATGAGTATAGCGCGACACCTAACGACGTCGCGCTGTTTTCTTAATTACGAATTGCGACGCCGGGATGGCTTCTCTTTTTCTTTTCTAAACCAGGGCGCAGGTTCTTTTGCCTCGACATACGACAGCAAGCGTAAGGGCTGTGGTTGCAGATGCCCCGTAATGACCGGATACACATCAATTGTCTTTTTCATCACCGTCAAACTGGCAATATTCGTATATCGTGTATCTCCCTCCGTTCGGCCCAGATGCCCGGTAATGTCTTCTATAATCGACATTTCTATCCCCTTCTGTTTCAGCGTGTCGCTGAACCCATGGCGCAGGGCATGGATTGCACGACCCCAAAGCTGATCACCAAGCCCCGTTTCCGCTTTCAACAGAGGGACAAAGCTCTTGTAGAAACGATCACCGGTATCGTTTTTGCGTCCTGGAGCGACCAATTCCGGAAATAAACATCTGTGTCCAAGTTCCTTCAAACGCTTTGCGTAGTCGAGAAAACCCAGTCGGATAAGCTCATCTGGTACGGGGAGATCGCGTTTTGATTGGAGGTTCTTCAATCCTCGGAGCTCGTTTTTCCGAATTTTGATGGACCACATACCTTGATCCTTTGCATAAACCACATCATCAATCATGAGGCCCGTAAATTCGGCGCGTCTTGCGCCCAGATATGCGTAGAGCATTGGCACATAATAAAGGGACGAATGATATACGGTCTGTCCGAACTCCCGCATTTCCTCCGGCATCGGCCCGGCACAACCGGTGAACACCGGAAGCCGGAAGATCGCTTCAACCTGCTCAGGGCCGGGTTTAGCAGTCAGCTCCCGAACGGATGCGAGGCTGCGTTTCTTCGGCTTGATCCCTTTGAACGTAAATGCCCGCAACATGAAACCTGACGCGACAAGATGATTCAGGAACTGTTCGAGATTACCAAGGTGACGCCTGATTGTTCCACTCGACAAGCCGACCTGGGGTTCTGGCAAATTAAGCTTTTGTGCGCGGATTACTTCCCGTTCTGTCGCCTCCCGCAATTGCACGGTCGTCATTGCCACGTAACGCGAACTGCTTCCCCATCTGACAAGGATGTTATTGAAATGCTGGCGCAAAGCCGCCAAGTGGGTCTGAGTAATGGCACTGCTCGTGAGAACATTGTGCTCGTCCAGAATACCGCAGAAAATGCGAACAGCTGTCCTGACGTCCTTTGCCGTATCTTCGTTCCAGTTCTCACGGTTGTTGGCGATCAGAAGGTCGCACTGCTTCATGAATTGCTTCACTGGCAAGTCCTGCCCAGTAAGCCCCAGCATGTCAGATACTGATACAGGAACAGGATTTTCTACAACTGGCTGTGGCTGTGGCTGTGGCTGTGGCTGTGGCTGTGGCTGTGGCTGTGGCTGTGGCTGTGGCTGTGGCTGTGGCTGTGGAATGATATCCGGCACAGGTTCCACGTTTGCAACCGAAACAATTGGTTCTGGCTGGATGGGGGCTGGTTCAGCCTGCTCGTCAGTATATTCGATGAGATAGCGATTCTCGGTGCTCAACAGTACATCAGCCCGCGCTTTAAAATACTCGGCCTTCGCTTTTTCGAAATTCAGGATCGAATAAGCGAGGCCATGTTCCTGCATGAGCGCTCTCAGTTCACCAGCGAAGCGTGATGATTCTGCGTATTCTCGCTCTCCGTGATATGTTGTAACGATGCCTTGATGCAGGCTCTGCGGGACGTTTGCCTTTTCGAGAACACGCCAGCCCAGACAGGATGCATCTTCAAACAGGATCCGACGGGTACCAAATTTTTCCAGAAGCCTGTAGGCCCAGCCTGCTTCCAAATCGGAACGAATATTATCAATGTGATGGAAGCCTACTGTCGTACTCCTGCTGGCAGCCTGCAGGTTGTCCATATGATCATTCATCCGCGCGATTTCGGACTGGAACAATCCTTCGAGAGCTTCTTTCGACATCAATACACTTCGCGGGTTCTCTGCAATTTCATAGAGCATAAGATTGAGCTTGCGGGCCATGTAGCCTGCCTGTCGATGATCAGATTGTTTGAGGCTGAAAGCAAGGTGACGCGAACCAATATTGCGGCCCAGATGTGCCGGAAGGCGCGCGCGCCAGTAAAAAATATTTCCGCGCCGTTGAAGATTCTGAACCTGATGTCTGATTGCCATGATGGACTCGCCGTTTGGAGCCACGAGACAAACCGACCAGGCGAATCGGCATGTGTCATAGCTCTGTGTCACAGTTTGGTGCACAGTCGGCGAAATGGAAAAAAGCTTGAGGATTCCCAGCAAGGAAAACACTAAGTAAAATCAATAAGATATTGATTTTACACATGATTCATGGCTGGGGCGCCTGGATTCGAACCAGGGAATGGCGGTACCAAAAACCGCTGCCTTACCGCTTGGCTACGCCCCAACAAATCACACCGAAGCAATCGGTTGCGCGGCCTTATAACCGCTTCGAAACCTGAGCGCAATCGCCTAATAACGAAATCCCGCCCAAGATTACAGGCCCTGTGAAGAAGCTTTTCAACCGCATATCGCCACTGTCAGCTCAACAAAACCAAAGCGATGATTTGCGTCCAGCTTCAAAGCTGCTAATTCCTACAGATAAATGGGATTTTGGTATTCATCATGCTGTTTCTGTTGATTTCGTTTCTCGTCAGCACTGCCTTGTGCGGCATTGGCCTCTATCTGCTGAACCAGCTGTTACCCGCGCAGTTTCTCGCGGCACGTATGAGTTCGCGCTCCAACCACACAACCGTGGCACGGCAGATCGGCGGCCTGGCGCTTATCCCCGCCATCATCGCGACCCTACTGATCTTCGCACCGGATCTGGAGGTGAACGCGCATCTGGCACTTTGCCTTTCCGGAGCTTCGCTGTTGCTCTGGATCGTCGGTGGACTGGATGACCGCTATGAGCTTTCAGAAATCATCAGGCTGGGATCACAACTCCTTGCCGCCGGACTGGTTGTCTACGGCCTGGGACCCGATTTCCGGTTGTTGCCAGACCTGCTGCCCTACTGGCTGGAGGCAGCACTTATTGCCTTTGCTCTGGTGGTAGCGATCAATGTCACCAATTTCATGGATGGCCTCGATCTTATGACGGCGGCAGGGATTGGGCTTCCTTTGGCTGGTATCGGGCTTCTGGCCGCTCTCAGCCTTACCGGACTGGAAAGCGGCGGCATCGCTATCATCGCAGCTGGAGGTCTTGTCGGCTTTGCCTTGTTCAACCGCCCGCCGGCAACTATTTTTCTGGGTGACTCTGGAAGCCTGCCGCTCGGCCTGATCACAGGTACGGCGCTTATCCTGCTTGCGCGGGAAACGCATATCGCCGTCGCGCTGATCCTGCCGCTTTATTATATTCTCGATGCGGGAACGACTCTCGTAATGCGGTTAAGTCAAGGCGAGAACATCCTTAAAGCGCATTCCAAACACGCTTACCAAGTGGCAAAACGCGCAGGCTGGAGTGTGCTAAAGGTCGTTGGCCACGTGGCGCTCCTGAATCTGATCCTCATCGCCTGCGCCATAGCGCTGCTCGCGCTTGATCACATGCTTACCCAGGTCGCATTTCTGCTTGTCGCTATTGTCGCAACCCTTGTTCTGCTATTGGATTTCCGCGGACGCTTCAGGAAGTTATAACGTCGAACAGTACCTTGCGAACCGCATCGACATCACCGCTTTCCATGGCAATACGTAGCGCCGTGAGGCTGGCAGGCACATCGACCGCAGCCTTATTGCCTTGGGGGGCACGCATGATCTTGGGATGGCGTGTCGGCTGCGCGAGTGACGGATCGTAGAAGAGTTCTTCATACATCTTCTCGCCCTCACGAATCCCCGTTACTTCAATACCTATATCGCCATGCGGATTCTCGTCGTTCCGGACGCTCAACCCCGCCAGAAGAATCATATTCTCTGCCAGATCGCGAATTTTAACCGGCTCTCCCATTTCCAGCAGCACAGTATCGCCGGATTCGGCAATGCCGCCTGACTGTACGATTAACTCGGCAGCTTCCTTGATCGACATAAAATATCGGGTCATGTCTTCATGGGTCAGCGTAATCGGCCCGCCATTGGCAATCTGCTCGCGAAAAAGCGGAACCACTGAACCGTTCGATCCCAGCACATTGCCGAAACGCACGGAATAGAATGCCTTCTTTTTCCCGGATTGCTCGGCCAGTTTGCCGCAATAATAAACGACCAGTTCAGCCCACCGCTTGGTCGCACCCATCACGTTCGTTGGCCGCACTGCTTTGTCGGACGAGATAAGCACCACGCGTTCAACATCGGTATTCAGAGCAGCCTGAGCCACTTCCAGCGTACCGAAAACATTGTTAAAAATACCGATCAGCGGGTTTTTTTCCACGAGCGGTACATGCTTGTAGGCAGCACAATGATAGACCGTGTCGACATTATAGTCGCGAATGGCTTTTTCCACGCAGGCCCGATCACGCACCGAGCCCAGGATCGGCACAATCTCGCAACTAGTAATCTGTCTCAATTGCCGGTCGATATTGTAAAGAGCAAACTCGCTCGACTCGAATAGGACAATGCAGGCGGGATTCCATTGCGAAATGGTACGGCAGAGTTGGCTACCGATGGACCCCCCTGCTCCTGTTACCATGATGCGCCGTCCTTCGACGACTTCCCGCAACAAGGCTACATCCGGCGGCACAGGTGACCGTCCGAGCAGATCGTCAATCTCCACATTGCGCAGCGAACTGACCAGATATTTTCCTGCCGTCAGATCGGCAATCGGCGGAAGAATACGTGTGTTGACCGGAAGGCGGCCCAAAAGTCGTGCAAAATCCTGACGCTGTTTCTGGTCCAGGGCCGGCTCAGACACAACCACTTGTTTGATTCCGTAATTTTCGATCAAGGCAGGGATGTCTTCCACCGCATAGACACGCAGCCCGATAATATCCATACCATTAAGCTGGCCATCGGGATCGACGAACCCGACGACCAATGTATCGCTGTGGCTGCGGAGTGCCGTTGCGAGCTGGCGGGCAGGCTCGCCCACGCCGATGATCAGTGCTGAACTCGTATAACGCTTGTCGGACTCGGAACTCCGCAAAAGCCATTTCGCACCGAAACGGCTGGCAGAGATGAATACGGTGCTCAAAAGCCAGTAAAGCAGCGGAACCGAGCGCGGCAGGCCGGTACTGCCGTAGAGTTCCATAAGAAAGACGAGCGCAACCCAGAAAAGCGCCGCAATGGCAGTGGCCTGAAAAATCGGCCAAATCGCACGTTCGGCGAGATAGCGGATGATGGCGCGATAAAGCCCGAACCGGACAAAAACCGGGATCGCCAGGACCGGTGCGATGAAAATCAGAAATGTTTGTCCCTCGTTCGGCACGAAGACGAAACCAAGACGGATGACAAATGCGAGATAGGCACTCAACAACAGCAGAACACAATCGCTCAGCATCAGAATGATCTGTTTGCTGGCGCGGGGCAAAAGCGCCAGTCTCTGCCATGGATATTTCAAACTCATCCGCGTGTTATCCCGCTCTCCTATGGAGAGAAATACCGGAATGTTTCCAGCGCCATAAGGCTATTCAAACGACAAATAAGGACTAAAACCTAGCCAACTTCTCCGCAACAGGTGCATGCGTTCTCGCTGCGAAGCATTCAAATTTCTCGCCACCGTTACCATGAGTCCTCTGGCTGGACTATATCAATTGCCATTGCAGGGGCTTAACAAACATCTTTTGACGAGATTATGGCTCATAAACAACATCTTGGCACCTGTGCGGCCCAGTCCGCCGCACTCCATTGCTTTGCTTTACGCATGTCTTTATCCCATCGTAGCGGGACCAGAAATCAATCCAGCGGACTGATTTCCCCGCGGAGGCGGTTTCCGCTTTGGGGACATGCTTTAGGCAATTACAGTGCCACTGCGAATGCTCCGCCAGTTCAGGCCATCCGAATAAGCCATTTCAGCGCCAGATGACGCATCGGCAACGAAGACCAGCGCACCGGCTCCATGGTTTTCGGCTGAAGGCAGCAATGCGACCGTATAGGATGATGGACGGATAGGACCGTCGACATCAAGCTGGGTCTGGGGCCAGATCGAACCGACGGCAACGTTACCGGTCGCATGATCGATCCTGATCGCCTCGCGCCATTGTCCGCTATCACTGCTCACCTTTACGCTGAAATCATTGCTGCCATTAAGCCCCATTTCGGCGAAGCCGGTCCAATTGGTCTGATACAGCAGGCTTGCCGTATCGCTCACCGCCTGCTTGTTCACCTTCACCTGATGCCCTGCACCGGCATTGTTGAACAGGCTCGCATCCGACGAGATGGCAAGCCGGTTAACCGCATCGGCAGTGGCATGAACGCCCAGCATGGACAGGGACAAGTTTTCGGGAACCGACGAAACGCCCTTCCAGAGTATGCCGTCAAAAACCAGCAACAATGCTTCGTCCTCGACGTAGGCTTGCCAGCCGATAGCGGGCATCACGAACAGCCATCCGTCGTCAATGAAAGAGGCAATTGCGCCGTCCTTTCCTGCCCATGCCCCGGCAGCCGCCACAGCCACGAGATAGCGATCTCCGCTGGCAGGTATTTCGGGCGCTTCAGCTCGATTCCGTGATTTGACGCTCAGATGCACAACAGCATCGAGCAGCCGCAATGCCTCATTGTGGGTGACATGTTTCTGCGCCTGACTGGGCAGAATATAGGGCATTTTCAGATTTGGGGTTTGATCCATGAACAACTCCTCGCAATGGATAATGCGAGGAGTTTAGTTCGTCTGCCCGAAAAGAGGATAAGTCTGGATCAGCTTCCGCGATAGGTGGAATAGGACCACGGGCTGACAAGCAACGGCACATGGTAATTTCCATCGGCATCAGCGATTGCGAAGCGGATCGGAATAAGATCGAGAAATGGCGGATTGGCTTGTTCCGCACCACGTCCTTCAAAATATTCGGCAACATGGAACTGCAACTCGTATGTACCGGAGCGCAATTCATCGCCGGAAAGCAGGGGAGCATCCGTGCGTCCGTCCAGATTGGTCACCGTACGTTTGATAAGTTCGGAAGCGCCGTTTGCACCGATACGATAAAGTTCGATGCGCATTGCCGCCGCGGGGCTGCCATGGGCAGTGTCGAGAACATGCGTGGAAAGTTTACCCATAATATCCCTCGATAGAGCTCAGGCAGTTTTTTCCGCTTCAATACGGTATGCGGTATCGGAGAAGAAGAACTCCTCCAGATTGTCTTCCTTGCCTGCCCGGTCGACAATCAGAAAATCGGATTTCTGCTCAAGCGCCAATAGCGGATGATGCCACACATTGCGCAAATAATTGACGCCCTGATCACCGCGCGCAAGGAACACACGCGGACGGGCAGGCTTGCCACCGTTATCCTCGGCGACCACGACGAGAAACGGCCTGCCGTTCAATGGAATGAAGGCCTGCGAGCCAAAAGGATGGCGTTCCATCATGACGATGTCGATTGGCGCTTCGAACGATTGTCCCCGGAAGATGTTGATGAGAACCCTTGCCTCGGTGCCAGCGGCTTCGACACGCGCGAGATCATGGTATCGCTCGGTCGTCCCGTTGTTGATCAGCCGGAGCTCGGCTCCTTCTGTCTCGATGACATCGCCAAATGGCGCAAAAGCGTCTTTTGTCAGCGGTTCGACCATCAGAGTTTCGACGTGCAAATCATCCTCCCCGTAAAAGCAGATGCGTTATAGCGACAAAGCTCGACGATGGGGCCTCTGTCAATTGCGAAGCAGTTTCAATCGAAACAAGAAAAGCCGGGCAGAAAGCCCGGCTTTCAACATGTAAAACCAATAAAAACTCAGCGCTTCAGAAGCGTCATCACCGCAGGAACGCCGCATGCGGCAAGTGCGAGTTTCACCAGATCGCCGGCGATAAAGGCGCCGAAACCGAAGGCAATGGCGTTTTCCAGACCGAAGAGATAGGCCATCCAGCCAGCCCCCATCAAAAGAATGACGGCTTCTGCAAGCAACATTGCACCGCCGAGAGCGAAAGGATTGCGCGCCAGTCCCTTGTCAGCAGCGCGTCCGACAATCCAGGCCGCAGCAAGATAGGAGAGAAGGTAACCGCCCGTCGGGCCGACCATATAGGCAAGGCCGATGCCCTTTTCCGGCGTTCCGGTGAAGACCGGCATGCCGAGCGCGCCTTCAAGCAGATAAAGAGCGACGGTCGCTACAGCGAGCCGCGAACCGTAAAGTGCTGAAATTGCAAAGAGAGCGAAGGTCTGCATCGTCACATTGACGTAGACCAGATCAACCTTGATCTTGGCGGAAATGGCAAGAACAGCCGTTCCGATCAGCGCAAGCCCGACGAACCAGAAGGCGCGAGCCAGTTGTCTGGTCGGCAAATATTCCGCAGCGAGAGAGGCGGTGGCGACGCGAGACTTTGCTCTGTGAGGCATATCCAACTCCACTTTTGACGCGGCGACAGACACCGGAACACAACATTCTCCGGAATCTACCAGCTGACGCGATTGTCAGCGCGCGTGACTGTTCACGTTTGCAACCCAACTATATAAGGCCTATGCCGTTTCATCAATCAAACCAAAGAAGAATTGGAAGCCGCTTCAATGGCGCTTGTTTTCGACAGCAGTTTCACGCCCCAATATGGGAAGCCGGTTGAACTGAGTAAAGGCATTTTGCGTCTCACCGTCAACAATCCGAGCGCTTTTACCTTTCACGGCACCAACAGCTATATTATCGGCACGGATACACTGGCGATCATCGATCCCGGACCGGAAGACGAGGCACATTACAACGCCCTGTTAGCGACCATTGCCGGTCGCCCGGTCAGCCATATCTTCGTCAGCCACACCCATCGCGATCATTCACCTTTGGCCCAGCGTCTGAAGGAAAACCTTGGCGCCCGCACCGTCGCCGAAGGATCGCATCGCCCTGCCCGCCCCTATTATGCGGGCGAAACGAACATGCTTGAGGCAAGCGCCGATACGGATTTCATTCCGGATATCATGCTGGCGGATGGCAATGCAATCGAAGGCGACGGTTGGGCTTTGGAAGGAATTCATACTCCAGGACATGCCGCCAATCACATGGCTTTCGGCCTGAAAGGAACCGGCGTTCTTTTTTCCGCAGACCATGTCATGGCATGGGCAACATCCATCGTGGCACCGCCCGACGGCTCGATGAATGACTATATGATCTCGCTCGAAAAACTGCTGGTACGCGACGACAGGGTCTATCTACCGGGCCATGGCGGCGCTGTGACCAAACCTGCCGCTTTCGTTCGCGGCCTGCGCGCCCATCGCAAGATGCGCGAACGCGCCGTTTTAGAGCGGGTTCTGCAGGGGGACCGGACGATCAGCGACATGGTGAGGGTGATCTATCGCGATACCGATCCACGGTTGCACGGTGCGGCGGCGCTATCCGTGCTTGCACATCTGGAAGATCTCGTCGGGCGTGGGGAGGTCACGACCGATGGCCATCCGTCACTCGACGGTATCTATCTTCCTGCCTGATTATTCCACATCGGCTGGAGCCTTGTTAACCTCGCCTTCCAGCGCCCCCAGAAAATCGGTGATGAAGCCCGCATTCTGCCCCATGTCGCGCTTGCCATAGCGTGACAGCGAGCGCACATCGACATAGGTGGTTTCGCCTTCGTCGAGCAGGCGGATGACGATATCGCTTTTCAGGCCCAGAATGAAACTATGCGCTGTCACGACAAACCGCATCGCGTTCTGCTCCGGTGAAGGAGCATTTCGCGCAACCTCCTGCCATCCGAATGTCTTGAGAACAGTCTGGACGCCTTGCGCAACGCGGTCGGGTGCAGCTTCGTAGCGGCGTCCAACCACATCGGGATAGGCGGTCAACTGGGTCAACGCATCACCACTCACCGCCACTGTCAACGGATTCATCCATTGCAGGCGTGGCGGCATATTGGATGGGAATTGCGGCGGCGTCTCAAAATCTGTGGAGAGGTCGTAGAGAGGTGGAGAGAGATACCACAGTGCCGTTACCAGCCCGACCGGAAGCAACACTGCAAAAGCGAATATGCCGCCCCAGAAGGAGCGCGCGCCGCCCTTGTCGCCATTGACCCACAGATTGCGAAAACCTTTAACCGCGCAGAGAAGGGCCAGAACGGCAAGACCGGTGCTCAATCCGGTAAGCAGCACCAGATCAGGTGTCTCCAATGTCCAGAAGCGATGCAGAAGAAATGCCATCGCAAGCAGCACGAGCGCAAAAATGCCGAGCCGAAGCGCCCAAACCGCAGAGCGCGACCGACGCCGCTGATAGCGAAGTTTTCTCATGCAGTCTCCGAGAGCATTTCCAGCCTATAGTGAATCATTGGAAATGCTGTTTCTCTCTGTTTTCACGCCGTATGAATAGCAGAGAGAATTTCACTCGGCAAAACCTCAACATGGAAATTAAAATGCCTCGCCTGTCAGGACGAGGCACTTTCCCTGGCGATACCCGTCAGTAGCGCGCGTCTTTCGGCTTCTTCATGTTCGGCCAGTCCTTCGCTTTGCCTGCGAAATCAGGCCGCGGCATATGGGTGAAATATTCCGACACGTCGATGGCTTCCTGATCGGTCAGAACACCACCCTGCCCGATGGGCAGATTGTAGTTCTGGGCAGGCGGCATCGCATATTTGACGAACTGCGCCGCCTTGTAGGTGCGTGCCAGACCGGCGCCGATGTTGAAGCTTTCATCGCCCCATAGTGGTGGGAAGATATAGTCACCGGCCTGATCCTTCATGCCTTCACCGGCAGCGCCGTGACAGGTCGAACATTGGGCCGCATAGATTTGCGCACCTTTGACCGGGTCAGGAACAAGGCTTTCGTCGATGGGACCGGCATTGCGGACCGCCACTTTCGTGCCCTTTTTCACATCCTGGCGCAGCCAGTCCATATAGGCGATCATTGCCTTCATGTCGGCCCCATCAGGCGGCAGCGGCTTGCCGTTCATCGAACGCTGGAAACAGCCATTGATGCGCAACACCAGATCGACTTCCTTGCCTGCACGGGGCATGACGGCGGGATAGAAATTGCTGGTATTGATATAGGAGGCGACGTTATCCATCTTGCCCTGCCCCATGTGGCAAGAGTTACAGTTCAGGCCGTTGCCGACATTGTCGGGCAGAAGCCGCGCCGTTTCGTTGAGCAGCCGCTTGCCATGCATGATCTCGGACGCGTTCGGCTGCTTGAGAATGTCACGGTCCGGCGGGATGACATAGGTTCCAACCTGCTTCTTGTCCTTGTCCAGAACAGCATAGGCTTGGGGAGCCGGGGCATCCAGCGAGGGCCGCAGGTGATTGAAGAGGAAGGCGCCCCCCGTTACCGCCACGGCAAAACCGGCACCGAGAACGACAATCGTACTGGTTTTCATTGCTTGTTCTCCGGAACGTAATGGACGGGCTTGTGAGCGATTTCACGTCGCATACGTGCGATATCCTGCTCCGTTATGGCAGCGCCATGATTGCCCCAGCCGTTGCGAATAAAGTTGAGGATTTCAGCGACCTGCCAGTTCGGAAGATTGGCGAAGCCCGGCATGGTGAAAGCCATCTTGTCCGCCGGTGTATCAGGCGTCCTGCCTCCGGTCAGTGTGACCTGAATGAGCGAGCTTGGATCATCGGCAAAGACAATCGAATTGCCAGCAAGTGCGGGATAGATGCGTGGCGCGCCCTTGCCGTCCATGCGGTGGCAGACCGAACATTGCTCGACATAGGACAGGGCGCCCGGTGCACTGAAATCTCCAGCCTTGAGCGCCGCGGTCGTCACGTCTTCCTTCGGCTGCCATTCACGCACGCGTCCTTCGCTTGGCTGTAGCGACTTCAGATAGCGGGCAATTGCACGCAGATCATCTTCCGCAAGATATTGGGTCGAGTGCTGCACGACATCGGCCATTGAACCGAATGCCGCTGTGCGGTCTGTTCGTCCTGTCTTGAGGAAAGTGACGATCTCGTCTTCAGCCCACGTCGAAAGCCCCGTATCCTGATCGCGCAGATTCTTCGCATACCAGCCTTCCAGAACCGAGCCGGACAGGAACTTGCCCTTCGGATCGTTCTTCACCGCTTTTTCTTCATAGGCGAGACCACGTGGCGTATGGCACGCGCCGCAATGACCGAGCCCCTCGACCAGATAAGCGCCGCGTGCGATCACCGGATCAGTGTCCGCTGCAATTTCGAACGGACGCGAATTTCCAAAGAAAAGCTGCCAGTAAGCGAGCGGCCAGCGCATATTGGTCGGCCATGGCAGAGTGCTGGGCTGGTTGTCCTGCTTTACCGGCTCCACCTTCGACATGAAGAATGCGTAAAGCGCCTTTATGTCTTCATCATTCACGACCGTATAGGAGACAAAGGGCATTGCCGGATAAAGATGAACATTATCCCGGCGCACGCCCTGCCGCACCGCACGCTCGAAATCGGCATAGCTGTAGCCGCCGATGCCAGTTTCATTGTCGGGCGTGATGTTTGTGGAATAAATCGTGCCGAGCGGCGTCTGCATGCCGAGCCCGCCCGCAAACGCCCTGCCGCCCGGCGCCGTATGACAGGCCGCGCAGTCGCCTGCCTGGGCGATATATTCGCCCTTTTCGATCAACGCTTTATCGGTAACATCGATAGTGCTTTCCTGTTTGGCCGTCAGCCAATGGGGTGTTGAAAGCGCAAAGAGCCAGGCTGCGGCTAGCGCACCCGCGCCGCCGACCGCCGCTTTCCAGATCAGTTTCATGTGCCCTCCGACACCATTCCCTTGTGATGAGGAGAACATCGAAGATTCGGAAGGAAGGGGCATTGACCGCGATCAAAACCTATCGGGATCAATGTTTAGCGTTCTACAAAAGCAATAACTAATGCACTCTTAGCGTGCTTGATAGATGATGCAAATCGCATTAGGGGCAGCACCCTCCCGGAGCGCAATTCTATATGACCGCATCAAATCAGCACCTCAATTGTTTGTTCAACACGCATCATATCCGAAAACCGTTTCTCACTTTTCGGGATGCGTTCTTAGCCTGCAAAGATCACCAGCTTTAAGAATAAGTGAGAAAAAGCTAGGTAAATCAAATAAAAAGGCATTGCAGCAACCGCTAACAGAAGGCATGATTGCGCTCGTGGGGGGCTTATATTGCAATCGTCGGAGAGGACGGAATGGATCGCGCCCTTCAAAATGGCAACCAGTCATCGGACGGCACAACTACAGACGATACGATGACGCTTGAAGCCGTCGAACTGGAGTTTGCGCTTGGAGCCATCGACGTCCTTATCGAAGGTTTTGATTCCGCGCTTGCCAAGGCCGCTGAACGGGTGGGCGGCGAAGTTCTTTTCAATATGCCAGCTCTCGACACCAGCGAAGCACAGCGCATCGGTGCAATTGCCATTGCCGGACAACCGGAAGATCAGGTTATTTTCGTCACATTGCGCAATGACGGCACGACGCTGTCCGTTGAACCGCCAACAGGCGAAAATGCCGTTTTTGAAAGCCTTGGCCGCAACTACGCCGCCGTCATGAAAAGCCTTTCTCCGAAGGAAAAAGTCAACGGCGCCTGAACGGGATTATTTCGGCACCGCAGGCTTTGGAACCCCCGCATGAAGATTGTGCGGAGCAACCGGGTTGAGCGTCATCGTCGTCTCGACATCCTTGAGACGCACGAATTTCATCCCCTTCGCTTTCAAGGCTAGAACGCCTTTGGCCACGCCTTCGCCCGCTGACCGCGTTGGTTGGTTGATATGCGAGATAATGACATCGCCGTCACGCGCGGCGGTGATGCGGCGCTCGACCGTCGGCGCCAACAACGAGGCGCCCTGATCGCCATTCAGTGAATAGCCGCCGATCTTATAGCCCATGCTGGTGGCAAGCTTGATGGCATCGGTCGAATAACGGGCCGTCGCATCGCGATACCAGCCAGGCTTTGACACTCCGGCATCGATGATAGCCATCGCGCCGGCATCGATTTCCAGATGGATGGCTTCAAGCGAACCTGCCGTCCTGATACCGTACATTTTTGGCTCGTTCGTGATGGCCGGAATATGCATTGCGCCATGGTTCTCGATATCGAACAGATCGGCATTGGCCTTCAGAACCGCCATGGCCGCTTGGTTCTGCTTTATCCATCGTCCCGTCACGAAGATCGTCGCTGGAATACGGTTCTGCACCAGCATGTCCAGAATGCGATGATCGGTCTTGCCCATGCAGGCATCAAGCGTCAACGCCACCTGTGGCGATGCAGCGCCACCCCGCGCGATATGCAATTGCGGCTCAACGATCTTGATCGTGTCACGCGCAGCTTTGTTCTCCGCTCGCTCCTGCGGCGAGATATCGTATGCACTGGCAATGCCAGTCGTGGCGAGAATGACGGCTCCTGCCGCAGCAATACAACGAAGCATGACAATATCTTCTGAAAATGGCTTAACTACCGGGGACTACTCCGGCAGCTAAGCCAAATTGTGGCGTGCTGTCAAACCTTGCGTATGGCCGACTGCGCGGCGGCAAGACGGGCAATCGGCACGCGGAAGGGCGAACAGGAAACATAGTCGAGACCTGTCTTTTCGCAGAAGGCGATCGACGCCGGATCACCACCATGCTCGCCGCAGATGCCGAGCTTCAGTTTCTCGCGGGTCTTCCGTCCGCGTTCGGCGGCGATTTCCACCAGTTCACCGACGCCTTCAAGATCGAGCGATACGAACGGATCCTGTTCGATCACACCCCGCTGTTGATAGGAAGTCAGGAAGGACGACGCATCATCGCGTGAAATGCCGAATGTCGTTTGCGTCAAATCGTTGGTGCCAAACGAGAAGAACTCAGCCGTTTCGGCAATTTCGGCAGCGCGCAAGGCTGCGCGCGGCAGTTCGATCATCGTGCCGACCATATAGTCGATCTTGACGCCTGCCTCACCCATGACTTCCTTGGCAACGGCATCAATACGCGCCTTGACGAAATCGAGTTCTGATTTCAGACCAACCAGCGGCACCATCACTTCCGGCACCACATGTTCGCCGGTTTTTTTGCCTGCTTCGACGGCAGCTTCGAAAATCGCCCGCGCCTGCATTTCCGCGATTTCCGGATAGGATACAGCCAGACGGCAGCCGCGATGGCCCAGCATCGGGTTGAATTCATGCAAGGCGTCGGCGCGCTCACGCAGCTTTGCTGCATCGACACCCATTGAGCGGGCAACCTCTGCGGCTTCCTCGTCGGTGTGCGGCAAAAACTCGTGCAATGGCGGGTCGAGCAGACGGATCGTGACCGGTAGCCCCTTCATGATCTCGAACAGCTCGATGAAATCGGAACGCTGCATCGGCAGAAGCTTTGCCAGAGCCGTGCGTCGGCCTTCTTCATTGTCGGAAAGAATCATCTCGCGCATGGCAACGATGCGGCTTCCGTCGAAGAACATGTGTTCGGTACGGCAAAGGCCGATGCCTTCCGCACCGAACGAACGCGCCGTGCGTGCATCTGCTGGCGTTTCGGCATTGGCACGAACCTTCATCCGGCGGGTACGATCAGCCCATTCCATCAACCTTCCGAAATCGCCGGAAAGTTCAGGCTGCAGCATCGAGACAGCGCCTTTCAGAACCTGCCCCGTACCGCCATCGACGGTGACGACATCACCTTTCTTGAAGGTCTGACCTGCTGCGAGCATGACACCATTGCGATAATCAACGCGAAGCGATCCTGCGCCGGAAACGCAAGGCTTGCCCATGCCGCGTGCGACAACCGCTGCGTGACTGGTCATGCCGCCGCGCGTTGTCAGAATGCCCTCCGCCGCGTGCATGCCGTGAATATCTTCCGGGCTGGTCTCGATGCGAACGAGAATAACCTTTCGGCCTTCCGACTTTGCCTGTTCGGCATCTTCCGACGAGAAGACGATTTCGCCCGTCGCAGCACCCGGCGATGCGGGCAGCCCCTGACCGATAACCTGACGCTCCGCACGCGGGTCGATGGTCGGGTGCAAAAGCTGGTCAAGCGCTGCCGGATCGACGCGCAGAACCGCTTCCTCCTCGGAAATGAGACCTTCGCCTGCCATTTCGACGGCCATTTTCAATGCTGCTTTGGCGGTGCGCTTGCCCGAACGGGTCTGGAGCATCCACAGTTTGCCGCGTTCAATGGTGAATTCGAGATCCTGCATATCGCGATAATGCTGTTCCAGCCGGTTGGCGACGTTCAGGAATTCAGCGAAGGCATCCGGCATTACCTTCTCAAGCGACGGCTTGTCGGAACCGGCTGCGATACGCGCTTCCTCGGTGATGTTCTGCGGCGTGCGGATACCGGCAACGACGTCTTCGCCCTGTGCATTGACGAGGAACTCGCCGTAAAGCTTCTTCTCGCCCGTCGAAGGATTACGCGTGAAGGCCACGCCCGTCGCAGAGGTCTCACCCATATTGCCAAACACCATAGCCTGGACATTGACCGCCGTGCCCCAGGCCGCCGGGATATTGTGCAAGCGGCGATAGGTGATGGCGCGTGCATTCATCCAGCTTGAGAAGACGGCTCCGATGGCACCCCAGAGCTGTTCGCGCGGGTCTTGCGGGAAAGGCTGACCGAGTTCTTCCTCGACCTTCGCCTTGTAAGACCCGATGACACCTTTCCAGTCTTCTGCCGTCAACGCCGTATCGACCTCAATGCCGAGATCGGCCTTCTTGTCTTCAAGAATTTCTTCAAAGAAGCCATGGTCGACGCCCAGCACGACATCCGAATACATCTGTATGAAACGGCGGTAGCTGTCATAGGCAAAGCGCTCATCACCCGCCTCACGGGCAATGGCCTGCACCGTCTCGTCATTGAGGCCGAGATTGAGCACCGTGTCCATCATGCCCGGCATGGACGCACGAGCACCGGAACGCACCGACACTAGAAGCGGCTTTTCGGCATCGCCGAAATTACGCCCTGTCACTTTCGCGATATAGGCCAGAGCCGCCTGAACCTGATCGTTCAGCTCGGACGGATAGGTACGCTCGTGATCGTAATAATAGGTGCAGACTTCGGTCGTGATGGTAAAGCCCGGAGGCACCGGAAGACCAAGGCTGCTCATTTCAGCCAGGTTCGCTCCCTTGCCGCCGAGAAGATTACGGTCGCTTGCCGCACCTTCTGCCTTGCCGTCGCCGAACGTGTACACCCACTTCGCCATCATGGCCTCCCTTGATGCAGGATAGGCTCACGAAAGGCTTGCAACAGTTGCAAGCACTCCCAGAACCTGCTTCCCGTTGCTTATGCGATCCGCAAGGCTGCTGCCAACCAAAAAAGACAAGCCGCGACAATAGAATCGATTAGAGACGGGATTGGCTGGACAAAGGCCACATAACTGATTGACTCTGCTGGCCAGATAGAGCAAGAATGAGAACAAATAAGGAACATACTGGAGTTCGGCCATGCGTATCACAGGCAAGCTTGACTATCTGGAAATGCCGGCGGGAAACGGCTCGCTCGATGCGACGAAAAGTTTCTATGCGCGCGCCTTCGGCTGGTCATTCATCGATTACGGCCCAACCTATTCGGCCTATTCCGAAGGGCTTGATGGCGGCTTTGACGCCGACCTGCAAGCGACAGCAAAGCCGCTGCCCGTGCTCTATGCGCTGGAGCTGGAAGGCGCGCTGGAGGCTGTTACCGATGCGGGCGGCACGATTGTGAAACCCATCTTCTCGTTCCCCGGCGGCCGGCGTTTTCATTTTACAGATCCAGCCGGAAACGAACTTGCCGTGTGGAGTGACCGGTAATCCTGTTTGTGGCGGCGCGATGACGAGTTTCAGTGAATATGCTCGGCAGAAGCGCGATCTACCGTTTCCATCTGCAATGTGGTGTGGTGGAGATCGTATTTCTCCTGCAAGACCTGTTCAACCGCACAGCGCACGGTTTCACCCTCTGCCCCGGCGGCCAGCACGATATGCGCAGTCAGGGATTTCTGGTTCTTGGTCAGCGACCAGACATGCAGGTCGTGGAGCGTCACTACACCGGGTACAGCCAGAACGGCTTTTCGCAGATCATTGAGATCCAGGCCAGCCGGAACACCTTCCAGCAGAATATTGATACATTCCTTGAGCAGCACCCAGGTACGCGGAAAGACCATAAAACCGATAGCGATCGCGATCAGTGAATCCACCCATTCCCATCCGGTCAGATAAATGATCACAGCACCGACGATCACACCGACAGAGCCCAGCATATCCGCCCATACCTCAAGATAAGCGCCCTTGACATTAAGGCTTTCGTCCTTGTGCCCCATCAAAACCCGCATGGATATCAGGTTGACGATCAAACCAAGCACCGCAACAACCATCATGCCCACAGACTGCACATCAGCGGGGCGCGAAAGACGCTCATAGGCTTCATAAAGGATATAGAAAGCCACGCCCAGCAACAGGAGTGCATTGACCGTCGCCGCAAGGATCTCGAAGCGAGCATAGCCATAAGTGCGAAGAATATCGGCTGGCCGTCGGCCCAGATAGATGGCGATCAGGGCAAGGAGAAGCGCAAAACTGTCCGTTGCCATGTGCATGGCATCGGATAAAAGCGCGAGACTGCCGGTGACGAAACTGCCGATAATCTCGGCAATCATGAAAAGGCTGGTCAGCGCGAAAGCGATCCATAGTCTCGGAAGAGGTGTGTCGCTAACGTCTCCATGATCGTGATCGCCGCTCATACCGTCCTCCGTACAGATTATGCTCTATCTTTTTGTTTTTACGCATGTCTTTATCCCAAAACCGGTTCCCACTTTTGGGAGACATGCTCTAGCTTGCTTCGCGTAGTTGTTCCGCAGTCTGCAAGTCCACGGAAACGAGCTGGCTTACACCCTGTTCACCCATGGTCACACCGAATAGACGGTTCATGCGCGCCATGGTGATCGGGTTATGTGTGATAACCACGAAGCGCGTTTCAGTTGAAGCCGCCATTTCGTCCATCAGATTGCAGTAGCGCTCGACATTGTGGTCATCGAGCGGTGCGTCCACTTCGTCCAGCACGCAGATCGGCGCCGGATTGGTAAGGAACACCGCGAAAATGAGTGCCATAGCTGTCAACGCCTGCTCACCGCCTGAAAGCAGCGTCATGGTCTGCGGCTTCTTGCCGGGCGGACGGGCAAGAATTTCAAGCCCGGCTTCCAGCGGATCATCGCTTTCGATCAGCTGCAGTTCAGCCGTGCCGCCACCGAAGAGATGCGTGAACAGGCGCTGGAACTGCACATTTACAACGTCGAACGCAGCCAGCAGACGCTCGCGACCCTCGCGGTTGAGGCTCTGGATTGCCTGGCGCAGCTTCTTAATCGCCTCTATCACGTCTTCGCGCTCAGAGACGATGGTGTCGAGACGCCCAGAGAGTTCCTGCTGCTCCTCATCGGCGCGCAGATTGACTGCGCCGAGCCGCTCGCGCTCGATCTTCAACCGCTCCAGCTGACGTTCCAGCTGGTCAGGATCAGGCAAAGCTTCATCCGGCTTCAAGCCGGTCTGGCGAATAGCCTCGTGGGGCGGGCAGTTCAGCGCTTCGGCAATACGGGCTTCTGCATCCTTGCGCCGCTCTTCTGCCGCCGCAAGGCGTTCTTCAGCGCGTACCCTCTGTTCGCGGCTTGCCGCCAGTTCCTGGATGGCAAGGGTTGCTATCTTGTCGAGTTCCGCTTGTGCGGCCTCGGCTTCGGCCAGAATGTCGCCTGCCTGTTTGCGCAGGTCATCAGCGTGCGAAAGCTCGTTCAACAATGCGCGGCGGCGGCTCTCGATCTCGTCAGGCGCTTCCGCAAGCGCCTCAGCCTCGTCAGCCGTTTCCGCCCGGCGATCATTCAATGCAGCTATATGGCGGTCAGCATTTTCCGCACGGGATTTCCAGTTGCGGCGTTCCAGCGCAATCATTTCCAATCGCCGTTTGCGGGCATCGGCCTCGCGTCGCAGCCCTTCATAAGCGGCGCGCGCTTCTGCCAGGGCAGTACGATCCGACATGACTTCGCTGTTCAATGCGGCAAGGCGTTCGCCAATCGCATCTATATCCGGCATTTCGCCTAGCCGGTCTTCGGCTTCCGTGACACGGATCTGCGCTTCTTCGAGATTTTCTTCCAGATGTGCCTTGCTGTCTTCCAGACCGGCACGGCGTGTTGCCAACTGACCTGCTGCACGCTCCGCAGCCGCCAGAGCTTCACGCGCTTCGTCAAGCTTGTGCTGGTTTGCCCGCCATTGATCGCGTGCGACGCGCTCCTGCTCGACTGCCTCGCGGACGCCTGCTTCGGTGCGTTGCACATCCTGCTCAGCCTGCTCGGCACGCTTACGCGCAGCAATTGCTTCCTGTTCGAGCTCCGCCAGCCGGTTTTTTTGTGCCAGTCGCTGCGCTGCCGGGGTCGGCGCATCGGCGCTTGCTGTATAACCATCCCAGCGCCACAGCGCACCTGCTTGGCTCACTAGCCGCTGGCCGGGCCGCAACATAGCCTGCAGGCGCTTACCGTCGCCATCCGCAACGACGCCGACCTGTGCCAGCCTGCGGCGCAATTGCTGCGGTCCTTCCACCAGCCGATCCAAAGGCGTCACGCCGTCTGGCAGAGCGGGATCGGCGGTGACAGCAGGGGTGTAGGCCCAGTAGACCGGCGCATGCTCATCGCTGGCCGCATCGAGGTCTTCACCAAGTGCGGCACCGAGCGCGACCTCATAGCCCTTCTCGACACGCAGCTCTTCAACCACCGGCGGGAATTGTCCCGTTTCACCGGCATTCAGAATGCGGGCCAGCGTCTGTGCTTCCGTTTCGATACGGTTCAGTTCCGTGCGCGCTTCGCTCAAAGGCTGGCGACTGGCGGCTTCAGCTTCGCGCGCATTTGCAACAAGCTCTTCCGCGCTGGCCACCATCTCCTCCGCCGAAGCCAGCGCTTCCGCGCAACGGTCAACGACGATGCGCCTTTCCGCCGGGTCGAACAGGCCGCCAATCTGTTCCGCGACCGCGGCGATATCGCGCTCAATCGCTTCCATCTGGACAGAAAGACGGTCACGGCGGTCACGCGTTTCCTTCAAGGCCCGTTCGACCTGCGCGCGCTCCGCGGCGGCTTCGGCGCGCTCCGCGGTCACACGCGACAGCGCATTCTCACTGTCCTGCAAGCGAATTTCCGCTTCCTCGAACAGTGCGCGCAGTTCCTGATCGCGTTCGCCCGACTCCTCGGCAGAGGCGATCAGTTCCTGCTCCTCCTCATCAAGCCGCGCCAGAATGTCGGCGTTCTCGCGCATCATGTCTTCTTCACGCGCAATGTCGGCGGAAAGCTGCTCAAGACGCTTTATCAGTTCGGCCCGGCGGGAACGCACACGCTCGCCTTCCTCGTCAAGCTGGGTTCTCGCTATGGAAAGTCGCTGCAATGCAGCCGCAGCCTTTGCTTCAGCCTCGCGCAGTTCAGGCAGTTTGTGCGCACCGACTCCTTGCGCCTTGGCGGCGTTCATCTGCGCCTGCGCCATATCGCCGACGGCAGACGTCGCCTGTGCCAGGGCGCTTTGCGCCTCGCCTTCCTGCATCTTTGCCTGTGACCAGCGCAAATGCAGGAGTGCAGCTTCCGCCCGGCGAATATCCGCGGAAAGGGCCTTGAAGCGGTTCGCCTGGCGTGCCTGACGTTTCAGGCTTTCGATCTGGCTGCCCAACTCGCCCACCACATCGTCCAGACGCTCAAGATTGGTCTCGGCAGCCCGCAGGCGCAGCTCGGCCTCATGACGGCGCGTATGGAGACCGGAAATGCCAGCCGCTTCTTCCAGAAGCGCGCGACGGGCCTGCGGCTTCGCCTGAATAAGCTCACCGATACGTCCCTGCCCGACCATGGACGGCGAACGTGCGCCGGTAGACTGGTCCGCGAAAAGGAGCTGCACATCCTTGGCGCGGGCTTCCTTCCCATTGATGCGGTATACTGACCCGGATTCACGCTCGATGCGGCGAGAGACCTGCAACTCGTCCGCATCATTATAAGCGGCGGGCGCTGTGCGATCGGAATTATCCAGAAAAAGCGTGACTTCCGCGGTATTGCGGGCAGGCCGCGTGGCAGAGCCGGAGAAGATCACATCATCCATGCCGGAGGCGCGCATGTTCTTGTACGAGTTTTCCCCCATCACCCAGCGCAGCGCTTCGACAAGATTGGATTTACCGCAGCCATTCGGACCGACAACGCCGGTCAGCCCGCCTTCGATGACGAACTCCATCGGTTCGACAAAGGATTTGAAACCGACGAGGCGCAACTTGGAGAAGCGCATTAATAGACTCCTCCCATTGTCACCTTAGAAACGCAAAAAGCGGGTGCAAGGGAGCGCCCGCTTTTCGATCTGAAAAACGGATCAGAGAAGCTTGTCGATGATTGCCGACATTTCGTCAACCGAAAGCGCTCCAGCGTATTTTTGTCCGTTAATGAAGAAAGTCGGCGTTGCACTCACACCGAAATCCTTCGACCCACGCTCCATCGTGGCTCTCACATCATCGAGAAGTTGCTGGTTCGTCAAGCAAGCCTTGAAGGACTCCTGTGTAAAACCAGCAAGTTTCGCGATTTGCAGAAGAGCCGCTTCGCCATCTTCAGCCGTCGCCCACTGCTGTTGCTGTTTGAAGAAAACA
This sequence comes from Brucella oryzae, assembly GCF_041929965.1. Classification (NCBI taxonomy): domain Bacteria; kingdom Pseudomonadati; phylum Pseudomonadota; class Alphaproteobacteria; order Hyphomicrobiales; family Brucellaceae; genus Brucella; species Brucella oryzae. The sequence continues at coordinate 252,898 of NZ_JBHEEO010000005.1, read as the reverse complement.
TCGACCATCGGGAAGTAACGATCTTCTGGTGCGCAGCGCGCCAGCATGAATGCAGCCGTCGCGCGCGGATCGAATGGAAATTCGCGGAAGATGAGCCGCGCTTTGCCCGTATCGATATATTTTTCCTTGATTTTCGGGAATGTATTGATCGTGAAATCCGCGCAATGCGGGCAAGTCAGGGATGCGTATTCAACGATGGTAACGGGCGCGTCGGCCTTGCCGTAGACCATGTCCTTGAGCTTACCGGGTTCGGCAATCTTGGCCGCATCGACTGTGCCTTCAGGATCGCGCTGCTGCGCATTCGCGCTGCCGGCAAAAGCCAGCCCGGCAGCAGCCGCTCCGGCAAGTGAAATAACGTGTCTGCGATTAAGCGCTGCAGGCATCCGAATCATCCAGTCCTGTTTCAATAGTTGACTTCGACATACAATTTAGAGCGGCAGATCACACTTCGCTAGACCCGCTGCGTTCACATGAAAGTCAGAACCTCGGATTATTTGTCTTCAAATCTGCGACAATAAATTAAGATTCTGAACACAAACTCCTGAAAGCTTGCATCAATTTTATGGCAGTAGATTGAATTCAGCTGTCCTTGCCGCCTTTTTGACCGATTGCCCGCTTCTCAGCGAGAATATTTTTGCCAAGACGCGCGAGAGCTGCACGAAGCGCATCGTCTTCGATGCCGTCCGTAGCCTTGTCGATGCGGCGTTCTTCCGCAGGTCCGAGCGGCGCCAATCGCTTCACGCGGCGTTTGGGCGGGATGACCGGCGGTTTCTGCTCGATGCGAATGCGCCCGACCGCCGAGAATCCGAGAAAACCATTGATACGACTGATGATTTCCCCTGTTTCATGCTGGACTTGCAGGGCTGCGAACCCTTCACAGGCAATGATCAGCGTTGCGGGTGAAAAGGGATCGTCGTCATGCAGGCGACGCGGCCAGATGATCCGCAAAGGACGTGAGGTTGCCCCGATCGCGGGACCGACAATATCTTCCCAGGATTGAAGCAAGGCGAGATTGATACCGGCACGCTTTTGCAGCATCGGGTCCACCAGTCCCGAAGCCATATCTGCCAGCGGCCTGAAGCCGCGTCTGGTTGTTGGTTCGCTCATCGTGCTCCATTATAGCCGCGAAACCATTCGACAAACAAAGGAATACCCTGATCGAGTGTTGTTTTCGGGCTAAAGCCAAGATCACGTGCGGCCAGTGCAATATCGGCATAGGTGCGCGGCACGTCGGCAGCTGGCATAGGTTCCAGTGTGCGAATTGCCTCCTTACCGGTCGCTTTTTCGATCGCAGCGATAAAATCGTTGAGCATAACGGGGCGGTTGTTGCCGAGATTGTAGACAGGTGCCGTATCCTCCGGCTTGTCGAGTATGCGTCGCACCGCGCCGACCACACCGCTGACGATGTCGTCCACGAAGGTGAAGTCCCGCTGCATCTCACCATTGTTGAACACCCGGATCGGTTCGCCCTTGAGGATCGCAGATGTGAACAACCACGGGGCCATATCCGGCCTTCCGTATGGGCCATAGACCGTAAAAAAGCGCAAACCGGTGGAGTGCAATTTGTGCACGTGGCGGTAGGAATAGGCCAGCAATTCGCCCGAGCGCTTCGTTGCGGCATAAATCGAGACGGGATGATCGACAGGATCGCTTTCGGAGAAAGGAACCTTTTCGTTCGCGCCATAAACCGACGATGAGCTCGCATAGACGACCGGTGGGCGCTTCTCCAGTCCCAGCGCGGTTTCGAAGACCGTAACCTGTCCCTGAACATTGGCGGAAATATAGGCCGCAGGGTTCTCGATGGAATAACGTACCCCCGCCTGTGCTGCCAGATGCACGATGATATCTGCGTCCCGATCAGCCCCAATAGCAGCATTGAACGCTCCTGCATCCGAAATATCCGCCTTCGCAAAACGGAAACCTTCACGCATATGAAGCTTCGAAAGGCGCGTTTCCTTCAAGGCGACCGGATAATAGTCATTCACATTGTCGATGCCGATGACCTGCCAGCCCTCATCCAGCAGGCGCTGTGCGGTATGGAACCCGATGAACCCGGCAGCGCCCGTTACAATCGCTTTCATACAGGTGATTTCTTTCCAAAAATATACGAGGCGAGGCCTGCACGCCGTGCTGCCATGATGCGTCTCGATGCAGCCGCGTTCAGTGCCGCGAGGAAGAACATCGTTGAGGCAATGGTTACCTCGTGCAACAATGGATTATGCAGCATGCCGTAGCTACCGCACACCAAGGCGAAGTAGATCAAAGCTCGCCGCATTGCCCAGCTATCGGCGGTACGCCACAAATAGATGAAGATGGAGATGAAGGCGCCAGCCATGAATACGAGGCCCAAAATGCCGTCGTTCAACAACTCATCCAAGACCGTGTTGTGAACATGACGAAAACCATCCAGCATCGCGGCTTTGTCTCCCGCTTCGGCCTTCACGTAATCCATTTTTGAGTAGGAACCAACGCCTGTCAACGGGTGGGCTTCAATGACATGGGCTGCACTTTTCCACATGACCTCACGAATGTCAGCCGAGATTTTGTCCTCCCAATCGGCGGCACGCCCAGTATCGTAATATTCCACCATTCCGGAAAAACGCTTGGACATGATATTCCCGACAGGTCCGACGACGATAAGAGCTGCCATCGCTGCAATCAATGCAGCATAGACGGCTCCTTGCTGCCTTATACTGAAGCGTCTCAGGAAAAGCATAATCTCCACCGCAGCGAAAATGGGCAGCACCACGATGACCGCTCGTGTCTCAGACGTCAAAACCGCTGCAAACCCCAGAACCAACCAATGTGGGCCGTTCGGTAAGTATCGTGAGGCCCTATGCAACGGGATTGCAGCAGAGATCGCCGCTACTCCAGCCACGAATGCAAAGACTGCCTGGTTGCCACCGATACCGATGCGCCCGCCGTCTGTCGCCGAAAGATAGACTGCAGCAATGACGGCAAGCAAAGTGCCAACCCGCGCCCCGAGGACATAGGCTCGCAGCGGATCACGGACGAGTACCATCCCCGACCCGGCAAAAGCGAAAACAGTGATGAGCAGAGTATAACCGATCTGTCGATTATCCTGAAATGGTTCCCCGCGGAACAGGATCAATCCCAACGACCAGACGCCGTATAGCACTATGAAAAGGTAGAATTTCCTGGCGAACATGCGGGTTGTCGCGTGACGACCGCAGGCCAGATAAATACCGATACATGAGAAGACGAAAAGTAACAGCGGTCCTATACCGACACGAATGGGCATTGCCGCCGATGCGATTCCGAGTACCCAAGAATCCACCCGGCGACGTAAAAGAAAAGACTTTTTAAAATAACTCAATCTTCTGCCTCTTTCAGGCTCTTCCTGTTTAAAGCGTAAGCGATTCGCCGGACATAGTCAGTTGCTCGAAAGCCAAGTGTGCTAATCCTTTTGTACATCGGCAAACGCGCTTTGGCATAAGCCGAGCGCCCCTGTGCGATCGTCGATTCTGTGACTGAAAAGGAGACCAGAGGCACATTCGTCGTGAATATTTCATGCCCTTTTGACCATCCGCGTTCAAGCTCAACATCATACGGCAAATGCATTGTGCGGATGGAGTTGCTGAGTTTTCTCGCCGCCTGCCTCGTCACCAGATATGCAGCCGCACTTCCCATCGGTCCATGTAAACTACGCCCAACGGCAATTTCATCATTCACCTGCAGGAAAGAACGAAATGCCGAGAGGCGATGATTTACGAGCTTGATTACGTCCCAGCCTTGAATATGCGTCATTTGCTCCACTGAGGCACTGAACGCGGGAGGCAACACCACATCATCCTCCACAATCACTGCGAAAGGCTCCGGTGCATCGGCTATGGCTTCCAATGCCCGAATATGGCTGAAATAACAGCCTATTTCTGCAGGCAATGCCACTTTACCGTGCCACCGGCGGAACCCAGCATCATCGAAATGCGCCAGTTCTTCCGGCGAAAGCAATTTTCCTTCGATGGCCTCCACGCGCCGAAGATCAATCGAAAGCGCATCGGCATTGGACTTCAGCCTGTCCCAGCGGTCTCGCGATCGCGCAAGATTGATGACATAGACAGGTATAGGACGATCCACTTATTCTCTTTCCGCCACAAGCACTGGAGCACACCGGAGACTCACAGATAAACTTCTATGCGCTACGCCCCAATATACACAGCATTGTTTCTATCAATTGTAAAAATAAGGCATTAATCAGAATGTTGCCCAACTGTTATCTCACGTACATTTCATGCTGAATTCTGCCATTTCCGATCGAAGCACAAAGCTCCTGCACTGGTATGACCGACACCATAGGGTTTTGCCGTGGCGTGTAGGTCCGGTCGAACAGGCATCCGGCATCAAGCCCGACCCTTACCGTGTCTGGCTTTCCGAGATCATGCTCCAACAGACAACAGTTGAAGCAGTAAAAAGCTATTTCAACGTTTTTGTGGCACGCTGGCCGACCGTTCAGGACATGGCAAAGGCAAGTGAAGACGATATTCTTCGAGCATGGGCCGGGCTCGGCTATTATTCGCGCGCACGTAACTTGAAGAAATGCGCCGACGCCGTAGTCATGCAATATGACGGCAAGTTTCCGGACAATGTTGAGGGGTTGAAGGAACTGCCTGGCATCGGTGATTACACTTCCGCGGCAATCGCAGCAATCGCGTTTGGCGAAGCTGCAGCAGTCGTCGACGGCAATGTGGAGCGCGTAATTTCGCGGCTTTACACAATCGATACGCCCCTGCCCGCAGCAAAAACGGAAATCCGCGCGCTCATGGGTCAATTGACTCCCACCGACAGGCCGGGAGACTTTGCTCAGTCCATGATGGATCTGGGAGCAACCATTTGCACGCCACGACGCCCGGCCTGTGCGATCTGTCCGGTTAACGAAGATTGCATGGCGCTCGCGTCGCGCGATCCGGAAGAGTTTCCGGTCAAGGCACCCAAGGCGGAAAAACCCGTTCGCACCGGGGCGGCTTTCATCGCCATTGCGGGGGATGGTTCAATCCTCCTACGCAAACGGAAAGGTGAAGGCCTGCTTGCCGGGATGACTGAGGTTCCAGGCAGCCATTGGACCGCGCGTATCGACGGAGATGCAACGGTCAATGCGGCACCGTTCCCGGCACAATGGACCGCTTCCGGTTCAATCACACATGTTTTCACCCACTTCGAACTGCGATTGTCAGTCTACCGCTCCGAGAATGTCAGTAAGGCTGCATCCACGGATGGATGGTGGTCTCGACCGGACGAACTTTCGGACGAGGCACTGCCGACTGTCATGAAGAAGGCGATTACCGCCGCCATTCCAGAGGCTTTCAAACGGGAGAGGAAGCACCGTTGAGCAATCCCATCAAGCATGTCGTTTTCGATATTGGCCGGGTTCTGATCCATTACGATCCTGAACTTGCTTATCTCGATGTCATTCCCGATACGTCGGAAAGACGTTGGTTTCTGGAAAATATTTGCACCAGCGCGTGGAATATCGAACAGGACCGCGGCAGAAGCTGGGAGGAAGCGGAAGCGCTTCTGATCGATACATATCCGGAGAAAAGCGATCACATCCGTGCATTCCGGCAAAACTGGAACCGCATGGTGCCGCACGCATATGAGGACAGCGTCGAAGTTCTGCGCAGCCTGATCGGGCACGGCAACGATGTTACCATGCTGACGAATTTCGCTTCAGACACTTTCCGCGAAGCACAGATTCGCTTTCCCTTTCTGACCGAAAGCCGGGGCGTCACCGTATCGGGCGACATTCATATGCTGAAACCCGACCGCGAAATCTACGATCATCACGTTGCATCGTTCGACCTTGATCCCGCGGCAACGCTTTTCATAGATGACACGATGCACAATGTGGATGGTGCCAGACAGGCTGGCTGGCAGGCGGTGCATTTTACGGATGCGGACAAGCTGAGAGCCGATTTGAAGGCCTTGGGTCTCACCTTCTAAGCCTAGAATAGCGAAGGCGCCCGAAGCCGATGCTTCGAGCGCCTCACTATCAGACTATGCTGGAGGCCGTCCGATAACTTGTGTTTGCGCATCTTTTTCCGAAAACCGCTCCGCACTTTTCGGGATGCGCTCTAAGCGCCCGCAACTGCCATCTGGTCGCGGATGACCTTGCGCAAGGCGTCGATTGGCTTCAGCGCGCCGTTTTCCTCATAGTGCCAGAAAGTCCATCCATTGCAGGCATCAAAGCCCTGGACCTTTGCACCCATACGATGGATCGAACCCGCTTCACCGTTGGCAGCCAGCGTACCATCCGCCCTAACAATGGCAGCAAAACGGCGACGCTCATCGGAAAGCACCGTGCCGGGGCGAAGAAGGCCTGCTTCGAGGACACTGGTGAATGCCACACGCGGTTCAGCCCGCTTGCCGGTCATCACTGTCAGTTCGGCTTTGCCGAGCGGTTCAACAGCATCGATGCGTGCCGTTGCCGCATCGATATAGCTCTGTTCGCGCTCTATGCCGACAAAGTGGCGTCCGAGGCGCTTGGCAACTGCACCCGTTGTCCCGGAACCGAAGAATGGATCGAGAATAACGTCGCCGGGCTTGCTGGATGCCATCATGATACGGGCAAGCAGCGCTTCCGGCTTCTGGGTTGGATGAACCTTGTCACCGTTTTCGTCTTTCAGGCGTTCAGAACCGGTGCAGATCGGGAACAGCCAATCCGAGCGCATCTGTATGTCGTCATTGGCGGCCTTCATCGCTTCATAGTTGAAGGTGTAGCCTTTACCCTTCTGGTCACGCGAGGCCCAGATCAGCGTTTCATGGGCATTCTGGAAGCGACGACCGCGGAAATTGGGCATCGGGTTCGTCTTGCGCCAGATGATGTCGTTCAACAGCCAGAAGCCGAGATCCTGCAACTGCGAGCCAACCCGAAAAATGTTGTGGTAAGAACCGATGACCCAGATGGTGCCATTCGGCTTCAAGACACGGCGGCAGGCCATAAGCCAGGCACGCGTGAAGGCATCATAGGCTTGAAAGCTCTCGAACTGGTCCCAATGATCGTCAACTGCGCTGACCATCGACTGGTCGGGACGATGCAAATCGCCACCCAGCTGGAGATTATATGGAGGATCGGCAAAAATGACGTCCACGGAATGATCCGGCAGGCGTTCCAGAGCCGCGACGCAATCACCTTTGATGATGGAGTCAAGCCAGGCGGTACGCGGAGCCTCGATGGGCAACTCATGTGCAAGACGTACAAGAGACATGGGATACTCGATTACCTGTGGACGCAAAAAACTTGTCCTTATGGTTACCGGGTAGGGTAAATATGCAGTTAACGCCAAGTGATTGAAATCGTAAATCTTTTCTTAACCGGGAGGGAAAGACCGCAGTTCCGGGCTTTTCGCGGTTAATTGGCACTCGACATTTTACCGCCTGTCATCTTAACGCCGTGATCGCTATGCAATGGTGGCTTTCTCATCGTGCCATCGATAAGGCTTGGTTATTCCTTTTTGCCTATAATCGGCATTCAACTTCTGAGTTTGCGTGGCGGGCGGGCGAGCCGTCCTGCTTGTCCGGTGTATTTTATGATGAATATCGCTGAGCTGCGACATAACCGGTATTTGCGGGTTCTTTTTGTACCCTTTCGCATGCGAGCATTGGTTCGCGGCAGCGAAATAGGTCTCGTCATTGCCGGTACAGTCATCGGCATCATTTCCGGACTGATGGTTGCCGCTATAGGCAGCATTTCCCAATGGATGCACCAGGCCATCTTCGCCCTGGAGCCCGGCGAAAAGCTAAGTTCAGCAGCGTCACTGCAACCCAGCGCCTATATTGCGCCACTTGCGGGCGGCGTCTTGATGGGGATCGTGATCTGGGTTCTTGCACGCTGGCGCAAGCGTCCCATCGTCGACCCCATCGAAGCCAATGCACTTCATGGCGGGCGTCTCTCGCTGACGGACAGCTTTATTCTCGTCGGGCAGAACCTGATTTCCAACGGGTTCGGCGCATCGGTCGGCCTTGAAGCTGCCTATACACAGCTTGCGAGCGGTTTCGCGTCCCGCATTGGCCGAGCACTCAAACTTCGCCGCGCGGATCTGCGAACATTGGTCGGCTGCGGTGCTGCTGCCGCCATCGCCAGTGCATTCAATGCGCCCCTTACAGGCGCTTTTTACGCATTCGAACTCATCATCGGCGTCTATTCTATCGCCACGCTGGCACCGGTAGTTGTAGCGGCAATGATCGGTGCTCTGGTAACACAGGCAATCGGCGGGGCACCGTTCGTCATCGATATCGGACAGATCAACGACATCACACCACGCGATTATGTTCCTGCACTCGTTCTCGGCTTCTTTTCAGCGGGCATCGCCATTCTCATCATGCGCGGCGTCACTTTTGTTGAAACGTTCGCCCGACGGAGTGTTATACCCAATGTAATGGCACCGGCAATCGGCGGTGCACTCGTTGGAACGATAGCGTTCTTTTCGCCGCAGGTTCTGGCCTCCGGTCATGGAGCTCTGCACCTCGACTTGAACGCGAACATCACCATTCCCGCGCTACTGCTCTTGATCTTCACCAAATCGCTCGCCTCTGCCGTCTCCATCGGATCGGGCTTTCGCGGCGGCCTTTTCTTTGCATCGCTGTTTCTCGGGGCACTGACCGGCAAGCTATTTGCCGCAGTGGCGGGAGCGGTACTGCCAGTCGGCTTAGCGCTTGCACCGGAAGTATACGCTGTAATCGGCATGAGTTCACTCGCCGTAGCAGTTGTTGGCGGTCCAATGACCATGACCTTCCTCGCACTGGAGCTAACGGGGGACTTTCCGATCTCCATGCTCGTGCTAGGTGCCGTCGTCTCATCTTCGCTGATGGTACGAAAGACCTTCGGCTACTCCTTCGCCACGTGGCGCTTTCACCTGCGCGGCGAGGCCATCCGGTCCGCGCACGATATCGGTTGGATACGCAATCTGACCGTGAACCGGATGATGCGTCATGATGTACGGACCGTACTGATCGATACCGACATCGAAACATTCAGGCACGATTTCCCGCTCGGCTCGACTCAGCGCGTCATCGCGGTCGATGCCGATGGGCGCTATGTCGGCATGATCCCGGTTCCGGAAGTCTATGCCGACAGCTTCGACACATCAGATAGCGAACACAGCATCAGCGAGCTTCTCAAATATCAGGACGAGTTCCTGCTGCCCCAGATGAATGCCAAGGAAGCCGTCGCCCGTTTCGACCGGGCAGAAAGCGAAGCTCTGGCGGTGGTCAACAACGCGCAGGAGCGTAAGGTGCTCGGTCTTCTCAGTGAAGCGCACACCCTGCGTCGCTACAGCGAGGAGCTGGACCGGCGGCGGCGTGAAGTTTCCGGTGAGGTCTGAATCCGAACCAACCCGATTTGACGGCTTCGCCATAAAGGTGTAGCTCAATCGCGGTGTTTCCGGCCGCTGCCGGTGCCCACTCCTCCAGTCGAGCGCTGTTCGATCTGAATGAATCAGATCGGCGCTCTAACTCCTTCTATTTGAAGCATAATCTTATCGATCCTCGTTTCACTCCGGTCGAATTATGCTCTAAAAGGCTATTATCATGGCGGCACCGTCCCTCATCATTTTCGATTGCGATGGCGTTTTGGTGGATTCCGAAATCATCGCGGCAGAAGTAGAATCCGCCCTCCTCACCGAAGCCGGTTATCAGATCGCCGCGGATGAAATGGCTGAACGTTTCGCCGGTCTGACGTGGCAGGATATTCTTCTCACCGTAGAGCGAGAAGCAGGGATTCCACTTTCGGCATCGCTTCTCGACAAATCCGAAAAAATTCTGGACGAGAAGCTCGAGAACGAAGTTCAGGCGGTTGAGGATATCGTGGAAGTGGTCTCGGCGCTAAGGCTGCCGAAGTGCATCTGCTCCAACTCGACCGGCCATCGGCTGGAAAGCATGCTGAAACGTGTCGGCCTTTACGAACTGTTTGCGCCGAACATCTTTTCGGCCAAAGAAGTCGGCACCAAAAAGACCAAGCCCGCTCCAGACGTGTTCCTCTATGCGGCCAAGCAATTCGGGGTCGATCCGAAGGATGTTATCGTGATTGAAGATTCCGCGCATGGCATTCAGGGCGCGCGCGCCGCTGGCATGCGTGTGATCGGCTTTACGGGCGGTGCACACACCTATCCCGGCCATGCCGACAAGCTGACCGATGCCGGTGCGGAAACCGTCATCCATCGCCACAAGGATTTGCCAAGCGTTATCGAAGCGCTGTCCATCTGGACTGATGCCTGAATGAGATAATCCGACGCCCGGTTTTTGTCAGGCGGCGGATTGTTTGTTGCGTCCTTTCGGCGGAGCATTGAGAATTGCCAGAAGCTCTTCGGCTTCGCTCTCAGAGAGGCCGATCAGCAGGCGGGTTCCCATAATGACGGGTTCGCCAGTGGACGTATCGAAGATCGCCCAGGTGTCCGTCGGCTCAAGAATGCGTTCGTATTTCTGTTTCATAAGAACACACTAGCCTAAATCCGTTGCCATTCATTTCATACCGGCAGTCGCATTTAATTCGAATTTTATCGATCTGCATTTATCCACGGAACCGGTTATTTTAGGCTGTTCCCGTGACTGCTCGGGTACGCTTTCGTCTGGTTTTTGGCAAACTGACCGTCACCAGCGCCTTGGCTTCTTCGGCTTGTAGCGGTTTGCCATAGAACCAGCCCTGCGCTGTCATCGGCTTCTTCATTTTGCGGAAATATTCAGCCTGAGCTTCAGTTTCGATGCCTTCGACCACGATGCCGAGATTATGCTGCCGCGCCATCGATATGATCTGGGGAACGATCGACACCGTATCCCCGTCAGTACAGACAGTGCGCGTAAAAGCTTTGTCGATCTTGATCGCGTCGATCTGCAGCTCGCCAAGATAGGAAAGGCTTGAATAGCCCGTTCCAAAATCATCGATATAGACTTTGTGCCCCTGATCACGAAGCTGCCTAATGCCCTTCGACGCTTTCGAAAAATCTACTGCTGTGCGTTCCGTAAGCTCAAGACCAATCTGACGAGGATCGATCCCCGCGTCAGCCAGTTTCGTCTGGATGTTTTGTTGAAATGCGGACGCCTGAACATCACTGGCGGTAATATTGATGTTAATCTGAAGATTTCGATTGCGACGCAATAAATCTCCCATTTCATCGATAACATGATCCACGACATAGGCTGTTACCCGGCCTGCCATACCCTTCTCTTCCGCTTCAGCGATAAACACATCGGGCGGTATCAGGTCGCCAGTTTGCAACTGCCAGCGCAACAAGGCTTCGAAGCCAGTAATTTTGGCATCCGCCACATTGACCACCGGTTGATAAACAACCTCAAGCTGCCGGGCTCTCAAGGCTTTGTTGAGCATGGACGCTAAGGGGCGTTCGCGGTTGCGATAAGCGAACCACCCCAAGCCAAGAGTTGCACCTGCGAGCATTCCGAGACTGACTGCGATGAAAGATTTCCACCGGGCGGAGTTGCCGGAATTGTCCAAGCGTGCCTCGAGAGCAATACAGATTCCCGTATTGTCATCACAGCGATATTCCTTGATAACGTTGCTCAGCACGTCGTATTTCCGTCCAAGATCGCCGAAATCTGGTGCGGGAAAATTCCCCGACGGATAACTGTAAAGGCGGGCGAAATGCTTCTGATCCGCATCGCGCATATAGATTGCAAAGCCGTATTGCGGCGTATGGAGCAGATCGAATGCGACCGAACTCAAAACAACATTGGCTGCGTCTTTACCAATCACGGAACCGTGGCTGCCCGGAGTAATCAAGGATCGGTCGCCATAAACATAAGTGCCGTCACTCAAATGAACATCCGCAGGCGAACGGTCGGGTTGTCCAGGGATATTGCTCAGAAGTGTGGAACAGATAAAACGGCCACCGCGAAAACGACCTATATCCTTGATCTGATAAGCAGAAAAGATCAGATCCCGTAGATATGCCATATCTTCTGGAGAACACATCTCGTAGGGTGAGCGATTGGCCGCATCGATTGTTTCATGCGCAGAAACAACCAGGCGATTTGCATGAGCAAGCAAAGCGGCCATATAAATATTTATGTGCCGCTCTTCATCCAAAATTCGCAATCTATTGCCTGCCCACTGCCCGAAAGCCGCACCAAGAAACAGCATAAGAAGTAAGATGAGAGGAACAGGCTTTAGAAATTTACTGCGATCAAATCGCATATGATACTTGCCCTCAAATATATCAGATTATGTTCAGGGATTTATCAAATTCAACTATCGCCGGTATTCCAATACAAGTACGATAAAGGCTTTACAGCACAACTCGATCCAAACACACGAACATTATCTGAATCCGCATTAATACAAGATTAAAACCAAAATAATGTCTCAGATTATCACAATCACATAAAATTAACACTGTAAAATATGCCTGAGTGCGAACCAGCATAAATAAATTATAGAAAATATAAACGATGCGCGGATATGCTGATCCACGCATCGTTTATGAACAGGCTTATATTATCGAGGATCTCGGTAATTTTTTACTTCGTATTGTACGGCCCTTCGTCAAAACCAACGAAAATCTGGATATTTTTCTTATCCGTCATCGGCACAGTGATTGCCTTGTCATTGAAGACGAACTGGGTGGCTGTGTCCCCATTGGATATACTAACCGCCTGCTTGTGCAGTTTGGAATAGATGACCTGATCGCCCTGACGGACAGCAACACGGATCGGCATGGTGATGGTGCCAGTCTTGAACTTCGGCCCAGGGACAACCTTGCCGGCCGCAGCAACGTCGATGGTCATGGTTCCAGCGCCGTACTGGCAGGCGCGGGTCGTGTCGGTCAGGGCCGCCTGATAGATCACGCGCGCGGGGTCCTTATCGCCACCCTTTTCATATGTATTGAAGAAGGCCGTGCCGTCGCGCAACGAAACCGAAGGGCAGAAAGCGCGAAGCTCGGATTCCTTAACGCGCTGATCGCCGGAAACGGCGGGCGTAGTCAATGAGGAACCTGCGGCTCCGTCGGCAGCCTTATCAGTGCCACTGGTTGTGCAGCCTGCGAGGGCTACGAGCAAAACCGTTGCAAAGACTGGAAACAACGATGAACGATTCTGTGGTGCTGTTTGCATAAACCGGCTTCCCTGCACTGATAGAGCTGTCTTCTACATCACGCATGTGTATAGCGTGATGACGTTTTCCCGTTTTTTGCTCCAGAGAGCAACCCCCCATCCACGCCAACATGCTTTAAAACCTTGCGGCTTTTTTAGGGAAGCTCTATTGCATTACGCGGCTCAAAACCGCGCCGATCTGAAATGAAGGCCCAAGAAATGAAATATGTAAGCACGCGTGGGGAAGCGCCGGTCCTGGGGTTCAGCGATGCATTGCTGGCCGGTCTTGCCCGGGATGGCGGTCTCTATCTACCGCAGGATTATCCCCAGTTTTCGCCAGAACAGATTCGCGAACTGCGCGGGAAATCCTATGTGGATATTGCGCTGGCGGTGCTCACTCCATTTGTCGATGGCGAAATCCCGCATTCGGATTTCCGCCGCATGGTGCATGAAGCCTACGGTACTTTCCGTCACGATGCAGTCTGTCCGCTGGTCCAGACAGGCGCAAATGAATTCGTCCTTGAGCTTTTCCACGGTCCGACACTCGCCTTCAAGGACGTCGCAATGCAGCTTCTTGCTCGCATGATGGATTATGTTCTGGCGCAGCGCGGCGAACGTGCCACCATTGTCGGAGCAACATCGGGCGATACGGGTGGCGCGGCCATTGAAGCCTTTGGCGGTCGTGACAACACCGATATTTTCATCCTGTTCCCGAACGGCCGCGTGTCGCCAGTGCAGCAGCGCCAGATGACATCATCCGGCTTCTCCAACGTTCATGCCCTTTCCATCGACGGTAATTTCGATGATTGCCAGAACCTTGTAAAAGGCATGTTCAACGACCTTCAATTCCGTGATGCACTGTCGCTTTCGGGTGTGAACTCGATCAACTGGGCCCGCATCATGCCACAGGTCGTTTATTACTTCACAGCGGCGCTGAGCCTCGGCGCGCCGGATCGGGCCGTATCCTTCACCGTACCGACCGGTAATTTCGGCGATATTTTTGCAGGCTATGTGGCCAAGCGCATGGGACTGCCTATCGATCGGCTGATTATTGCCACCAACGATAACGACATTCTCTCACGCACGCTTGAAACCGGCGCATATGAAATGCGCGGCGTCGCACAGACGACATCGCCGTCGATGGATATCCAAATTTCCTCGAACTTCGAACGTCTCCTGTTCGAAGCCCATGGACGCGACGCGGCGGCATTGCGCGGCCTGATGGAAAGCCTGAAGCAATCCGGCGGTTTTTCGATATCCGAAAAGCCGCTTTCGGCGATCCGTGGCGAATTCGCCGCTGGTCGTTCGACTGTCGACGAGACCGCAGCAACGATCAAATCCGTGCTTGAGGCGGATGGCTATCTGCTTGATCCGCATTCGGCAATCGGCGTGAAGGTCGCTCGCGAAAATGTGTCCGGTGCCGCGCCGATGGTTGTTCTGGCAACGGCACATCCGGCCAAATTTCCCGATGCCGTAAAGGCTGCCAGCGGTGTCGAGCCGCAGCTTCCGGCGTGGCTTTCGGACTTGATGCAACGAAAAGAAAGCTTCACAGTTCTTCACAACGACCTGAAAATCGTGGAAGAATACGTTCGCCGCCATTCGAGAGCTTAAAAAGACCGGCTCCGAGACGAGAACCAGAGCGGGAATGCAGGGAGCAGTTTGCTTATGGGTGTTGAAGTAACGCGTCTTTCCAATGGATTGACGATAGCCACCGATACGATGTCCCACGTGGAAAGCGTGGCGCTTGGAATCTGGGTCAAAGCCGGAGCGCGGAACGAAGCTACCGACAGACATGGCATTGCTCATCTTCTTGAGCATATGGCATTCAAAGGAACCGAAAAACGTACAGCGTGGCAGATCGCATCGGATATTGAAAATGTCGGCGGCGAGATCAATGCCGCCACCAGCGTCGAGACCACATCCTATTATGCGCGTGTTCTGCGCAACGATGTGCCATTGGCAATCGACATTCTTTCCGACATCCTGACCGCTTCCAAGTTCGATGAAGCCGAACTGGAACGCGAGAAACAGGTTATCATGCAGGAAATCGGCGCGGCGCACGACACACCCGACGATATTGTTTTCGACCGCTTCACCGAAACAGCCTACCGCCATCAGCCGATCGGACGCGCCATTCTCGGCGAACCCGAGACAGTGATGTCGTTCACCTCCACCGATCTGCGCCAATATATGGATGAACAATACAGCGCTGACCGCATGGTCGTGACTGCGGCGGGTGGCATTGATCACGATGCTTTCGTCAAGGAAGTTGAAAAACGTCTCGGCAGTTTCCGCGCCCACAATACAGCGCCAACACTCGACCTTGCCCATTATGTCGGCGGTGATTTCCGCGAAAATCGCGAACTGATGGATGCGCAGGTTCTGATCGGCTTCGAAGGACGCGCCTATCATGTGCGCGACTTCTATGCCTCGCAGCTCCTGTCCATGGTACTGGGCGGCGGTATGTCCTCGCGTCTCTTCCAGGAAGTGCGTGAGAAGCGCGGTTTATGCTATTCAGTCTATGCCTTCCATTGGGGCTTCTCGGATACCGGTCTGTTCGGCATCCATGCAGCGACAGGTCGCGACGAACTTGTCGAACTGGTCCCCGTCCTGATCGATGAACTGCACAGGGCCGCCGACTCCATCAGTCTGGAAGAAGTGGATCGCGCGCGCGCGCAATATCGCGCGAGCCTGCTTATGTCGCAGGAAAGCGCTGCAAGCCGTGCAGGCCAGATGGCACGCCAGTTCCTGCTCTATGGTCGTCCTGTCGAAAATAGCGAACTGATGGACCGTCTCTCGCTGATTACTCCAGAACGGCTGACCGATCTGGCCGGGCGCCTGTTCCTCGACAGCAAGCCCACTATCGCCGGTGTCGGCCCTATTGGACGTCTGATGAGCTTCGACGGACTGTCTGACGCCCTTTCGACCAGTGCGCATGCGAGGAAAATCGCTGTATAATTAAGGCAATAGGGCATTAGGGGAGTAGGGCAGTATGTTTAGCTCGGCGAATACGTCCACCCTTCCCTATTGCCTTACTGACTTACTGCCATATTGCCTTATCCCGTCATGATCGGCCTGCCCTTCCGTAGAAGCAATCCGAACGTCCTGCGTGGCCAGCGCATTTATCTGCGCGAGCCGATGATGAGCGATTTTGCAAACTGGGCCAGTCTGCGCGAGCAAAGCCGGGCCTTTCTCGCGCCATGGGAGCCGACCTGGCCCGATGACGATCTTACCAAGAGCGCCTTTCGCCATCGGATAAGGCGCTTTCAGGATGAAATCGCGGCCGGTACCGGCTACCCGTTTTTTGTGTTCCGCAACAGCGACAACAAGCTCGTCGGTGGCATTACGCTCGGCAATATCCGGCGTGGCGTCGGCCAGAACGGCATGATCGGCTACTGGAGTGGGGCGCCCTATGCCGGCAAAGGCTATATGACCGAAGCGCTGTCGCTGGTTATCCCCTTCGCATTCGACCGACTGCAGTTGCACCGGATTGAAGCAGCCTGTATCCCTCATAACGAGCGTTCGATACGGCTTCTCGAAAAAGCCGGATTTGAGAGAGAAGGACTGCTGCGTTCCTATCTCAAGATAAACGGCTTCTGGCAGGATCACCTGCTTTTCGCCCTTATAGAAAGCGACAAACGTATGACGAATAGCCGCATGATCAATGGCAAGGTTGGACGCTCGTGACGGGTTTTGCGGATAAGTGGTTTGTTGCCGGTGCAAGGTTTCTTGCGCTCGTGGTTTTTCTGACCGTTTCGGTCATTCAGGCATCAGCCATTGAACCGATAAAAATTTCCAAGGAAGATACTGCCCTCGACCTGTCTCGCGCTGTCGAACTTCTGCGCAACAAGGGCGAAAGCGTCCAGGTATCGACCGCACCGGGTCCTGACGGTATTGTCCGCCGCATCGAAGTGCAGGCCGATCAAAACAGCAAGGCATCCGGCGACTGGGCCGCTTTCTCGATTGCAAACCCCACCGATGAGCAGATCGACCGCCTGATTGTCGCTCCGCATTTCCGTCTTGTCGGCTCCGGCGTCATCTGGCCCGATCTTGGCTCTCCGCGCATTGCATCAATCACGCCGAGCGAGGGCTTCGCGCTCGATCGCCAGCCAAGTGCCGATGCAGACATTTTCCGCATCACACTCAATCCGGGCAGCGTTGTTACCTTCGTGGCCGAACTGTCCTCACACAATCTGCCCCAGCTTTATCTGTGGGAGCCGGAAGCCTATAAGGATGCGGTTAATTCCTACACGCTCTATCGCGGGATCCTGCTCGGAATTTCCGGCCTGCTGGCGCTGTTTCTGACTATCCTTTTCGTCGTCAAGGGCACTTCACTGTTCCCCGCAACCGCCGCACTTGCATGGGCGGTTCTGGCCTATATCTGCGTCGATTTCGGCTTCTGGAACAAGCTGATGGAGATAACGCCGGGCAACGAACAAATCTGGCGCGCCGGCACCGAGGTGGCACTAGCAGCCTCACTTGTGATTTTCCTGTTCACCTATCTCAATCTCAATCGCTGGCACGATCATTTCAGCTATGGCGCGGTGACCTGGGTGCTGGGCCTGCTGGCACTTGCAGGGGTTGCCGTCTTCGACCCGCCCGTGGCTTCCGGTATTGCGCGCATTTCGCTAGCGCTTACCGTCCTGTCCGGTGTCGCCATCATCGGCTATCTGGCGGTCAAGGGTTATGATCGCGCTGTCATGCTGATACCGGCCTGGCTCCTTACCCTCATATGGTTGCTGGGTGCCTGGATGACAGTATCGGGCCAGCTCGATAATGATATCGTGCAGCCTGCACTTGGCGGCGGTCTTGTCCTGATCGTTCTTCTGATTGGCTTTACCGTCATGCAGCATGCCTTTGCTGGCGGAGCGCTGCAACAGGGCCTTCTATCTGACATGGAGCGGCAGGCGCTAGCTGTCATCGGTGCGGGGGACATCGTATGGGATTGGGACGTGCCGCGTGATCGCGTGGTGACAACGCCAAACATTGCCAATTATCTCGGCCATACCGCCAACAGTCTGCAAGGCCCGGTGCGCAACTGGCTTCCCGCCATGCACGCCGATGATCGCGACCGGTTCCGGTCTACGCTTGACGCCATTCTGGAAAACCGGCGCGGACGGATCGGCCAGATTTTCCGGCTGCGCGCCAATGATGGCCACTATCACTGGTATGCGCTGCGGGCGCGCCCCGTCATCGGTTCGGATGGCGAAGTGGTGCGCTGCGTCGGTACACTGGTCAATGTGACGGAACAGAAGAAGGCGGAGGAACGCCTGTTGCACGATGCGGTGCACGATAATCTGACCGGCCTTCCCAACCGCGAGCTGTTCCTCGACCGTCTCAGCAATGTCATGAATATGGCACGCGGGGAAAGCAACCTGCACCCAACAGTGTTCATCATCGATATCGACCGCTTCAAACAGGTCAATGACAGCCTCGGTATGTCGGCAGGCGATACGATCCTCCTGACCATTTCGCGTCGTCTGGGGCGCCTCATGAAGCCGCAGGACACGCTCTCGCGCCTGTCCTCTGACCAGTTCGGCCTGTTGCTAGCCTCTGAAAGCGATCCGGGGCGCATCGCATCCTTCGCCGAAGCTTTGCGTCAGGCCGTGCGCGCACCGATTGCCTATGCAAAGCGCGAAATCGTTCTGACATCGTCCGTCGGCCTGATTACCTGGACGAAAACGGCGACGACCGCGGAAGATTTCGTGAAAGACGCTGAGCTTGCCATGTATCAGGCAAAGCGTTTCGGTGGAGACCGTATCGAACCATTCCGTCCGGCATTCAGAGCCATCGGCAGCGACAAACTTCAGCTTGAATCCGATCTGCGCCGTGCGCTTGAACGTGACGAAATCAGCCTTGTCTATCAGCCCATCGTCAAACTTGATGAAGGCACAATTGCCGGTTTCGAAGCGCTCATGCGCTGGGAACATCCGCGGCGCGGCGCCATTTCGCCGTCGGAATTCATTCCGATTGCCGAAAACTCTGGTCTCATCATCCAGCTTGGCCTCTTTGCAATGCAACGGGCTGCAGAAGATCTGTTCGCCTGGCAGGAGCAGTTTCCGAAGCTCGAACTTTTCGTTTCGGTCAATCTGTCATCCACGCAACTCATCCGTCAGGACCTCATCAATGATGTCCGCTCGGTGCTTTCGCGCATTCATCTCAATCCGGGCAGCCTCAAGCTTGAACTGACGGAATCCGTTCTTATGGAGAATCCGGAGCAGTCCACGCATGTCCTGGCACGCCTCAAAGCGATGGGCATCGGCTTGTCGCTAGACGATTTCGGGACCGGTTATTCGTCGCTGGCTTATCTCACGCGTTTCCCGTTCGACATCATCAAGATCGATCGTTCCTTCGTGAAAGGCGATCAGCCACAGAAAGCGACGCTGCTTCGCTCGATTGTGAGCATGGCGCACGATCTTGGCCTCGCCGTCGTCACGGAAGGCGTGGAGAGCGAAAGCGATGCACTTCAGCTTCGTCAGATGGGTTGCGAGTATGTGCAGAGCTTTATGTTCGGCCAGCCAACGAGTCGCGACGAGGCAACGCGCATGATCCGCGAACAGCGGGACGCGGCAGCGGCTTGATTTAGGGCAGTATGTTAGGGGAATTTGAAAGAATCGGATAAGCTAAAGCAAGTGATTTTTAGCTTACTCCCTTACTCCCTTACTCCCTTACTCCCTTACTCCCTTACATCAAGCATGCCCCGCATCAGAGACGAGCCGGGACATATCAATGCCCATGTGGAGCATTAAGCGCGCGTACTTGCCCTCGATATCACTATCGAACAGCATGTCGAGCGGCGCGTCGCAGGTCAGCCAGCCATTCTCGGCAAGTTCTGCTTCGATCTGGCCTGGCGCCCAACCAGAATAACCAAGCGCCATTAAAGCCTGTGACGGCCCCCTGCCCCCATAAATGGCACGCAGAATATCGACGGTTGCAGTAAGGCAGACATCCTCCGAAACCGGCATGGTCGAGTCGACCATATAATCGTCGGAATGCAGCACGAAACCACGCGTACGATCCACAGGCCCACCATTACGCACCATCATATGCTGTGCGCGATCCGGCAGAATAATCAATTCATCCTCATCGATGACCCCGATCTGACGCAGGAGATCTGGAAATTCAACTGGCTGAAGCTGA
Organism: Brucella oryzae; assembly: GCF_041929965.1. Classification (NCBI taxonomy): domain Bacteria; kingdom Pseudomonadati; phylum Pseudomonadota; class Alphaproteobacteria; order Hyphomicrobiales; family Brucellaceae; genus Brucella; species Brucella oryzae. Next base: position 232,705 of record NZ_JBHEEO010000005.1, on the reverse strand, counting down.
TTGATGATGAAACCCATCGCGCCTTCATCGGAATGCGCACAAATATAGACCACCGACCGGGCAAAACGCTCGTCGCTCATTCCGGGCATGGCAAGCAGGAACTGCCCGTTCAGAAAACCCTGCTCCTTGTTCGGCGTCTTTAGAATGGTCATGAATATGAAGGTAGCAAGACTGCGTAAAATAACAATGGTCATTTATTTCGCGCCCCACGTTCAGAGTGAGAATCCGTTCAAGTAGCCAGACAGGACACCACAGCACTGCCAGCCGCCAAACGGTGCAAGCTCGGCAATATTGGACTTGAAGCGACCATCTTTTCATTCCATCTTTTGTCCATGAACATTCGAACGCTTGCTCTCGCACCTTTTCTGTTAGCCTCGCTGGCACTACCAGCAATCGCATCCAACTCTGACTGGACCGAGACGCCAGGCGGACGCGTTCGCGTCGTGCTTGAAGACAATGGCACCAATAAAGCGGCCAGCCACGAAAGGCGCGGTGCCTTGCAGATCGAGTTGCAGCCCGGCTGGAAGACCTATTGGCGTAATCCCGGCGATGCAGGCGTTCCACCGCAGATCAATATCGAGGGGGATGCCAAAGCGCGGATCGATTTCCCGGCACCTGTCCGATTTGCAGGGGATGATGAAGGCGGGATCGGATATAAGCACCCGGTTTCGCTGCCGATAGTGTTTCACCTGAAACCCGCTGATACGCGACTAAAGGGCCATGTTTTTCTCGGGGTCTGCGAGAAAATCTGCGTTCCGGTACAGGCTACATTCGACTTCCCGCTCGATGGCAAAGGGCAGCCAGCTTCGCCGCAAGAAGTTGCTGCCCGCACGATCATTGAGACCGCGTTCGAACGACTCCCTACACCGGCATCCGCAGAATTCGGCATAAGCGATGTAAAACGGGAAGGAGATAAGGCCGTCTTCGACCTCACCGTTCCCGACCCTGTCGCCCCAGCGGAACTGTTTGTTGCCAGTGACAAGATCAGGCTTTCCGATGCTATTGCGATCCAGAGTGGGCAATCCGGTCAGCGTTTTACCGCTACAATGCACGGCACGGCAGACAATGCCATTATCGATTACACCATTGTGCAGAATGGAAGAGCCGTCTCCGGTCAGGTAACGCTGGATTAGTCTTTCCTGCTTTTATCCGTGTTTTAAAATTGTCCAGCGACCAGTTATCGGTTTAACTGTGTCATCCCCCGCTTCGCGGTGCGGATGAGAATTTGACAATGGCAGAGGAGCAGACGCCCTTGCCCGAGGAGAGATTAAATGACGATCAAAGTTGGCGACAAGCTGCCTGCAACAACTTTCAAGGTAAAGACTACCGATGGCGTTAAGGAAATGACGACCGATGAAGTCTTCAAAGGCAAGAAAGTTGTTCTCTTTGCGGTTCCAGGTGCCTTCACGCCGACCTGCAGCCTCAATCATCTGCCGGGCTATCTCGAAAACCGCGACGCGATCCTCGCTAAAGGGGTCGATCAAATCGCAGTTGTGGCGGTAAACGATCCATTCGTCATGGGCGCTTGGGCGCAGAACACCGGTGGCGAAGGAAAGATCCTCTTTCTTGCCGATGGAAGTGCAACCTTCACCAAGGCAGCCGGTCTCGATATCGATCTTTCCGGTGGCGGCCTCGGTGTGCGCTCCAAGCGTTATTCTGCCATCATCGAAGACGGTGTAGTAAAATCTCTCAATATCGAGGAACAGCCGGGCCAGGCGGTCACATCCGCAGCTGCAGCCCTTCTCGACCAGCTTTGAGAATAAAGAAGGGCGGCGAAAGTCGCCCTTGCTATTTCACCTTCAAAGTCCGGTGGCCGACATATTTAAACGGTTCCATGCCTTCACGGGCGAGTTCATCCGCGCGTTCGTTTTCTGGATGCCCTGCATGGCCCTTGACCCAATGCCAGTTAACTTTGTGCGGTTTGCGCGCCTCATCGAGCGCCTGCCACAATTCGGCATTCTTGACCCGCTTCTTGGCAGCAGTCTTCCAGCCGTTGCGCTTCCAGCCTTCGATCCAGCCGGAAATGCCATCGCGCACATAAACTGAATCCGTATAGAGATCGACTTCGCACGGTTCCTTGAGTGCCGAAAGCGCCGAGATAGCCGCCATTAGTTCCATACGATTGTTGGTGGTATCGGCTTCGCCGCCCTTTAACTCCTTGACGTTACCGTTCCAGCGCAGAATTGCCCCCCAGCCACCGGGACCGGGATTGCCCGAGCAGGCACCATCCGTAAAAGCCTCAATCCGCTTCACGCAGCCGCTCCCTGTTGCTCCAAACCATATTCAGCAGCTGTTTCGATCTGACGATGGAAGCGCATCTTGCGCACATATTCCATCGGGTCTTTCTTGATCACGAAACTGCCTTCCGGGACATTGAGCCAGTCATAAAGCCGGGTCAGCATAAAGCGGATGGCGGCGCCGCGCGCCAGAACCGGCAGCGCATCGGCCTCAGCCACAGAAAGCGGACGAACCGATGTATAGCCGCGCAGAAGCGCTGCTCCCTTGGTGCGATTATAAGAGAAGTCCTTTTCAAAGCACCATGCGTTCAGGCAAACGGCAACGTCGTAGGCCAGAATGTCCGTGCAGGCAAAATAGAAATCGATAAAGCCCGAAAGCTTGTCGCCAAGGAAAAAGACATTATCCGGGAAGAGATCGGCGTGAATCACGCCTTGCGGCAGATCGGCAGGCCAGTTCTGTTCAAGAAAGGCAAGGTCGGCTTCCGCCTCGCGGACGAGGCCTGGTTCTACCGCATCCGCGCGTTCACGCGACAGGTTCCACAATGGGCGCCAGTCGGAAAGCGTCAAACCATTGCGGCGGTGCAGTGAAAAATCAGCGCCTGCCAGATGCATATGGGCCAATCCTTCGCCGACAGCTTCGCAGTGCTCGACCGTTGGACGGCGCATCCACATGCCCTCAAGGAATGTGACAATTGCGGCAGGTCGTCCGGCAAGTTCACCAATTGTGGAGCCGTCACGACGGACCACCGGCTGAGGGCATTCGAGGCCACGGCGGGCCAGATGCTGCATCAGGCCCAGAAAGAACGGCAGGTCTTCGCGATTGGTGCGTTTTTCGTAGAGCGTCAGGATGAAGGAACCTGAAGATGTGTGCAGAAGATAGTTGGAGTTCTCCACGCCTTCCGCGATGCCTTTGTAAGATGTCAGTGTGCCGATATCATACTGCTGCAGGAAAGTGCCAAGTTCGATTTCATTGATATCCGTATAGACGGCCATGCCGCTTATTTCCCTCAATTGTCCTTGGGCATCAGTTTTGGAATACCAGCCACCCGGTGTTCGCCGTTGACGAAGGCCATGTCTCGGACCGTCAGTTCCACATCGCGAATCTCGCGATTTACCAGGAAGTTCTCAGTCTCGACCGTCGTTTCAGCCAGCTCGATTTTCACGTTGAAGCGTGCCTTGAAGGCATCAATGATTTCATCGACGATGATTTCAGGTGCCGAAGCCCCGGCCGACAGCCCCACCACCGATATATCCCCGATGCGATCCCATTCGATATCAGCGGCGCGTTGAACCAGCATCGACATCCGCGCGCCTGCCTTCTCCGCGACCTCAACCAGACGCTTGGAGTTGGATGAATTTGGTGCACCGACGATCAGAAAAAGATCGCAGCCGGGAGCGGCGGATCGCACCGCGTCCTGGCGGTTGGTCGTCGCATAGCAGATCGACTCTGCCGCCGGGGCCGAAAGGTTTGGAAAGCGGGCCTGCAATACCTCGATAATGCCTGCAGTGTCATCCACTGAGAGCGTTGTCTGCGTCACGAAACCAAGATTGTTCTCGTCATTGAAATGGCAGTTTTGTGCATCCTCAACCGTTTCGATCAGCGTAACGGCACCCTCGGGCAATTGTCCCATGGTGCCGATCACTTCCGGATGACCGGAATGACCGATCAAGATGACATGGCGACCAAGGCGTTGATGACGCATGGCCTGCTTATGCACCTTGGAAACAAGGGGACAGGTTGCATCAAGATAAAACAGGTTCTTGGCTTGGGCGTCGGCAGGCACTGATTTCGGCACACCGTGGGCGGAAAACACTACCGGCTGGTCACGGTGCTCTGCAGGTATCTCGTCCAGTTCCTCGACAAAGATCGCGCCGCGCGATTGCAAGCCCTCGACCACATAACGGTTGTGAACGATCTCATGGCGAACATAAACCGGCGCGCCGTACTTCTTCAGCGCCAGCACGACGATCTGGATCGCCCGATCCACTCCGGCACAAAAGCCGCGCGGGCCGCAAAGGCGGATTTCCAGTGGTGGTCGCTGATCAGTCATGAAGCGTGCTCGCAAGGTTCGGCGTGGCTTTAAACTTAAGCGCGTCGCGCTTCAGTCTTTTATTTCATCGCATGTCTTTATCCCATCTCGGCGGAATCAAAAATCAGTCCGGTGAACTGATTTCCCCACAAAGATGCGGTCCCACATGGGAAAGACACGTTTTAGTCTGGGAGTTGGGCCGCAACGAGACCGTTGTCAACCCCTCCCCCCTTTTCGATAGCGCCAGAACCACGCTCCGACCACCCCTATCAGGGCCAGGGCAAGGCCGTACCATGTTACCGCATACTGCAGATGATTGTTGGGAAAATCGATAATCGTCACGCCGCCAATGGGTAAACCACCCGGATTGGGCTTGTTGTCGGCGTCGATAAAGAACGGCACGACCTCATCCAGACTTGGCAAACCGGCGCTTGTCCCCATCGCCGTCCAATCCTTCCAGTAGAAGATATTCTTGGCGATATCATTGTCGGGAAGGAAAAAGCCGGGCTTTGCCGACAAGGGATCACGTGCCAGCCCAGTGACGCTTACCGGGCCGTCGAGCTGTCCTTCAGCACGCGTTGCCGGATCTTTCTTTTCGTAAGGAACGAAACCGCGATTAACCAATACGAAGCGCCCATCTTCCAGCATCAGCGGCGTATAGACATTGTATCCGGCGACTCCCTTATAAGTGGCCAGAAAATGCCGTTCGCCCTGATGCATGAAGGTACCCGAGACCGTCACCGAACGATACTCGACCGATCCCTCCTCCTTGTAGACTTTCTCCATTTCGGAAAGCGGTAGTGGCGGCTCATGAATGCGCTGTTCGGTCGATGCGATCAGCGCTTCCTTCCATTGCAGTCGTTCCACCTGCCAGGTGCCAAGCGCCAGCAAAATAGCCAGCGCGATGGCGGATGCGATCACCACTCCCCAAGGAAAGCGGCGCGACTGCTGTGCTGCCGTCATTGGCCGTCATCCTGTCGGCTGTCCAGACGCCCCTGCGCGGCCTTATGACGATACTGCATATTGATAAGAACGCCCTTTGCCCACCGCATGGCCACGAGGCTGAGGATAACGGCCAGCGGCACCCATAGAATAAAATGCACCCAGAGCGGCGGCCCGAAATTCACTTCCATCCAGAGCGCAAGACCGACGACGATAAAACCGATAATCAGAATGACGAATGCCGCGGGCCCATCGCCGGAATCGGCAAAAGAGTAATCCAGCCCGCAGGCCTTGCAGCGCGGAGCCACTTTTAGAAAACCGTCGAACAGTTTTCCTTCGCCGCAACGCGGGCAATGTCCAGCAATGCCGCTCTTTATGGGATCGACGGGGGGATAAATGTTCTGATCCGGCATTGCGTTTCCCTTCTCAACATCTCTTCACAAACAAAAGGCGGCCATGTCGCCAGGGCCGCCTTCGAACCTTTGACTGCTGGCAATCAGCCTGCATGCATTGGCGCGCCCCAGCCACCCCAGACATAGATGGCGAAGAACAGGAACAGCCAGACCACGTCGACGAAGTGCCAGTACCAGGCAGCTGCTTCAAAACCGAAATGCTGCTTCGGCGTAAAATCGCCGCCAATGGCGCGGATCAAGCAGACCAAAAGGAAGATCGTGCCGATGAAAACGTGGAAGCCGTGGAAACCCGTCGCCATGAAGAAAGTTGCGCCGTAGATCGAATCCTTGAACGCGAATGGCGCGTGAATGTACTCATACACCTGTACAAAGGAGAACAGAACACCAAGAGCTACGGTGATCGCAAGGCCGGCAATCATACCCTTACGGTCGTTGTGCAGCAGCGCATGGTGCGCCCAGGTCAGCGTCGTACCCGACAATAGCAGGATAACGGTGTTGTAAAGCGGCAGATGCAGAGGATCGAGAACCTCGATACCCTTCGGAGGCCAGACGCCGCCAGTAAATTCGGCGCGCGCTACTTGATGCACTTCATTCGGGAAGAGACTGGCATCGAAGAACGCCCAGAACCAAGCCACGAAGAACATCACTTCCGAGGCAATGAACATGATCATGCCATAGCGAAGATGCAGCGACACGACGCGGGTATGATGTCCCTCATGCCCTTCCTTGATCGTATCGGACCACCAGCCATACATGCAGTAAAGCACGATTGCGAGGCCGATGAAGAAAATCCACGGCGTCACGACATTCAGGCCGAAAAACGGCAGCTCGCCGGAGTTGATGTAACGCATCCAGGCAATACCGCCAACGGCAAGCACGAATGCACCCACCGAGCTAAGGAACGGCCAAGGGCTCGGCGCGATGATATGATAGTCGTGATTTTTCTGATGAACGTCGGCCATGTTTCTCCCCGTAAATCCCCTTAGGGGTTCCTCTCTCGTACCTTCTTGCATACTCCCCAACCGGGTTGCCAAGCAAGTCTGTCTATAACAAGCGGTATCTCCCGTCAGAGTAAAACCGCTTCATTGTTTTGTCTTTGCGGCATTGTGCGCCGCCAGGGCATTTCGCGTTTTCCTGAAACATCGAGAATACTCTATCTCTATGTTTTTATGCATTATCCAACACAAAACCGCTTCGCACTTTTGGTTCGAAAATGCTCAAGGCATCAACTTCCGTTCGTCGAGGTCTCCGCCTTGGCGTTTGCGACAGGCTTCGGCTTCTCAATCGGAAAGAACGTATATGACAGCGTGATCGTTTTGACATCCTTCAAATCGGGATCGTTAACAATCTCCGGATCGACAAAGAACAGCACCGGCATTTCCATATCCTCGCCAGGCTTCAAGGTCGTATCTGTAAAGCAGAAGCATTCAACCTTGTTGAAATAAGCCCCGGCCCGGCCCGGCGCGACGTTGAAGCTTGCCCGGCCGTAGGTCGCCTGATCGAACAGGTTGCGCGCTTCATACTTGATCAACGTCGTTTCGCCGATGCGAACCGTGACCTCACGCTGCACGGGTTTGAAATCCCATGGCAGCCCATTGGCCGTATTCGCGTCGAAACGCACCTTGATGGTTTTGTCGAGGATGGTATCGGAATATTGTTCGACGCGCTGCGTCGTGCCGCCATAGCCCGTCACCTGACAGAAAATGCGGTATAGCGGCACGGAAGCATAGGCTGCACCGATCATGCAGACGAAGAAAGACAAACAAGCAAAAGCAATCGTCGCGTTGGAACGCTGTTGCTTTTTCAGCTTTTGATTCTTTTCCTGCTGATCCGCCATTTTCTCCTCCCCGATAAAATTTAGAGTGGCCGTACCAGAATGTTAGCACCCAGTTTCGCAATCGTGCCGACGTAAACCAGCAGCACGAACAGCACCAAGGCGATCGCCAGTCCCCGGGAACGATTGCGCTGGGCCCGCTTTTGCCGCTCCGTCGGAACGACCAAATCCAGCTCGCTGTTCACCGGCTTCTGTACGGTTTTATCCATTAGAACACTCCAAAGGCGGCGAATGCCTTCATTACCAGTGCCTCTACAAGTAGCACTGCGAACAGTCCCGACAGGTAAAGTAGCGAAAAGCGAAATAGTTTGCGGGCAGCCGACAGCATTTCAGGCTGCGATCCTGCAACCAACATACGCCATGCATAATAAACGAAAGCCAATCCAAGCAGCGTGGAAATCGCGCCATAGACAGGCCCTGCAAAGCCGAGCACCCAGGGCAGAACGCCGACTGGCGCCATGATGATCGCATAGAACATCGCCTGACGTCGGGTTGAAAGCTCGCCTTTAACGTTCGGCATCATCGGAACATGCGCTGCTTCATAATCATTAGCTGAAAAGAGGGACAGTGCCCAGAAATGCGGTGGTGTCCATAGGAAGATAATCATGAACAGCACGACGCTGTCCCATGTGATTTCACCCGTCGCCGCCGCCCAACCGATCATTGGAGGGAATGCGCCTGCGGCACCGCCTATGACGATGTTCTGAGGCGTCGAACGCTTCAGCCACATCGTATAGATCACAGCATAGAAGAAAATCGTAAAGGCGAGCAGCGCCGCCGACAACCAGTTGACCATCAGTCCAAGCGTGACGACTGAAAAAGCCGACAATGTCAGACCGAAAGCCAGAACCTGGTTGGGGGCAATGACGCCTGCCGGAATGGGCCGATTGCGCGTGCGCTTCATTACCGCGTCAATATCAGCATCGTACCACATGTTCAGCGCACCCGATGCTCCAGCACCAACTGCGATGCACAAGATGCTGATGGCGGCGAGAACTGGATTCATATGTCCCGGCGCGACCACGAGACCGACCAGCCCGGTGAAGACCACAAGGGACATCACCCGGGGTTTCAAAAGAACAAGGTAATCCCGTGCTGTCGCTTCGGAGAGAGCGAGCGCATCGTCGGTACCTGCATTTTTTTCCACCAGAGACATTTTAACTTTAACAACCTCAAACTCACCGGTCCGAACCCCACGCCCCTACAGCGTGGATCGGCACAATCACGACAATGTCCTCCCGAAAACCATTCTGTCCCCGTCGGAAAGTGCCGCAATTGATGGCCAACTTTTTCGTCTACCGGCGACGGGCGGAACAGAATGCCGTCCGCCCATAGCACATTTTGTAAAGATGGGCGAAGCCTTTTCCGTGCCCCGCCCATAGCACGATTACTTGATGCGCGGCAGCTGTTCCCACTGATGGAATGGAGGCGGCGACGAGAGCTGCCATTCCAGCGTGGTTGCACCATCACCCCATGGGTTTGCACCGGCTTCACGCTTCTTCGCGAATGCCTCAAAGACATTGTAGAGGAAGATCAGGACAGCAAAGCCCGAAATATACGAGCCGTAGGACGACACCATGTTCCAGCCCGCATAAGCGTCGGGATAGTCAATGTAGCGGCGCGGCATGCCAGCAAGGCCAAGGAAGTGCTGCGGGAAAAAGAGCAGGTTCACGCCGATAAAGGTGACCCAGAAGTGCAGCTTGGCGGTGAACTCATTATACATATAGCCGCTCATCTTCGGGAACCAGTAATACCAGCCCGCAAAGATTGCAAACACCGCACCCAGAGACAATACGTAGTGGAAGTGCGCCACAACATAGTAGGTGTCGTGAAGTGCACGGTCGAGTCCGGCATTGGCGAGCTGAACGCCGGTCACACCACCGATCGTGAACAGGAAGATGAAGCCGATCGCCCACAGCATCGGTGCCCGGAAGGTGATCGAGCCCCCCCACATCGTCGCGATCCACGAGAATATCTTGATACCCGTCGGAACCGCGATGACCATCGTGGCAAAGACGAAATAGCGCTGCGTATCGAGCGACAGGCCAACCGTGTACATGTGGTGGGCCCAGACAACGAAACCGACAACCCCGATTGCAACCATGGCGTAAGCCATGCCGAGGTAACCGAAGATCGGCTTGCGTGAGAAGGTCGACACGATGTGGCTGACGATGCCGAAGCCCGGCAGGATGAGAATGTACACTTCCGGGTGTCCGAAGAACCAGAAAAGGTGCTGGTAAAGGATCGGATCACCACCGCCGTCCGGAGTGAAGAAGGTTGTTCCGAAGTTGCGATCTGTCAGCAGCATGGTAATGCCACCCGCCAAAACCGGCAGGGAAAGCAGAAGCAGGAACGCCGTAACCAGCACGGCCCAGGCAAAGAGCGGCATCTTGTGCAGCGTCATGCCCGGTGCGCGCATGTTGAGAATCGTGGTGATGAAATTGATCGCACCAAGGATGGACGACGCACCGGAGATGTGGATTGCCAGGATGGCAAAGTCCACAGCCGGTCCCGGTTGACCCGAGGTCGACAGCGGCGGATATAATGTCCAGCCGCCACCAGGACCCCAGCCACCGGGCGCCGACGGCATGAACAGTGAGATCAGCAGCAACAGCAGCGCTGGCGGCAGGAGCCAGAACGAGATGTTGTTCATGCGTGGAAAAGCCATGTCGGGCGCGCCAATCATCAGCGGCACCATCCAGTTGGCAAAACCACCGATCAGCGCCGGCATGACCATGAAGAAGATCATGACCAGAGCATGCGCGGAGGTGAACACATTGAACATCTGCTTGCCGGCGTCGAGCGCGGCATCACCTTCAACACCGTAAACCATGGATGCAAGGCCATGGAAAATCTGAATGCCTGGCTCCTGGAGTTCAGCGCGCATCGCGATGGATAGAGCGCCGCCGATGATGCCGGAGATGATTGCAAAAATCAGGTACAAAGTACCGATGTCTTTATGATTGGTCGAGTATACCCAACGAACCCAGCCGTGCGGCTTGTGGTCGTCTTGGGCACCATGCTCGTGAGCTGCTGTGCCAGCCATGGAATTCGCTCCCGTTTTCAACAGTCTTGCGTATCGGGATCAGAGACCCGCCGCAGCCACTTTATCGTTTGCGCCACCTTCAACAGCGGCCTGAAGTGCCTTGTTCGCGCCATTCAGGTCAGATCCCGCAGCGGCGATCCAGGTCTGATACTGCTCTTTCGAGACAACGCGCACGGCGATTGGCATGAAGCCATGATCCTTGCCGCAAAGCTCAGAGCATTGACCGTAGTAAAGGCCTTCCTTGTCAGCCTTGAACCAGGCTTCGTTGATACGTCCCGGAACGGCATCCATCTTCACGCCAAAAGCTGGAATCGTCCACGAATGGATCACATCGGCAGCGGTAACAAGGAGGCGAACCGTTTCACCGACCGGAACCACGACCTCGTTATCGACGGCGAGAAGACGCGGATAACGCGCGCGGTCTTCCTTACCGGCAGCGGCGCGATCACCGTCCTTTAAAAGAAGGGAATCAAAGCTGACCGGATTATCGACCTGATACTCATAGCCCCAATACCACTGGTATCCCGTCGCCTTGACGGTGAGCGTCGGATCTTCAGGCGAATATTGCGCCGTCAGAAGCTGGAAAGACGGGACCGCCAGAAACAGAAGTATGATAACGGGCCCAATGGTCCAGACTACTTCAATGGCGGTATTATGGCTGGTTTTGGAAGGCTCCGGGTTTGCACCCGCACGAAAGCGGAACACGACCCAAACCAACAAAAACAGAACCAGCAAGGTAATCGGAACAATGAACCAGAGCGTATAACGCTCAAACCAATGAATCTGCTCGGCAATTCCAGTCGCTGCGTCCTGAAATCTCCATTCCCAGGGACGGGGCTGATCCGCAAAAGCGGCACCAGTCGTCCACAGCACTGCAAGAACGCCGCCGAAGGCGCCCTTCGTTGTGGCAACAATCTTATCCACCAGAACTCTCTCCCTTTTCGCCCTTTCGAGCTGGACGCCGGACGCTAAAGACGGCCGCATCCCCCGTCGGCGTTCAAACCACACCTTAGCGCACACCGCAAGGAAGGCGAATATGTTCCTGTGCGGCATTTTTGCGCGCAGCCTGCAGGAGAAAGAGTAAACGTCCGGATTTATTCAAAGCAAGGCACGGTTCGCTTAAACCGCGAAAACTTGGGAAAACCGCACGAAACCCATAATGAAGCCATGATTTGACAAGACGTTTCCTTTAACGTGCCGCGTGACAATCGATGCAACAGACGGTATCACCGTTGCCATGATGGCCAAGACTGTTAAACGCCAATCACGGCGCTTTTCATGGCCAATGCAGCGCGTTAACGTCCCGGTGATTCGATCTGGAGATTTCATGACTTTTCGCATGCTTGCCCGCCGCACGTTCAGCCAGCACCTCGTGACTCTTGCAACAGGTGTCAGTATGGCGCTCGCCGTTGCAACGCTTCCTTCGGTTGCTCAGGAAAAACCGGCGCAGTTACAAACCCCACAAGAAGCTCCCGCAGCCCAGTCGCAAGCGGCTCCGACCAGTCCGCAGCAAAGCGGCAAGCTCAAGTCGCAGCATGGCGCATGGTCCGTTCTGTGTGATACGCCCGCTGGCGCCAAGACGGAACAGTGCGCTCTGATCCAGAACGTAGTCGCAGCAAAGCGCCCTGAACTGGGTCTTTCGGTCGTCGTTCTCAAGACTGCGGACAACAAGGCCCGCATCCTTCGTGTTCTGGCCCCGCTCGGCGTTCTATTGCCCAACGGTCTTGGTCTCAATGTCGACGGCAAGGATATCGGTCGCGCCTATTTCGTCCGCTGCTTCGAAGACGGCTGCTATGCTGAGGTAATCCTTGAGGATGATCTCCTCAAGACATTGCGTTCCGGCAAGGCAGCTACCTTCATCGTCTTCCAGACACCGGAAGAAGGCGTAGGCATCCCCGTTGATCTGAAAGGGTTCGGCGAAGGCTTCGATGCTCTCCCCTGATCACAACTGCGATGACTGGTTGTTCTCAACCGATTTAGGGCTTACATCCTGCAGCAAACACATGCTGCAGGATTTATTTTTATGAAAAGCCTGATCGACAGTTTCGACGCCAGCCGCGACGATATCGAACGCCTTGTCGCCCGAAGCCTGAAAGGCAGTGATGATGGCGAACTCTTCGTGGAATATCGCGAAGCGGAAGCGCTTGTTTTCGATAATGGCCGTCTCAAGACCGGCTCCTTCAATCAGGATCAAGGTTTTGGCCTGCGGTCCGTTGCAGGTGAAGCCATCGGCTATGCTCATGCAGGCGATCTTTCGATGGCCGCCTTGAAACGCGCTTCCGATGCGGTCTCCGCTACTCTTCGGGGCTACGGCGGAAATTACGCGGCGGCACCTGCTGGCACCAATCGTCACCTATACACGGATGAGAACCCCATCGGTTCGCCGACATTCGACGCTAAGGTGCAATTGTTACAACAAATCGACGCCTATCTGCGCGCCAAGGACCCCAAAGTACGCCAGGTTTCTGTTTCGCTCGCGGGCTCATGGCAACAGGTCGAAATTCTGCGTGCCGACGGTCATTTCGTCCGCGATATACGGCCCATGGTACGCCTGAGCGTTTCAGTTGTGGCGGGCGACGGCGACCGTCAGGAATCCGGTTCGCATAGTGTTGGCGGACGCAAGGGGTTCGGCGACTTCATTACCGCTGAAAGCTGGCAGCACGCAGCCGATGAGGCATTGCGTCAGGCGCTTGTCAATCTCGAAGCCATCCCTGCTCCGGCAGGCACATTCGACATCGTTCTCGCCAATGGCTGGCCGGGCGTCATGCTGCACGAAGCCGTCGGGCATGGGTTGGAAGGTGACTTCAACCGCAAGAAAACCTCTGCCTTTGCTGGCCTGCTCGGCCAGCAGGTTGCCTCCAAGGGTGTCACGGTTGTCGACGACGGCACCATCGCCGAGCGCCGCGGCTCACTGACTATCGATGATGAAGGCACGCCCACCAACCGCACCGTGCTGATCGAGGATGGCAAGCTCGTCAATTACATGCAGGACAGGCAGAATGCGCGGCTGATGAGCATGGAAGCGACCGGCAATGGACGCCGCGAATCCTATGCTCACGCGCCGATGCCACGCATGACCAACACCTATATGCTGTCCGGCGACAAGACGCCGGAAGAGATCATCGCCTCTATGAAGAAGGGAATCTATGCGGTTTCCTTCGGTGGCGGTCAGGTGGATATCACATCCGGCAAGTTCGTGTTCGGCTGTACAGAAGCCTACATGATCGAGGACGGCAAGGTGGGAGCGCCCATCAAGGGTGCGATGCTGATCGGTAACGGTCCGGATGCCATGCAGCGGATTTCGATGATCGGCAACGACATGAAGCTCGATACCGGCAGCGGCAATTGCGGCAAGGGTGGCCAATGGGTTCCTGTCGGCGTCGGCCAGCCACATCTGCGCATGGATCAGGTAACGGTAGGCGGCACAACTGTATAAGAGCCATGCCATTATCCGCGCTTCAGTCAGAACACCGCTTATTAGAGCCATCTAACTTGCAGATACAGGGAGTAAAGTGCAGGTTACGGAGTGTGGCCTGCACAGCGTTACTCGATGCCAGGCCGATCTGGAGAGATGAATGCCTGAATCGCCTTACGACTGGACGGGCAAGCGAACGGAAAAACGCGACCGGCAGAAGCGTATGCTGGTTGTGACAGCCATCACGATGGGCGCACTCATTCTTGTCCTCGGCATGGTGGACGGCCTGCTGATCCTGTTAGGCTGACATGCTGCCCATCTACGAAATCGATTGTGCCGGGATAGAAAGCCCGGACGATCTTTGGCAGAGATATCTTTCCGCCGTTCCGGCCAAAGAACCGGAATCCTTCGGCTACACACTCGACTCGTTCTGGGACGCTGTGCAATGGCAAGGTCCGGGCTGGCCCGGTGAATGCGAATTGGTGTTCAGGAATGCCGAAGCTCTGCGCAGGTTGAGAACACGCGGCGGGAAGCCTTTTCTCGACGCCTTAAGGCGTCTTGTGAGCGAAACAGATCGGATAGTTGTGAGGCTCTCGTAAAAATCGGGTCTTGATTTACATGCCCGGCTCTTCTTCCAGCAAACCGGTTACGAAATCGAAAAGTCCGGGACGACGGTCGCGGCGAAGACGTTCAGCCTCGATGATCGACTTGATAGCTGCAAAGGAGCGGTCAAGATCTTCATTGATGACGATATAATCGTACTTCACCCATTTCTGGATTTCAAAGCGCGCATTCTGCAGACGGGTCTCGATGACATCTGCTGTATCCTCCGCACGACGATTCAGGCGCTGCTGCAATTCGCGCATGGTGGGCGGCAGGATAAAAATCGAGACCACATCAGCCGGCATTTTTGCTTGCAGCTGGTCTGCACCCTGCCAGTCGATATCAAACAGCATATCCTGACCGTCGGCCAGCGCGATTTCAGCAGTTTCACGCAGCGTGCCATAGAAATTGCCGTGGACCTCAGCCCATTCGATCAGCTCGTCATTGTCCCGCAAACGTTCAAATTCGCGGATCGTCTTGAAATGGTAGTGAACCCCTTCAATCTCGCTCGCGCGGCGCTGGCGCGTCGTCACGCTGATCGACAGCGAGAGGTCCATCTTCTTGTCTTCCAGCAACAGCCGGGCAATAGTGGACTTACCGGCCCCAGATGGCGACGAGATCACCACCATCAAGCCTCTACGTGCGACGCCATTTTCAACCGAAGAGATGGCCATGATACCTGTTACTCCAGATTTTGTACTTGTTCGCGAAACTGATCCACGACTGCCTTCAGTTCCAGACCGATGGCTGTGATCGACGCTGCATTCGATTTAGAACACAGTGTATTAGCTTCACGATTAAATTCCTGTGAAAGAAAATCGAGCTTGCGCCCAACGGGGCCGCCATCTTCCAGAAGCTTGCGAGCCGACGCCACATGGGTATCCAACCGGTCAAGCTCTTCCTGAATGTCGGCTTTGGTCGCAAGAAACACTGCTTCCTGGTAGAGCCGCGCTTCGTCGAGTTCGCGTGCGGTATCCATCAGCAATGCCACCTGTCCGGCGAGACGTGCCTTAATCGCGTCTGTGCCGCGTGACGGGTCGCAACGAGCCTTCTTGGTCAGGCGTTCGATACTATCGACATGAGCGGAAAGTATGGTGAAGAGGGCTTTACCCTCCTGCGTGCGCGCATCGGCGATTGCCTTGAGTGTTTCCTCAAAGCCCGAGACGATAGCAGCTTCCAATCCGCCCCGCTCATCTTCGTCGTCAGCCATCTGCGCCTGATCGATGATACCGCGCAACGAAAGAATACCGTCTACGCTTGCCGGGGCCAGGCCGTGCTTCGCCTGCAGATCCGCACCGAGCTTCAGGACTTCGGCGAGCATGGCTTGGTTAATACTGAAACCGGCCTGAGCCTCGCTCCGCTCAACGTTGAGGCTGGCTTGAAAATTACCACGTGAGAAATGACGCGCCAGCATAGAGCGAACTGGATGTTCGGCGGCTTCAAGACCTTGCGGCAGACGCAGCCGAAGGTCGAGCCCCTTGCCATTGACGGAACGTACCTCCCAGACAATGCGCGCTTCTCCGCCTTCCATGGCGTGTTGCACGGCATGGCGTGCAAATCCAGTCATGCTTTGGAGCGCCATGCGTTCCGTCCCCTCAACTCACGCCCGCAAATGTGCGGCCTACTCAAAAAACCAATCCGAAGCCGGCGCTCGCCACCGGCTTCGGTTACACATTCACCCCAGATCATAGCGAAGCACTATTGGCCCGCACTCTGATCTGTATTACTGCCGCTATTATTCTGCTGTTCGATATTCTTCTGTTGTTCCACGGAACGCCACTTGCGGACATTGGCGTTGTGTTCCTGCAGCGTCTTCGAGAACACGTGACCGCCCGTACCGTCAGCAACAAAGTAAAGGTCTTCCGTATCCAGCGGATTGGCGACAGCTTCCAGCGCGGCCTTGCCCGGATTGGCAATCGGCGTCGGTGGCAAACCGTTGATCACATAGGTGTTGTAAGGGGTCGGTTTTTCGATGTCCGACTTGAAGATCGGTCGGTCCGAAGGTTTGCCTGCCCCGCCGAACAGACCGTAGATAATGGTCGGGTCGGACTGGATGCGCATGCCTTTCTTCAAGCGATTGACGAAGACCGAGGCCACATGCGGACGTTCGGACGCGATGCCGGTTTCCTTTTCCACGATGGAAGCCAGCGTCACGAATTCGTTCTTATCCTTGATCGGCAAATCGGGATTACGCTTTGCCCAGGAGTCGTCCACGAGCTTCTTCTGCGAGGCAACCATACGATCGATGATTTCCGAACGCGTCGTGCCACGTGTGAAATTCAGCGTATCGGTGAAAAGCGAACCTTCCGGAGGCATATCCTTCGGCATGTCGCCAACCAGCGTCGGATCAACCGAGATTCGGTCGAAAATCTGCTTGACCGTCAGACCTTCCGGAATGGTCAGCGGATACATGATGGACTTGCCGCTGATGAGAATGTTCATCACGTCGCGCATCGTCGCGCCCGCGGGAATAGCGTATTCACCCGCCTTCAGATCGTTCTCATGGCCAAGCGTTCGCATACCGTATCGGAAAATACGCGCATCGCTGACGATATCACGGCTTTCCAAGCTGTTGGAAACTTCGGAGATACCAGCACCGCGCTTGACGAGAAATGTCGTCTCAGCAGTGAGCGGACCTTGCCCGTCAAACTGCATCTTGCCGAAATAAAACAAAGCGGATGCACCGAGCAGAACCAGCACGACCAGCGACAGCATGAAGTTCATGAAAACGACGATCTGACTGCGCGCATGGCGCGAACGCTTGCGCGGCGGTGGCGTTCCCGGTTCGGGACGCAGAGCTTCAGACGCGGATTTCGGCACGAACGGCTTGGACGTCGCGTTCGTTTCCTGCGTCGCACCCTGAGGCTGCTCGTCTGCAGGGGGGGGTCCGGATGGCGCCTCTGAATTCACTCAATCACCTCGGTCCAGAGCATTTCGAATAGCTCAACCAAACTATCAGAAAGACTCTATCTATCTATTTTGGCGAGCTTCCCGACACATTGTGTTGAATGCCCGCCCGGAACGGCTTTTGCGCTTATTATTCCTAAGAGCGAATAAACCCTTTGGATTCGTATTCACACTAACCGCTGTTCACGATTTTAAACATCGCATCCGGTTATATTTTGACAAAAACGCGGAGAAATCCCCGCGTTTTTTAAATTCGATATTTTATTTCCAACTAATGCCGATCAGGCATATCGGCGCAGGACCAGCGAAGCATTGGTTCCGCCGAATCCAAAGGAGTTCGACAGAGCTACATCGATCTTGCGTTCACGCGCCTTGTGCGGAACCAGATCAATCTTCGTCGTGACAGCTGGATTATCAAGATTGAGCGTTGCGGGCGCGATATTATCGCGGATGGCAAGCGTCGAGAAAATCGCCTCAGCTGCACCAGCGGCACCCAGCAAATGGCCGATAGCCGACTTGGTCGAGGACATCGAGATCTTCGACGCAGCATTGCCGACCACGCGCTCGACAGCGCCGAGTTCGATGGTGTCAGCCATGGTCGACGTGCCATGAGCGTTGATGTAGTCGATCTGGTCCGGCGTGATTTCAGCACGCTTCAGAGCTGCAACCATGCAGCGCTCGGCACCCTCGCCGCTCTCGGTCGGAGCCGTGATGTGATAGGCATCGCCCGAAAGACCGTAGCCGATGACTTCCGCATAGATTTTCGCGCCGCGCGCCAGTGCATGCTCCAGCTCTTCGAGAACCACAACACCAGCGCCTTCGCCCATCACGAAGCCATCACGATCTTCGTCATAAGGGCGGGAAGCTGCGGTCGGGTCGTCGTTCCGCTTGGTGGAGAGCGCCTTGCAGGCGGCAAAGCCTGCCAGCGAAATGCGGCTTACCGGCGATTCCGTGCCACCGGCAACCATCACATCCGCGTCGCCGAAAGCGATGAGGCGGGCAGCGTCACCGATAGCGTGCGTGCCGGTTGCGCAGGCGGTCACGACCGAATGGTTTGGACCGCGCAGCTTGTGCTTGATGGAAACGTGGCCGGAAGCCAGATTGATCAGACGGCCCGGAATGAAGAAGGGCGAAATGCGGCGTGGCCCCTTGTCGCGCAGCGTGTAGCCTGCCTCGACAATACCTTCGATGCCGCCAATACCCGAACCGATGAGAACACCGGTGCGCACCTGATCCTCGTCGCTTTCGGGATGCCAGTCGGCATCGTCCAGCGCCTGGTCCGCAGCGCCGACGGCATAGACGATGAAAGGATCAACCTTGCGCTGTTCCTTGGCTTCCATATGGAGGTCGGGGTTGAAGGTGCCATTGGTGCCGTCGCCAACCGGAATACGGCAGGCAATCTGGCAGGCCAGATCGTCAACTTCAAATTCCGTGATGCGGCGAGCACCGCTTTCACCGGCAATAAGACGCTTCCAGGTCTCTTCGACACCGCTGGCAAGCGGCGACACCAGACCAAGACCGGTGATGACGACACGCCTCATATCCACCCCTTAAAATTCTGTTATGTCACGAGCACCGCGCCCCGCAGGCTTTAACCGGCAGAACATATGTCCGGGCCTGACTGAAAGGGATGGTGCCCCAATTGTTAAAACTGGAGCCTGCCATGTCGAACACAATCTCAGATCAGTGTTCTGGCAGATTCACAAACAGGCCGTTGAACGACCGTTGTGCAAGCTCGCCTCGATCGCGGACGAAAGAGGCGATTAAAGACAAGCAGGGCCGGGATTCGCGAGAACCCCAGCCCAATGCCCAAGTTCAGATTAGGCGGAAGCCTTGTCGATGAACTTCACAGCGTCGCCGACCGTAAGGATCGTTTCGGCAGCGTCGTCAGGAATTTCAACGCCGAATTCTTCTTCGAAAGCCATGACCAGCTCGACAGTGTCGAGGCTGTCTGCGCCGAGATCATCGATGAAGCTTGCGCCTTCCGTGACCTTGTCGGCATCTACGCCCAGATGTTCAACAACGATTTTCTTGACGCGCTCTGCGGTATCGCTCATGTCGGAACCTCGACCTGTGTGTTTGTTGCTCTGCCTTGGTTAGCGGCATGCAGGATTGTAATCAAGTTATAAGATGTCTGCCAAGTTTCGAGCGAAGCCGCCCGGACAGTCATCCTGTGGATATTCCTTTCGGAACAGGATCGCGGCACTTCTACTCAGAATGCCGCAATTCTCGATGGGCGCATTACCATGCTTCTTGAGCAAGGCAAAGCGCCTTTTCCTTCTCTACCCCCCGTATTAAGGCATTTTATACCATAATAGAGGGAAGAAGGAGGCTTAGATCATGGCCATGCCGCCATTGATGTGCAGGGTCTGGCCCGTCACATAGGCTGCCTCGTCGCTTGCCAGATAGACAACTGCCGCAGCAATATCGCCACCAACACCCATGCGTTTCATGGGGATATTGCTCATGATCGCTTCCTTCTGCTTTTCGTTCAGCTTGTCGGTCATGGCCGATTCGATGAAGCCCGGAGCGATGCAGTTGACCGTTACATTGCGGCTGGCGATTTCCTGCGCCAGCGACTTGGAAAAGCCGATGAGGCCAGCTTTCGAAGCGCAATAGTTCGCCTGCCCCGGATTGCCGGTCACGCCAACAATCGACGTTATGTTGATGATACGGCCATTGCGGCGACGCATCATCGGATGGGTCAGTTCACGTGTAAGATTGAACACGGACGTCAGATTGACGTTCAGAACTGCATCCCAGTCCTCGTCGCTCATGCGCACGAACAGACCGTCGCGGGTAATGCCGGCATTGTTGACCAGAATGTCAACGCCGCCCATTTCCTCTTCCGCCTTCTGGCCGAGAGCCTTGACGGCTTCGCGGTCGGAAAGATTGGCTGGAAAGACGAAGGTGCGGTCGCCAAGTTCAGCAGCAAGCTCTTTCAGCTTTTCTTCACGCGTGCCGTGCAGGCCGACGATTGCGCCCTGTGCATGAAGAGCGCGGGCAATCGCTTCGCCAAGACCACCGGTTGCGCCGGTTACCAGAGCCTTGCGGCCAGTCAGATCAAACATATCGGATCCTTTTAGCTAGTGAGCTTTTATGCCAACGCTGCAAGCGCTGCATCAATTTCTTCGGCAGAACCGACAGCTGCACCGGCCACATCCTTCGAAATGCGGCGCGCCAGACCGGTCAGAACCTTGCCCGAACCTACTTCATAAAGCGTGGTGACGCCATTGGCTGCAAACCATTCGACAGTTTCGCGCCAGCGCACCTGACCCGTAACCTGCTCGACAAGAAGATCGGCAATCTCGTTAGCGTCCGTCACCGGTGCCGCGCGCACATTGGCGATAAGCGGCACAATCGGGTTGTGCTTTTCGACCGAAGCCAGCGCTTCACGCATTGCGTCAGCAGCAGGTCCCATCAAAGTTGAATGGAAGGGAGCAGATACGGGCAGCATGATGGCGCGCTTGGCGCCCTTTTCGGATGCAAGTTTTGCAGCCAGTTCGACCGCCGTCTTGGAACCGGAAATGACGAGCTGGCCACCGCCATTGTCATTGGCGATCTGGACTGAACCAGATGCCTTGGCTTCAGTGCAGACGGCTTCTACGTCGCCATGCTCCAGACCAATGATCGCAGCCATCGCGCCTTCGCCAACCGGAACAGCCTTCTGCATCGCATTGCCGCGAATGCGCAAAAGACGCGCCGTATCGGCAAGCGAGAACGTGCCAGCAGCGCAGAGCGCCGAATATTCGCCCAGCGAATGACCCGCGACATAGGAAACCTTGTCCTTCAGCGAGAAACCGCGCGCTTCCATGACGCGCAGCACGGCCATTGAGACGGCCATCAGAGCAGGCTGGGCATTTGCAGTCAGCGTCAATACGTCTTCCGGCCCTTCGAACATGGTGGCGGAAAGCTTTTCGCCCAATGCGGCGTCCACTTCGTCGAAAACGGCGCGCGCTTCAGCAAACTGCTCGGCCAGAGCCTTGCCCATACCCACAGCCTGGCTGCCTTGTCCGGGGAAAGTGAATGCTACCGCCATTGATGCCTCGTTCTGGTTTTAAGCATATGATAATGTCGAAACCGATATCTGTTTTCGCCGACATGCCTTGCAATTAATTGCACAATTTGGCGCGATGTGCCCTAGCGAGGACTGCAAAGTCAAGCATTTCCCGGTTTTTGTGAGGTTTGCGCCTTGCAAAGCCGGGGAAAAACACGTAATAGCCGCCCGTTCATTGCTCGGCACCAGCTGGGGGCTGAACGGAGGGCCGTTCTCCTGACTAATCATTTAGTGTGGAAACGTTGGAAGCCACAAGCGCTTCTGCCTCCCGTGTCTCCGCTCTCGACCGTCTCAAGTTGCGCGTCCTTTCTTCTCCGGTTTGCCGGATCAAGAGAAGTCGCAGAGGCTTAGCCGCTGGTGTCAGCATGTTGTAACAGAAGAAAGGCAAAGCCAATGGCTCTTTATGAACATGTGCTTCTTGCCCGCCAGGACATTTCCCAGCAGCAGGTCGACGCTCTCGTCGAACAGTTCAAGGGTGTTCTCGAAGCTAATGGCGGCAAGGTCGGCAAGGTCGAAAACTGGGGTCTGCGTCCCCTCACCTACCGTATCAAGAAGAATCGCAAGGCGTATTACACGCTCGTAAACATTGACGCTCCGGCTGCAGCCGTTGCCGAAATGGAACGTCAGATGCGTATCAACGAAGACGTTCTTCGCTTCCTTACCGTTCGCGTTGAAGAACACGAAGAAGGCCAGTCGGCCATGCTCACCCGCCGTGACGACCGTCGCGAACGCGATGGTGATGATCGTCCGCGCCGCCGTGAAGGCGGTTTCGATCGTGGTGATCGCGGCCCACGTCGCCCGCGCGACAACGAAGCTGGTGAAGGAGCATAATCATGGTTGATATCAATCAGATCCCGACCCGCCGTCCTTTCCATCGCCGTCGCAAGACGTGCCCGTTCTCCGGCGCAAACGCACCTAAGATCGACTACAAGGACATCAAGCTTCTGCAGCGTTACATTTCCGAACGCGGCAAGATCGTTCCTTCCCGTATTACGGCTGTCAGCCAGAAGAAGCAGCGTGAACTCGCCAAGGCGATCAAGCGTGCTCGTTTCCTCGGCCTGCTGCCCTACGTTGTGAAGTAAGAACAAGATTTCGAGAGGCGCTCTCTTAGAGATCGCCTCTCGTGCCCCTTTCCTCCATTGCGATGGGCGCAACGGAGCGCAATAAAAACCCAAGTTGGGGCAGCCGCCTCTAACTGCACGAACCGGCAAGACCGGAGCAGGACAGCGAAACTTATGAAATTCAATGGAACCATTATCGGTATCGGCATATTGGCGGGGCTTGCCTCGGCCTTGATGTCGTCCGGCGTCATCGCACAAGGTGGCGCGATGGCCGCTATGGCCATGGTTCTCTATTTCCTGACACCACTTCCCATCTTCGTTGTCGCCCTTGGCTGGGGTTCGAGCGCCGGTATCGTTGCCGCCGCCACAGCCACGATTGCCGTCGGCGTTGTCGCCGTCCCGCTTGCAGCACTCCTGATGGCATTGACGAGCTTCATTCCCGCGGCAACCGGCGCTTATCTGTCCGGCCTCGCGCGGCCAGCCGAAGAACTCGGCGGACCGAAGGACATTCTGGTCTGGTATCCGCTGTCGGACATCGTGTTTCGGCTTGCTATGATGGTGGCGCTCAGCTTCGTCGTCATCGGTGCGATTCTTGGTTTTGGCCCGGACATGGCGCGCGAACTTGCAAATACGCTTATCGACCGGGTTGCCGAAGCCGATCCGCAGTTCACAGCCAGCGACGACATACGCAACAATGTAACCTCGCTGCTGATGGTCGCCCTGCCCGCGATCCAGCCGGCAACCTGCCTTGCGATTCTCGTCGGCAATCTTTATCTGGCACAGCGCCTGATCTCCATGTCGGGTCGCCTGCGCCGTCCGCGTGATGACTGGCCCGCAACGCTGCGTATGCCGCGCCCGGCCCTGCTCGTCTTCGCGGTCGCTCTTGCGGTTGCATTTCTTCCCGGCGGCGCCGGATTGATCGCAACCGTCGTTGCCGGTGCTCTCAGCGCAGGTTTCATGATGTCAGGCCTTGCCATCATGCATTTTCGCACACGCGGCAAGCTGTGGCGCCCGGTGGCGCTGTGGCTCGCCTATTTTGCGATCATACTCTTCGCATTCCTGCTTTTCATCTTCATGGTTCTCGGACTTTTCGACACTTCGCGCGGCGCGCCAGTCTCGAAAATGCCGGGAACTGACAGTCAGTAACCGAATCAGAAACTCGAAAGGAAACTCCAATGGACGTTATTCTTCTGGAACGTATCGGCCGCCTCGGCCAGATGGGCGAAACCGTCAAGGTCAAGGACGGCTATGCCCGTAACTTCCTGCTCCCGCAGGGCAAGGCTCTTCGTGCCAACGAAGCCAACAAGAAGAAGTTCGAAGGCCAGCGCGCTCAGCTCGAAGCCCAGAACTTGGAACGCAAGAACGAAGCAAGCGCCGTCGCTGAAAAGCTCAATGGCGAAAGCTTCATCGTTGTGCGTTCGGCTGGTGAAACCGGCCAGCTCTACGGTTCCGTTTCAACCCGTGACATCGCCGACATCATCACGGCCAACGGCTTCACCCTGCACCGCAACCAGGTTGAGCTGAACCATCCGATCAAGACGATCGGCCTGCACGAAGTCTCGATTTCGCTGCATCCGGAAGTTCAGGTTCAGGTTACGGTCAACATCGCCCGTTCGACCGAAGAAGCCGAACGCCAGGCAAAGGGTGAAGACCTGACCTCGATCGAAGCCATTTATGGCATCGAAGAACAGCCTCTGTCGGAAGAAGTATTCGACGAAGAAGACGAAGCTGAAGATCAGGCTTAATTTAGCCGCCTATTATCCATGAGGATGCCCAGCCAGACGGCATGCATTCCCATCGTGGTAAACTTTATATGATCGTGCCCGGCGGCCCTCGCCGGGCATTTTCTCTTTTCAGATCGGTAAAACTCCCTATTCTGCATATTAGTATTGGATTGGAGAGGTGCTGACGGAAACGTCTGCGTTGCTTGGGCATTCCTCCCGAGGCCGATTGACCGAGGGGATATTGCCTGAAAATCTGATGACAGTGCGGCTCTGATACTTATGCACCGCCGCCTGCCATGCAAACGCATGGACGTGCGCCTGCTTCGATCCCCAAGAGGAGATGGGGCCGATGTATGGAATGTTGCGTACTGTTCTTTCGCATATGATTAAAACCGGTGATCTGACGGTTACCGATTCGGAAGGGTCGCGTTTTCAGTATGGCGACAAGACCGGCGCGCCGGTTCATGTACATTTCAAGACCAAGCATGCCGAGCGCGCCGTTGCGCTCGATCCAGAACTAAAGCTCGCCGAATGCTTCATGGACGGTGAGATCGATTTCCTGGACGGAGATATATATACGCTGCTTCAGGTGGTGTTCGAAAATACCGGGCCGACAGCGGCAACCGAGCCATGGATGAAAGCTGCCGGAAAACTGCGGGTGCTCTTCCGCCGCTTCCAGCAGATGAACACGATTTCGCGTTCTTCGAACAACATCAAAAGCCACTATGACCTTTCGGGCGAGCTTTACGACCTGTTTCTCGATCCCGACAAGCAATATTCCTGCGCCTATTTCGATCCGCCAAATGCTACGCTGGCTGAAGCACAGCTTGCCAAGAAACGCCATATTGCGGCGAAGATGCTGGTGAAGGAAGGCGACAAGGTACTCGATATCGGCTGCGGCTGGGGCGGCATGGGGCTTTATCTCGCCCGCCATCTCAAGGCCAATGTGACAGGCGTGACCTTATCCGAGGAGCAGCACGCCATCGCCAATCAGCGCGCGCAAGACGAAGGACTGGCCGACAGGGCAAAATTCGAACTGACCGACTATCGCAATATCAACGACAAATTCGACCGGCTGGTGTCGGTCGGCATGTTTGAACATGTCGGTGTCGGCCATTTTGCCGAGTATTTCCAGCATGTTGCACGGCTGATGAAACAGGACGGCGTGTTCCTTCTGCATGCCATCGGACGCGCCGATGGTCCGGGCGCAACCAATCCGTTCATCCGCAAATATATCTTCCCGGGCGGATATATTCCTGCGCTTTCGGAGGTTCTACCGCACATCGAAAAGGCCGGACTTTATGTCACCGATGTGGAAATCCTGCGGCTTCATTATGCGGAAACGCTAAAGGCGTGGCGAGAGGCATTTATGGCCAATCGCGACAAGGCAAAGGCGCTTTATGACGAGCGCTTCTGCCGAATGTGGGAGTTCTATCTGGCTGCATCCGAAAGCGCATTCCGCTGGCAGAACATGATGGTGTTTCACATTCAGATCGCCCACAAGCAGGAATCCGTTCCGCTGACCCGCAACTATATCGAGGCAGAGGAAAAGCGTCTCAAGCGTCTCGACAGCGCGCCGAAAGGCGCCAATAGCGAGGTTCGCGCCGTTAAGAAGAGCATGAACGCCTGACCGCAATTCCATCGGGTCCAGATGTCAGTCCGCGTCAACAGCGGACTGACAAAACCATGATCCGAACTGTGGATCAGTGTGAATCATGGTATAGCTTGGTCCTTCCAGCAGGAATCATCCGAAGTCGCGTTGCGTTTGGCATCGCTTGAGGGCTAGCTGGTTGGATCAGGAACGGAAAAGAGAATCATGGCGGAAGCGGCGGTACGCAAACTCGACGATGCGCGGGACCAGAAAGATGCGCTCTATCGGGAAGCCCCCCACAATATTGAAGCGGAACAGGCGCTGCTGGGCGCGATCCTGATCAATAACGACGCCTTTTATCGGGTATCGGACTTTCTCAAGCCAACTCATTTTTTTGAGCCGTTACACCGCCGTATCTATGAGATCACGACCGATCTCATTCGCGTGGGCAAGATGGCAAATCCTGTAACGATGAAGACCTTCCTGCCAACCGAAGGCAAGGTGGGCGATCTCACCATCTTCCAATATGTAACCCGTCTCGCAACCGAAGCCGTCACCATCATCAATGCCGAGGATTATGGCCGCGCGATTTACGATCTGGCGACACGCCGTGCGCTGATCGGTATCGGCGAGGATATGGTGAATGTTGCTTATGATGCGCCTGTCGACATGGCACCGCAGGAACAGATCGAAGATGCTGAGCGACGCCTGTTCGAACTGGCAGAAACAGGCCGTTATGATGGCGGCTTCCTGCCGTTCAAGGATGCCGTAACCACCGCCGTCGACATGGCCAATGCCGCCTTTATGCGTGACGGCCATCTTTCCGGTGTTTCTACCGGCATTCACACGCTCGATGGCAAGATGGGCGGTTTGCAGCCTTCCGACTTGATCATCCTCGCCGGACGCCCGGGCATGGGTAAAACCTCGCTCGCCACCAATATCGCCTTCAATATCGCCAATTCCTATGAGGGCGAACAGCAGGCGGATGGTTCAATGAAAGCCGTGAACGGCGGCGTCGTCGGCTTCTTCTCGCTCGAAATGTCGGCAGAGCAGCTCGCAACCCGTATCATTTCCGAACAGACCGAAGTTTCCTCCTCGAAAATCCGCCGTGGGGACATCACCGAGACCGATTTCGAAAAGCTGGTCGCCTGTTCGCAGGTGATGCAGAAAATCCCGCTCTATATCGACCAGACCGGCGGTATCTCGATTGCCCAGCTTGCAGCGCGCGCGCGCCGCCTCAAGCGCCAGCGCGGCCTTGACGTTCTGGTGATCGACTATGTGCAGCTGATGACCGGTTCGTCGAAGGCTTCCGCACAGAACCGCGTGCAGGAAATCACCGAAATCACCACCGGGCTCAAGGCGCTCGGCAAGGAACTCAATGTTCCGATCATCGCGCTTTCACAGCTCTCCCGTCAGGTTGAAAGCCGCGACGACAAGCGCCCGCAGCTCTCGGATCTTCGTGAATCAGGCTCCATCGAGCAGGACGCCGACGTGGTACTTTTCGTGTTCCGCGAGGAATATTACGTCAAGAACCTCGAACCGCGTGACGAGTTCGACCCGAAATATGAAGAATGGAAGCAGCACTTTGAAAAAGTGCGTGGCACTGCCGATGTCATCATCGCCAAGCAGCGTCACGGACCGACCGGAACGGTCAAGCTTGCCTTCCAATCCGAATTCACGCGATTTGCAGATCTGGCCGAGGGTTCCTATCTCCCGGAACAGTATGAATAAAATCACGATCAAGATGGAGCGCGTCTGATGGCCAAGGCGCGCATTCAATTCATTTGCCAGAATTGCGGCGCGGTCCATTCGCGCTGGGCGGGCAAGTGTGATTCCTGCGGCGAGTGGAACACGCTTGTCGAGGAAGGCACCAATAGCGGCATCGGGTCCGGTCCCGGCGCCATGTTGTCCAAGCGTAAGGGTCGCGCTGTGGCGCTGACCTCCCTGTCCGGCGATATAGAAGATGCACCGCGCATCATTTCCGGTATCAGTGAGCTTGACCGCGTAACCGGCGGCGGTTTCGTACGCGGTTCGGCGCTGTTGATCGGCGGGGATCCCGGCATCGGCAAATCCACGCTTCTGACACAGGCGGCGGCAGCCCTCGCCAACCGCGGCCACCGCATCGTTTATGTTTCAGGCGAAGAAGCCGTCGCCCAGATTCGCCTGCGCGCGCAGCGTCTGGGCGTTGCCTCGTCGGCGGTGGAGCTTGCCGCTGAAACCAACGTCGAAGACATCGTTGCCACCATTTCGGACGGCAAACGCCCCGATCTGGTGATTATCGATTCGATACAGACGCTTTGGACCGACATGGCGGATTCTGCGCCGGGCACGGTCACACAGGTCCGCTCGTCAGCGCAGGCGATGATCCGCTATGCCAAGCAGACAGGCGCTGCGGTGGTGCTCGTCGGCCATGTCACCAAGGATGGCCAGATTGCCGGTCCGCGCGTGGTCGAACACATGGTTGACGGCGTTCTCTATTTCGAAGGCGAAGGCGGGCATCATTACCGCATCCTGCGCACAGTGAAGAATCGTTTCGGTCCCACCGATGAGATCGGCGTTTTTGAGATGTCCGATGGGGGACTGCGCGAAGTTTCCAACCCGTCAGAGCTTTTCCTTGGTGAGCGGAATGCCAAGGCTCCAGGTGCCGCAGTCTTCGCTGGCATGGAAGGCACGCGTCCTGTGCTGGTAGAGATACAGGCACTTGTCGCGCCCTCCTCGCTCGGCACTCCGCGTCGCGCGGTCGTTGGCTGGGACGGCGGACGGCTTGCCATGATCCTCGCCGTGCTGGAATCGCATTGCGGCGTCCGCTTCGGCCAACACGACGTCTATCTGAATGTCGCCGGCGGCTACCGTATCAGTGAGCCCGCTGCCGATATAGCTGTGGCTGCTGCACTGGTTTCGTCCATGGCCGGTATTGCCCTTCCGCCAGATTGCGTTTATTTCGGCGAAATCAGCCTTTCCGGTGCTGTTCGCGCAGTAACGCATGCAGTACAGAGGCTTAAGGAAGCTGAGAAGCTCGGTTTCCGGCAGGCAGAGGTGCCCGGCGGCAGCGGCGAACTTTGGAAAGATCGCAACTTCCGTCTCATGGAAACTTCGGCCCTGCCTGACCTCGTAGCGCGCATTGCGGCTTCAGGCTCCGGAAAGAAGCAATAAATCTGGTGATTTGCCATTGGAAGAATCTGTCAACTTTCCGGTGATAAGCTCCAGCATCTTTGACTGCCCTGCGTATTGAAATGATTGCGCATAATAATTGAGGACAGGCAGAATGCCGATAACCATGCTTGATGGAATTCTACTCGGGATAACGCTGGTTTCAGCCGTTCTGGCGATGGTACGCGGTTTTTCCCGCGAGGTGCTGTCGCTGGTATCGTGGGCGGCAGCGGCGGCTGCGGCCTATCTCTTCTACCAGCCGGTTCTGCCTTTCGTGCAGCCCTATATCAACAACGAAACCATCGCGAAGATTGCCGCCGCTGGCGCGGTCTTCCTGGTCGTGCTGATTGTCGTTTCGCTGATTACCATGAAGATCGCCGATTTCATCATCGATAGCCGTATCGGCGCGCTGGACCGTACACTCGGCTTTCTGTTCGGCGGCGTGCGCGGCGTGCTTCTCGTCGTGGTCGCCATGCTGTTCTTCAACTGGCTCGTGCCGACCAACCAGCCAGCCTGGGTAACGAATGCAAAATCGAAGCCGATGCTCGATTCGTTTGGCCAGCAGTTGATCGACCTTCTGCCGGCAAATCCCGACCAGATGATCGACAAGTTCAAGCCGCAGCATAATGCTCCGGCTTCCGGCGAACAGGAAGAAGCGCCGGTTCCGGACGATACGCCTGCGCAGCAATAAGCCGTTTTCGACGATCGGGAAGCCGTCAGCCTCGCTGGCGGCTTTTCCAATTCCGGAAGCCGATAGCCAAATTGACGCCCCGACATTGTCATTTCGTTTTCGCGATCATATTTCAGACGGGAATTTGCGGGATTATTCGCGGACATCGTGCGATACTCATATTCATGAGACTATATCGACGCAGCGGTGAACTCTTGGCTTTTAACAAAAAGCCATCTTGTGATAGAGAGGCGCTTTAGTTGCCTCTGCAATCGAAAGGCCTTGCGGCAATGACCAGCCATTCTTCTGAAAATGCTTCCTTCATGCTGGATGAAGACACCCTGCATGAAGAGTGCGGCGTATTTGGCATACTTGGCCATGAAGACGCAGCCGCGTTGACCGCGTTGGGCCTGCATGCCCTCCAGCATCGCGGGCAGGAAGCCGCTGGCATCGTTTCCTACCATAATCGCCGTTTCCATTCCGAACGCCATATGGGCCTCGTGGGCGATCATTTCACCGATGCGGCGACGCTGAACCGCCTGCCGGGCGACCGCGCCATCGGTCATGTGCGCTACTCCACCACCGGCGAGACAATCCTGCGCAATGTGCAGCCCTTGTTCGCGGAACTGGAAGTCGGCGGCATTGCCATTGCCCATAACGGCAACTTCACCAACGGCATCACACTGCGCAAGCAGCTGATTGCTTCGGGCGCGATCTTTCAGGCGACCTCCGATACGGAAGTCGTGCTGCACATGATCGCCCGTTCGCGCCACTCCTCCTCTTCCGACCGTTTCGTCGATGCCATTCGTCAGGTCGAAGGCGGTTACGCCATGCTGGCGCTGACCCGCACCAAGCTGATCGCCGCACGTGATCCTATCGGCATCCGTCCGCTCGTCATGGGCGAGCTCGACGGCAAGCCCATCTTCTGCTCAGAGACCTGCGCTCTCGACATCATCGGCGCGAAATATATTCGCGACGTCGAAAATGGCGAAGTCATCATCTGCGAGATACAGAAGGACGGCTCCATCACCACCGAATCCATCAAGGCTGAAAATCCGCAGCCGGAACGGCTTTGCCTGTTCGAATATGTCTATTTTGCCCGTCCTGACTCCGTCGTCGGCGGTCGCAGCGTCTATGTCGCGCGCAAAAATATGGGCGTGGAGCTTGCCAAGGAAGCCGGCATTGAAGCCGATGTGGTCGTGCCGGTGCCCGATGGCGGCACGCCTGCTGCCCTTGGCTTCGCGCAGGCAAGCGGCATTCCGTTCGAATATGGCATTATCCGCAACCATTATGTGGGCCGCACCTTCATCGAACCGACGCAGCAGATTCGCGCGCTCGGCGTCAAGCTGAAGCATTCGGCCAATCGCGCGATGATCGAAGGCAAGCGTGTCGTGCTGGTGGATGATTCCATCGTGCGGGGCACAACCTCCGTCAAGATCGTTCAGATGATCCGCGATGCAGGCGCAAAGGAAGTGCATATCCGCGTGGCAAGTCCAATGATCTACCACCCGGATTTCTACGGTATCGACACCCCCCATGCCGATAAGCTGCTGGCCAACCAGCACGAAAACCTGGAATCCATGTGCCGTTACATTGGCGCAGATTCCCTGGCGTTTCTTTCCATCGACGGGCTCTACACGGCCGTTGGCGGAAAGCCACGTGATCCGAAAGCGCCAGCTTTCACCGATCACTATTTCACGGGCGAATATCCAACCCGCCTCCTCGATCAGGAAGGCGAGAGCAACGTGCACACGCTGTCGCTGCTCGCCAGCAACGGCTGATCGCCCAATTCTTCACGCAGGCGGCCCAAAAGGCCGCCCGTTTCTTGTGTTTGCACGAAATATGGGGACTAGATGAGCATCGACCTTACGGGCCGCATCGCACTGGTAACAGGCGCATCGCGCGGTATTGGCTATTTTCTTTCACTTGAACTGGCAAAACGCGGCGCACACGTGATTGCGGTTGCTCGTACCGTCGGCGGGCTTGAAGAACTGGACGATGACATCCGCAAACTTGGAGGCAGCGCCACGCTGGTGCCTCTCGATATCACCGACATGGAGGCGATTGATCGCCTCGGAGGCTCCATTCATGAGCGCTGGGGCAAACTCGATATCATGGTCGCGAATGCGGGTGTCCTCGGCACAATCTCACCAATCGGCCATGTCGAGGCTAAGACCTTCGAAAAAGTCATGAACGTCAACGTTACCAGCGTCTGGCGCCTTATCCGGTCTACCGATCCGCTGCTGCGCGCTTCCGACGCTGGACGCGCCATTCTTCTCTCGTCAGGTGTGGCGCATAGCTGCCGCGCCTTCTGGGGGCCTTATGCTGCCTCGAAAGCTGCCGTCGAAGTCATGGCGCGCAGCTGGGCTGAAGAAACGAAGCAAATGAAGCTCAAGATCAACTCGGTCAACCCAGGCGCGACCCGCACCGCAATGCGCGCGCAGGCGATGCCGGGTGAAGATCCGGAGACATTGCCAACACCGCAGTCCGTCGCGGAAAAGATCGTCAAGCTAGCCGACCCAAAACTTGAAGTTAGTGGCAAGCTTTTTGACGTCCGACAGGATCGCTTCCTAGACTATCATCTGCCGAGCTGATTTGTTTCTTCCGGCCTTGCCTATATGCAGGGCCGGTTGTATTTGTTTATTTATTGTTGTTTCCCGCCTAGCCACCTGCGGCTCTTTTTCAGCGGGCACTTCTCCCACTCTCAGATCCCTTCGTCGCGCGCCGACCGTTTTGGCGTGCTCTTTTTGCTATTGGAGGACGTATGACCAAAGATCACCAACGTTTCATCATTATCAGCGGCGGGCCAGGATCAGGCAAAAGCACACTGATCGATGCGCTTGAAAAAGATGGCTTTCCCCGCACGGTAGAAGCTGGACGCGCCATCATTCAGGATCAGGTCTCTATTGGCGGCAATGCTCTGCCCTGGAGTGATCGCGCGCTTTTTGCGGAGTTGATGCTTTGCTGGGAAATGCGCTCTCACGAGATGGCGAAACAACAGCGCGGTACAGTCTTCTTCGACCGAGGCGTTCCCGATGTAATCGGCTATCTGACGCTGTGTAACCTGCCCGTTCCCCGACATATGGAAGAGGCCGCACGGCAGTTTCGGTATAACAGAACAGTTTTCCTGACGCCGCCATGGGCTGAAATCTTCGGTCAGGATGCCGAGCGCAAGCAGGATTTCGAAGAAGCCGTGCGCACCTTCGATGCGATGGACAAAACCTACAGGCGGCTCGGATATGAAATCGCGCTCCTGCCGAAATCATCGGTCGAGGAGCGCGTCGGTTTCATCAAGCAGGAATTGCCTTCAGTTTTCCTCTGACGGCTTGTCCTCTTCGGAGTTGGTTTCTTCCTCAGCCCTTCGGTCAGCGGCTTCGCGCCTGTTCCAGGCCACCAGGCTAAAAGGAAGAAATGCAAGATAGGCAAGCGCCGTGAGGCTCAGAGTTTGCCAAGTGAAGCTCATCAGGAACGCGACGTAAACGACCACAAACAGGATAAGCGGCATGACAATATCGCGCCGGACAAGGCTTCCGGCGGATTTGCCATTATAGACCGGCAGGCGGCTTACCAGCAGAAACGCGATTGCCACGGTATAGATCGCCACACCGAAAGCGAGCGCCCGTGTTGGAGTCAAACCGAGAAAACCGAGATAGACCGGCAGCAGGACGAGCATGGCGCCCGCCGGCGCAGGAACGCCGATGAAATAGTTGCTTTGCCAAGCCGGACGGTTCGGGTCTTCCAGCATGACATTGAAACGCGCCAACCGCAGGCAGCAGGCAATGGCGTAGAGGAGTGCCGCGATCCAGCCGAACGAGCGTGCTTGATCCAGCATGAAGGCATAGAGCACCAAAGCAGGCGCCACGCCGAAATTGACGATATCGGCGAGTGAATCCATCTGGGCGCCGAACTTCGACGATCCCTTCATCATGCGCGCGACACGCCCATCGATCCCGTCGAGGAAGGCAGCGACAAGAACCATAACAACGGCGAGCTCGAAGCGGTTCTCGAAGGCCAGACGGATGCCCGTAAGACCAGCACAGATGGCAAGAACAGTTATGACATTGGGAATGACAATACGCAGCGGTATCTGCGACAGCTTCGGGCCGCGCGATGAATCCACGCGGCCATTGGGCTCAAAAGGCGGAAAAGGTGTTTCCATCGGCTCAGCCGATCCGCACCACAGGCTCGCCGCGTACGCTGCCGTAATCGGCCAGCACGGTTTCACCGGCGACTGCCGTTTGGCCGATAGCGACACGAACAGTCGCATCTGCCGGAAGATAAACATCGACCCGTGATCCGAAGCGGATCAGGCCGAACCGCTCGCCCACGGACAAATCATCGTCTTCGTTAGACCAGCAAACAATGCGCCGCGCAACCAGACCGGCAATCTGGACAACGCCGATCTTGCCGTGCGGACTTTCGATCAAAAGGCTGTTACGTTCGTTTTCCGTGCTGGCCTTGTCCAGTTCCGCATTGAGGAACTTGCCCGGACGATGCGCGACTTTCTCAATCTTGCCACGCACGGGAGAACGGTTGATGTGAACCGAGAACACATTCATGAAAACCGATACGCGCATGCGCGGCTCGACACCGAGATCCAGCTCGGCGGGCGGCACAGCCAGACCGACGAAAGAAACCTTGCCATCAGCGGGGCTGATAACGAGATCGTCATCCATTGGCGTCACGCGTTCCGGATCGCGATAGAAATAGATGCACCAGACCGTCAGTACCATGCCGATCCAGAACAACGGGTCCCAAAGCCAGCCCAGAATAAGCGAAACCACGAAAAAGCCCGCTATAAACGGATAGCCTTCCCGATGGATCGGCACGAAAGTATTGCGGATGGTGTCAGTAAGGCTCATCGCTCTTCCTTTGAGTTTGGCCGTTATTTACATCATCCTGTCCAGAATCGAAATCCATTTCGCAAATTATTCACGGCTGTTAGAGCACGTGATCGCGCCCTAACATAACCAACCACCGACAAACGGTTTATTCCGCAGCCGGAACACCGCGTTTGACGATGCCCAATTCGTCGTTTTCCCGGACCTGACGCAGACGCTCTTCCGCCTCGTCCGCCTCGCGCTGGCGAGCCCACATGGATGCATAAAGCCCCTTATGCTTAAGAAGCATGCGATGCGTGCCGCGCTCAGCAATCAGTCCGTCTTTCAAGACGATAATCTCATCCGCACCGATCACGGTCGACAGGCGGTGCGCGATGACAAGCGTGGTGCGCCCACGGCTGACGATGTCGAGCGCAGACTGGATTTCCTGTTCAGTTGCCGTATCGAGCGCTGAGGTCGCCTCATCGAGGATCAGGATTGGGGGCGCCTTCAGGATTGTCCGGGCGATGGCGACGCGCTGCTTCTCACCGCCTGAAAGCTTGAGACCCCGTTCGCCGACCATGGATTGATAGCCTTCCGGCAGATGCTTGATGAAGCCGGAAATCTGTGCCAGTTCCGCCGCCTTTTCCACTTCTTCGGTCGTGGCATCGGGACGGCCATAACGAATGTTATAAGCTATCGTATCGTTGAACAGAACAGTGTCCTGCGGCACCATGCCAATGACCTTCCGCAGGCTTTCCTGCGTAACGTCGCGGACGTCCTGCCCGTCGATGGAAACCGATCCGGACTGGACATCATAGAAGCGGAACAGGAGGCGCGAGATCGTGGATTTACCCGCGCCCGAAGGTCCGACTATCGCGACTGTCTTTCCTGCCGGAACTTCAAAACTGATGCCCTTGAGGATCGGGCGGTTCGCATCATAAGCGAAATGCACATCATCAAAACGGATCGCACCGTGATCGATTTTCAATGCTGGTGCATTGGGCTTGTCGACGACTTCCTGCTTCACATCGAGGAGATCGAACATCTGCTCAATATCGGTCAAACCCTGACGGATCTCGCGATAGATGAAACCGATGAAATTGAGCGGAATGGAAAGCTGCATCAGCATGGCATTGATGAAAACGAAATCGCCAATGGACTGCGTCCCGGCCCGAACTTCCAGCGCCGACATGACCATAACCACCGCCATGCCGACGCCAAAGATGACGGCCTGACCGAAGTTCAGCCAGCCAAGCGATGTCCAGGTCTGGGTTGCCGCCTTTTCATAGCGTGCCATCGACGCATCGAAGCGCTTGGCTTCCATATTCTCGTTGCCGAAATATTTGACCGTTTCGAAGTTGAGCAGTGAGTCGATCGCCTTGGTGTTGGCGTCTGTATCGGAATCATTCATCTCGCGGCGAATATTGATGCGCCAGTCGCTGGCCCTGATCGTAAACCAGGTATAGAGCCAGACCGTCGCCGCGACCACGAGCAGATAGGAAATGCCGTAAGCAAAGGCGAAAATCACCGCCGTCAGCGCAAATTCCAGAATGGTTGGCAGCGTGTTGAGGATCGTGAAACGGACAATCGTTTCGATGCCCTTGGTGCCGCGTTCGATAACCCGCGAAAGCCCGCCCGTACGCCGTTCAAGATGGAACCTGAGCGACAGCTGGTGCATGTGCACGAAAGTCTTGTAGGCCAGCTGACGCACCGCATACTGACCGACACTCGCAAACAATGCATCGCGAAGCTGATTAAGACCAGCCTGCACGATCTTGGCGCCGTTATAGGCCAGAACCAGCATCACCGCACCGACCAGAAACAGCGGAATATAATCCGGCGGGTTCAGTTGACCGGTCAAGGCATTCGTCACCCATTTGAAGAAATAGGGTACGAGGATGAGCACGATCTTGGAAATCACCAGATAGAACGTGGCCCAGACGACGCGCATACGCAGATCGGGCCTGTCGGACGGCCACATATAGGGCCAGAGATTTCGCAGCGTCTTGAACGTCTCGCCAGAGTCGGCGGAAACCGTTTTGGGGGAACTCATAGTGTGTTCTTTCAAGTCGGTGGACTCAAGCGATTTCGCACGAGATGAAACTCCGTCATCGCTCTGTCTTTTGCTTTTACGCGCATCTCATCCCGAAAAACGGTTCCCGCTTTTCGGGATGCGCTCTAGCCGCAGCATCTGCTCTGGAAGGAAGCAAAATGCGCGCGGACAGCATTTAATTGCTGCCAGTTGACGCTGTAACGCGACGACTGGCGCTCAGGCCGATAATCGATAAGGCCGGCCTGCACGAGAACCTTGAGGTGTTGGGAAACAGTCGATTGGGCGAGATCGAGCCTGCCGACAATATCCTTGCAGCAGCAGGCGTCCTCCATTATCAACTGGCGGATAATTCGAATGCGGACAGGATGGCCCAGCGCAGCGCAAATGCGCGCTGCCGCTTCATCGTCAATGCCCGGCTGCGCCAGATCAGGGACGGCTTCGGTCGAGTATTTGTCCAGAACTACTTTCATCGTCTATCGACGATATACGATATTGCTCCCAATTTCAATATTTGGAAACGTTCTTTCCAGAAAAGATCGCCAAACAGAAACACGCTATCGTCGCTGACACTCATTGCCGAAACGCGCCGCCATTATCGGAAAGCGCGGTTCAGTATTCAAAACGTTCCGTCAGTTTTTATGGTCTTCCAACTGGCGCCGAACCTCGTCTTCACCCAAAGGTTCCTTCGGCATATTGAACACCTGACCCGGCCAGATCAGGTCCGGATTGCGAATCTGGTCGCGATTGGCGAGATAGATCGTCGTATATCGCGTACCCTTGCCATAGGTGCGCTTGGATATCGTCCAGAGATTGTCCCCGCGCCGAATGATGACGGAACCCTCGACCTTCCGGAGCGGGGTTGCCGATGAAGCGGCTTCACCGCCGTTTTCTTCCGATTGAGCTGCCATCTGACCATCCGTATCGGAAGCAACGGCTGAAATGTTCTCGCCAGCTTCGCGACGGAACGGGACGCGGGCTGTCGCCAGAACCCGATTGGCATTATCGAGCAGATCGGCTCGAATGATATAATCACCGACGCTCAGCGGCTGTTTGCTCTGCACGAGGAAGCGGCCATCAGGTGAAATGGAGCTTGCGCCAAGCAACGTATCATTGGCGTGGACGATCACGCGATTACCGCCCTTGGCCTTACCCGCCACGAAGACCGACTGGCCTTCAATCTCCACAGCTTCGATGGCAATCGGCAAATCCTGTGCAGGCTTCGCTTCCGGTTTGTCGGCCTTGGCAGCAGCTTCCGTATTTTCCTGCGGCTTCTTCATTGCCGTTTCTGGCTTTGTGATCAAGCGGCTCGCCTGCCCCGGCTCCTCAACCAGCGCCAGCACCTGCCCCGACTTGGTTTCAGGTACTGACACGATGGCCGTCTGCGCGGAAGTGGCAACATTGTTGTCCGCGCCAGTCGAGCGCAGGACAAGCTGATGATCGCCGCTCTTCAAAGGCTCATCCAGAACGATGGCGAAATCACCATTGGCTCCGGCCTTGGCTTTGCCTACAACCTTTGCACCTGCGACAACCTCGACACCGGCGTTGGGAAGCGCCTTGCCCGCAATCACGACCGAACCGTCAGGCTCGACGCGAAGGAGATCGAAAACCGGTGTCTTGCTGGCCTGTTCTGCGGGAGTAGCATCAGCCTGCTTGGCCGTTTCTTCGGGGTGAGCCTCCTGTGGCTTTGTATCGTTTGCCGCGGCTTCGTCCGTAGGCTTGGTCGCTTCGGGTGCTTTGGTCTCGGACGGCGTTGCTTGCAGCTGCGCTGGCGCATCGTTCGACGCTGGCGCAGCAACATCGGATTGCGGCGCCTCGACACGGGATCGAGTTGCATTCCAATAAAGGCCAAGCCCGACGACAATTGCGACGAGCCCGATACCGAGCAATCCTAACCTGTTCTTTTGCATTTCGCTTCGAAACCCACGCCAGAGACTATAATAGCGGGTTTATAGCTTTTGGCTTCCCCCTACAAGAAATCTGCACCGAAACAGCAAAAGGTACGAGGCTTTTTATTAGCAAGGTCACTGTTCTACACAGTTTGTCGGCTTTGATTGGTCCGGATCGTCCATAAGGTTATAAAGATCGGCCGTCTCGCCCTTGGTCCACCAGATATAGACACCCCCGGCATATTTGGCTCCCGACCCTGAAATGACATTGGAAGCAACGACGGTTTCGTCTTCGAGCTCGAGTTCGGCAAGCGAAATATCACCGGCATTGTAGTAGGTTACCGAGACATTTTTCTCACCGCATTTATACAGGACGGCATTGGTCGTAACTTCAGTGTCATCCGGCAATTTGATGTTGATCTCGCCAGCCGATGCAGATGATGCGGCAAAGGTGAGCCCGAGAAACACAACCCAATTCTTCATATCCAATCCACTTCTCAATCTGGAGTACATAATGATTGAGATATAACAATCGCCGTAAATGTCCAACCGGAACCTGGCTTGCACGTCTGCCTGTCGGCAATCTTCACCGCAAAATGAAATCGCAGACGCTTGACGCTGAAAGGCCAAAAGCGCACAAGAAAATCATGTCTGAGATTCGATCCATCTGTGTTTATTGCGGCTCGTCTACGGGCTTGAATCCCATTTATCGCGAAGCGGGGGTTACGCTCGGCCGATCCATCGCCGAACACGGTTTGCGCCTCGTCTATGGCGGCGGCACACGCGGCATCATGGGCGCCGTGGCGCAAGGCGTGATGGAAGCTGGCGGCGAAGTCACCGGCATCATCCCGACCTTCCTGCTCGACAAGGAAGCAAGCCTCGAAAAGGCCGAACAGCTCACCGAACTTATCGTCGTGGGTGACATGCATGAGCGCAAACACCTCATGTTCCAGAAGTCGGATGCGTTCGTTACGCTCCCCGGCGGTATCGGCACGGTTGAGGAAATCGTGGAAATGATGACCTGGGCGCAGCTCGGCAAGCATCGCAAGCCGATGGTGTTCGCAAACATCAACAATTTCTGGCAGCCAATGCTTTCGCTTCTTGAGCACATGACGGCAGAAGGTTTTATCCACACCGCCCATCAGATGAAGCCACTCGTCATAGACAGCGCAGAAGATATCGTCCCCGCCATTATCGCCGCCAATGGCAAGGCACATGAGGGCGACCAGACGATCATTGAGAAGATGTGAGTTTAGGGCAGTAGGGCAGTAGGGCAGTAGGGCAGTAGGGCAGTAGGGCAGTAGGGCAGTAGGGCAGTAGGGCAGTAGAAAATTACAGCCGTCGCGGCCATCTACAACCCAAACATACTGCCTTATTCACTTACTGCCTTATTGCCTTACCTCTTCACCAGCGTCGCCACAGCTTCGACATGTGGCGACCAGAGGAATTGGTCAATCGGCGTGACACGCGTGACGCGATAACCGCCTTTCACCAGAATGGCGAGATCACGAGCCAGCGTCACCGGGTTGCACGAAACTGCGACAACCTTCTCCACCTTGGATTTTGCCAGTTCCAGCGCCTGCTCCTCCGCGCCTGCCCGCGGCGGGTCGAAAACGACAGCATTATAGGGCAGCAATTCCTTTGGCATAAGCGGACGACGGAACAGGTCACGACGTTCGACCGAAACAGGCTTCAGTCCCTGCACATGGCGCACGCCACGATCGAGAGCGGCCAGGGCCAGCGCGTCGTTTTCAACGGCATGAACTGCGCTCTTTTCTGCAATCCGTAATGCAAATGTTCCAACACCGCAGAACAAATCCGCGACACGCTTGGCCTTGCCCACATGGTCCAGCACAAGCTGCACCATCGCTTCTTCGGCATCGGTCGTTGCCTGCAAGAAACAGCCGGGCGGAACCGGAACCGGTACCTTGCCGAAATGGATAAGCGGCTTTTTCGGTTCAACGATGATTTCGCCTTCATGCGAAAGGCGCGCAAACCCCTTCGTCATGACAAGCGCGGTCAGCGCGCGCCGTTGATCGTCGCTCAGCTTGCCACAACCGCTCGCCGCAAGGTCGAGACCGGATTCCGTCTGCGTCACTGCCAGCTTGAACGGCTTGGAACCGGGAGCAATCAAAGCCCCTACTTCACGCAGATCATCAAGCCGCGCGATGATCTCTGGAACGGTTACCGCGCATTCAACGATATCGATGATTTCATGGCTGAGGTGACGGTTGAAGCCGAGCAGCACCCCCTTCTCCGTCTTGCGTGCCGCAAAAACAGCGCGACGGCGCGTGCGCGGCTGGCAGGCCACCAGAGGAGCAACCTCCGTGTCGATCCCCCTGCCCTTCAGAGCGGAGACGACAAGTTCGCGCTTCCACAGACGATAGGGTTCATCCTGCCAGTGTTGCAGCGCACAACCACCGCAATCCTCGAAGTGCCGGCAGGCGGGCGCCTGCCGCTCAGGCGATGTTTCGAGAAGTGCCATAACCGTCGCGCGGTTCTTGTCGCGCGCGACATTGGCCACTTCGCCCGGCAATGTGAAAGGCACATAAATCTGGCCGTCTGGAAGGTTGGCAACGCCATCGCCGCCCGCGCCAATCGAGCGGATATTAACTTGCGTCGTCATCGGTCTTTCTTTCCTGCCAGGAGATAT
This sequence comes from Brucella oryzae, assembly GCF_041929965.1. Classification (NCBI taxonomy): domain Bacteria; kingdom Pseudomonadati; phylum Pseudomonadota; class Alphaproteobacteria; order Hyphomicrobiales; family Brucellaceae; genus Brucella; species Brucella oryzae. The sequence continues at coordinate 191,610 of NZ_JBHEEO010000005.1, read as the reverse complement.
TCACGATTGCCATCGCCGCCTTCGATGGGCGACGGACAAAGACCGAGCGCGCGCCATCCGGCTTGCGTTTCCAGCCATGATCTCAGTTCTTCTGCTATGCGTTCGCCATCTTTCGGATCGCGCAGAATGCCGCCCTTGCCGATAGCCTCCCGGCCCGCTTCAAATTGCGGCTTTACGAGAAGCGCGCAGATAGCACCTTTTTGCGCAAAGGCCAATGCTGGTGGCAAAGCCAGTTTCAGCGAAATGAAGCTTACATCCGAAACTACACAATCGACATCGCGTCCATCCAGATCGGAAAATTCCAGCGCACGGGCGTTAAGCCCTTCCTTGTTGGTGACGCGAGGATCGGTGCATAGCGTCTCGTGCAACTGGTCATGGCCGACATCAATGGCAAGAACATGGTTTGCGCCACGCTCCAGCAAAACTTGCGTGAAACCGCCTGTCGATGCGCCTATGTCGAGCGCGGTGCGCCCCTTCACATTGAGGTCGAAATGATCGAGCGCCGCGATAAGCTTCAAGGCAGCGCGGGAGACATAGCGGCTAGCCGGATCATCCACGGCGATGTTTGCGGTGCGCAGAACCGTCTGGCCCGGCTTGGTGACAGGCTTGCCGTCCATCTTGACCGTGCCGCGCTGGATTGCATCACGCGCCCGCGAACGCGTTGCAAAAAGCCCCAGTTCCACCAGCAGCTGATCGAGCCGCAGGTTCTTGTCGCTCGTTTCTCCGCTCATCGGTCAGGCGCTAAATGGCGCTGCAACGGCCTCACGGCCAAGAGCTGCAAACACCGCATGCACGATGCCTGCCCGGTCAAGACCGGCCTCGGCATACATAGCGTCCGGCTTGCCGTGGTCCTGATAGCTATCCGGCAATGTCAAAGCCCGCACCTTGAGGCCACGATCAAGAAGGCCATCGGTGGCAAGAAATTGCAGAACATGGGAAGCAAAGCCGCCAACAGCGCCTTCTTCCACCATCACCAGTACTTCATGTTCGCGTGCCAGACGGCGGATCAGATCGTGATCGAGCGGCTTGGCAAAGCGCGCATCGGCAACCGTGGTCGAAAGACCGGCGGCGCCCAACTCATCGGCAGCGGCAAGGCATTCCTGCAAACGCGTCCCGAAGGACAGCAGCGCAACCTTCGTGCCCTCGCGCACGATGCGGCCCTTGCCGATTTCGAGCAATTGTCCTCGCTCCGGCAGATTGACGCCGACGCCATCGCCGCGCGGATAACGGAAGGAGATCGGGCCTTCATCATATTCGGCGGCCGTACGCACCATATGGCGCAGTTCCGCTTCGTCCGACGCAGCCATCACCACGAAACCGGGGAGAGCGGCGAGGAAGCCTGTATCGAACGAACCCGCATGGGTCGGGCCATCGGCACCAACCAGACCGGCACGGTCAATGGGGAAGCGCACGGGCAGGTTCTGGATCGACACGTCATGCACGACCTGATCGTAGCCGCGTTGCAGGAAGGTGGAATAGATGGCGCAGAACGGCTTGAAACCTTCGCTGGCAAGACCGGCGGCGAAAGTCACCGCGTGCTGTTCGGCTATGCCGACATCAAAGGTGCGCTTCGGAAACACTTCGCCGAAGAGGTCAAGCCCGGTGCCCGACGGCATGGCGGCGGTGATCGCCACTATTCTGTCATCGTGACGCGCTTCCTCAATGAGGCTGGAGCCGAAAATCTTGGTATAGCTCGGCGCATTTGCAGGCGGCTTCGACTGCTTGCCCGTAATGACGTCGAATTTGTTGACGCCGTGATATTTGTCCGCTGCAGCTTCCGCAGGCGCATAACCCTTGCCCTTCTGCGTCACCACATGAATGAGCACCGGGCCTTCCTGCGTATCGCGAACATTTTTTAGGATCGGCAGCAGATGGTCGAGATTATGCCCGTCGATGGGGCCGACATAATAGAAGCCCAGCTCCTCGAACAGCGTGCCGCCGGTAAAGAAGGCGCGTGCATATTCTTCCGACTTGCGGGCCTTGTCCTGCAGGAATTTCGGCAGCTTCTTTGCTACCTGCTTGGCGGCTTCGCGAACGCTACGATAGGTCTTGCCCGAAACGAGGCGCGCCAAATAGGCGCTCATGGCACCGGTCGGCGGCGCAATCGACATGTCGTTATCGTTGAGGATGACGATCAGGCGCGCATCGAGCGCCCCGGCATTGTTCATAGCCTCATAGGCCATGCCAGCCGACATCGAACCATCGCCGATGACTGCAATCACATTGCGTTTTTCGCCAGAAAGGTCGGATGCGACCGCCATGCCAAGACCGGCGGAAATCGATGTCGACGAATGCGCCGCACCGAAGGGATCATATTCACTTTCGCTGCGCTTGGTGAAGCCTGAAAGGCCACCGGTCTGGCGCAATGTGCGAATACGGTCGCGACGCCCGGTCAGAATCTTGTGCGGATAGGCCTGATGGCCAACGTCCCAGATGATACGGTCATGCGGCGTATCGAAAACGTGGTGCAGTGCCACTGTCAGCTCCACCACGCCCAGTCCCGCGCCCAGATGCCCGCCGGTAGTCGAAACCACGTCAATCAGTTCTGCACGCAATTCCTCCGCGAGCTGCGGCAGATCGGATTCCGGCAATGCACGCAGGCGATCCGGGGTCGGCGCCCTGTCAAGCAATGGGGTCATAGGTCGGGACATTCAAACAACCTGTTTTTGGTTAGGCCTTGTTGTCGGTATAGCAGCAACGCGACAGGATCAAGCAGGGCGGGACATCGTGTCCTATCGCCGAACGCAATCCACATTATACCAAGGCGTTAAGATGCTAACGCATCACGCTTTGAAAAAGTTCAATCGCCGCTCGGGCTTAATCCGCCCCATGAGTCGGACTCATGGGGCTGACATTATTCAGGCAAAGGTATGAAATCCTTCTCGTCACCGGGCACGATATCGAAGCGACCACTGCGCCATTCTTCCTTAGCCTGCTCGATCCTCTCACGTGAAGAAGATACGAAGTTCCACCATACATAGCGTTTCGAACCAAGAGTTGCACCGCCAAAAAGCATAATATGCGCGCCTTCCGGTCCGGCCTTTACGACAACATCATCGCCCGGACGAAACGCCAGCAAACGGTCTGGCGGAAACACTTCGCCGCCAATGCCGACATGGCCCTGCAGCGTATAGATAGCGCGTTCTTCGGCCACAGGCGGGATTGGAAAACGCCCGTTCGGTTCTATACGAATATCTGCATAAAGCGTATCAGCGTGCTGGATCACGGGCGACGTCACCCCGAGCATGGAACCCATGATCAGCCGACCGGAGAAATCACGATCTTCCATCACTGGCAAATCAGGCGCATTGGTGTGAAAAAACTCAGGATTGATTTCTTCCAGCGCATCGGGTAGCGCAAGCCAGGTCTGGATACCGGAAATCGATAATGGTCCGTCGCGTTCTTCTTCCGGGGACCGTTCGGAATGCACAATGCCCCGACCTGCGGTCATCAGGTTCACGTCACCAGGGCGGATAACCATTTCTGTACCGAGACTGTCTCTGTGACGAATATGCCCGTCGAAGAGATAGGTCACCGTGGAAAGACCGATATGCGGATGCGGACGCACATCCAATGCATCTCCATCCCGCAGAACAGCCGGTCCCATGCGATCGAAGAAAATGAACGGCCCGACCAGGCGTCGACGCACCGTCGGCAAGGCTCGTCGCACTTCCAGCCCCCCGATGTCGCTTGTACGCGGAATGACGAGCGTTTCGATGCTGTCAACCGAGGTCTTGTCGCCAAGAACCGGATCAGGACATGGAAAGAAACTCATGAAACGCAACTCCAGCCGTTGATCTACGCCGTTTATATAAGCAATAATTTCACTTTATCGAATGTTCCCCCAAAACAAAACCGCACCGACAAGCGGTGCGGTTCGATTACAACGTAAATCCCGTCAACGTCCCTGCAACAGCTTCGAAAGCGAGCTGGCATCGGGAACTTGCCCGTTTGCAGTTAGCTTGTCGACCAATCCCGGCAGAACCTGAGACAGCTGGTTCAGAAGTTCCTGCTGGTCGATACCGGCATGCTGGGCGATTTCACTCAGCGTTTTCTGGCCGATCGCATCACCAAGCTGACCTGGCTCGATTGGATGGTTGGAACCTTGGCCGACCCAGGAATCCACCTTCTCGCCAAGACCAGCCTGTTTCAGCTGATCGAGGAGACCACCAAGTCCTCCGCCAAGAGAGCCCGGAGCCGAGGGAGCAGCAGAAGCATTGCCTGCAGCCGCGCCACCGAGCAGTCCGCCAAGACCGCCAAGGATGCCGCCGAGCAGACCGCCGCCTGCCTGCGACTGATCCGGCACGGGCTGTGCCTGAGTGGTTTCCGGCTCAGCGCTATTTCCCTTCAGCATCTTGCCGACCAGCAGGGCGCCAAGCGCGATCAGCACCGGTTTCGCGAGGCTTCCGCCGGGAATGGGCGAATTTCCTGAGTTGTCGTCATAACTTCCCATCACACGATACTCCCTGTTATCCGATGCCAACTGTGCATTCGGTAAGTTAAAGTTAAATGGGTTTCCCAATTTGACAAGCATTATACCTTGCAAATTTTGTAGTAGTATGAAAATTTCCTAAGTGCGTGATGCAAAAGTGTAATTACGCTTCGGGAGATATTAGATGTCTTTTATAAGCTGGATAATACTAGGCTTGATTGCCGGTTTCATCGGCAGCAAGATCGTCAATAAAAGCGGCCAGGGAATTTTCCTGGACATTGCTCTCGGCATTGTCGGCGCCATTGTCGGCGGTGTGATCTCGTCTCAGCTTTTTGGACGTGGCGTCACCGGTGCATTTGATCCGATCAGTCTTGTTATCGCGATTGTCGGCTCAATCATCGTGTTGTGGGTCTATCACGCAATTACCGGCAAACGATCCATCGGCTGAAATCAATTCATGTAATTCAGGCTCCGGTTCGTCCGGGGCCTTTTATTTCTATTGGCCGAAAGACCTGCCAATCAATGAGTTTTCTGGAACCCTATATCACCGCTTATGGTGCGCTAGCACTTTTCTTTATCGTATATTTTGAATCTTTCGGCGCACCCTTGCCGGGTGAAAGCGCCCTCATAGCAAGTTCGCTGCTTGCCCTGCATGGCACATTGAACATCAACGCCGTGCTTCTTGCGGTCTTTGTTGGCGCGGTACTAGGCGATTGCACCGGCTATCTGATCGGGCGGTTCGGTGGACGCCGACTGATCCTGCGATACGGACATCTCGTCAAGCTGACGCCGGAACGGCTGGAGCAATTCGAGAAACTCTTCGATACAAAGGGAATTTATGTCGTGGCGACAGCACGCTTCGTCGTGCTGCTAAGGCAGCTGAACGGCATCGTAGCGGGTTCAATGAAAATGAACCCGCTGCACTTTCTGGCAGCCAACATTGTCGGTGCAGCGGGATGGACGCTTGCCTGGGGATTTGGCCCCTATATGCTGAGCGGCGTTCTGGCGCCTTATGTCGCCCAGCTCAAAACACTATTCTGACCGGAATTATTCAGGCCGGGTTACTCAGGATCCAGCGGTTCGGTTCCGACCGGCTGGCCATCACGGCCAATGCGGATTTTCTCCACCTTGTCCTCGGCAGACTTCAGAAGCATGTCGCAATGTTTCTTCAAGGCTTCGCCACGCTCATAGATGCGAATGGACTCTTCCAGCGGCACGTCGCCCCGCTCCAGAGCATCAACAATCTTTTCGAGCTGTGTCAGCGCATCCTCGAAACTCATCACTGCAATATCGGCGTTGGACGGTTCGGTCACCATGATTCATCCTTTCAACAGCCGCGTAATATGCGCAGACGCGGACTGCGACAAGCCCTCAAGATCATATCCACCTTCAAGCACACTCACCAGCCGGTGATCGCAGAACCTTTCTGCCCGCTCCATGAGTTTGCCCGTCGCCCAGTCAAAATCCGCTTCGTCGAGATTGAGCTCGGCCAGCGGATCGCGAAAATGAGCATCGAAGCCCGCCGAAATAAGGATCAAATCTGGCCGGAAATTGTCCAAAGCGGGCAATACACGACTATTAAACGCCTCGCGGAATTCGCGACTTCCCGTATCGGGGGAAAGCGGCGCATTGAAGATGTTACCAACGCCGGTTTCATCCTTCGCACCCGTGCCGGGATAAAGCGGGAACTGATGCGTCGAACAGAACAGGACGCTTGGATCATCCTTGAAAACATCCTGCGTTCCGTTCCCGTGATGGACATCCCAATCAACGATAGCGACACGCTCCACGCCATGATGATGCTGCGCATGACGCGCCGCAATCGCAATATTGTTGAAAAGGCAGAACCCCATCGCGGTGGAACGCTCAGCGTGATGTCCCGGCGGGCGGGCCGCGACGAACACATTGTTTGCAACGCCGGAAAAGACATCATCGACCGCGGCCGTCGCCGCACCAATTGCCGTCAGCGCTGCATCCAGACTTTTTGGGCTGACATAGGTGTCGCCGTCGAGCTTCACCACAGGCGCAGGTGCATCCTCGTCCAAAACTGACTCCGGTATGCCGGCGCGTATGGCTTCCAGATGTTTTTCAGGATGCGCAAGAAGCACTGCCGTCTCATCGGCGCGTGGCGCTTCCACCCGGTCGAGCCGATAGAAATCCGGCCCTTCCAGCTCACTCATCAACGCCCGGATACGATCCGGACGCTCGGGATGGCCGGGCGGCGTCAGGTGTTCGAGATAGATCGGATGCCAGTAAAGCCGTGTCGTCATGGGTTCACTATAACATCCTGATGGCGCATGACCATGATGGCCATGCGCCTGATCTGTCTGAATGGGGTTAGATGATTTCCGTGCGGGCGATACGGATGCCGAAGCCTTCAAGGCCGACATAGTGACGCTCACGCGAGGCCAGCAGCACGATCGACGTGATGCCGAGATCCTTCAATATCTGCGCGCCAAGACCGATCTGACGCCATTCTTCCTCGCGGGCAACCGCTTCGGCATGGCTTTCATGGTCGCTCTGAATCGCATCGCGAGCGCGGGTGTCGTGGTGATCGGCGCGCACGCCAACGGAGCCTTCGCGCAGATAGACCAGTACGCCGCGGCCTTCCTTGCCCATCTTTTCCATAATGGCATCGAGATTGCTCCCGCCCTTGCCGAAAACATCGTTCAGCACATCCTCGCGATGCAGGCGAACCGGTACTTCCTCGCCGTCACGAATATCGCCGAATACGACAGCCACGTGCTGCATGGGCTCCCATGGCAGTTCGTAGGTATATGCATGAGCCGCACCTGCGCAGGTATTCACCGGTGCATCGCCTACACGCTTGACCAGCGTTTCCTTGCGCTGGCGATAGGCGATGAGGTCCGCAACCGTGACCCGGTGCAGCGTGTGCTTTTCGGCGAATGCCTTCACGTCCGGGCCGCGCATGACGGAACCGTCATCATTGACCAACTCGCAGATAACGCCGATGGGCGGCAGGTTCGCGAGCTTGCAAAGGTCGACAGCGGCCTCCGTATGGCCGGACCGCATCAGAACGCCGCCTTCGCGGGCGACCAGCGGGAAAATATGGCCGGGGCGTACGAAATCCGAAGCGCCAGCATTGGGATTGGCCAGATTGCGCACGGTCAACGTGCGGTCTTCCGCCGAAATGCCTGTCGTCGTGCCATGGCGGTAATCGACTGTCACGGTGAACGCTGTCGTGTGAGCGGATTCGTTTTCGGCGACCATCGGCGCGAGGTTGAGGCGCTTGGCTTCGTCACGAGTCATCGGGGTGCAGACGATGCCGGACGTGTGGCGGACGATGAAGGCCATCTTTTCCGGCGTGCAATGCACAGCGGCAACGATCAGGTCGCCCTCGTTCTCGCGCCCGTCATCATCCATGACCACAACGATTTCGCCACGTTCGAAAGCGCGAAGCGCATCCACGACCTGTTTCTGATTATAGCTCATTTCGACCTCTATATGTCAGGCAACCAACGGGCCCTATCGTCGGTCAGATATGGCCAGTCTGGCCGAATTCAATCAGATGCGGCCAGTTTGGCCTCAAGTTATTCAGACGCGGCCAGTTTGGCCCCCAATTATTCAGACGCGGCCAGTTTGGCCGCGGTGGCGCAGATAATGATCGGCAATAGCGCAAGCCACCATCGCCTCGCCAATCGGCACGGCACGAATACCCACACATGGATCGTGACGACCCTTGGTCATCACATCCACTTCCTTGCCGTCCTTGTCGATGGAGCGGCGCGGCGTCAGGATAGACGAGGTCGGCTTGACGGCAAAGCGCGCAACAACAGGCGCACCGGTCGCAATACCACCGAGAATGCCGCCTGCATGATTGGACAGGAACAATGGCTTGCCATCGTTGCCCATCCGCATTTCATCGGCATTCTCCTCGCCGGTGAGACGGGCAGCCTCGAAACCGTTGCCGATTTCCACGCCCTTTACAGCATTGATCGACATCAGCAGGCTTGCAATATCCTGATCGAGCTTGCCGTAAATCGGCGCGCCGATGCCCGCAGGCACGCCTTCGGCAACGATCTCAATGACCGCGCCAACCGACGATCCGCTCTTGCGAATGCCATCAAGATAATCCGCGAACAGCTCGACCGAACCCGCATCCGGCGAGAAGAAAGGATTGTTGTCCACCTCCGCCCAGTTCCAGCGGCGGCGGTCGATACCGTGCACGCCCATGGCAACCAGCGCGCCCTTGACTTCCAGCCCCGGCACGATCTTGCGTGCAATGGCACCAGCCGCAACACGGGCCGCCGTTTCGCGCGCCGATGAACGTCCGCCGCCACGATAGTCGCGAATGCCATATTTGACGTCATAGGTGTAATCGGCGTGGCCCGGACGATACTGGCGGGCAATCTCGCCGTAATCCTTCGAGCGCTGATCGGTGTTCTCGATCATCATCGAAATCGGTGTGCCGGTCGTCGTCATCGTCACGCCGTCGTCGTCCAGAAGAACGCCGGAAAGCACGCGCACCTGATCGGGTTCGCGGCGCTGCGTCGTATATTTGGACTGGCCGGGTTTGCGCTTGTCGAGATAAGCCTGAATTTCGGCTTCCGTGAACGTGATACCGGGCGGGCAGCCGTCGACAACGCAACCGAGCGCCAGACCATGACTTTCGCCCCAGGTGGTTACGCGGAACAGATGACCGAAACTATTGTGAGACATGCGCGACGCCTGAATTATTTGTCCTTGTCCGGAGCAGGTCAAGGAGAGCAGCTACTTTACGGCCCGGTTTTATTGAGCTTTTCGATGGCGGTCAAATCAAGCTCCCCGCTGACGTAAAATTTCCTTCTGAAGATCGATATCCGGCATTTTTTTTGACACATTCGGCACGCTACATTGTGGGATATGCGGCGCGGCGCGCCGAAAATCGCAATCACGACAATCGTGTCGAATCGGTCAGGCGACAACCCAACCCGAGGCACAACCAAAGGAACGGAAAGTCATGCATTATCTGGTCGGATTAATTCTTATCGTGGCTTCGCTCTTCTCGACGGTAGCCATGGCAGACGATGCCGAAGGCAAGATCACCGGTATCAACAAGGATAGCGAAACCATAACGCTGGATGACGGCCAGACATACAAACTGCCCGGCGAGTTCGATTACAGCGCGATCAACAAGGGCATGAAAGTCCTCATCATCTATGACATGGTCGACAGCACGCGCTTCATCACCGACATTCAGGAAGCGCCGTAAGCCCGGAACCAGCCGTTTCTGAAGACACGCGCCCCAACCAATCTACGGAATCAAACCCACTCAAGCTTGCTGTTTGCGAACTTCAAAATCTTGTCCTGTGGGATGGAAAGATTAGCGGCGGCATGACCGTCCATATCGCCGTATAGATAAAACAGCGTGCGGATGCAGCCGCCATGCGTCACGCAGACGGTCGGCCACTCCACGGCTTCCACCCAGCGCCCGATACGCCGCGATAGGCCCATATAGCTTTCGGCGGTTATGCCCGGCGGCACGAAATTCCACTTGTCGCGGGCGCGTGCTTCAAGAAGATCTTCGCGCTCCTTGGCAATGTCTTCCATCATGAAGCCCTGCCAGTCGCCGAAATTGACTTCCATCAACTGCGGATCGGTTCGGTAATCATACGGGTCGAGGCCCATGCGCAGGCGGATGCGCTCCATCGTCTCGCGCGTGCGGCGCAGTGGGCTTGCCACGAAATCGAAGCCCGCGCCGTCGCCGATCAGCGATCTCAGCATGTTGCCGTTGCGGTCGGCCTGGCTGCGCCCATTATCGTTGATATCGATATCGAGCTGACCCTGAATACGCTGCGAGACATTCCAGTCCGTCTCGCCGTGACGCGAAAAGTAGATAATTTCCCGAGCCACAACCCTACCTCTATCTGCCGTCAATGAACAATCTGGATAGCTTTCCCGCATCGGAAAAGACAAAGAAAAATCCCGAAAAGCCGGTCAACTTTTCGGGATTTTGTATTCGCTGCCTCAGTCTTTCACGACCGAAATGTCCGGAGCGTCAACCGCTTTCATGCCGATGACATGATAGCCGCTATCCGCGTGATGGACTTCGCCGGTCACCGAGCGAGACAGGTCGGACAGGAAATAAAGGCCGACATCCCCCACTTCCTCAATGGTGACGGTACGACGCAGCGGCGCGTTGTATTCGTTCCACTTGAGGATATAGCGGAAGTCGCCGATGCCCGAAGCGGCCAGCGTCTTGATCGGACCAGCCGAGATTGCGTTGACACGAATTTTCTGCGGACCAAGATCGACGGCCAGATATTTCACGCTTGCTTCGAGAGCGGCCTTAGCCACGCCCATGACGTTATAATTCGGCATGACCTTTTCGGCGCCGTAATAGGTCAGCGTGAGGATCGACCCGCCATCCGCCATCAGCTTTTCCGCCCGGCGCGCAACCGCCGTCAGCGAATAGACCGAGATCAGCATCGTGTTGGTGAAATTGGCTTCCGACGTATCGAGATAGCGGCCAGTCAATTCGTCCTTGTCGGAAAAACCGATAGCGTGCACCAGGAAGTCGAGTTTGCCCCACTTCTTTTCAAGCGTCTCGAAAACAGCATCAATACTGGCGGCGTCCGCCACATCGCAATGTCCGGCAACGAACGCGCCAAGCTCTTCTGCCAGTGGCTCGACACGCTTCTTCAATGCATCGCCCTGATAGGTGAATGCGAGCTCTGCGCCTGCATCGCGAGCGGCCTTTGCAATACCCCATGCGATGGAGCGGTTGTTGGCGACGCCCAGAATCAATCCACGCTTGCCCTGCAACAAACCTGACTGTGCGGTCATTAGGGGTCCTCATTGAAAACAATTAACTTGTTGCCCTATCGCACAGGCTCGGCTCTCCTTCAAGCAATTGCGGTGAAAAAGCCGGGCATTGTCACTTTACTGCCGCAAAGAGACAACACCCGGCTTCAAACGATTGAAGTGGAACTTAAGCGACTTTGCGCTTTTGCAGGAATTCTTCCAGTTCCTTGTCACCGCCTTCCGGCAGCATGATCCGCACATGCACGTAGAGATCGCCACGTCCGCCGGCTTTCAACGGAAGGCCTTTTTCTTTCAGGCGCAGCACGCGGTCGGAGCTTGACCAGGCCGGTATTTTAACCGCGATCCGTCCGTCGAGCGTTTCAACTTCCTGCTTGCCGCCAAGCACGGCGTCAGCAAGCTCAACCGGCAGATCTACATGGACATCACGCCCTTCCAGCCGAAACCGTGGATGCGCCTTGAAATGGATCGTGACGAGCGCGTCACCGGCGGTTCCGCCGATCAATGGCTCGCCCTGCCCTTTCAGGCGAATGGTCTGACCGTCTTCGACGAATTTCGGCAATTTGATCTTCAGATGCTTGCCATTCGGAAAAATCGCTTCGACCTTCTCCGCACCCGCCGCTTGTTCCAGCGTAATATTAATAGACGCGGAAAGGTCGGCTCCCTTCGCCTGGCCGCGCTGACGCGCGCCGCCTGCGCGGGCACCGCCACCGAATGCACCGCCAAAAAGATCGTTCAGAATATCTTCCGCGCCGCCATAGCCCCCACCTCGCTGAAAGCCGCCGGGACCGGATCGAAACTCGAAATGACTGTTGCCGTCGCCACCCTGCCGAAACCCGGCGAACGGGTCGCCATGAGCACCGCCGAAGCCTTGTCCGCCGGCAAAACCCTGAAAGGCTGGCTTGCCTTCGGCATCGATCTCGCCACGGTCGAATTGTCCGCGCTTGTCCGTATCGCCCAGGATTTCATAGGCCTGGTTCAGTTCTGCAAAGCGCTCCTGCGCCTTCGGATCGTCCTTGTTCTGATCCGGATGGTGCTTTTTGGCCAGTTTGCGGAAAGCCGATTTTATTTCCTCGGGCTTCGCCGTTTTGGCGACGCCCAGCACGCTATAGGGATCGCGCATATAGTTCCTCTTTCAGGAAAATGACTGTGAGATAAGTAAGACTCGTTGCCCATAATATGCGCATGTGACCGGAAAAGTTCCAGTCAAGCCGGAGTTTTCTTTTCAGCACCTTTTGGATCAGGCACTCAGATCGGAGCGAATGAAGTCACCGTCCATTGACCGCCGCGCTGCATGCAGGTTTCGCCGCGATAGATGGAAACGCCGTCAAAAGCTTCACGCGAGGTTTCAAACTCGCGGCAAAGCTGATTGTTCTTGTTGTTCTCGGCAATCGTCGTGATGGTGCCCTGGCTGCCCGTATCCGGATTTGCCCATGGCACAGGCTTTTTACCCCATTCCGTAAAATTAAGTGCGGAAACAACGTTCTTTATCGCAGACTGATCGGAAAGCTTGCCGGTATCGGTTTCAACCGGCTGCGGCTGCTTCACGGAGCCGGTAATCGTGGAAGAATCAGGAACAGCTTTTTCGATGCTCACGCCACCCATGGCGCAACCGGCGAGTGAAAGGAAACATATGCCAAACGCAGCCTTGCGCAGAGAATTTGCGCCACAGTTCAGAGTCCGGAGATTGTTTTTGTGGCGAGCCGTATCGATAGCCAACGCTATTCCCTTATTCTACACGCTAAAGATGCAGGGATTATGGGTGAACTTGAGTTAACAAGCGGTGTGCCGGGAAGGTAAACAAATCGGAATCAGAGCACAACGCCCAACTCTATACTTTATGCAGCCGTCAAACGATGTTCCCGGTTTTCTGTGACCGACTGTGCCCAATTTGGGCATGTTGCATCCCTTGTCGGCAGGCAGAGGAGCCGAACCATTCCCTGCGACGACCTATCCCGGCAAAACATTGGACAAAATGGCGGTTATCGAAGAAGCTCCCTTCGATCCGCCCCATATGGGGTTTCTTTGGCGGGGATTCCCTTTGCAGGACGATCCGCAAAATTCCGACAGGCTGTTGAAATATCCAAAATGACAAACGCAAGCGACGACTTCACCGAATCCGCCCAGCCGTTCAAACTTTTTGCAGACTGGCTGGCCGATGCCAAAGAGAGCGAACCGAACGATCCCAACGCCGTAGCGCTGGCAACGGTCGACCCGGATGGCCTGCCCAATGTGCGCATGGTGCTGTTGAAGGATTTCGACGAACAAGGCTTCGTCTTCTACACCAATTATGAGAGCACAAAGGGCAAAGAAATCCTGTCAGCCGAAAAGGCTGCAATGTGCTTTCATTGGAAGACGTTACGACGTCAGGTGCGCGTGCGCGGACCGGTGGAAAAAGTCAGCGATGTCGAGGCCGATGCCTATTACGCCTCGCGCCCGCGCGGCAGCCGCATCGGCGCCTGGGCATCCAAGCAGTCACGCCCGCTGGAAAGCCGTTTCGCGCTGGAAAAGGCGGTCACCGAATATACTGCAAAATATGCCATTGGCGACATTCCCCGCCCGCCCTACTGGTCGGGTTTCCGAATCCGCCCGGTTTCAATCGAGTTCTGGCACGACCGGCCTTTCCGCCTGCATGACCGCGTGCTTTTTACGCGACCGACGCCGGACGGCGACTGGAACAAGGACAGGCTCTATCCGTAAACTGCTATGCGCACCGCCCTCATCCTGAGCCAGCCGGAGGGTCGAAGGATACTCTAAGATAGCCCCGTGCTTCGAGGCAGGCTTCGCCTGCACCTCAGCATGAGGGGCTATCCATTCCTTATACAATCGGCTTGATCGCCACCCAGAGGCTTCCGAACACAAGCCCCAGGAAGATCAGCCAGCCGACAATATTGTTCGACTTGAAGAGCCGCAAGCATTGGTCGGGATTGTCGATATCGAGCACGATGATCTGGCGATAGAGATGCACGCCCGCCGCGAGCAATCCCGCCAGTGCCGGCATCGGCACCTGTGCCACGGCGAAAGCAGCCGCGAAGAAACCAATAGCACCGCCATAGAGGATCATCAGCGCCGTCTTGGTGTGTTTGCCGAACAGGCGCGCCGTCGAGCGCACCCCCACCAGTGCATCGTCTTCCTTATCCTGATGGGCATAGATCGTGTCGTAGCCGATCGTCCACAGGATCGCGCCGATATAGAGGAGCACCGGCGGAAGCGCGAGCGAGCCTTCCACCGCAGCCCAGCCCATGAGTGCGCCCCATGAGAACGCAAGACCAAGCACGAATTGCGGCCAGTTGGTAATGCGCTTCATGAAAGGATAAGCGGCGACGATCAGAAGCGAGAAAATGCCCAGTCCGATGGAGAACCAGTTGAACTGCAGCACGACGACGAGGCCGACCAGCGCCTGCAAAACCAGAAAAATCTTGGCCTGACCGCGTGTCACCTGCCCCGACGGCAACGGTCTTGACCGCGTGCGATCCACCTTGTCGTCAATATCCTGATCGACCAGATCGTTATAAGTGCAGCCGGAACCGCGCATCGCGATGGCGCCGATCAGGAACAGAACAAGATGCCAGATCGAAGGCATGACGGCCCAGGCGCCATCGCCCGGCTTGGCGCCCGCACCTGCCACGAGAGCAGCCGACCACCAGCACGGCCAAAGCAGAAGCTGCCAGCCAATGGGACGATCCCAGCGGGCAAGCTGCGCATAGGGCCAGAGCCAATGCGGTAGCAGCTTATAGACCCAATGGCCCGATGGAGCATCCTTTACACGCCCTTGCGCATTGCGTGACTGAATCGATCCGTGTAGTTCGGGCTGTGCCATGGCGAAATCCTTGATATATGCAGCCATCACTATAACCCCGACGAAGACGGAGCAAGCAATGAGAGTTCTTTTAATCGGTTCTGGCGGTCGTGAACATGCTCTGGCCTGGAAACTGTCCGCTTCTCCGTCACTGACAAGACTCTATTGCGCTCCCGGCAATCCAGGCATTGCAACGGTCGCGGAACTCGTCGACATCGGTGTCGATGACCATCAGGCGCTGATCGCCTTCGCCAAGGACAAGCAGATCGATCTCGTCGTCGTTGGACCGGAAGCGCCACTTGTAACTGGCCTTTCCGACGAAATGCGCGCAGAGGGTATCCGTGTGTTCGGTCCCTCCAAGGCTGCAGCGCAGCTTGAAGGATCTAAGGGTTTTACCAAGGATCTCTGCGCGCGCTTCGATATTCCGACGGGCGCTTATGGCCGTTTCAACAATGCGCCGAAGGCCAAGGCTTATATCCGACAGCAGGGTGCGCCCATCGTCGTCAAGGCCGACGGGCTTGCCGCAGGCAAGGGCGTGGTTGTTGCGATGACGCTCGATGAAGCGCTCGACGCCGTAGACGCCTGTTTCGAGGGCGCATTCGGTTCTGCGGGGGCCGAAGTGGTGGTCGAAGAATTTCTGGATGGCGAAGAAGCAAGCTTCTTCTGCATCTGCGATGGCAAGACCGCCTTGCCGCTCGGCTCGGCGCAAGATCACAAGCGTGTCGGCGACGGCGACACCGGCCCCAATACAGGCGGCATGGGCGCCTATGCCCCGGCCCCGGTGATGACGCCGGAAATCGTCGAACGCACCATGCGCGAACTGATCGAACCGACCATGCGCGGCATGGCTGAAATCGGCGCGCCGTTCTCCGGTATCCTGTTTCTCGGCCTGATGATCGGCAAGGACGGCCCGAAGCTCATCGAATACAATACCCGTTTCGGTGATCCGGAATGCCAGGTGCTGATGATGCGCCTCAACAGCGACCTGCTCGCGCTCATCAATGCCGCCGTGGACGGCAAGCTCGATGAAGTCTCGCTCGATTGGAAAGACCAGCCCGCGCTGACGGTGGTGATGGCTGCGGAAGGCTATCCGTCCAATGTGAAGAAGGGCAGCGTCATCCGCGATCTCGACAAGCTCGAAGGCATCGATGGCGTCAAGGTTTTCCATGCTGGAACGGCGGAGAAGAACGGCAGCATCGTTGCCAGCGGAGGCCGCGTGCTCAACATCACCGCCATTGCCGAAACGGTCGCCGAAGCTCAGGCGCGAGCCTATGAAGCTGTAAAGTTCATCGACTGGTCGGAAGGTTTTTACCGCTCCGATATCGGCTGGCGCGCCGTGGAGCGTGAGAAGCAATCCTGATCTCGCCAGTTGGCTTGACTGCCACGACATAAATTCTTCTCATTCTGCGAACCCTTCGTCATTGCGACGAAGGGTTGTTCCCTGTGGATGGCCGCGCGACATCTCATCATGATGACGTGCATCGAAAACATTGACGTTTACGTAATAAGCCGATAGCTCTTATATCGGATAGCCATTTGGCGCCTGCCGGAATGCGAACAGCGCCGATGCAGGATGGCTTCTGAGGAGAGGCCAGAGCATTTTGCAACTAAATGAAACATTTGGTGTCGCATAAATGCGCAGAAAATAAATGGTTAGAGCGGTTCCCATTTCGATGGAATGGTCAGAACCGCTCTATCGGACCATATTTGGAGGAAAGATGTATCGCGCGCCGGTTTCTGAAATTTCCCATACACTGATGAAAGTTGCGGGGCTGGAGAAAGCCCTCGACGACAACCGCTTTCCCGAATTTTCCGCCGATCTTGCCGCTGCCATTCTGGAAGAAGCCGGCAAGTTTGCCTCCGAGCGCGTCGAGCCTTTGCGTATCACCGGCGACAAGCATGGTGCCACCGTCAAGGACGGTGTCGTCACCACGGCACCGGGCTGGAAAGAGCTTTACCGCGACTGGATCGAAGGCGGCTGGAACTCGCTGACCGGCACGCCGGAATATGGCGGACAGGGCCTGCCCACGATGATGTCGGTTGCAGTAAGCGAAATGTGGAACTCCGGTACGCTTGCCTTCGCCATCGCGCCGACGCTGACCATGGGCGCCGTCGAAGCGGTCGAGAAGCACGCCTCCAAGGAATTGAAGGACATCTATCTCGAAAAGCTCATCAGCGGCGAATGGATGGGGACGATGAACCTAACCGAACCGCAGGCCGGTTCAGACCTCGGCGCACTTCGCACCCGTGCGGAACGCACCGATGACGGCAGCTACCGCATCTTCGGCCAGAAGATTTTCATCACCTATGGCGAGCATGACCTGACCGACAATATCGTGCATCTGGTACTGGCGCGCCTGCCGGATGCCCCGACCGGCACGAAAGGCATTTCGCTTTTCCTCGTACCGAAGTTCCTTGTCAATGATGATGGCTCGCTTGGCCGCAGGAACGATCTGTTCTGCTCCGGCCTCGAACACAAGATGGGCATTCATGCCTCCCCCACCTGCACCATGATTTATGGCGATGGTTTCGTGAAGGGTGAGGAACAGGGCGCTGTCGGCTACCTGATCGGCGAGGAAAATCGCGGACTGGCCTGCATGTTCACCATGATGAACAATGCTCGTCTTCTTGTCGGCATTCAGGGTGTCGGCGTGGCCGAAGCCGCCTATCAGCAGGCTCTTGCCTATGCGAAGGAACGCAAGCAGGGCCGCGCCGTCGGTGCAGATCCGAAGCAGGGTATGAGCCCGATCATCGAACATCCAGACGTGCAGCGCATGCTGTTGACCATGAAGGCGCTGACGCAGATTGCCCGTTCGATCACCTATTCCTGCGCTCATGCCATTGATATGAGCCACGCGACGGATGACGCAGACCGGCAGTTCTGGTCGGATCGCGCCGGCTTGCTGACACCGCTTGCCAAAAGCTTCGCGACCGATGCAGGCGTGGACGTTGCTTCGCTCGGCATCCAGATTCACGGCGGCATGGGCTTTATCGAGGAAACCGGCGCCGCCCAATTGCTGCGTGATGCCCGGATTACCCCGATCTACGAAGGCACCAACGGCATTCAGGCCATCGACCTCGTGGCGCGCAAGCTGCCGCTTGGGCATGGTGAGCATATCAAGGGCTTCCTTGCAGAATTGCAGGACGACGCCGACAAGGCCGCCGCATCCAATCGTCCGGAACTCGGCGAAACTGGCGCTCGCCTTTCCAAGGCCATCAATGAGGCCCGCGAAGCGACCGACTGGTTGCAGAAAGCGATTGCAGAAGGGCAGCTTGAAGCAGCGCTTGCCGGGGCCACGCCTTATCAGCGGCTTTTGTCGCTCGTTTCCGGCGGTGCCTATCTTGCGCGTGCAGCACTTGTAGACGACGATAGCGGCCGCGCAGTGCTGAGCCGCTTCTTCGCGGAAAACATGCTCGCCGAAGTATCCTCTCTGAAGGACACCGTCATCACCGGCGCCGCCAGCCTTGCCGCCGCCAAATCTGCGCTGGAGGCGTGAGCATGAGCGAACATATCCTGATCGAACGCAAAGGCGCGATCCAGATCATCCGCTTCAACCGTGCGGACAAGAAAAACGCCATCACCCGCGCTATGTATGCCACCTTGGCAAAGGCGCTCAAGGACGGCGATGCCGACGACGCCGTGCGTGTGCATGTGTTTCTTGGGAGTCCGGGTGCCTTTTCCTCCGGCAACGACATGCAGGATTTCATGGTCGCGGCATCGGGCGGCGATCTCGGCAACGACATTCTGGATTTTCTGGGTGCTCTTTCCAGCGCAAAGAAGCCGATCATTTCCGGTGTCGATGGCCTTGCCATCGGCATCGGCACGACCATCCACCTGCATTGCGACCTGACATTTGCGACGTCGCGCGCTCTGTTCCGCACACCGTTCGTCGATCTTGGCCTCGTGCCGGAAGCAGCTTCCAGCCTGCTGGCGCCGCCACTGATGGGACACCAGAAGGCATTCGCCCTTTTGGCGCTCGGTCATGGATTTACTGCGGAAGCCGCACAGGAGGCCGGTATCGTCTATCAGATCGTTGCCGAGGATACGCTGGAAACAGTAGTGATGAAGGCTGCCGAAGAAGTCGCTGCCAAGCCACCACAGGCCATGCAGATCGCCCGCGCCCTGATGCGCCTGCCAGCTGAAAAAGTTTCCGAACGTATTGCACGTGAGGCCAAACATTTTGCTGAACGGCTTACCTCGGATGAAGCCCGGGAGGCCGTCATGGCATTTCTCAGCCGAAAAAAAATAAGCCCGGATGCGTTCTGAAAACAAGACATCCGGGGGCTTTTTGGAGGTCAGCCAAAATTTTTGAAGGGGTCGCCTTTTATCGGGCGACCCCTTTCGATTCAATTTCGAGCAATGATTTCCTTGCCGGAGATTACCAGGCGGACGCCGAGCGTACCGGTCTTGCGGCGAGCGAGAAAACGCGGACGGCGACGGCGTGGCTCCTGCCCCTGACGACGAGCCTGCGGCTGGCCGGTGCGGACTGCGCCTGTGCTTTCGTAAAGCGGACGGGCGATGCCGTCTTCCTCGACCAGCATCATCGGCAGATTGAAGCTTGCGGCCCAGGCGCGCCAGTCGGCGGCAACGTCGGTCAGATCATGCGCAACAAGCAGGGGAACGGAAAGCTGCGGGTCTTCATGCATCAGCTCCAGCGTCACCGTGATTTCTCCGAACTCATCTTCCACTGCACGGGCGGCAACGCCGACAAATGCGTTGGCTGGGAGAGCGATCGACATCGGCAGGCCACTTGAAGGCAGAACCTGCCGGATCACCGCGCCGCGCTCGTTGATGGTGAAGGTAACGTCGCTGCTCCCGTCATGGGTCGCATAGCTCACAACCTGCGGAAAGTGAAACGGATCGAGCCGCAATTCCCGTCCTGCCCAGTCGGGCTTCAGTCCCTCGCTCATCATTTTCGACGCCTCTGTCTCTCTGTCTTTTTTATTTTGGGAGCCGGTTATTCCGACTTCCCTTTGTCGAGCTTTTTGCTCTTCGTTGAGATGGAGAATAGGCGCGGTTTATTACCGACGGGCTTAATGAGTTGGGTTAACTTTTTCCTGCCTTTTCCTTTGGTTAGCAGATTGCAACCGGGTGTAAGAATTCGGAAATTCTTCTGAAGAAGCGTTTACTAAAACAAACGGGCGGTTAATACCGCCCGCCTTACACGATTAAATAGTGATACTTTTACAGAACCTTGCCGGGGTTCATGATGCCTGCCGGATCGAAGGCCGACTTGATGCGGCGCATCAGGTCGAGCGCGATATCCTGCTTGAAGAAGGCCAGTTCTTCCCGCTTGAGCTGACCAATGCCATGTTCAGCCGAAATCGAACCCGTATAGCTCGCGACGATCGTGTGGATACGATGGTTCAGTTCATGCCAGCGTGCAAGGAAGGCTTCCTTGTCGGCGCCGACCGGCTGCGAAACATTGTAATGCAGATTGCCATCGCCGATATGGCCGAAGCAGACGATGCGTGCGCCGGGGATCATTTCCAGCGTCGCGGCATTGGCTTCGTGGATGAAGGCGGGGATGGAAGCGACGGGCACTGAGATGTCATGCTTGATCGAACCGCCTTCCGGCTTCTGCGCCCAGGACATTTCCTCGCGCATCTTCCAGAAAGACTGTGCCTGCGCCACGCTTTCACCAATGGCCGCATCTTGAATAATGTCGCTCTCAAAGGCTTCAGTCAGGATCGTTTCCAGCGTCGTGCGCGCATCCTCTTCCGAGCGGGTAGAGGAAATATCGATTAACACATACCAATCATGCGGGCTTTCGAGCGGATCGCGCACGCCATCGACATGGCGCACGGTAAATTCCACGCCGACGCGCGGCATCAATTCAAAGCCGGTCAGCGATGGGCCTGCATGTTCCGTTGCAAGCTGGAACAGACGCAGCACGTCTTCTGGATTGCGCAGGCCCGCATAGGCCACTCCCTTGCCTTTCGGCTGCGGGAAGATTTTCAGCACCGCAGCCGTGATGACACCAAGCGTGCCTTCCGAGCCGACAAAAAGGTCTTTCAGGTCGTAACCCGTATTGTCCTTCTTCACATAGCGAAGATCGTTGAGAATCTCGCCGGTCGGCAGCACGACCTCAAGGCCAAGGCAAAGCTCGCGCATATTACCATAGGCAAGCACTGCCGTGCCGCCAGCATTGGAGCCAAGGTTGCCGCCAATCTGGCATGAACCTTCGGCACCCAGCGACAGAGGAAACAGACGACCGGCTTTTTCAGCTGCTTCCTGGAGGTTCTTCAGGATGACGCCCGCTTCGAGCGTTACCAGATTGCCGACCGTATCGAGATTGCGGATGCGGTTCATACGGCCAAGCGACAGAATGATGGCCGTACCGCTTTCATCGGGCTGCTGGCCGCCGACGAGGCCCGTATTACCACCCTGCGGCACCACCGGCGTTTTCGTCTCGCTGGCAAGCTTCATGATGGCCGCGACTTCTTCCGTCGAACCCGGGCGAAGGACGAGAGGTGTGCGACCGTGATAGAGATCGCGCTGCTCGATGAGATAAGCGGCGATATCTTCCGGCGCGGTGAGCGCATTCTTTTCGCCCACGATGGCAGAGAAACGTTCGATCAGAGCGGTATCCAGCATAGTCTGTCTCTTGAATTCAAAGGGAGGATCAGCGCGGGGCCGCCGCGCGTTTCAAACGGTCGTTGATGGCCTCTCCGAGACCTTCAAAAGGGATGGGTTCGACGGCAATCGTTGCAGCGCCCGTTGCATCAAGCCTGCGCATGAAGTCGAACAGATTGGCCGCCGCTTCGCGGAGATCGCCTGTCTCGCTGAGGTTCAGAACTACCGCCGCCCGGTCGCTCCCTGCAACCCGGTGCGGGCCGAAGGAGAGAAGCGCCTCGCCCGGCTTCACATCGCGCACGGCAAGCCGCATGGCCGCATCAGGCGCATAATGCGACGCCATCATGCCCGGCGCCTGAATTGCCGACATGTGGTCGGCTCGCACGAGCTTCTCGCCGATGACTGCCTCGATTTCTTCCGCAGCCAGCCCGCCCGGACGCAGCAGATGCACTTTATTGCCGTCAACCTTGACGATGGTGGATTCAACCCCAACACCGCACGGACCGGCATCGAGGATCAGATCAAGCTTGCTGCCCAGATCGCCCGCTACTGCTGCGGCGCTCGTCGGGCTGATGCGGCCCGACGTATTGGCGCTCGGTGCGGCGACGGGGCTATCCAGCGCAGTGATGACATCGCGCACGCGGCCAAGCGGCATACGGACGGCAAGGGTCGAAAGCCCTGCGGACACAAGAGGATGAATGGGACGCTCGGCATCTTGATGCGCCTTCAGCGGCAGCACTATGGTCAGCGGGCCGGGCCAGAACAGTTCGACAAGCTTGCGCGAAAGGTCGTCGAAAGTGACATAGCGCTCAGCCATGGGAATGCCGCTCACATGCGCAATCAGCGGGTTAAACTGAGGACGCCCCTTGGCTGCGAAGATACCGGCCACGCCCTCGCCGTTCGAAGCGTCGGCGGCAAGGCCATAGACCGTTTCGGTCGGAATGGCGACGAGACCGCCACGCCGCAGCACTTCCACCGCGCGCAGGACTGCCTCATCATCGAAGTTGACTATATCGGACACTGGTTCTCCGCCGCACGGGCGTCCCAAGGTTAAGCCCGTTCTGCCTACACAAGCTCAAGCCCCGGTGCAAGCGATGTGCAAGCAAGCTCGAACCCTATCCCGACACAATCACGGCAAGACGATCATGATTGCGCATGAAAATTGCGTTTTGTTAGGTTTTTCAGGGCATGATGATATTATTCATGCATGAGGTGAATAATGTTATCGCGATTTATCGCTATTTCGCTGACGGCTATCGGATTGCCCGCAATTGCTTCCGCAAACGGGGGCGAGCGAACGCCATCGGCCTATTATCAGGTCGGCTCCATAGATTATATCGGCTATGACGAGATCGGCGCCGACGGACTGCCGGTCTGCGGCCCCTGTGCTGAAAAGCAGGCCGCCGCGACGAAGGCGCAGAAGGAAATCGAAGCCCGCCGCAAGCGCGCCCGCGCCTATATGGCGCGCATGCAGGGCCAGCCAGTCCCCGACGACCTGCTTGAGCCCGCCGCTGCGCCAGCGGAGGATTTTGACCCTGCCAAGCCGGTGCGGGTCGTTGGCGATGCCTGGGCCGTGGCATCGGACGAAACCGACCTCGGTTCTCTCGACCTCAGACCCAGCTTGAAATAAAATAGCGCCTCCGTCGCGGGCCCTCATCCTGAGGAGGCCCGCAGGACCGTCTCGAAGGATCGAGAAGCCAAAATAGCAGAGTGCGACAAGCGCAGTGCGTTTCCCTCAGCCCTTCGAGACGCCTCCCTTCGACAAGCTCAGGGAAGCTCCTCAGGATGAGGGAAACAGGAGACGCACTCGACTGATTATCAGCCCGCGATTTTCGAGAAATCCGCCACCTTGCCGGTGGCTGTACGGATCAGGTCGAGCAGAGCCAGACGATTGGCGCGGACATTCTCGTCCTCGTCATTGACCAGCACCTTTTCGAAGAACGTATCGACGGGACCGCGCAGCTTGGCAAGCGCCGTCATCGCACCGTTGAAATCTTCGCGGGCGATCGCTTCCTCGGCATCCTTCGAAGCCAGAGTGACGGCTTCAAACAGCGCCTTTTCTTCCGCTTCACGGAGAAGGGAAGCGTCTACGCTGTCAGCAACCCTGGTGCCCTTCTTTTCTTCGGCGGCGAGAATATTGGCAGCGCGCTTGGTGCCTGCCAGAAGGTTCTTGCCGTCTTCCTCGTTGATGAAGACGATCAGCGCTTCCAGACGGCGGGCGACCAGCAGCAGATTGTCGGCCTCCGGCGTCAATACGGCATCAATGGCGTCGTAGCGTGCACCTTCGTCTTTCAGATGCACCTTGAAGCGGTCATGAAGGAAGGACAAAAGATCAGCCAGCAGCGGCTCGGACGATGCTTCCGCCTCGGCGCGAGCCTGCTTTTCATAGCTGGCCAATGCGTTGTCGACATCCTGTTCGCCGTCGATATCACCGGAGTTTTCTGCAGCAAGCTTGGCTTCAAATTCGCGTAGCTTGCGCTGGACCTGACCTTCTTTCAGCGCGGCAAAGGCCGACCGGAAGAGCGGAAGCAGCGGGAATTTCCACTCCTGCGACAGCAGGAGACGGATCACGCCCAATGCTGCACGGCGCAGCGCATAAGGGTCCTTCGACCCCGTAGGCTTTTCGTCAATTGCCCAGAAGCCGACCAGCGTATCGAGCTTGTCAGCAAGCGCGACGGCAACCGAAACCGGGTTCTTCGGCACGACATCGGACGGGCCTTGCGGCTTGTAGTGTTCTTCGATTGCAGCGGCGACGGCTTCGTCTTCGCCTTGAAGCAACGCATATTTGCGGCCCATTGCGCCCTGAAGCTCGGGGAACTCTCCGACAACTTCGGTCTGGAGATCGGCTTTGGCGAGAACGGCTGCGCGGGTGGCAAGCTTCGGATCGGCGCCGACCAACCGTGCGATCTGTGCAGCCAGTTCGCGAATGCGTTCAACACGAGCGCCTTGCGTGCCAAGCTTGGCATGGAAGGTCACATTCAGTGCATCCAGACGCGCCATGCGCTGATCGAGCGGCTTTTTCAGGTCAAGACCGAACTTTTCCGCCGAGGCGGCAAGCTTGTCGAGGTCGGGCAGGTCATGCTGATCGGTGTGCCAGAAATAGAGCGCATCCGACAGACGTGCGCGCACCACCTTGCCGTTACCGTAAGCGATTTCCGTGCCGCCATCGCGAGCCGCAACATTGGAGACAAGGATGAACTTGTTGGAAAGCGCTTGTATCTCCTCATGCTGAGGAGCTGGCGAAGCCAGCCTCGAAGCATCGCCTTGCTTGCGGGTGACAAAACACTTCTGGTTGGCGCGGATGGTGAGACGAATGACTTCCGGCGGAATGGCCAGAAACTCTTCCTCGAACTCGCCCATCAGCACGACCGGCCATTCGACCAGACCGGATACTTCTTCCAGAAGCCCATCGTCTTCGACCAGTTCAAGGCCGGAAGCGAAGGCGAGATTATGCGCGTCCTGCGAAATGATTTCCTTGCGGCGCTCTGCATCCAGAACCACGAAAGCCTTTTCAAGTTTTTCGACATAATCCTCGAAGCGGCGCACCTTGATTGCCTGACCGTCGCTCAGGAAACGATGGCCATAAGTGACATTGCCCGACTTGATACCATCGATATCGAAGTCGATGACCACGGTTTCCTCGGTTTCGGGACCGAAGGTGCAGAGGATCGACTGCAGCGGGCGCACCCAGCGTAATGCACCCGGCTTGGCCGAAGCCGCGCCCCAGCGCATGGATTTCGGCCACGGGAAATTGCGGATCGTCTGAGGCACCAGTTCAGCGACAATTTCTTCCGCAGCACGGCCCGGCTTGGTCAGATGGGCAACATAGAAATCACCCTTCTTCGGATCAGAATGCACATGCGCCTGCGTGACATCGGTGAGACCAGCCTTGCGCAGAAAACCCTGAATGGCCTGTTCGGGTGCAGTAACCGCCGGACCCTTGATGTCTTCATGAACGTCCTTGGAGCGTACTGTCAGACCACGAATGTCGAGCGTCAGACGACGCGGCGTCCAATAGGCGGTTGCGGCTTCATAGGTCAGGCCAGCATCAACCAGACCATCGGTGATCATCTTTTTCAGATCGCCTGCGGCCTTGCGCTGCATGCGGGCTGGAATTTCCTCGGAAAAGAGTTCGAGCAGTAGATCAGGCATCAGCGTGCGCCTCCGGCTTCCGCATTTTTATCATTGCCCGTCCTCGCTTCGCTGCGGTCGGACGGCAGCGCCTCACGCTTGAAATTGAAACCACCGGCATCCGTCAAAAGGAATGCCTCGCCGCACTGACGCGCAAGATTGCGCACGCGTAGAATATAGCTCTGGCGCTCGGTGACCGAGATCACGCCGCGCGCATCCATCAGATTGAAGACGTGGGACGCCTTGATGCACTGGTCGTAGGCCGGGAAGACACATTTATGGACGTTCCCTGTCGTGCCTTCGGCACTCCCCGCCTCTTGTGGAGCGCCAGCCTTCAGAATGGCTTCGCATTCACGCTCGGCATCGATAAAGTGCTGGTGCAGCATCTCCGTATTCGCAATTTCGAAATTGTAGCGGGAATATTCCTGCTCCGCCTGCAGGAATACATCGCCATAGGTGACCTTCTCGTCGCCTTCGAGGCCGTTGAAATTCAGTTCATAGACATTGTCTACACCCTGCACATACATGGCGAGGCGTTCAAGACCATAGGTCAGTTCACCGGAAACCGGCGAGCATTCGATGCCGCAGACCTGCTGGAAATAGGTAAACTGCGACACTTCCATGCCGTCGCACCAGCATTCCCAGCCAAGGCCCCACGAACCCGTCGTCGGGTTTTCCCAATCATCCTCGACAAAGCGCACGTCGTGAAGGTTCATATCGATGCCGATGGCCTTCAGCGAACCGAGATAGAGTTCCTGCAGATTGGGCGGGCTTGGCTTCAGAAGAACCTGATACTGGTAATAGTGCTGGAGACGGTTCGGGTTTTCACCATAGCGACCATCCTTCGGGCGACGCGATGGCTGAACATAGGCCACATTCCACGGGCGCGGTCCGAGCGCCCGCAAAGTCGTCGCCGGGTGCAACGTACCCGCGCCTACTTCCATGTCATAAGGCTGCAGAATGGCGCAACCTCGCTCCGCCCAATAGTTATGGAGCGTCAGGATCAAACCCTGAAAGGAACGGGTGGGATGCATATGTGCGGGCAACGTACTGGACACGGGGGTCAGGCCTTGTAATTGAAATGATGGCCCGGTCTAATTTGTCCGCCCCACATGGTCAAGCATGACATTTGATCGCTGAAAGCTCCGGCGGACAAATAATGCAGTCGGCGGCAGAGAAAAATACATGAGTTTACTGGAATAGAGCAATATTCTTTATCGCTAAACAGTAAATTAGATATATCAATTAACTATTACATGTACACTTAGTTTGACTTTCCTCAATTTTTTGCTATATGGCTTTCTATATTTTATATCTAATAGGTTTATATTATGAGCTGGAACGCGCCTGTAGCAATAAAAGTGAATGACTTATTATACAGTATACGGTCTACCCATAATGCCGAGTGGTTTATGCTTCAGCATTGGCCCTTGTTCGGCCATTCGGATCTGGAAGATGCGATATTGTCCTGTCTGTTGAGCTGGCCGGACAATGCCGCAGCAGAGCACCACGCAAGGGTAAAATTCATTCACGCTTGCGCCAACGCAGGCATCCTGATCATGACCGACCATGATTTGCGCCGCGATGACACCCAACAGCGAATAGCCGCAACGAGGCGCAAGAGGACTGTGGCCCGTAAATCGGAGCTGCCGCAGCCTCCGGCCCAGGTCTTTGAAGAACTGCGCTGACCATACCGGTAGCGCAGAATCTCTCAATCCTCAGCAGGCTTGTTGTCGACGGGTTTTTCCGCCTTGACCGATGATTGGCCTGGAACATCGGGAAGGCCCTTCTTCAGCTTTTCCTCGATCTTGACCAGATCTTCCGGTTCGGGCTTGCCTGCAATGGCATGGTTCCACTGGAACGTCGCTTCCAGAAGGCGCCCCACACGCCAATAGGCATCGCCCATATGATCGTTGATCGTCGGGTCTTCCGGACGAAGCTTGACCGCTTTTTCCAGTTCGACCACCGCCTCATCATAGCGGCCCAGCATATAATAGGCCCAGCCCAGCGAGTCGACGATATAGCCGTCCTGCGGGCGAAGCTCGACCGCTTTCTTGATCATGCGCAGCGCTTCATCGAGATTTTCACCTCGGTCCACCCATGAATACCCCAGATAGTTCAGCACCTGCGGCTGATCCGGATAAAGCTCCAGCGCCTTGCGGAAATTCGGTTCGGCCTTGTCCCATTGCTTCAGGCGTTCATAGGCAATGCCGCGCTGGTAGAAGACCGGCCAGTCCTTGCGTTCCGGCGACTTGATCTGTTCGACCGCAGCATCATAAATCTTCGCCGCATCGGCAAAATTCTTGTCCTGCGCATAGACGCCGCCAAGCGCCAGATAGGTGCGCATGTCGGTCTTGTCGCGGTCGAGCAGAACCTTCAGCTGCTTGACGGCTTCGGCAGACTGGCTGTTTTCCGCCAGATTGAGCGCACGCTGCATTTCCGCATCGCGGCGATAAGGCGATTTCTCCGGCACGCGGCCATAATAGTCGATGGCCTTTTCCGACTGGCGCAACTTGGCGGAAATATCGCCTAGCTGATAAAGCGTCGCGTCATTGTCCGGGCGCAGCGGTAACGACATCTGCAGATAAAGCTTCGCAAAGGCCTCAGCGCCGCTGCGGTTGATCGCTGTGCCAAGCGTATAGAGCGCTTCGGCAGCACCTTCCTGCGCGGTCTTGATCAAGCGGCCATATTTCTCGCCAGCTTCGATCTTTTCGCGCATTTCCGTGATCGTCATGCGGCCGTTCAGAAGCTCGGCTGCATCATTCAGCGTCTTGATCGCGCCTTCTTTGTCACCCTGACGAAGCTTGAAGGAGGCATAAGCCATCACGATGCGTTCATAAGTGTCGGGAGCGGCACTTCCGCCGGGCCGATCATCGATGGCCTGCTGATAGAAATCACGCGCTTCCTGCTTCTGGCCGGCAAGATCAGCTATCAGCGCGGAATTGTAGGTGCGGAACAGACCATACCATTCCGGTCCCTGCATTTTCTGGATATCGGCAAGCGCCTGCTTGGGATTGCCCTGCCCGACCTTCACCCACGCGTTCATGAAGCCCGTCGCAAGGCGATCCATATCGGATTGCAGCGACAGCATCAGAAGCGGCCCGACCTTGCGATATTGCTTGCGGTCGATGGCGTCGATGGCCAGCGCCACGCGCGAAAAACGCTCGATCTCCGGGACGTTCTTCAGTTCTTCCGCCAGAGGCAGCGCGTCCTTAAAGCGGCCTTCCGTCAGCAAGACCAGCAGCAGGTCCTGCTTGATCTGCGTGTTATTCGGATCGAATGCCATGGCTTGACGATAGAAATCGACGGCGGTGGCGAGATTATTGTCGGATTCAGCAGTACGTCCGGCAAGATAGGCCCCGGCAAACGAACCGGCGCGGACAGGGGCCGGTGCGGAATCGGTTGTCGCCTTGGCCAAAGCCCCGCTTGCCGGCATTGCAATTCCCGCTAGAAGCGAGAGCAGCAAACCATAAAGCGGGCGGTATTTCGATCCTTGCCGCATAAAGCCCTATCCTCTTCTCAAATCCCTGTGACAGATACCGGCAAGCAAACCTCAAGTGGCTCAAAAGCCGGGCACGCTGTCTCTTTGCCGGAAAAGGCACCCCAAGCATGGCCTTTTTGGGATGGTGGGGCAAGAAAAGCATCCGTGATGGGGTGCTTTTCCTGCGTATTATTGGCCCACAAGAAATACTGGCCAGCGTTTACGGCTGTTGCCGGGTCAGTTCACGCGGCTGATACAGAAATCGATGACTTCGATCAGCGCGTCCTTCTGAGGCGTTGCTTTCAAAGGCGCCAGAGCATCGCGGGCAATTTCGCCGAAATGCCGTGCGCGCTGCACAGTGTCGGCAATCGCGCCGTGCTTCGTCATCAGGCCGATGGCTTTTTCAAGCGAGGCGTCATCGCTCGCACCGTCTTCAATCGCGTGCTTCCAGAAAGCGCGCTCATCGTCAGTGCCGCGGCGATAGCTCAGAATCACCGGAAGTGTGATCTTGCCTTCGCGGAAATCGTCGCCGGTATTCTTGCCGAGATCGGCAGCCGAACCGCCATAATCGAGCGCGTCATCGACAAGCTGGAAGGCAAGACCGAGATTGAGACCGTAGTCGCGCAGCGCCGCGCGATCCGAACGCTGTGCACCGGCGATGATCGGTCCGACTTCACCGGCAGCCGAGAACAGCGCCGCAGTCTTGGCCTTGATGACCGCCAGATATTCGTCTTCCGTCGTTTCCATGTTCTTGGCTGCTGCAAGCTGCATCACTTCACCTTCGGCGATCACCGACGCTGAGGTGGCCAGAACGTCGAGCGCATCGAGCGAACCGACATCAACCATCATCTTGAAGGCCTGCCCCAGAAGGAAGTCGCCGACGAGAACGCTGGCCTGGTTGCCCCAGATCATGCGCGCCGTGCTTTTTCCGCGACGCAGATCGCTTTCATCGACCACATCGTCATGCAGCAACGTGGCCGTGTGCATGAACTCGACAGCAGTCGCGAGGCGCACATGGCCATCGCCTTCGTAGCCGAACATGCGAGCTGCCGCGAGCGTCATCATGGGACGCAGGCGCTTGCCGCCGGAGGAAATCAGATGATTGGCGACTTCCGGTATCATTTCGACATCGGACCCGGCCCGGGAAAGGATCATCTCGTTCACCCGCGCCATGTCGGCCTTTGTCAGATCGACAAGCGGCTGAACCGATCCTTCCTGTTTCTTTTTACCGTCCAGATTCAGAACCACACCCAATGCCATTTCTCCTAGCTGCCCGGCCACATT
Organism: Brucella oryzae; assembly: GCF_041929965.1. Taxonomy (NCBI): domain Bacteria; kingdom Pseudomonadati; phylum Pseudomonadota; class Alphaproteobacteria; order Hyphomicrobiales; family Brucellaceae; genus Brucella; species Brucella oryzae. The sequence goes on along the minus strand of NZ_JBHEEO010000005.1, from coordinate 161,144 downwards.
ATTGAAACGGACCGGATTGCTCAAGACGCAACTGCCCCCAAAGCGCCCTCAAAGCGTTACTCTTCCGACGTCTGTTCACCATTGAAGGAAGCTGTTGTCAATGCGGTGCATTCGCTACAAACTGTTCAAATGATCGAACTTATCCGTACGAATGATTCCGTTCTGCTATCCTTTGCCGAAACCTTGATGAAAGAGGCCGGGATCGCTTATTTCGTTGCCGACACGAATATGAGCATCATCGAGGGCTCGTTGGGTGTATTGCCGCGCCGCCTTCTGGTCAGCGAAGAACAGCTTGAAGAGGCACGGCAGATTCTGATCGATGCCCAGATTGAACATGAACTGCGTGATCAATGAATTCGGAAACAAGTTCGGAAACTGAAGGTGAAGCCGGAGAAACACTCGACGTGTTTCATCGTGGGGCGTTTCATCTCGTCCAGCCTGCATTTAAAGGCCATCGCTCCGGTGTGGATGCAATGATTCTGGCAAGTGCCGTTCCAAACGGCTTTGTGGGACGTGTTGCCGATCTTGGCAGCGGTGCAGGCGCTGCCGGGCTTGCAGTCGCTTCCCGATGCCCTGACACCAATATCACCCTTGTGGAACGTTCTGCCTTCATGGCTGGCTTTGCCCGTAAAAGCATTGCGCATCCGCTGAATGCCGCTCTGGCAGGCCGTATCAGCGTGATTGAAGCCGACGTCGCCCTGAGAGGCAAGGCGCGCATCGCCGCCGGACTTGTCGATAACAGTTTCGATTTTGCCATCATGAATCCGCCCTTCAACGAAGCGCGCGATCGCAGCACACCCGATCCGTTGAAGGCGGAAGCGCATGTCATGCCCGAAGGCATGTTCGAACAATGGGTGCGCACTGCGGCAGCCATTGTGAAGCCCGGCGGCGACATTGCCATCATTGCCCGGCCCAGCTCCCTTTCTCCCGTCCTCGAAGCCCTGTCGGGACGGTTCGGCGGCCTGAAGATCATTCCCGTTCAGCCTCGCCCCGATGCGGCAGCTATCCGCATTGTCCTGACAGGCACACGCGGGAGCCGTGCCGGTCTTTCGCTGATGCCAGCGCTTGTTCTCCACGGCAGCGAGGGCCATGGCTTCACTCCACACGCCAACGACATCAATAACGGGCTCGATGCTCTGATCTAGAAACGTTGCTGTGCCAGCACAACCAAGTTGCGGTCCAGATCGTATAATCTCAGGATCATCATATAGAGCGCCGTGCGTCCATTCGGACGCACAAAGGTCGCTCTAACTTATTGAATCTACGCATCGTTCTTTCCAAAATCGATTCTGGTTTTTGGGCCGATGCTGTAGTCGGCGGCTTCGACATTTCCGGGGCGAAAATAGGTGTAAGCACCATCGCGGTCTCCTCCCGGATCGGATAGCATGGCAGCATTTCAGAAGTTCCGGCGATTCAATCGTATCGATTTCAGGCCGCACAGGTAATTTTTATTGAAACCCTGTGGTCGAGCCAATATTCCTAAATCGCAATTTTCGTTCTGCGGCTCCCCGCCGCCCTTTTCCGAAAAAGCGCAAACAACAAACGACAAGAACAGGCAACGGGAACCGATGAACCACAGCCCAAACAAAAGCCGTCCCGTATCGGTCATGCGGCGCTTCCTCGATAGCGAATCTGCTGGCGGCATCAGTCTTATGGTCGCGGCGGCGCTTGCGCTCATCGTGGCCAATTCGTCCTTTTCACAAATCTATTTCGAGACGCTGCGCGCCCATATCGGCCCGCTGAGCCTGACGGACTGGATCAATGATGCCTTGATGGCGGTGTTCTTTCTGCTCGTGGGGCTGGAAATCAAACGCGAGTTCCTCGACGGGCAGCTGGCAAGCTGGCCGAACCGCATGCTGCCCGGCATTGCTGCCGCGGGCGGCGTCATCCTGCCAGCCATCATCTTCACCCTGTTCAACTGGCACGATCCGGCCAAGCTGCGCGGCTGGGCTGTGCCATCGGCAACCGACATCGCCTTTGCGCTCGGCGTGCTGTCGCTTCTGGGGTCGCGGGTTCCCTCCAGCCTCAAGGTGTTTCTGGCGACGCTCGCCATTCTGGACGATCTCGCCGCCGTCGTCATCATCGCCATTTTCTATACGGCTGAAATCTCCATGCCATATCTTGGTGGAGCTTTTGCTGCCGCTATCGTTCTGTTCGCCATGAACCGGATGGGCGTGATGAAGCTCCTTCCCTACCTGATCGGCGGAGCGGCGCTCTGGTTTTTCGTGCTGAATTCCGGCGTTCACGCAACGGTTGCAGGCGTGGTGACCGCGCTGATGATTCCGCTGAAGCCCGCGCCCGGCAAGCCTGACGATATGACCTCGCCGCTGCATGTGCTGGAACATGCATTGGCCAAGCCTGTTGCTTTCATCATCGTGCCCATTTTCGGCTTCGCCAATGCAGGCATATCGTTCGCCGGTCTCGACGCCTCGGTGATGAGCGACACGCTCACCCTCGGCATCATGCTTGGCCTCTTCATCGGCAAGCAGCTCGGCGTTTTCGGCGCGGCCTGGCTCGCGATCAAGACCGGCCTTGCGCAAAAGCCGCTCGGGGCCACATGGATTCAGCTTTACGGCGTGGCGGTCCTGTGCGGGATCGGCTTTACGATGAGCATCTTCATCGGCCTCCTCTCCTTCCCGTCCGAACTCATGCAAGCGGAAACCAAGATCGGCGTGCTGGCCGGTTCGGGCCTGTCGGCCATTTGCGGCTATATTCTGCTGCGGTTGGTCACAAAGCCGAAAAAATCCTGACGGAAACGACACACCGCCCGGAAAACAAAATTTCCGGGCGGTTTTCTTTGTGTTTCCCATATCGCTTCCTACATTTGGCTGGAATCATTTCTACACGCAGGAGTTCACCTTGCCCGGTTTATTGACGCGCCTTGTTCCACGCCGCTTCCGCCCGGTTTCCATCGAGATACCTGTCGTGCGACTGCATGGCGCCATCATGTCCGGTGGGTCTGCCTTCCGTCCGATGCTTTCACTGGCGTCGACGGCGGCAGTTCTTGAAAAGGCATTCAACGACAAGGAAGCGCCTGCCGTCGCCATTTCACTCAACTCACCCGGCGGTTCACCAGTACAGTCCCGACTGATCTACCGGCGTATCCGCGATCTCGCCGCCGAGCATCAGAAGAAGGTCTTTATCTTCGTTGAAGATGTTGCCGCCTCGGGTGGCTATATGATTGCGCTGGCCGGTGACGAAATCATCGCCGATCCTTCATCCATCGTGGGCTCCATCGGCGTTGTGTCGGCCTCGTTCGGTTTTCCCGAGCTTTTGAAGAAGATCGGGGTCGAGCGCCGTGTCTATACGGCAGGCTCCAACAAGGTGACGCTTGACCCGTTCCAGCCGGAGAAGAAGGCCGACATCGAGCGACTGAAATCATTGCAGCTTGAAATCCATGAAACCTTCATCGACATGGTGAAGGAACGGCGCGGAACCAAGCTTGCGGAAGACAAGGATCTGTTTACCGGCCTGTTCTGGACCGGCATCAAGGCGCAACGGCTTGGCTTGATTGATGGGCTTGGCGATATGCGCAGCTTCCTGCGCAAGACCTATGGCGACAAGGTCAAGCTCAAGCTCGTCGAACAGAAGCGCGGCCTTCTGGGACGCAAAATGCCCGGCGTAGATATGGCACTCGGTAATCTTGAACCGGCTTCCATTGCCGCAAATCTCGGCGAAGGGCTGCTTTCGGTAGCTGAAGAAAAGGCACTTTGGGGCCGTTATGGCCTCTAAAGGCCGAGCAGAGGCAAAATCAGCATCGATTTTCGCACCAATGCTTTGAATTCCTTCGTTTCACCATGATATGGTGTCAGAAAGTGGGGCGGGCCGCTTCCCGCCCCTTCATGAACATCCGGCGTTTCGACCGTTGCGATCCGGCAATCCGAAGTGCAACCCTTAAGGATTTGAGGCCATGCCCCAGCTCATCTTTCTGCTGCTGATCATCGCCGCCGCCTGGTACGGCTACCGCTCGTTCAAGCGTGAAGCCTCGCGCGTGTCCCAGCGTGTGCGCCAGGCGGAAAAGGAAGCGCAGAACCGGGCCCACGGTACGCTCGTGCAGGACCCTAAAACCGGCGAATATTACGTCAAGAAGGACTGACCTTTTCCGCAGGAAAGGTTGCCGACGAAGCGGCTTGGCCGCTCGCCGCAACCGAACCGTCTGCTTTCTCCATTCGCAGCCTCAACCGAAATGACCCTTTCCCCGAAAACCGAAACATCCGCACAGGCCGAGGATGCGCAGGCGGTGACACGCCTGGCTCCGGCCAAGATCAATCTGGCACTGCATGTGACGGGGCGTCGTGACGATGGCTACCATCTGCTCGACATGCTGGTGGTCTTTGCGCGCTATGGCGACATCATTCGCGTCAGCCCTGCCGATGAGGACGGTTTCACGGTCGGCGGTCCTTTTGCAAAGGGCATACCGCTCGATGGCGGCAATCTGGTGCTCAAGGCCCGCAACGCCTTGCGCGACCATGCGCAAAGGGTCTTGCCGCCCGTTACCATCCATCTGGAAAAGAACCTGCCGATTGCCTCGGGCATCGGCGGCGGATCGAGCGATGCTGCAGCAACGCTGCTCGCACTTGATGCGTTGTGGGGCCTCGATCTCGGTTTCGGGCAGCTCGCCGCGATGGGGCTGCATCTTGGCGCCGACCTGCCCATGTGCCTGCACGGCGCATCGAAGGGCACGCCCCTGACCGCGCGCGGCATCGGCGAAGACCTCGCTCCTGTCGCCGGGTTTCCGGCCTTGCCCATGCTGCTCGTCAATGATGGAACCGCTATGGCAACGCCGGATGTCTTTCGCGCGCTCGACAAACGCGATCACCCAGCGTTGAACCTTCCCTCCCATACAGATATCGAACGCCTTTGCGCTTATCTGCAAACAACTCGCAACGATCTTCTTGCCCCAGCGCTGAAACTTGCGCCCCAGATCGGTGACAAGCTTGACCTGCTTCACGCAAGCGGAGCACTCTACGCACAGATGTCGGGTTCAGGCGCAACCTGCTATGCAATCTTTGACGACATGGCAGCCACCGAACAGGCAGCCGCACGCCTTTCAGCCGAGAAGCCTGACTGGTTCGTCATCGCGACCCAAAGCGTCCCTTCCCGAAAATAATCTCTGAACGACCTCCTTTCTGAATGCCCATAAAATCGTCCTATTGTTCACTCTGATTGGACAATATATTCGGACAGACTGTTCGCACTTTTTGAACAAAAAGCCTTCTACAACTGTTTCGTGAATGCCGACACATAAATCAACACATTGATTATATTATATTTTTATTTGAAAATTATCGTCACGCCAAAAAATATGCCGCACAAATGTGTGATCAACAAAACATTTTCGTGACTGGAACTTTCGCTCACTGTCACCCATTTCAGGTACATCGGAACGACGAACAAAACGCCGCTCCACTTTCCAAGGAGATAGGAAAATGAAAAAGATTGTTCTTGCTGCTGCCGCCCTTGCTCTTAGCGCCGGTGCTGCCTTTGCAGAAAACCCGCATGTTGGCGAACCTGCCGATCTTTATGCAAACGACCGCACACCGGTCGCTTCCCAGAAGGTCGACTACACAGCTCCTGCCTCGATCAAAGCTCCTGTCTATCAGGACGGTTCGGCTCATCGCTTTGGCGACGCATCGCCTTCCTCTTACCAGAACTAATTCAGTCAGCATGTCTGGCGAAAAAGGCGGAGTTTCCAGCTTCGCCTTTTCTTTTTGCTCAATCCTCGTCGGGCGGTAGAATGGGATGCTTGAGGCGGACGGTTTTCAGCCGCTGTGGAAGCTGATCAAACGCCACGCCATCGAGCAGCAGCGGCTTTATCACGTCCAACCGAACCAGAAGCCCGGCATCAAGTGTCGCCTTGTGACCGAAGATTTTACGGACCGTGCCGAAGCCGCTATCTTCCGGCAGCGAAAAGCGTGCAACATCGCCATCGCTTTCCATGTGACGCCGGAGGACTTCCTCCCAGCCCTCCTGTGGAACAGCGCCCGGCTTCAGCAACAGCACCCATGGCGTGCGGATCTCATCGAGCGCCGCCTCAATATCCATTTCGGCATAAAAGTCACAGCCTGCACCAAGCGCAACGAGGGCGGTTTCGTCCGATGAGCCGCGATCCACGACCGTAACACGGCGCAGCAACCCCTCCACGACAGCCGGCACCAAAGCCGAAAGCGTGTGGGCCAGCGCTCTTTCTGAATTCAGGGTTTCGATGATGACGGACAGCATGCGCGCTTCATATATCAAGAATGCGTGAACGGAAAGCTGCTGCGCATATGTTCTTGATTTGTTCCGTACCTTGCGATAGGAATAGATTCATCAGAATAGAGTCGCATGGCAGCACGGTGCGCACAACAGAACAGTTTTTCGCTGTTCCGCGTTTGCTTTCACCGTGCCTGTACAACGCCCGATGTTTCCATTCAGGGAGACTAAAATGGAAGTGATCCAGCAGGCAGATATCATCAAGCAGGCCGACAGGGCCGCCTTCGGCAGTGGGCGTGCGGATCACGCCAATGCGGTGATTGGTGAAGCTGGCCTGCGCATCGACCATGCCCGCAGGCGCGGGCGCGGCGCAGGCATCAATCCGACCGGGCGCTTTGAGCCGACGACGCGGCATGAGTTCGATGACGGCTGGACCACGCTTGAGGAACTGCCGCCGTTCAGGACCGACGTACAGATCGAAAAGCCGCGCACGATCATCACACGCAACGATTCACCCGATATCAACTTCGACCGCTCGATCAATCCATATCGGGGTTGCGAGCATGGCTGCATCTATTGCTTTGCCCGACCGACCCATAGTTATATGGGACTTTCAGCTGGTCTCGATTTCGAATCCCGCCTGTTTGCAAAGCCGGATGCCGCACGCCTTCTGGAGCGCGAGCTGGCCAAACCCAATTATCAGCCGAAAACAATAGCCATCGGCACCAATACCGACCCCTATCAGCCGGTCGAGAAGAAATGGCGCATCATGCGCGAAATTCTTGAAGTGTTGGAGGCCGCCAATCATCCGGTCGGCATCGTGACCAAATCCGCCCTGGTCGTGCGTGACATCGATATTCTGAGCCACATGGCCGAGAAAGGGCTGGCCAAGGTCGCCTTGTCGGTCACGACGCTCGACGCTCATCTGGCCCGCACGATGGAGCCGCGCGCCTCGACGCCGACGCTACGGCTTCAGGCCATTCGGAAACTGACCGATGCGGGCATCCCCGCTTCCGTCATGATGGGACCGGTCATTCCGGGTATAAACGATCACGAGATAGAGCGCATTCTGGATGCCGCCTATGCGCAAGGTGCGCGCGAGGCGGGCTATGTTCTGCTGCGCCTGCCGCTCGAAGTCGCGCCTTTGTTCAAGGACTGGCTGCTGCGCAATTATCCGGATCGTTATCGTCATGTCATGTCACTGGTGCGTTCCATGCGCGACGGCAAGGATTATGATGCCGAATGGGGCAAGCGGATGCGCGGCACTGGCCCCTATGCGTGGCAGATCGGACGCCGTTTCGAGATTACCGCACGCAAGCTTGGCTTCAATGCACGCCGCCTTCAGTTACGTACCGACCTGTTCGAACCGGTCGAAAAAGGAGGCAAACAGCTTTCGCTGTTTTAGAGAGTTTCCCAGAGCGGGAAACCGGCCTGATCCGCCCAGCAGCTGCATTTCTGGCGAAACATGTAGTGCAATGATTGATTGAGTTTCCGTCTGATTGTCCCTCAGACGGAGGGGCTACCTGCTTTCACGCCACCGTCCTCGAGCAGGGCCCTTGCGGAGAATCGGAAGCAATGCGAGCATTACCGCCAAATGAAACGCTCGGCTTCTGATTCTCCGCTCCTTTTTGAAATCCCGCTCGCGCCTGACTTTTCCGAAGAGAAAAGACTGCTTTCGCGCGGACTGAAACACATCGTCGGCATCGATGAAGCCGGGCGTGGCCCTCTGGCTGGTCCTGTGGTTGCCGCTGCGGTTGTTCTTGATATTGATGACCTTCCAGACGGTCTGGACGATTCCAAACGGCTCACGACGGCAAAACGCGAGGCGCTTTACGAAATCATTCTGACAAAAGCCATCACCGTTTCGGTTGCAAGCCTCAGCGCACGCAGCATCGATGGGAGCGATATCAGGAAAGCCGCACTGGAAGCCATGCGTCGCGCTTCTGTCGGCCTGACCTTGCGGCCATGCCATGCACTGATCGATGGGCGCGATGTTCCGCCGGGGCTTTCCTGTCCTGGTTCGGCCCTGGTCAAAGGCGATCAGCGCTCTGTCTCCATCGCCGCCGCATCCATCGTAGCCAAGGTGACACGCGACCGCATGATGATCCGTGCGGGAGCGGCACATCCACCTTACGGGCTGGAGGTTCATGCAGGTTACGCGACCGTGAAGCATCGCGCTGCAATCGAAAGCGCGGGGCCGGTTCCCGGTATCCACCGTTACACTTTCGCGCCCATCAAAGGCCGTTATAGCGTTTAAACAGTCGCCAGCTTGGCCGCGAAGCCGAAGAGCAGAGCGGCAAAGCCCCAACGCTGGACCGCTTGTATAGCAGGATAACGTTTGAACAGGTTGCCAAGCGACGACCCCGTCAAAGAGTAGATCGTGTCGAACGACAATCCCACTACAGTCATGATCGCTCCCAGCAATGCAAACTGGAGCGTGATGCTGCCGTGTTCCGGATGAACGAACTGCGGCAGCAAGACCGAACAAAACAACAGGGCTTTCGGGTTGAGCAGATTTGTTAGCAGGCCCTTGCGGGCCGAAGCCAAATAGGAACGGCGTTCGCGCGCGCCGCCGGCTGTATCCACAGTGGGCAATGGGTGGCGCAGAATGCCAATGGCAAGCCAGACCAGATAACAGGCACTTATGATCCGAACGAACTGAAACGCGACAGGGAAAGCATGCAGAAGCGCAGCGAGACCTAGTGCTGCAAGAACCACATGGCAGGCGCGAGCGATTGCAAGCCCTGCTGCCGCCGCCAGCGCATGCGCCCTGCCCTGTGCAGCACCTGTCTGGAGCAGCAGAATCATGTCAGGTCCCGGAATAAGAAATGCAGCAGCCAACGCGCCTGCATATAACCACATCTCGCTCATCGATATTGCCCAGAAAAGAGGATGCCAGCCAAATCGCGACGCAAAGCAGCTGTGCGCCTGAAACTATGCGGAGATCTATGCGCATGTCCTTGCGATTTGTGGCGCGCGATTACGATTTTGTGGTATATTCTGCCAGTATTCAAACCATCATTGTCGGATCATGCCAAAACTTAAACTGGACGCCATCGACCGCAAGATACTGACCGCGCTTCAGCAAGATGCGCGGCTCTCCAATGTGCAGCTGGCGGAGAAAATCGGCCTGTCACCCTCTCCATGCCTGCGGCGTGTCAAGATGCTGGAAAAGGCAGGAGTCATTCAAGGCTATCACGCAGCGCTGGATCGTAACGCGGTCGGGCTTGGATTGACCGTTTTCGTCGGTATCCGCGTAGAGCGGCATCATGAGGAAACTGCAACGGCTTTTCGTATCTCGGTGCAGAATCTCCCGGAAGTCTTCTCCTGCCATCTTGTGTCGGGGGAAGCCGATTTTTTGTTGCAGGTCGTCGTGGCTGATCTCGCTGCCTATGAACGCTTTCTATCCGGCACGCTGTTGCGGCTTCCTGGCGTGATCGACATTCGGAGCAACTTCGCCATTCAGACGGTCAAGTCACAGGGAGAGTTGCCGCTTACACATCTGGCAGACCTCAAGGACTGACCTCACTTCGTACCGCCGGAGGGCCATCATGCCGGATATTGTCAATGCGGTTCTCGTCGGCCCCAAGGGCATTCTTCTTGGGCGCCGCAGCCCAGATCGTCGTGCCTATCCAGATCGGTGGAGTTTACCGGGCGGTCATGTTGAAGCGGGCGAGAGCTTTGAAAGCGCGCTCCAACGGGAAATCCACGAGGAACTCGGATTAACGATCCGGTTGTTCTCGCTCCTTACCACCATAGAGGTCGCAAATCCGGTCGCGTCATTCCACCTCTTTACGGTCACCGCCTGGGACGGCCACCCCACCATTCGCGACCGGGAACACACGGAACTGCGATGGTTCAGGCCGGCGGAAGCCTGCGCATTGGATGACCTTGCTTTGGAGGAATATCGACCGTTGTTTGACAAACTGGGCGGCATGGCTGCCAGCCTCTGATCGGACTGCATTGAAATCGATTTCTCAACCCAAGCCAACAAAAAACGCCGCCCTTTTGAGGCGGCGTTTCTCTGAAACTATATGAGCCGAGATCAATTCAGGTTCGACTTGACCTGTGACAGAGCATCCTTGAACAGGTTGCCTGCGACTTTCGTGTCGACCTTGTCGGCAACGATCTTGCTGGCTGCGGCGACCGCAAGGTCGACTGCCGAAGCGCGGACAGCATTGATGGCATCGACTTCGGCCGTTGCAATCTTCTGCTCGGCGAGTTTGTTGCGGCGAGCAACATATTCTTCCGTCGCACGCTTGGCGTCTTCGAGAAGCGCCTTGGCTTCGCGCTCGGCAGAAGCAACGATGTCGCCTGCTTCCTTCTCGGCTTCCTTGCGCTTGCGATGATATTCGGCCAGCAGCTGCTGGGCTTCTTCACGAAGCGTGCGGGCTTCTTCCAGTTCGTTCTTGATGCGGTCAGCGCGCTCGTCCAGCGAACGACCGATCATGCCCGGTACTTTCAGATAGGCCAGGATTGCCAAAAAGATGATGAGGCCAATCAGTGCCCAGAATGTAGCGTCCATTGTCCTCTCCTCAGGCGTTAGCGGCCTTGACGGCTGCTGTTACCGAAGCCTTGTCAGCCTTGGTGCCCAGAAGCTGTTCGACGATCTCTGCCGTGGTTTCCTCGGCAATGTTGCCGACGTCGTTCATGGCCTTGGCCTTGATCGCGGCGATACGTTCTTCGGCTTCCTTGAGCTTGCCTTCAAGTGCGGCTTCGGCCGTGGCGCGTTCTGCGTCGGCTTCGCCCTTGCCCTTTTCACGCGCGGCTTCGGCGATCGAAGCAGCCTTGGTGCGGGCCTGGGCCAGTTCCTGCTCATAGGCAGCAATAGCGTTGTCGGCATCCTGCTTGAGGCGGGCTGCCTGCTCGAGATCCTGAGCGATACGGTCGCGACGGGTTTCGATCACGCCGCCGATACGCGGCAGAACCACGCGCGACATGAACAGATAGAAAAGCCCGAACGTGATCGCGAGCCACAGGAGCTGCGAAGCGTAATGGGTGGAATCAAACGGCGGGAATACGCCGCTGCCGTGTCCGGCATCGTTGGCGACCCCGGTCTCGGTGTGCACAGCATCGGCTGCGCCGTGCTCGCCAGCAGCAGGTGCCGGCTGCGATTCGGTGGCGGTTTGGGCAAACGCCGTGGACACGAACATCCAGATTTCCCCTTTAATCCAGCACGATCTGATCCAGATGGAGAAGGATCATGCCTTACTCAGACGTCATATGCAAAGGCCAGCCGCGCTGCATTTGAAGATACAGATCGCGGCCAGCCCGTTTCTTGCGACCGTTGATTAGACGGCGAAGAGGAGCAGAAGCGCGATGAGCAGCGAGAAGATGCCCAGAGCTTCCGTAACGGCGAAACCGAACACCAGACGGCCGAACTGGCTGTCAGCAGCGGACGGGTTGCGCAGAGCGCCGGAGAGGTATTGGCCAAAGATATTGCCGAGGCCGAGAGCCGTACCGGCCATACCGAAACAGGCGAGACCGGCGCCGATGTACTTTGCTGCTTCCGCTTCCATGTTAAGCTCCTTCTGGATTGAATATAAGCGCGGATTTCAGTTCTGGCGGTCGCCCGCCGGCTTGAACTCAGTGTCCCGGATGTACTGCGTCGTTGATGTACATGCAGGTGAGAACGGTAAACACGTAGGCTTGCAGGAAGGCTACGAGGAATTCGAGTGCGGTAATCGCGACCGTCATGATCAGCGGCAGGACAGCGCCGCCGATACCGATCGGCCCAAGGGCCGCCAGCGAAACGACGAAGCCCGCAAAGACCTTGAGCGTGATGTGGCCAGCAAGCATGTTCGCAAAAAGACGAACCGAGAGGCTGATCGGACGCGACAGGAACGAGATGATTTCAATGGCGACAACCAGCGGCACGATTATGCCCGGAACACCGCTCGGCACGAACAGCTTGAGGAAGCCGAAACCGTGCTTGAAGAAACCATAGATAATGACCGTTGCGATGACCAGCACGGCGAGCGCGAAGGTCACGATGATCTGGCTGGTGACAGTGTAGAAATACGGGAAGAGACCCAGGAAATTCGCGACCAGCACGAACATGAAGAGCGAGAAGACGAAGGGGAAGAACTTCATGCCCTTCGACCCTGCCGAATCTCTCAAGCTGGTGGCCACGAATTCGTAAGCCATTTCAGACACCGACTGAAGACGGGTCGGGATGAGACCGCGACCCGAAGACGTCAGGTAAAGAAAGCCCGAAGCAAGCACGACGGTTGCGACCATGAAGGCCGAAACATTCGTGAACGAAAGGTCCACGCCGCCTACGTCGATGGGAATCCACCGGGAAACCTGGAACTGATGGATCGGATCGTTCGCCACCTTAACCTCGTCTGTCTTCCCTGCCCGAAGGCAATTTGGCCTGCCCGAAGGCAATTCAACCTGCCTGAAGGCGTTTCAGTCTTGGGCCTGACGGCCCATTGTTCACTTACACTTGAACGAACTTTACCGTGAAGCCCGTCAAGTCCTATTTCTTGTCGCTCTTTTCCGCGCTAGATTTGATGTTACCCTGTTCGGCAACATATCCAGCGGAACGAAGCACGTTGAGGACGCCCGCACCGAAGCCCAGAAGGAGAAATACGATCAATCCCCAGGGCGACGTACCGGCGACACGATCAATGAACCAGCCAATCAGCGCACCAACCACAACCCCCGCGATAAACTCGCTGGAAATCTTCATGGCCTGCGCGACCGAGCTTGCAGTCGCCGATCGTTCCTCTTCGGAAGCCGGTTGCTTGAGCACACCCTTCTTGGCCAGTTCGGCCTCCAGGCGGTTCAAACGCTGATCCAGCTCCCCGGAACCGGGTTCGTCCTTCGCATTCTTGATGGTACCGGATGGCTTTCCGGGTTCAGTCCCGCACGCCATTGGCAGCTCCTTTTTTTCAAGAAATACGAGGATTTCAATCCCATTTCCAAGTTGCGCGCAACATATTGACACGCCGCCCGCTAGTCAAGGCGGTGCGGGCTTTGCTCCAAAAGGTTTTTTATCCAGCAATGTCAATTAGTTAGGTATTGGTGCGACTCATTTTCCGACCAAAGCATCAGATTGGCCACATTATTGGCTAAAAAAACGGAATCGATTTTGGGCGGTCACACCCTGTTCGGCTGAGGATGAAAGTCGACCTTATGCGCCTGTTCGGCCTTTTAGTCCGCTAACAAAAACGTGAGTTGAAGCCAGTCAGTCTCGCCATTGCGCGAGAACGGAGCGATCAGCTCCATCCGCCGCCATAGGTACGGTAGAAAATGTGGAGGCCGATTTTCGCAACCTTCTTCATGGTTGGAGCCCAGAATGGGCGAACATAGGTCGCGTGGTAATGGGTGGCGGAACCGACTTCCGGCAGCCAGATCTGACCGGCGGATACCGTCTTCGCCACCTGCTGCGCCATGCGCCATTGCGGCATTTCGGTCACGCGATGCTTCTGGCCGTCGCAGGCAAACGAAAACTGGCAGGCATTGAGCCAGTCGCGATTCTGGTAAACCACGCCGCAGATCGATCCCGGATAGGCCGGGTTGCGGACCCGGTTGAGAACGACCTGGGCGACGGCAACCTGACCCTTCACCGTTTCGCCGCGCGCTTCATAATAGACGGCTTCGGCAAGGCACTTCTGCTCGCTCTTGCTGAAAGCAGAAGGCGGCAGCGGCGTTGCTGCCCATTCATGGTCCTTCTCGCCGATAGGCGGTACGAAACGACCTTCATCCATCTGCGGCTTCAAAATGCTTTCGAAAGGCGATGTCTTGCCATAATCCGGCGTTGCAGGCGCATAACCAAGGGCCAGCACATCCGGCCGGTCATTGGTAATGAGCTTGGCAAGCTGGGTCGGCATTTCGGCGCGCGGCTTCGGTGGCTTGACCGCATGGAACGCCATGGTAATGGCAACTTCCTTGCCTTCCAGCTTATTGGAGAAGGCCATTTTCGCGTCCGTCTTTTCCGGCGGACGCGTAATCATGCTGATCTTGTCGAACATGCTGCCTGCGGTGAAAGCCTTGGCAGGCGCTTTTGGTTTCACCGAGACGAGACGGCCCGTCTTGTCGGCACGATTGATACGGTTTTCATCCGGGTTCGGATCGTCCGGACCAAGCTTTGCCGTCTTGCGTCCGCCGGAAAGCGCAACACGGCCGATACCCGGCACTTCGATCCCGTTGGTAGCGATGCTGCCTGTGACTGTGGTGGCATCCACGAACGGCATTTCAGCCTGATGCACCGAGCCTACCGGCGCCTTGGCAACAAAGGCAGTCCAGCGGTGCGATCCCAGATCAGCCGACGGCACCAGGCTTGCCATGTCCTGAAAGGCAATCGCATTGGAATTGAAGAGATAGGTCATGGCTGCCAGCATCAGCGGCACCAGACGATGCGGCTTATGAACTGTCTGGCGTGGCTTTGCCCTTACGGCGTAATAGCGCCCCTCTTCCGGGCAATAGCCCGTGACAGGGTAATGCCACACCGGCTCGGCAACGGCCTTCCTTCGACCAAACAGCGCTCGTAAAGATACAAGACGCACCGCACACTCCACTCACACGAACTAAACTGGTGCGGCGATAACGAAGTATTAACCTTGTCCATTGGGTGGAGGACGCGCTTGCAGCCCCCGCTAATACAGTCATTATCAGCAGCGCATTAACCATGAACGAATATGGTTAATGCAGGGTTTAAGCGAATTCAGCTGCGATGAAGGAGGTGCATCATGGATAGGATCACAGGTGGATGCCTGTGCGGCAATGTTCGCTTTGAAGCATCAGGACAGCCATATCGGGTCGGCATCTGCCATTGCCTCGACTGTCGCAAGCATCACGGAGCGCTATTTCATGCTTCGGCGATATTCCCTGAGGCTGCGATTACAGTCCAAGGAGAAACCCGCGACTATGCGGGACGCCATTTTTGTCCACACTGCGGCTCTCCGGTTTTCGGGCGCAGTGCCGATGAAATCGAACTCAATCTCGGTTCGCTCGATGCGCCGGATCAGTTCAAGCCAACCTATGAACTCTGGACGATCCGTCGCGAATCCTGGCTTCCGCCTTTCCCGAACATGAAGGGCTATGAGCGTGACCGCGATGGCTCGAGCCGCTTTGAGGATTAGAGCGCATCCCGAAAAGTGTGAAACGGTTTTCGGAAAAGATGCGCGGTTCAAAACAAAGGATTAGAGCGTCTTTTCTTTCGTGACAGTCGTTCTATTTGCGATAATGATATTGTTCTTCAAAGCTTCGGGGAGGGAATTTATGCGGGGATTGAAGCTCGGGATTATCGGAGTGGTTTTCGGTTCTTTTGCGGCTATTGCCACGGCGCAGGCCGATGACTGCCAGAACGCCAGTTCGCAGGCCGCACTCAATGAATGCTATGGCAAGGCCTACAAGAAATCGGATGCCGAGCTGAACAAGATCTTCAAGACCTTGCAGCGCCGCGCCGACGATGCGGACCTGAAGAAAAAGCTGGTTCAGTCGCAACGGGCCTGGATCGCCTTTCGCGACGCCGAATGCGATATGCAGACAGTTGGCGGCGGCAGCATTTCCGGCATGGCTTATTCGATCTGCCTGTCCGACCTGACGACGGAGCGCGTCAACGATCTCAGGAAATACCTGAAATGCGAGGAAGGCGACAGCAATTGCCCCTTCCCCGCCGCCAGTAACTGATCAGTTCTGGCTCTCATAGGCGGCATCGAAGAATGCCTTTTCCAGTTCGACCGCACGCCGGAAGAACTGCTGGCATTGTTCTGCCGCCTCCGGGCCGACCCGGTTAAGTTCCGAGCGCAGGAAACCCACGAACTCCACGAAATATGGATTATCGTGCAACACAATCCATTCCGCGAAAATGAAATCGTCGGGCAGAGGCTTGGCTGCTTTTTCCGCCCAGTCGAGATAAAGCCATTCGGCAACCGTCAGCACCGACAGGCAGGCCGCATAGGAGCCGGACCGCGCAGCCTCAAGCATCAGTTCCTTGAATGCAGCGGTTGGTGCTGCATCGGGCGTATCGAAACGCTCGGCGTCGGAGACTGCGAGTTTTGCAAAGGCACGTTCGAAATATGAATTCTCGTCGCTGCTGATCATGCCTATGAAACGGCCCAATATCAGCTTGGCTTCCATCCGGTCGCAATTGACGAGCGTTCCGCCCAGCAATGACAGAAAGCAGTCGATAAACCGATGGTCCTGCACCAGATAGCGCGTCATGACATCGGGCGCGACCGTACCCGCATAGATTTCGCGAACGAGGCGATGGCCGACGGCTTGCGACCAGAATGGTTCGGCGCTTTGCCGCAGGCGTTCAGAAAAGGCTTCGACGGTGCTGTCTGACACGATGATCTCCATTTCTTTGAACAGAAAAACTGCTCGGCCAATGTTTACTATTTTACTGCCCAGCGGTCGATATCCGCGCTCTGCCCGATCAATGCGAGCCCGTTGGCGATGGAATCGAACTGGTTCGAGCTGGTCACCACCGCGTCAGGGAAGCGGCTTTCAAACACGGTGCGGATGACCGGCACGAAAGAGGTGCCGCCGGTGAGGAAAACGCGGTCGATAGACGACGTTTCAAGTTCCGCTTTGTCCACCGCCTGCTGCACCGACTGTTCGATCTGACGTACATCGTCCGCGATCCAGTTTTCGAAATCGTTACGCGTGATATCGGAACGGATTTCGAAGTCGTCGGCCTTGAAGTGTAGTTCCGACATGCGCTGTGAGGAGAGGCGTATCTTGAGGTCCGAAACGGCGCGGTAGATTTCATAGCCGTAGTCATTCTCGATCAGGTTGATGAAATGTTCGAGCGGCTTCGGATCAACCGCTTGCCGGGCCAGTTCATCCAGATCGCGAATGGTCGCCGGAGAGTTCATCAGGAACAGCGTGTTCCAGCGCGCGAAATTTGCATAATAATGGTTCGGTATCGTCAGCCTTTTGCCGAAGGACTGGTACTCCGTACCCTTTCCAAGCAGTGGCGACACGGCATTGTCGATGATGCGGTAATCGAATGTGTCGCCCGCGATACCAAGGCCGGTCTGGCTGAGCGGCATGAAGCTGAGGCCATCCTTGCCGACTTCAAACCGCACGATGGAAAAGTCGCTCGTACCGCCGCCAAAATCGGCCACCAGAACAGTCGATGCTGCCTTCAATTCCTGTGCATAGAAATAAGCCGCCGCGACCGGCTCATAGACATAGTGAATATCGGTGAAGCCGAACGCCCGGAATGCCTTTTCATAGCGCTGCATAGCCAATGCTTCATCCGGTGAAGCGCCCGCAAAGATCACCGGCCTGCCAATAACCACGCGATTGCCCTTCGGCGGCAGGCGGTCGCCCAACCGTGCCGCAACCGTTTCGAGAAATGTCTTCAGAATATCCTCGAACTTGAACCGCTTGCCGAAAACCGGTGTGTCGGTGAAGGATTTCGATGCCGCGAATGTCTTGAACGATTGCAACATGCGCGTCGAATGCGGCGCATTGACAAATACATCCATCGCCCAAGGTCCGCTTTCAACGGTGCGCTCGCCAGTTTCGCGATCCTGCCAGAAGCAAAGGATCGAGCGATAACCGGTAATCTCGACTCCATCCTTCGGCACACTCAGAACGGCTGTCGTGCCGTCAGGCGCCGCAACAGAAATAACCGTATTGGTCGTGCCAAAATCGATGCCCAATGTCACGCCGTCAAAACGGCTCTGGTCAGCCTTCGTCATCACTGCACCTTTTTGGAGGAAATCGGAGAGCGGGCGAATTAGCAGCCACACAAGCCAAGCTCAACCTGAAATTACCAAATTAAGTGCTGGTCATGATCACAATCGCGACGTCGCTATGCGGATGAGAAAAATTTCCGGTCGCGCAAATGTTAATGCGTGTTTCCAAAGTTTACATGACCTCTCTCTTCTGCCTGTTAGGTTTCTGCGCCGCATCTGGAGTGGTTCGTCTTTCACTCACACCCCCTGAACTGCTCCGCTTATTTGTTTTCACCGCCTTCGCAATGCCGGATGTTTTCCATCCGGCTTCGCTATGTTCAAGGTCAACCAACAGATGAAAGCGATACTCATGGCGTTTCTCTCACGTACGGTTCTTGCCACTGTCCTGCTTTCGGCGAGTGCGCTTCCCCACGCTGCGTTTGCCCAGGAGACGGCCAGTCAGCCGATAGCAAGCGGTTATCACAGCAGCGGTCAGGCCACCGCAGAAGTGAGCGGTGTCGTAGCAGATGGCGACAAGCTGACCGTCAAGGTCCGCTTCATCAATGCCAGGGAGGGCGGGAGCGTTTCGACGACGCTCTACACCGCGCTGTCGGACAAGGATTACGAGAATGACTATTATCTTCTCGCAGGCGACAAGAAATATCTTCTGCTGAAAGATTCCGAAGGCAAGCCGCTTGCTCCGGCATCGGTTTCCCTGTTCGGCACCGGTCACGTCGTCGGTGTCTGGCACGGCGTCTTTCCCGCTCCACCGAAGGGCCAGAAGGTGACGCTCTATATCAAGGGGGTCGAGCCGCTC
Source organism: Brucella oryzae (assembly GCF_041929965.1). Classification (NCBI taxonomy): domain Bacteria; kingdom Pseudomonadati; phylum Pseudomonadota; class Alphaproteobacteria; order Hyphomicrobiales; family Brucellaceae; genus Brucella; species Brucella oryzae. The sequence continues at coordinate 142,493 of NZ_JBHEEO010000005.1, read as the reverse complement.
GGGCCTTTCGCCGTTCCCGCCGAATAGGGGCTGACCATGACCAATCAGATCATAGGCTGCATCGCATTCGGGCTTGCCGCACTCTGCCTGCCGTCCATAGCGGCGGCACAGAATACGGACAACAGCGCCTATATTCGCGACCTTGTGCCTGAAATCCGCGATCTGGTTTCAGCATCAGGCAGCACCGACGGCAAAGCGCGCGGGCTGTCCGGTGCGGCCCAAGAGATTGTCGAGAAGAGCGGCAATATCACCATGCGGGAAACGGATGACAGCATCGTCCTTTCCGTAACCAGCGATATTCTGTTCGATTTCGACAGCGCCAAACTGACCGGCAAAGCCAAGGCGACGCTGGCCGATATTGCCAGAATATTGGAAAGCATGCCGGATTCTGCCGTTCGTGTTGTGGGGCATACGGATTCCAAAGGGTCCGACAGCTACAACGATAAACTGTCGAAAAACCGCGCCGATGCGGTTACCAGGTTTCTCGTCGGCAATGGTGTTCAATCGGCACGGTTGAAACCGGAAGGGCATGGCGAAAGCGAGCCTGTCGCACCCAACGAAATCAAGGGCAAGGACAATCCCGATGGTCGGGCGCAGAACCGGCGTGTCGAATTTGTGCTGCCTAAGGCGTGATGCCGTCTCACCCCTTCAAACAAAAAAGCCCGGAGCGATCCGGGCTTTTTCTCTCTATGGCGTTTATTTCTTTTTCTTCGCGCGGCCTGCGAACGGATTATCCGAAGTGCGCAATGAAAGCCTTATCGGCACACCCGGCATATCGAAAGTTTCACGCAGACCGTTGATGAGATAGCGCACATAGGATTGCGGCATCGCATCGGGGCGCGAGCAGGACACGACGAAGCCCGGCGGGCGGGTCTTCACCTGCGTCATATATTTCACCTTCAGGCGGCGGCCTGAAACTGCCGGTGGCGGCTGATGCGCGATAACGCCTGCCAGCCAGCGATTGAGACGCCCGGTCGAAACGCGACGGTTCCAGATTTCGTGGGTCTTGACGACATTCTCCATGAGCTTGTCGATGCCCTGCCCGCGCTCGCCGGAAATCGGCACGGCGCGGAGCCCGCGCACCTGCGGCAGCAGGCGGGCCGTTTTTTCGTAAAGATCGGCAAGAACCATCTGGCGGTCCTCAATCAGATCCCATTTGTTGAACGCGATGATCGGCGCGCGGCCTTCACGGATGATGAGATCGGCAATCTGCAGGTCCTGCTTTTCAAACGGGATCGTCGCATCAAGCACGATGATGACGACTTCCGCAAAACGGATCGCACGCAGGCCGTCAGCAACCGAAAGCTTTTCGAGCTTTTCCTGCACGCGCGACTTGCGGCGCAAACCGGCCGTGTCAAACAGCTTGATCTTGCGGTCACGCCATTCCCAATCCACCGAGATCGAGTCACGGGTGATGCCTGCTTCCGGTCCGGTCAGCAGGCGGTCTTCACCAAGCATCGTATTGATGAGCGTCGACTTGCCCGCATTCGGGCGTCCGACAATGGCGATGCGCAACGGCTTGGTCGCATCATAGGCCGGGATTTCTTCTTCATCCGGGTCTTCGATGTCGTCGCCGATCAGTTCACCGACAGCCTTCGGCGTGAAGACCTCGTCTGCAGCTTCCTCTTCCTTCTCATCGGCAAAGACGCGCTCTTCGCCCAGAAGCTCGACAATGGCGTCGCGCAGGTCGGGCATGCCCTGACCGTGTTCGGCAGAGATCGGGCACGGTTCGCCAAGGCCAAGCTGGAAAGCGTCATACATGCCGGATTGCGCGCCGCGTGCTTCCGCCTTGTTGGCGACCAGCACGACCGGCTTGCCCGAACGGCGTACCACTTCGGCAAAGGTGCTGTCGGTCGGCGTCAGGCCGTTCTTGGCATCGACGACGAAAAGGATCACGTCGGCTTCCTGAATGGCAGCCTCGGTTTGCGCGCGCATGCGCGCTTCCAGGCTGTCATTGGCAGCTTCTTCAAGACCTGCCGTATCGATGACCTGAAACTTCAGATCGTAGAGCTTGGCATCGTGGATGCGCCGGTCGCGCGTTACGCCCGGCAGGTCATCGACCAGCGCCAGCTTGCGGCCGACGAGGCGATTGAACAGCGTGGACTTGCCGACATTGGGACGCCCGACGATGGCGACTGTGAAACCCATGGGAGAGGATGACTCCAGAAATTATGATTACGTATTTTGCGCGTCAGGCACCTTGACGCCTGCGCTGCGCATCAGATCGAGCATCGTATTGGAACGCTGGCGGATATTGGCCGGAGCAAGACTGTCATTGGCGATCTGCTGGAACAACTTGACCGCATCGTCGAAACGCTCGGCCTTCCAGGCAGCCAGACCCAAGGCTTCCCGTGCGCTGGAACGCATCGGATTACCGTCGGCGGAAAGCGTCTCGACGCGCTTGGCGACGTCGTCATAGGAACCGCTGTCGACCAGCAGATAGCCGGCACGCAGGCGAGCGACATCGCGAAGCGGTGCAGGCACGGCGTTGTCGGCAGCGACGTCATCGAAAGCCTTCACGGCACCGGCGGCATCGCCCTTGTCCGCGAGAACCGATGCGGCGCGCAGACGTGCCAGCACCGGATAGGAGCCGTAGCCGGTCTTTTCCAGATCGTCGAGCGCGGCCAGCGCTTCGTCGTTCTTGCCTTCCGAGGCGAGATCCAGCGCGGCAAGGAACTTGTCGCCGGAAGCGGAAGCCTTACTGTCGGTCCAGTGCTGATAACCGACCCAGCCAGCCGTGCCCAGAACAATGGCCACAGCGCCGCCGATCAGCAGGGGACCGAAGTTCTGCCAGATCTGCTTTGCCCGTTCCGAACGGATTTCCTCGTTTACCTCGCGAATGAAACTGTCGTCTGCCATGGACCTGCCGCTAAAGCCAAATTGATGTTGGTATTTATTCGTTCTGGCGCTTTTAGTCGTATTTCGCGCCATATGTAAGACCCGTCTGCGAAATAAGCCGAAACACGTGTCACAAAGTGCATTTCGGTCCGACAATAGCCTTATTCAAGGACTAGCCACAGAATTTCTGGAACTGTTCCTCCCCCGCTTCGTTTCGTGATTCATGCGCTTTCTGTCCCCCCGCCCTGTTCTTCTATCCGCTTTCGTTCTGGCCAGTTGCACCGCTCAGGCGGAACCCGTGTCCGCAAAGCCGCAATATGTGCTGATTTCCTTCGACGGCGCGCATGACAATGCGCTGTGGAACCGCTCCCGCACGCTGGCGAAGAAAAACAATGCCCGCTTCACCTATTTCCTTTCCTGCGTCTTCCTGATGACCAAGCAGGATCGGCGCGATTACAAGCCGCCCTATAAGCGGGCGGGATCGTCCAATGTCGGCTTTGCGCTCAGCCGCGATGAAGTCGTCGCCCGCCTTGGCAATATCTGGCAGGCGCATCTGGAAGGAAACGAGATAGCGAGCCATGGCTGCGGCCATTTCGACGGCACCGACTGGTCTACCGCCGACTGGGACAAGGAGATCAAGGAGTTCCGCCGCATTACCGCTGACGCCTACAAGAATAACGGCATCGACGGCGAGCCGGAAGGCTGGCGCGATCTCGCGTTGAAAGGTATCGACGGTTTCCGCGCGCCCTATCTCGCCGCATCGAAGCCGGTGCAGGACGCGCTGAAGGCAAACGGCTTTCGCTATCAGGCGTCCTCGATCACACGCGGCCCCGAAGAGCCGATCCTTTCCGGTCAGTTCGCTTCATTCGGATTGCCGCTTGTTCCGGAAGGCCCGTCACAGCGCCCTATCGTGGCGATGGACTATAATCTCTATGTCCGCCACTCGAAGGGCAAGGAAGCGCCGCAGCAATCGGCAGCTTTCGAGGAGCGAGCCTACAAGGCTTTCCGGGCGGCATTCGACAGGCAATATGCGGGCAAGCGCATTCCGCTGCAGCTCGGCTTTCATTTCGTGCTGATGAATGACGGCGCCTATTGGCGCGCCATGGAACGGCTGGTGTCGGAAGTCTGCACCAAGCCGGACGTCAAATGCACCACTTACAGCGATTATCTGGACAGTCTCGACAAAGATGCCGTCCAAGCAGGCCAGAACAGATCCTGATCCTGTAAGGTTTCAGTCCTGTACCTTTGCAGCGCGTCCCGCCATGATACCGAGGACCGCAACGACCACCAGCGAGAACGCTGCGGCCAGACTTGCCGAAGTGAATGAACCGGACCGCTGCGCCATGAAGCCTGCAACCAGCGGGCCGATGATCTGGCCGATACTGAAGCAGACCGTCATCCGCGCCAAAGCGCGTTTGGGAGAAGCCGGTGCAAGTGTGCGGGCGATCTGCAATCCGAAAGCCGTCAATGCCATGAAGGTGATACCCAGAAGCGCGCCGCCTGCCAGAGGCCCGAGCGGCGGTGCCAGAACCACACTTGCAGCAACGCCGACGGCTTCGAGAATGGCCGCCAGGGCGAATGCGTTGAAGAGGCCGAACGCCTTCGCAGCCGGTGCCCAAAGCCAGATCGAGGGCGCGGCCGCCAAACCGGTCACTACCCACACAAAAGCTTCCATAAGCGGGCCACCATCGGTCGCGCGCACGATTGCAATGAGGAAAGTTGCTGTGATGACATAGCCAAAGCCGAAAATGCCATAGGCCAGCGCCAGCGCATTGAAGGCGAAGCTTTTGGGGAGCGGCGGTTCACGCGTGCCGCTGTTTGCACCCACCGGCCCTTCCCTGACGAAAGCCGCAACCAGAACAACCATCACGATGGTCAGAACCGCAGCACCGATCCAGTCGGCGCGCCAGCCCTGCCCAACAAGGCGGATCAGCGCCACCAGAACGGCAGAAAGTGCAATGCCGCTGCCGACGCCGCCGAAATGCAGCGCTCCAAGCCCGGCTCGTTCTGCCGCAGTGACATGGCTCAGCACGATTGCCGTGCAAAGAATCATCGTCACCGCACTGACGAAACCAGCGGCAAAGCGGATGATGGAGAACAGCCAGACACCGTCAAAGAGCGCCATGGCAGCGCATAATAATCCGCTGACGATCAGGCCTGCGATCACGCTTGCCCGTTCGATACCCGCAGACCAACCGTAGCCGGCGACCACTGCCCCCAGCAGATAGCCGATATAATTTGCCGATGCGATGAAACCTGCATCTGCAGCCGTGAAGCCGACATCAGCCATCATTCCCGGCAGGATCGGCGTATAGATGAAACGCCCTATCCCCATGGCAGCGGCCATGGCCAGAAACCCGCCGAAAGCATAGCGGACGGCGGTGCGATGTTGTGACGATTCAGGCTTGGTGATTTCCAGGGAGGTCATTCACGGGAAAATAAACCTCAACTATCCAAGAACAATTGAATTTTTCTGATCGGATCGATCACACGGATTGAGGTCGAAACCACAGAGTTGGGTTTGAACTCTGCCGCAGCAGACCTACAATAGACAATAGATTGATTGCATTCTCTTGATGGAGGGGCAGGATGAATAGATCAGGACTATCCTTTTGTCTGTTGACCGCCGTTGCGATCACCACGGCAGGGCCAGTTCAGGCGCAGGACCTGAAGACGATGGACGAGGTCGGCAGCGCGCTCAACGCCTGCTGGTCGCCGCCCTCAGGCAGCAAGAATTCTGCCGTTACCCTCAGCTTCAGCTTCAAGCGTGACGGAAGCCTGATCGGCCCACCGCGCCCCAGCGCGATCAATGTCGAGGGCGACGACAAGGTCAAAAAGGCATTCGTGAATGCTGCAATTGAAGCCGTGGAAAAATGCACGCCGCTGAAGCTCGCACCCTCGCTGGCAGAGGGCATAGGCGGCAATGTCTTCACAATGCAGTTTCATTCGGCGGATTGATCATGCCTGACAAGGCAGTCCGCAAATGTCTGCTGGAGGATCACGTCGCACCATACGATGATCCCATCGCCTTCACACAAGGCCAGACAATATCCCTGACTGGAGAAGCCGAAATCTGGGACGGCTATCGGTGGCTATGGGCTGTGGGAGCGGATGGCCGTGCGGGGTGGATTCCCGATAACAGCGTTATGGTCACGGATAACACGGTTGTCACTGTCCGCGACTACTCGGCAATGGAACTGACTTGCAACAGAGGGACCATCCTCCACGTCATCGAAGAAACGCATGGATGGGCATGGTGCAGCGCGCCCAATGGATTTTTCGGTTGGGTGCCGGTGAACAAACTTGCCTGACATTTTCGCCAGTTTTGGGCCAGCGATAAGTTTCCCTTGCGAATCGCATAAGTGCGTGCTTATGTGATTGCATGAATGAGAACGATATATTCAACGATGTATTCAGGGCACTTGCCGACCCGACCCGCCGGATGATTTTCGAAAAGCTGGCAGCGGGCAGCATGAACGCCAGTGCGCTGCGGGAGGGCATGGAAATCAGCCAGCCCGCCATGTCGCAGCATCTGGCCGTGTTGCGCGGTGCAGGACTGGTGCGTGAGGAACGTGAGGGGCGTTTCGTCAATTATGAAGTCGATCCGAACGGACTGACCATCATCGCCAATTGGCTTGCCAAATACCGCGCCTACTGGCCGGAACGCATCGATGCTCTCAAAACCTTGCTGAAGGATATGGACCAATGACCGACCGGCAGGAAGAACCACGCGAAAAAGGCATCGAGCTTGAATATGAGCTGGATGCCGCGCCGCAGAAAGTCTGGCGCGCGATCAGCATTCCGGAGTTTCGCGAAAACTGGCTTCCATCCGAGGCATTGGCTGATCCGGAGCCTGCATCCTGCAAGCCCGGCGAGGAGATCAGCTACCGGATGCGGGAAAGCGAACCGCCCTTTCTGGAAAGCACGGTAACGTTCCGCATTGCACCGGGCATTTCCGGCGGCACCTTTCTGCGCGTCATCCATGAACTGAACGACACGCGCCTGAAGCGCGTCGCAGCGCTTGCCGCCAACAGCAACCGGGCGCCGATGATGCGCGCAGCCTAAACTATCCACCTCCCTGAAGTTCTGGAAAAGAGGAGTTCGCCGATGCGCGAAACGATGCAGCTCGTCCCTATGGTCGTCGAACAGTCGAGTCGCGGCGAAAGGTCGTTCGATATCTATTCGCGGCTGCTGCGCGAAAGGATCATCTTTCTCAATGGCGAAGTGAACGACACCGTATCCGCGCTTATCTGCGCACAATTGCTGTTTCTGGAAGCGGAAAACTCCAAACAGCCGATCAATCTCTATATTAACTCGCCGGGCGGCGTTGTGACCAGCGGTCTCGCGATCTATGACACGATGCGCTATGTCCGTGCGCCGGTGCACACGCTTTGCATGGGAACGGCCCGTTCCATGGGCTCTTTCCTGCTGATGGCGGGTGAGCCCGGCCATCGCGCAGCTCTTCCCAATGCGAACCTGCTTGTCCACCAGCCTTCCGGCGGCTTTCAGGGGCAGGCATCGGACATTTTCATCCATGCCGAGGAAGCCCAGCGAACCAAGCGGCTGATGACGCGTCTTTATGCCGAACATTGCGGACGCACCTATGAAGAGGTGGAACGCGCCCTCGACCGCGATAACTTCATGACTGCCGAACAGGGACTCGAATGGGGATTGATCGACCGCATTCTGGAACGGCGGGAAGTCGCTGAAGCTTGAAGACGAGAAGATATTCTGTCTTCTGCCATCGTTGTATATGTTCGTCAGGAACAGTATCAACGAATGATGGTCGGAAATCACGTAACAATCCCTGACGAAGCGACAAAGGCTCTGACCGTTTTGCGGGAAAGTCTGGGGCAATCTTTGCAGGCCGTGTATCTGCACGGCTCTGCCGTAAATGGCGGCCTTCACCCCAATAGCGATGTCGATCTGCTCGCGGTCTGCGACCAGCCTCCCGCACTGGAAGCCGGCGCGCGTCTCGTTGACAAGCTCATGCAGATATCAGGTCGGCATCCGGCCAAACCCGGCACGCCCAGATGTCTGGAAGTGATGATTTTTCTAGAGCAGGATCTCGCCGCACTCAGCTATCCTGCGCGTTGTACATTCATCTATGGCGAATGGTTGCGCGACGAATTCGAGGCGGGAACCGTACCGCAACCGCACACTGATCCAGAATACACATTGGTGCTCGCGCAAGCCGGTCAGGAAGCCATAAGCCTCCTCGGCCCGGCGCGAGAACACCTTCTGCCACGGGTGCCGCTTGACGATGTGCGACGGGCGATTGCTGACGCCTTGCCCGGCCTGCTTGGCAATCTTCAGGGTGACGAGCGCAATGTGCTGCTGACGCTTGCGCGCATGTGGTACACACTCGAAACCGGGAAATTTACCCCGAAAGATGCAGCTGCCGAATGGGCACTGCCGCTTGTTTCGCCCGAAACCGCAGCAGCCCTTGCGCTCGCGCAGGCGGCCTATCGGGGCGCGGCTGTTGACGACTGGCAGAACCGCCCCAAGCTCGCCCGACAAGCGGCGGATGAGCTGGCGCATCATGTGCGGTCGCTTCTCTGAAAATCGTCAGGCTGCGGCTCCGTCCTGCTTTTGCTGCCGTTTGGGCACGGGAAGACTGTCCGGAATATCAGAATGCAGGAAATGCAAAAGCGTGTCCTGAACTGACGATAGCCGGTGCGCGCAATCACGCCAGCCGAACGGAATGTCCTTTGGCATGGGAGAAATCCGGCTTGGCTCCTGCCCCTCCTCAAGCTCGCAATTGGCAATGACCACCTGCAAGGCTTCCATCAGCCAGGGCGGCGGCGGCGCCTCTTTCTTTCGCAGTGCATTGCCCAGCGCTTCGCCGAACAGCAGCGCCGATGCGTAAAGACGGATGCCGCGCCGGTCATACCGGCCCGCCATTTCCGTAACCTCGCGCGCCACCAGCCGCCCGCGCAGTGACCAGCGCGCATTGCTGCGCGCCAGTGCAATACCGTCGCCCAGTGCGATCACCGCCCGGTGCGCCGATGTGAACTGGTTGATAGCGCTTTGCGCCCGCACCGGGTCCTGTTTTTCGAGCGCTGCAGCCGATTGCTTGAGCCCATTTGCAAGACGATCAAGCAAGCCGCGAACAGCTCTGTCGATCAGAAGTACCGGGCTTGGCGTCATCAATATCTGGCTGAACAGCAGGCCAACACCGGCACCGACGAGAACATCGATCAGCCGCGTCACGCCCGCAACCTGCGGCCCCATAGCAAGAACCAGAATCGCCGAAACGCCCGACTGGATGGCAATTGCCGGAGCCATTCCGAAAGAGGTCGCCAGAACCATCGCAATGAAGGTCACTATGCTTGTGTGGAAGACCGGGACCGTTTCGGGCAAGAGCAGAGAAAGCTCGCCGACCAGCACGCCCGTCGTGACGCCTACCATCACCCCTATTGCCTGCTTGCCATGGTTTGGCAGGTTCGGCGCAAGGCAGATCACGGCCGTGACCATGGCAAAGACAGGTTTCGGCTGCCCCAAAGCCAGCTGGCAGATCAGCCAGGCGACACCACCGGCGAAGGAAGCGATCAGGGAATCGCGCCAGCTCGCAGACCATTGCTGGACAACCTTGTTCGCGCGCTGCCGCATAGACTTCTCCATCTGCTTATCGGCAGCTATCTATGGCAGTACTCCTCCACCTCAAGGCTTGAAGAAGTTTTCGTACTGGTCCGGCTTGAAACCGACCGTCAGCTTTCCATCCTTGTCGAGAACCGGGCGCTTGACCATGGAAGGCTGCGCCAGCATCAGTGCCCGCGCCTTGGCGGCATCGACGTTCTGGCGTTCTTCCTCGGGAAGTTTGCGAAACGTCGTTCCGGCCCGGTTGAGCAATTGCTCCCACGGAATGTCCTTCAGGAAGCGGTCGAGCGTTTCGCCGTCGAGCCCTTCCTTCTTGTAATCGTGAAATGCGTAGTCGATGCCATGGTCTTCAAGCCAGGTGCGCGCCTTCTTCATCGTGTCGCAGTTCTTGATACCGTAGATGGTCACGCTCATATCCGACTCCTTCGATCATTTTGTTGCGATCAAAGGCTATCGAAACCCCGGTTTCAACCTCTATCTGGAATCGTGAAAGATTATGCCCAGCGTATGCCGCTTGCCCGACCTTATGCGGCTGACGCCGTGCCGCATCCTGACGCGATAATCGCCGCGTGTGCCTTGCATCGGGCGGTCATTGACCGCGAAAACCACACCGTCGCCTTGTCGGAGCGGCACGACTTCCGCCCGGCTTTGCATACGGGGACGCTGTTCGGTCAGCACGAACTCCCCGCCCGTAAAATCCCTCTCCGGTTCGGAAAGCAGAATCGCAACCTGCAACGGAAAAGCGATATCGCCGTAAATGTCCTGATGCAGGCAATTATAGTCACCCTCTACATATTGCAGGATGAGCGGTGTCGGGCGGGTCTGGCCCGCCGCGTGGCACCGGTCCAGAAATTCGTCATGGGTCGGTGGAAAACGGATATCCGATCCCAGTCTCTCGCTCCATCGATTGGCGATGGGCGCAAGCTGAAAATAAAGCTTCTGGCGCAGATTCCAAATTAAGGCAGGAATGGGATTTGCGTAATATTTGTATTCTCCGCGCCCAAAACCGTGTTTTCGCATCGAAATAACGGTTCGAAATGCGGCGAAATCACAATAGCCGACGGCTATTTCGCGGCAATCCTGTGGCGAAATTATGTTTTCGAGGATTGAGGCACCGAACTCGTCCAGTTCGGCGCCAATTTTTTGCCAGTCATAGGCAGGGATATTTGCCGCCTGAGAGGGTTCATTTTTGTTCATGCCTGGCTCTCCCGCTTCAGGAGATCGCGCTTGCGCTCGACGCCCCAGCGATAGCCAGAGATGTCGCCATCGTTGCGCACAACCCGGTGGCAAGGAACCGCGACGGCAACCTTGTTGGCCGCGCAGGCCTGCGCCACTGCGCGTACCGCTTTCGGCGCGCCAATGCGTTCGGCAATCTCAGTATAACTTACTGTTTTTCCAACAGGAATTTCACGCAATGCCTGCCAGACACGCTGCTGGAACGCTGTTCCCTGCAGATCAAGCGGCAGGTCGAGCCCGATGCGCGGCGCTTCGACAAACCCGACCACTTCCGCCACCATATCCTCGAACTCACGGTCCGCACCAATGAGATTGGCCTGCGGAAACCGCTTTTCCAGATCGCGGATCAGTTCTTCCGGGTCATCGCCCATCAAAATAGCACAGACGCCCTTGTCGCTTGCAGCCACCAGCACGGCACCGAGTGACGACTGGCCGATGGCGAAACGAATCTCCGCATTCTTGCCGCCCTGCTTGTAAGCCTTTGGAGTCATTCCCAAAATCTTATCCGAAGCCTCATAAAAGCGGCTGCTGGAATTGTAACCGGCATCATAGATCGCGTCGGTTACGCGGATTTCCGGGGCATCGAGCGCCGCCCTCATTTTCCTCGCACGATGCGCATCGGCATAGGCTTTCGGGGTCAGCCCTGTGAACTCTTTGAATACACGATGGAAATGGGCAGGGCTCGCCTTTACGGAAGCCGCTATTTCTTCAAGCGAAGGCACTTCTTCCGCCGTCTCGATGAAGCGGCAGGCGCTCGCGACCATATCAGCATAACGGGTGCTGTTCTGTGTCGCCAATGTCTCTGAGAGATGCGGCTTGCAGCGCATGCATGGCCGGAAACCGGCGCGTTCCGCATCCTCGCAACCCTCGAAGAATTGCACATTTTCGCGCTTTCCACGCCGCGAGGGGCATGATGGGCGACAATAAACGCCTGTGGTGCGCACCGCATAGACAAATGCACCGTCCGACGCCTTGTCGCGATCAAGCACCTTCTGCCAGCGATTTTCGTCAGGGTCGTGGGTCTTCATGGTCATAAGGTTCATGTCCGTATTCCTTCAATATGAGCATGAAGGAAGGCTAATGCCACCGCCTCGAAGCTACACTCCGCTGCTTGCTTTCAAATTCGAAACAGTGCCGTTGCACAGTCTGTTCACAAATAAGGATCATGCAAGCTTCCCGCTTTTATATCATGATGAGAAAGGTAAACAGGGAGAAGACCATGACGACAATCGGCTTCATCATCGATGGCAAGGAAACGGCATCCGCATCGGGTAAGACATTTGATCGAAAAGACCCGGTCACCGGAAAAGTCGCCACCACCGCGCCTGCGGCCAACCTCGCCGATGTCGATGCGGTCGCAAAATCTGCCGCAAAAGCCTTTGAAAGCTGGTCTGAAACCGGACCGAACGAACGTCGTTCGCTTCTGAACAAGGCAGCGGACCTGATGGAAAGCCGGGCCGACGAATTCACCCGTCTCATGCTCGAAGAAACCGGTGCAACCGCCCCATGGTCGGGCTTCAACGTCCATCTTGGGGCCGGTGTGCTGCGCGAAGCCGCAGCGCTCACCACACAGATTACCGGCGAGATCATCCCTTCGGACAAACCCGGCATCGTTTCCATGGCCGTGCGCCAGCCGGTTGGCGTGGTGCTTGGCATGGCGCCATGGAATGCGCCGATCATTCTCGGCGTGCGCGCTATTGCGGCAGCACTTGCCTGCGGTAACACGGTTATCCTGCGTTCGTCCGAATCCTGCCCCGGCGTTCATCACCTGATCGTCAAGACACTCAACGATGCTGGCTTCCCTGCCGGTGTGGTCAATGTCATTTCCAATGCGCCAGAAGATGCGCCGGAAATCGTTGCGGCTCTCGTTGCCCATCCATCCATCCGCCGTATCAATTTCACCGGCTCCACCCATGTCGGCAAGATCATCGCCAAGCAGGCGGCAGAACATCTGAAGCCGGTGCTGCTGGAACTGGGTGGCAAGGCACCTTTCATCGTGCTGGAAGATGCCGATCTGGATCAGGCTGTCGATGCCGCAGCTTTTGGCGCATTCATGAATCAGGGTCAGATCTGCATGTCGACGGAACGCTTCATCGTGCATGAGAAGGTGGCTGACGCCTTCGCGGAAAAGCTTGCCGCCAAGGCAATATCCCTGCCTGCCGGCGACCCGCGCGGCAATGTCGTCCTCGGTTCGCTGGTCGACCTCAAATCAGCCGAGCGCATGGACGCCCTCATCAAGGATGCGGTGGCGAAAGGCGGCAAGGTTCTGGCGGGCGGCAAGCGCGAAGGTTCCATCGTCGAGGCGACGATCATCGATCACGTGACGCCGGACATGGATATCTATACGCAGGAATCCTTCGGGCCGGTAAAACCCATTATCCGCGTCAAGGATGCCGACGAGGCGATCCGCGTGGCCAACGACACCGAATATGGCCTCTCATCGGCGATTTTCAGTCAGGATGTGAAGCGGGCATTGGCGCTTTCGAAAAAGCTTGAAACCGGCATCTGTCATATCAACGGCCCGACGGTTGCCGACGAAGCACAAATGCCTTTCGGCGGGGTGAAGTCTTCCGGCTATGGCCGCTTCGGTGGAAAGGCTGTCATCAACGAGTTTACCGACCTGCGCTGGGTCACCATCGAAGGCCCACAGCATTATCCGTTTTGAAACAGAAAGGGCGGTGTTTTACCCGCCCTTTCGTTAACCGTGCCAGTTCAAGACTTTCGCGCTTCCTTGATCGCCTCGATCAGTTCCGGCTCCTTCATGACGCCGCCATAAAGCTTGGTGCCGATGACGAAGGAAGGCGTGCCGCCGAAATTGAAGGCTTCGCCCTGATCCATATTGCGTTCAAGAATGGCATTGATGCGCTTTGAATCGGCTTTATAGGCTGCGTTGAGCTTTGCCGGATCGAGCCCACCCTTCTTCAGGGCCGCATCCACCTGTTCCGGCGTGAGACGACCCGGCGTTGCCATCAAGGCTTCCATGGCCTTCACATAGTTGCCGGATTTTTCCGCAGCCAGAACGAGACGCGCAGCATAAGCCGACGTGTCGCCGAAGATGATCCAGTCCTTCATGACAAGGCGAACATTGCCGTCATTCTTGACCACACGCATCAGCTCGCCATGCCCCTTCTTGCAATAAGGGCATTGGTAGTCGAAATATTCCACGATGGTCACATTACCGTTCGGGTTGCCCAGAACCGGAATTTCCTTGTCGTAAAGCACTTCCGCAACCGTCGGCACGCGCTGCGCAAGGCTTTCGCCGCCTGAAATCGCAATCGTTGCGGCTCCGGCTGCGGTTGCGGCCAGTATCTGACGACGGTTCATCATGAGCTAACTCCTTTACCCGACTGGGATTTATCCAACACGACGACACGCGCACCGGCGGTAGCGCGCTTGTAGAGATCGAGGATGTCCTGATTGTAGAGACGTATGCAGCCGGACGACGCAGCCTTGCCGACGGACCAGGGCTCGTTGGTGCCATGAATGCGGTAAAGCGTGTCCTTGCCATCCCGATAAAGATAGAGCGCGCGGGCACCGAGCGGATTGCGGATGCCGCCCTCAAGACCTTTCGCGTATTTTGCGTAATGCTCCGGATTGCGCTTGATCATATTGGCTGTCGGCGTCCAGCGCGGCCACTGCGATTTGTAGGCGACCTTTGCATCGCCTGAGAAAGTCAGACCGGCGCGACCAACCCCCACCGAATAGCGGATCGCCTTGCCGCCGGGCTGCACGAGGTAGAGATAGCGCGCATAGGGATCGACCACGATGGTCCCAACCGGTTCCGTCGTGGCATAATCAACTTCCCGGCGCAAATTGCGATCCGCAATCTTGCTGACATCAAGCGCCGGAATAAGATTGCCGCGATCATTGACCGCACCATACATGGCTTCATATTCACTCTTGGCCGTTTGCACTTCTGGCGCCAGTTCGCTGACTGGTTCGACAGCAACAGGCTCCGGTGTAAAGGCCACCGGCTGCGGCATGGTGACGGCAATCGGCCGATCCGCGGATGCAGTCGAGCATGCTGCGGCAGCAAAAGGCAGACAGGCAACCACGGCTACCCGCAACAGCGTTCTGCACGCATTTCGCTTTTCATTCACTACGGTCAAAACCCCAGCCCCCGGTCCATCTTAAAATCCTTACATCTTTATTTCTGGTCGGCGTTCACAAGGTCGACCGAACGTTCGATAGAGGCGGTTGTGACATCGCCCACCAATCTGGTTCCCTCCAGTTCCTTGCTGACGCGATTGAAGAAGATCATTGTCGGCGGACCCGCCACGCCAAGCTTTGCCATCAGATCGGCATTGCCGCTGGTGAGCTGCGAAATATCCGCCTTGACCAATTGATAGCCATCCAGCGCCTTCTTCACGCTCGCGTCGGGCAAAACCCGGCGCTCCACGGTGGAACAGCTTACGCACCAATCCGCCGTGAAATAGATAAGCGTCGGCTTGTCGCCGCGCACACTGCCAAGTTTCTCCTGAAGGGAAGAAACAGTCTCGACCGGCGCAAATTGCAGCGCGGCCAGATTCTGGTTGCCGCCACGGTTAGCGAATGCGGCCAGCGGTTGCAACGGGTCTTTTCCGCCTGAAGCCACGCCGAGCATCAAAATGACACCATAGACGAAAGCTGCCGTGCCGATTGTGCGCGCCACGACGCTGCGCCCCGGAATTCTGAGAAAGGCGAAACTTGCAGCCCCGAAAAGCAGAAGCGCCCACAGCACCATGTCCACACCAGGCGGCAGAAGCGGAGCGGCCATGAAGATTGCGGTCGCCAGAAAACCGAAGCCGAAAATCTGCTTCACCGTTTCCATCCATGCGCCTGCACGCGGAAGCGTGCCCGCGCCGAGTGTGGCAAAAGCAATAAGCGGCAATCCCTTGCCGATGCCGAGCGCAAAGAGCGCGGAAGCGCCCAGCGCGACATTGGCCGTCTGCGCGATATAGAGCAGCGCCCCTGCAAGCGGTGCCGTCACACAAGGGCCGACAATCAGCACCGACGAGAAACCGAGAATGGCAGCCGACCGCTTGGAACCTGTTCGCTGCTGGCCATGGGGGCCAGTGCGCGAAGAAATCGCGCTGACCCATGAATTTGGAAGCTGTATCTGGAACAGGCCGAACATGGAGAGCGCCAGAAGCGCGAATAGTCCGGCCAGCGCAAGCGCCGTCCATTTCGATTGCAGTACCATTTGCAGGTTCTGGCCCGACCAGCCTGCAATTGCGCCCACCAAGGCAAAACCCAGTGCCAGGCTGACGACATAGACAGTGGAAAGCACGAAGCCGCGCTTTGCCGTCAGCTTCTCACCTTCGCGGGCCAGCGTTCCGGCCAGGATGGGATAAATGGGGAAAACGCACGGCGTAAAAGCAAGCAGAACACCGAAAGCCAGAAATGCCGCGATCACCAGCGCGGTGCCGCCCTGATCGAGCAGTCCTTCGACCATGCCCTTTTCAGGCGCAAGGGTGAACGCCGTATTCTGCTCCACGGGTTGCACAGCAGCCGGAGCAAATGCCGATGCCTGGGTCAGTGCCTTGGCCTTCTGCCCCATTTCGCTCGATATGGCGAGGGTGACCGGATCGACGGTTCTGGTTTCCGGACGATAACAGATACCGTCTTCCTGACAGCCCTGATAAGTCAACTCCAGCGGCTGTGCATCTGCTTTCACGCTTGCAGTGGCATGGGTGTAATAAACTTCAAGCCGCCCGAAATTAGGATCGTCCTTGGGCGTGCCGGGCTGCGTATCGACGGCAAGTGCATTCCCCTGCCCGTCCTTTGCTTCTATATGATCGCGATAAAGATAGTAACCGTCAGCGATCTGCCAATCGAGTACGAGACGGCCATCCGTATCCTTCGTGACATTGAGGCGAAACGCCTGATCGACCGGCAGCGGGTTCGCTGCCGATGCCGGACCGAGCGCGAGAAACAAGCTGATGAATAAGCCGGCAAGGCTGGCAAAGAAACGCATTACAATTTTCCGCATAATTCGATTCGGGACAAATTGATCCATGTTGCAAAAGGCGAATGTCCCCGCCACCTTAAGGCAGCCTTAAGCTGGCGCGGTGAAAAGCCCGCGTGCTTCTAATTGTCAAAGAAGGCGGAAACAGGAACTCATGCGCATACTCGTGGTAGAAGACGACACGATCCTCCTCGACGGACTGACTGTAGGGTTGGGGCTTGCCGGTTTTACCGTGGATGCCGTTTCGAATTGCGGCGACGCGGAAGCCGCCCTTGCCGCACAGAAATATCATGCCGTGGTACTCGACCTGATGCTGCCGGACGGCTCCGGCCTCGACATCCTCAAGACGATGCGGCGCGGCCGCGACGAGACGCCGGTCCTCCTGCTGACCGCTCGCGATCAGGTGCCCGAGCGCATTGCAGGACTTGATGCGGGTGCCGATGATTATGTCGGCAAGCCCTTCGATCTGCACGAGCTTGCAGCCCGCGTGCGCGCGGTCGCCCGGCGCGGTGCGGGGCGCGCCAATGCCCTGCTTGAATGGCGCGGCGTCGAACTCGATCCGGCGGAAATGTCGGTCCGTTTCCATGGTGAACCCGTCAGGCTGACCCGGCGCGAATTCTCGATCCTGCGCGCCTTGATGGAACGGCCGACCGCCACCTTCTCCAAATCCTCGCTGGAAGAAGCGCTTTATGGCTGGCAGGAGGAAGTGGAGAGCAATGCGGTGGAAGTTCATATCCACCACCTGCGCTCGAAACTCGGTTCCGATTATATCGAAACGGTGCGCGGGGTCGGCTATCGTCTCGCGGGGGCAAGCACATGAATTCCATTCGCAGCCGCCTTACCGGTATCCTGATCGGCGTCACCTGTCTTGTCTGGCTTTTCGCAGTGGTGTGGATCCACATCAGCACCCAGTCACAGCTTGAAAAAGTGCTCGATGCGCGCCTGATGGAAGCCGCGCGCATGGTCAATTCGCTTTTGACCGAGCATCGCGTGGAGGTTGGGCCGGAAGGAGATGGCGGGCAGTTGTCGCTGAAGCCGATGCCGGATTTTCCGCTCTATGACCGGCAGCTGTTCTGCCAGATATGGGCGCTCGACGGCAAGCTGGTGGGCCGCTCCGAAAGTGCTCCCGGCGTGCGGCTCACCAACGTGGCGAACGGCTTTTCCAATACCGAAGTCGCTGGCGAACGGTGGCGAGTCTTCGCGGTCGAGAATACCCAGCTCGGCCTGCGTGTCATGGTCGGTGACAGTCTGAGTGTTCGTGAAAGGCTGGTGCAGAATGTCGTGACCGGCCTTGTCCTGCCAGCGCTGCTGATGCTGCCTGTTCTGGCGCTTATGATCTGGCTGTGCGTACGACGTGGCCTCGACCCGCTGAGCCGCCTTGCATCCGTGCTTTCCGAGCGTCAGGCGCAGGATTTGCGACCGCTTTCCGAACAGAACCTGCCCAAGGAGATTGCGCCCGCCGTCACCGCGCTGAACGGGCTTTTCCATCGCGTCGAAGAGGCGCGCGAGCGTGAGCGCAACTTTGCTATTTTCGCTGCACATGAACTGAAGACGCCGCTGGCCGGGTTGAAGACGCAGGCGCAGATTGCCGAAGGGGCAAAGGACGAAACAATGCGTGCCAATGCGGTGCGCCAGATTGCGGCGGGCGTCGACCGTACCAGCCGCCTCGTCAACCAGCTTCTCGATCTCGCCGCACTGGAAACCAGTGACGAGATCGAGACGCTCAGGCCCGAGCCCGCCTGCCAGATTCTGCTATCGATCTCCACTGACATGCGGATGCTTGCCGCACATCGCGGCGTTTCCATCGAATTGCCGGAAGCGATGCCGCTTGTGCAATTGCCCTCGCCTCACCTCTTCACGCTTGCTGTCCGCAACCTGATTGAAAATGCCATCAATCACTCGCCCAGGGATGGCATCGTTCGCTGCCGGATCGAAGCCTCAGCGGGCAAAGTCAAGCTCACCGTCGAAGATGATGGACCCGGCATTCCCGAAAGCGAAATGCCGCGTGTGACAGAGCGTTTCTTTCGGGGTGCGCATCGCAACGAGACCGGCAGCGGTCTGGGCCTTGCTATCGTCAGGATGGCCGTGGAACGGCTGGACGGGGAATTGCACCTCGCCAACCGCCAGCAAGGCGGCTTGCGGGCTGAATTCGTTGTTCCAGCCCCTGATAACCCGTCCCGGGACAGCCGGCCCCTGACAGGATGAGCAAGCCGAGGGCGGGACTGTTGGGGTCCCAATTTGTCACAGGTCTTTCCAGCGCTCTTTGATTTAGATCAATGACTCTATGCCGCTTGATGCGGGATAGGAGAGCTATCGCTAATGCTGCCCATCCGGGGCGGCTTTCGTCATGCGCTGCGAGGGGATTTCATGAACTACGCCGCTGGAACAGTCCTTTCCGGTCTGGGAGCACTTTTTGCCGTGCTTCTGGCCGGATTTTCCCATGATGAGCTGTTCAGAACCCATATGTGGATTCTGTTCGCTACACTGGCCATCTTCACCATTCTTCTAATGCGAAATGCCAACTATGGCCTGACGCCGAAAAAGGTCGACCAATCCACCTATATGGATGGTCCGATCCGCTATGGTGTCATCGCAACAGTCTTCTGGGGTGTGATCGGCTTTCTGGTCGGTGTAGTCATTGCCGCACAGCTCGCCTTTCCCGATCTCAACCTGCAGCCTTATCTGAACTTCGGCCGCCTGCGTCCGCTGCACACTTCGGCGGTTATCTTCGCATTCGGCGGCAACGCGCTGATCTGCTCGTCATTCTATGTCGTGCAGCGTACCTGCCGCGCCCGCCTCTTTGGGGGCGATCTTGCCTGGTTCGTGTTCTGGGGCTACCAGCTTTTCATCGTGATGGCCGCAACCGGCTATCTGCTCGGCATCACGCAGAGCCGCGAATATGCCGAACCCGAATGGTATGTCGACATCTGGCTCACCATTGTCTGGGTCGCCTATCTGGTCGTCTTCCTCGGCACGATCCTGAAGCGCAAGGAGCCGCATATCTATGTGGCGAACTGGTTCTACCTGTCCTTCATCATCACCATCGCCATGCTGCACATCGTCAACAACCTGGCGATCCCGGTTTCCTTCCTTGGCGTGAAGAGCTATTCCGCCTTTGCCGGCGTTCAGGATGCGGTGACGCAATGGTGGTACGGCCATAATGCCGTTGCCTTCTTCCTGACAGTGCCGTTCCTGGCCATGATGTACTATTTCGTGCCGAAGCAGGCAGAGCGTCCGATCTATTCCTACCGCCTGTCGATCGTGCACTTCTGGTCGATCATCTTCCTCTATATCTGGGCCGGCCCGCACCATCTGCATTACACGGCTGTTCCCGACTGGGCGCAGACGCTCGGCATGGTGTTCTCGATCATGCTCTGGATGCCATCCTGGGGCGGCATGATCAACGGCCTGATGACGCTTTCGGGCGCATGGGACAAGGTTCGCACCGATCCGATCATCCGCCTGATGGTTGCAGCTATCGCCTTCTACGGCATGGCGACCTTCGAAGGCCCGATGCTGTCGATCAAGGCCGTCAACTCGCTGTCGCATTATACCGACTGGACCATCGGCCACGTTCATGCGGGTGCGCTCGGCTGGAACGGCATGATCTCGTTTGCCGCCGTCTACTATCTGGCGCCGAAGCTGTGGAACCGTCAGCGGCTCTATTCGATCCGCATGGTCAACTGGCACTTCTGGCTGGCGACGCTCGGCATCGTTCTCTACGCGGCTGCCATGTGGGTTGCCGGTATCCAGCAGGGCCTGATGTGGCGCGAATACGACGATCAGGGCTTCCTCGTCTATTCCTTCGCGGAAACCGTGCTCGCCATGTTCCCCTATTACGTCATCCGTACGCTTGGCGGTGTGTTCTATCTCGCTGGCGGACTGCTGATGGCCTGGAACGTCTATCAGACCATTCGCGGCAATCTGCGCAATGAAGCCCCCATGGGCGGTGCGCAGCCTGCAACTGGCGCCACCGTGCAGCCTGCCGAATAAGGAGCGTGTGATTTATGTCGATACTAAAGAACCACTCCAAGCTGGAGAAAAATGCAACGCTGCTGCTGATCGCATCGCTCGCCGTGGTTACGGTTGGTGGCATCGTTGAAATCGCACCGCTCTTCTATCTCGAAAATACCATCGAGAAAGTGGAAGGCATGCGCCCCTATTCGCCGCTGGAACTCGCGGGCCGTGACGTCTATGTGCGTGAAGGCTGCTACCTTTGCCACAGTCAGATGATCCGTCCATTCCGCGACGAAGTGGAACGCTACGGTCACTACAGCCTTGCGGCGGAATCCATGTACGATCATTCGTTCCAATGGGGTTCCAAGCGCACCGGTCCGGACCTTGCGCGCGTCGGCGGACGCTATTCGAACGAGTGGCACGTGCAGCACCTTATCCGCCCGCGCGACGTGGTGCCCGAATCGGTCATGCCGAGCTACGCCTTCCTGAAGGACCGTCCGCTGGACGCCTCCAACATTGCAGGCAATCTGAAAGCCAATGTGGCAGTCGGCGTACCTTACAGCCAGGAAATGATCGACAGCGCGCTTGACGATCTGAAGGCTCAGGCAACGCCTGACGCCGATACATCCGGCGTCGAGGCACGCTATCCCAAGGCCAAGCTCGGCGATTTCGACGGCAATCCGCAGATGATCTCGGAGATGGACGCGCTCATCGCCTATCTCCAGATGCTCGGCACGCTGGTCGATTTCTCGACCTACGACCAGTCCCCCAAAGCGAGATAAAGCGGAGATTTAGCGATGGATTACAACACCATGCGCACTTTCGCCGATAGCTGGGGTCTGCTCGGCATGGCGCTCTTTTTCCTCTTCGTCGTCTTCTACGCCTTCCGGCCAGGCAGCAAGCAGATAGCCGACCACGCGAAGGACATTCCTTTCAAGGATGACGCAAATGACTGACAAGCAAATCGACGATGTCACCGGCGTAGCGACAACCGGCCACGAATGGGATGGCATCAAGGAACTCGACAATCCAATGCCCCGCTGGTGGCTGTGGACATTCTACGCCACCATTTTCTGGGCGATTGCCTATGTCATCGCCTATCCGGCCTGGCCGCTGATCTCCAGTTCCACTGGCGGCATGCTCGGCTGGTCGAGCCGTGGCGCTTTCTGGGAAGAAACGGCCAAGATCGACAGCGAGCGTCAAGGCATCATCGACCAGATCAAGGCCAAGGACGTGCAAGAGATTCTGGCTGACGAAAACCTTCGTCAATATGCGATTGCCGGTGGCGCCGCCGCCTTCCGAGTCAATTGCGTGCAGTGCCACGGTTCCGGCGCTCAAGGTGCCCCCGGTTATCCGAACCTCAATGATGATGACTGGCTGTGGGGCGGCTCCATCGACGACATCCTGACGACCATTCGTCATGGTGTGCGCTCGCAGGATGATGCCGACACCCGCGTTTCCGAAATGCCGGCTTTTGTCGACGTGCTGGAACCGCAGCAGATCCGTGATGTTGCTGCCTATGTGGTCAGCCTCTCCGGTACGCCGCATAATCCGGAATTGGTACCGGAAGGGCAGAAGGTGTTCGCCGAAAACTGTGCTGTCTGCCATGGCGCCGATGCCAAGGGCCTGCGCGAGTTCGGTGCCCCGAACCTGACCGACGCCATCTGGTTCTACGGTTCTGGCGAAGACGCAATCGCGCGCCAGGTCGCGCATCCCAAGCATGGCGTCATGCCCGCATGGGAAACACGCCTCGGCGATGCCACCGTCAAACAGCTTGCCATCTTCGTCCATTCGTTGGGTGGCGGCGAATAGCTGGGGCACAAGCCCCAGCTACAGGGCAGTAAGGCAATAGGGCAGTAAGGCAGTAGGGAAATGAGGAACTAGGGACAGTATTGATCGCGGCCATCACATACTGCCCTATTGCCTCACTGCCCTATTGCCCTCCTCTCCCCAAGGAGCAAAAAAATGTCAGACGATGTCGAACGCATAGACGTTCAGGCAGTCAACTCCCCCAAGACCCGCCAATCGCTTTATGCGGCGCGGGTGAAGATTTTTCCGAAGCGTGTGCAGGGCGAGTTCCGGCGCTTCAAATGGATTGTCATGCTCATTACGCTGGGCATCTACTATCTGACGCCCTGGTTACGCTGGGATCGCGGCCCCTATGCGCCCGATCAGGCGGTGCTGATCGATCTTGCCAACCGCCGCTTCTATTTCTTCTTCGTCGAAATCTGGCCGCAGGAATTCTACTACGTTGCGGGCCTGCTCATCATGGCGGGCCTCGGCCTGTTTCTCGTGACCTCTGTCGCGGGCCGCGCCTGGTGCGGCTACACCTGCCCTCAGACCGTCTGGGTCGATCTCTATCTGGTTGTCGAGCGCGCCATCGAAGGTGACCGCAATGCGCGCATGAAGCTCGACAAGGCCCCATGGACTTTCGACAAGGTCTGGAAGCGGGTTGCCAAACATTCCATCTGGCTCGTTATCGGCGTGCTGACCGGCGGCGCATGGATTTTCTATTTCGCCGACGCGCCGCAGCTGCTCAGGGATTTTGTGACAGGTCATGCCGCGCCCGTCGCCTATTTCACCGTCGCCATCCTTACCGCCACCACCTATATATTCGGCGGACTGATGCGCGAGCAGGTCTGCACCTATATGTGCCCGTGGCCGCGCATCCAGGCCGCGATGCTGGACGAAAATTCGCTCACCGTTACCTATAATGACTGGCGCGGCGAACCGCGTTCACGCCATTCCAAGAAGGCGATTGCCGCAGGGGAAACCGTGGGCGATTGCGTGGATTGCAATGCCTGTGTCGCCGCTTGTCCGATGGGCATCGACATTCGCGACGGTCAGCAGCTCGAATGCATCACCTGCGCGCTGTGCATCGATGCCTGCAATTCGGTGATGGACAAGATCGACAAGCCGCGCGGTCTCATCTCCTATGCGACACTGGCCGATTACAACTCCAACATGGCGCTCGCCACCAATAATGGCACGGCGCCCATCGACCCGACGCGTGTCTATAAGGCGCCGAACAGCTTCTCGGACAAGGTGCAGAACCTCTCCTGGAAGAAGGTGTTGCGCCCGCGCAGCATGTTCTACTTCGCCGTATGGGCGCTGATCGGCCTGACGCTCGTCATTTCGCTCTCGACCCGCCAGCGCATCGGCATCAACGTGCTGCATGACCGCAATCCGCAATATGTGCTTCTGTCGGACGGATCGATCCGCAACGGCTACACGGTCAAGCTGCTCAACATGATCCCGACGCCGCGCACCTTCCGACTTTCCATCGAGGGGCTGCCCGGAGCAACGCTGACCGTTCAGGATGAAACAGCGGATGCAGACGGCAATTACAACGTGCCGGTGGAGCCGGACCGTCTGAAGACGTTGCGTGTCTTCGTCACCATGCCGCATGATGCGATTACCGATCTGCGCCGCGACTATGAAATCGAGGTGCGTGACGCGAACGGCGCAGAACATGCACGCTACAAGGCAACTTTCATGGCACCGGAGGGCAGATAATGTCGATCAAGTCGAAAACCGCAGGCACATTTACCGGCTGGCATATGCTGGGCATCATGCTCGCTTTCTTCGGTGTCATTATCGCGGTCAACCTGACCATGGCCTATAATGCCATCCAAAGCTGGAGCGGGCTTGTCGTCCAGAACACCTATGTCGCCAGCCAGGAGTTCAACGACAAGGCGCAAACCGGCAAGGAGCAGGCCGCCCTGCAATGGCAGTCGAAGCCCGCCTTTGAAAAAGGCATATTCACCTGGCAGCTGGCCGACCGTGAAGGCAAGGCCGTCGCGATGACCGGCGGCACGGTTGAATTCAAACGCCCTGTCGGCGACGTAAATGATACCAAGGTCACGCTGACCGTTCGCGAACCCGGCGTTCTGACTGCGCCGCTGGAACTTGGCGAAGGCGCGTGGATCATGGAAGTGAATGCAGATGCAGGTCTTGAAGACCCCTATCGGCACATCATCCGCGTTCTGGTGAAGGATGGGAGGATGCTATGAGCTGCTGCGTCGAGAATGCACAGATAGCAACTGTCGTTCAGGCCGTTTCGGCAGATGAAATGCAGGTGGCGAGTCGTGCGCTCGGTGACGGCTTTCGCCAGCTCGACCTGTCGGTTCCCGGCGTTCATTGCGGGTTGTGCATCAAGAATATCGAGGAAACGCTTGGCAGGATCGCGGGCGTTGCCTATGTCCGCGTCAACCTGACGGCGCGCCGTGTAACCGTACGCTGGAAAGATGGCGAGACGCCGCCCGATGTTGTCGATCCGCTGCGCTGGCTCGGTTATGAAGCCCATATTTTCGACATGGCGCAGGACAAGGACCCGACCTTCACGCGGCTGCTGATCGCGCTTGGCGTCGCGGCCTTCGCTTCCAGCAATGTGATGCTCCTGTCCGTCGCCGTATGGTCGGGAGCCGATGCCGCGACACGCGACATGTTTCACTGGATTTCCGGTCTCATCGCCCTGCCGACACTGATCTATTCCGGCCGGATTTTCTATGTTTCCGCCTGGAATGCGCTGCGCGCACGACGCGTCAACATGGATGTGCCGATTGCGCTAGCCATCACGCTTGCCTTCGGCATGAGTGTTTATGAAACCCTGAATCATGGCCAGCATGCCTATTTCGATGCATCGGTGACATTGCTCTTCTTCCTGCTGATCGGCCGTACGCTTGATTATATGATGCGCGCCCGCGCCCGTTCCGCCGTGCGCGGCCTGGCACAGCTGGGCTCGCGCGGCGCCGTTGTCATCGGCGAGAATGACGAGCGCAATTACCTGCCGGTCAACGAAATTCGCCCCGGAATGCGTATCATTCTTGCGGCTGGCGAGCGTGTTCCAGTCGATGCCAAGGTGGAAGAAGGCCGTTCGGAACTCGATTGCGCCATTGCATCGGGTGAAAGCGATGCCGTGCCTGTCGGCCCCGGCTCGGATATCCGCGCAGGCACGCTCAATCTTTCCACGCCGCTTGTCATCCGCGCGACGGCGGAAGCCAAGGATTCCTTCCTTGCCGAAATGGTGCGACTGATGGATGTGGCCGAAGGCGGGCGCGCCTATTATCGCCGTCTTGCCGACCGCGCTTCCGAGCTTTACGTGCCGATGGTGCACACGATTGCCTTTGCGGCCTTTGTCGGCTGGATGTTCTACACCGGCGGCGACTGGTATCGCTCCATCTATATCGCGATCTGCACACTCATCATCACCTGCCCCTGCGCGCTCGCCCTTGCGGTGCCGATTGTGCAGGTGGTCGCGGCCCGCCGCCTGTTTGAAAACGGCATCATGATTAAAGACGGCTCCGCCATGGAGCGGATGGCCGAGGTGGACACCGCCATTTTCGACAAGACCGGCACATTAACCCTCGGTCAGCCGAGACTGATCAATGCAGATGCCATTGATCGCCACAATCTCGAAATTGCCGCCGAGCTGTCGCTTTACTCGCGTCATCCGCTGTCGCGGGCGCTTGCGCTGTTCTCGGGCGCAAAACCCGTGACCGCCTTTACCCGTATTGAGGAAGTGCCGGGAGCGGGCATCGAAGCAGAACTGAACGGTTCCATCTATCGGCTCGGCAAGCGTGACTGGGCGGACAGTAGCGCCGCCCTGTCCCATGCCGATGGCCCAGAGACCTGCCTTTCCATCGACGGCAAACTGGTTGAGACCTTCCGCTTCGAAGACCAGCCACGCGAGGACGCTGCCGGAGCGATCGCCACACTGAAGCGCAACGGCCTGAAGCTTGACATCATTTCGGGTGACAGGCTGCCTGCCGTCGAGAGGCTTGCGGGTTATCTTGGTGTTGACAATTTTCAAGCCGAAGTCCTGCCCGCCGACAAGTCGAAGCTGGTGCAGGAACTGTCAGCCGAGGGGCGCAAGGTCCTGATGGTCGGCGACGGCCTCAACGATGCGCCCGCACTCGTCGCAGCCCATGTTTCCATGGCTCCTGCGACCGCTGCCGACATTGGCCGCAACGCTGCGGATTTTGTCTTCCTGCGTGAAAGCCTGTCTGCCGTGCCGCTCGCCTTTGCCGTATCAAAGGAAGCAGGCCGGTTGATAAGCCAGAATTTTGCACTTTCCATCGGCTATAATATCATAGCCGTGCCGATTGCGATTTTCGGCTATGTCACACCGCTGGTGGCCGCACTTTCCATGTCGCTGTCGTCCATCGTGGTCGTCAGCAACGCATTGCGGTTGCAGGCGGGAAAACAAAAGCAACAGACGCAGAAAGCCATCGCGCCTGTTGCCGTCATCAAGGAAGCGCACAAATGAGCGGGCTTATCTTTCTCATTCCCATCGCGCTGTTTCTGGGCCTGCTTGGCCTTGTCGCCTTTCTCTGGTCGTTGAAAAACGGCCAGTATGACGATCTGGATGGAGCGGCAAACCGTATTTTGCTCGATGATGAAACTAGTCCGTTATCAAAATCGCGCGTAGATCATTAACATTGGTGCCCGTTGGTCCCGGCACGAACAGGTCGTCAATGGCGTCGAATGCCGTCCATGCATCATTGGCATTGAGCCGCGCTGCGCCGTCCTCGCCCGCCTGTTGCAAGCGCAAAATGGTGGAACCATCGGCAAAAGCACCTGCATTATCTTCCGAACCGTCAATGCCGTCCGTGTCGGCGGCGAGCGCGTGGATATTGTCATAGCCATCGATATCGAGTGCGAAAGACAGCAAGAACTCGCTGTTGCGCCCTCCTTTGCCCCCCTTGCCGCGAATGGTAACGGTCGTTTCACCGCCTGATAGAATGACCACCGGCTTCTGGAAGGGGCGGTCACGGTCGGCCACCTCACGGGCAATTGCCGCATGAACATGCGCTACTTCCCGCGCCTCGCCTTCCATCGCATCGGACAGGATCACCGCTTCGACGCCATGGCGCGCGGCTTCCTTCACCGCCGCTTCCAGCGAAACGGCGGCGGAAGCGATGACGCGCACTTCATTATTTGCAAAAACCCTATCACCCGGCTTCGGCGCATGGGCGGCTTCACTCCTGATGTGGGCAAGTGCTGCCTCTGGCAGATCGAGCCGATAGCGTTCGATGATTTTCA
This sequence comes from Brucella oryzae, assembly GCF_041929965.1. NCBI lineage: Bacteria > Pseudomonadati > Pseudomonadota > Alphaproteobacteria > Hyphomicrobiales > Brucellaceae > Brucella > Brucella oryzae. The sequence goes on along the minus strand of NZ_JBHEEO010000005.1, from coordinate 114,871 downwards.
AAGCCTCATCGCGGTCTGTCTCGTCCGGCACGGTCGGGCCGGAAGCCACAAAAGCCGGATTGTCGCCCGGAATATCCGAGACAACGAGCGAGAACACCTTTGCCGGATGGGCGGCTGCAGCAAGCCTGCCGCCCTTGATGGTGGACAGGTGCTTGCGGACTGCATTCATCGCCGAAATCGGCGCACCGGAAGCAAGCAGCACCTTGTTGACGGCGATCTCGTCCTCAAGCGTCAACCCTTCCGGCGGCGACGGTAGCAAGGCAGACCCACCACCGGAAACAAGCGCCACCACGAGATCATCTTCCGTCAGGTTCGACACTGCATCGAACAGCCGCTTCGAGGCGGCAAGCCCCGCCTCGTCGGGAACCGGATGCGCCGCCTCGATGATCTCTATGCGCTCGCAGGGTGTGCCATAGCCATAGCGTGTCACCACAAGGCCTTCGAGCGGAGCGTCCCACGCCCTTTCGAAAGCGGCCGCCATCTGTGCCGAGCCCTTGCCCGCACCGATGACAATCGTCCGTCCCTTCGGTTTGGCCGGAAGATTGGCGCGGATCACCAGTTCAGGATCGGCAGCCGCAACCGCGGCATCGAAAAGGTTGGTCAGAAACTTCTTGGGATCGGTGATGGCTGTCATGAGATTCCCGATATTGATTATTGTTGGGCGGCACTATTCCCCGCCCGAGGTGTAAAATCAATGGAGCCGGCCACTTCCTCCAAGCAGCCAGCTCCACCCTCTCCCTCCAGAGAAATCAGATTCCCGAATTAGGCGACGTCGTGGTTCGCCATCCGCTCCAGAGCGCGCACCAGCCCCGAATGGTCGAGACCATCATCGCCATGCGCAGCGCATGAATTGAACAGTTCCTGTGCCGTGGCCGTGTTCGGCAGCGAAACACCGAGCGCCTTTGCGCCCTGCAGTGCAAGGTTCAAATCCTTCTGGTGCAGCGAGATACGGAAACCAGGATCGAAAGTGCGTTTGATCATGCGTTCGCCATGCACTTCGAGAATGCGGGACGATGCAAAGCCGCCCATCAGGGCTTCACGCACCTTCGCCGGGTCGGCCCCTGCCTTGGAAGCAAAAACCAGCGCTTCGGCTACGGCCTCAATGTTGAGCGCGACGATGATCTGGTTTGCGACCTTGGTGGTCTGGCCATCGCCGCAATCGCCGACGAGCGTGATGTTCTTGCCCATGAGCTTCAAGAGCGGCAGAGCGCGGTCGAACGATTCCTGCGAGCCGCCAGCCATGATGGAGAGGCTGGCATTCTTCGCGCCGACCTCGCCGCCGGAAACCGGCGCATCGACATATTCACCGCCGGTTGCGCGGACCTTCTTTGCGAACTCTTTTGTCTCGATAGGGGAAATCGAGCTCATGTCGATGAGCAGCTTGCCTTTGCCAAGACCACCGATTGCGCCACCTTCACCGAAGATGACTTCGGCCACCTGCGGCGTGTCCGGAAGCATGAGGATGATGGTGTCGCACTCTTCGGCAACAGCCTTCGGCGTTTCCAGAATTTGCAGACCGTTATCGATCAGCTCCTGACGCGGTGGAGGATTGAACCGGGAGGTGAAAAGCTGATGTCCCGCATCCTGCAAATGACGCGCCATCGGCGTGCCCATGATCCCCAGTCCGATGAAGCCTATCTTGGCCATGTCGTTTACTCCCTAATCAAACCTATGCAGTCAGCCGTTCGGCTTCGTATGAAAGTTTTTCCTCACGCATTATCCAACGCAAAACCGCTTCGCACTTTTGCTGGAAATGCTTTGAACCAGCCCAGACCTTCCTCAGTGGTGGTCTTCGGCTTGTATTCGCAGCCGATCCAGCCCTTGTATCCGGCGTTTTTCAGTGCTTCGAACACGTTCGGATAATTAATCTCACCGGTGCCCGGCTCGTTGCGGCCCGGATTGTCGGCAAGCTGGATATGGGCAATCAGCGGCTTGTAACGTTCATAAGTCGCAACCAGTTCGCCGCGTGTCCGCTGCTGATGGTAGAGGTCGTACTGGATGAACAGGTTGTTGCTGCCCACTTCATCGATGATCGAAACCGCCTGCTCCACCGTGTTGAGGTAGAAGCCCGGAATGTCATAGTGGTTGATCGGCTCGATCAGCAGGCGAATGCCGTGCTTGCCCAGTTCCTTTGCGGCCAGACGCAAATTGCTGACGAAAGTGGCGCGCAAGACGTCTGGGTCCACGCCCTGCGGGGCAATCCCCGAAAGACAGTTGACCTGCGAACAGTTGAGCGTCGTGGCATAATCGATGGCATCGGCCACACCGCGTCGGAAATCATCGACGCGATCCGGCAGAACCGCAATGCCACGCTCGCCGCCAGCCCAATTGCCCGCAGGCAGATTGTGCAGGACCTGCGCCAGATTATGCTTGGTCAGCGCCGCCTTCAGCTCATGCCGGTTGAACTCATAGGGGAAGAGATATTCCACCCCGGTGAACCCGGCTTTTGCGGCCAGCGCAAAGCGATCCATGAAAGGCGCTTCATTGAAAAGCATTGTGAGATTGGCTGCAAATCTCGGCATTTTCGCCTCCTTATAATTCTCTATTTGCGCAATTGCGGACAAAACCGGGAATTGCTCTTAATCCAACAACGCTGCGATAGCTGTCGGCGCATCTTCGCCACGTTCGGCCAGTTCCTCGAATTCGACAACCTGATCGATGTCGACACCCATGGAAATATTGGTAACGCGTTCCAGGATGAATTCCAGAACCACCGGCACCTGATGCTCAGCCATGAGCGCTTTTGCCTGTTCAAAACTTTCGGCAAACTGGTTGGGGCTGCGAACCCGGATCGCCTTGCAGCCGAGGCCTTCGGCGACGGCCACGTGATCGACGCCGTAACCCTTTTCCGCATCGCCATCGGCATTGATGTTATCGAAGGCGAGACTGACCTCGAAATCCATGTTGAAGCCGCGTTGTGCCTGCCGGATGAGGCCGAGATAGGAATTGTTCACGACCACATGAATGTAGGGCAGCTTGTGTTGTGCGCCGACCGCCAGTTCCTCGATCATGAACTGGAAATCATAGTCACCGGAAAGTGCAACAATCGGACGGTCTGGATCGGCAGCACGCACGCCGAGCGCTGCTGGCAGCGTCCAGCCGAGCGGACCGGCCTGACCGCAATTGATCCAGTTGCGTGGGCGATAGACATGCAGGAACTGCGCGCCTGCAATCTGGCTGAGGCCAATGGTCGTGACATAGCAGGTATCGCGACCGAACGCCTTGTTCATCTCTTCGTAAACGCGCTGCGGCTTGAGCGGCGTCTGGTCGAAATGCGTCTTGCGCAGCATGGTGCGCTTGCGTTCGCCACATTCCTTGGCCCAGTCCGACCAGTCGCGCAGCTTGCCTGCAGACTTCCATTCGGTCGCAACGTCCAGCAGCAGCTTCAGCGCCTTGCCTGCATCCGAAACGATACCGAAATCCGGTGCGAAGACGCGACCGATCTGCGTCGGCTCAATGTCGATATGGATGAACTTGCGGTCCTTCCTGTAGGTATCGACATTGCCGGTATGACGGTTCGCCCAGCGGTTGCCGATGCCGATCACGACATCGGAGGCCAGCAGATTGGCATTGCCATAGCGGTGCGAGGTCTGGAGACCGCACATGCCCGCCATCAGGCGATGGTCGTCTGGAATGACGCCCCAGCCCATCAGGGTCGGGATGACCGGAATGCCGGTGATTTCAGCGAATTCGACCAGAAGATCCGACGCATCGGCATTGATGATGCCGCCGCCCGCGACGATCAGCGGACGTTCCGCCTCGTTCAGCATGGCCAGCGCCTTTTCGGCCTGCGCCCGCGTGGCAGCAGGCTTGTAGGCTTCCATCGGCTGATAAGTGTCGATGTCGAATTCGATTTCGGCAAGCTGGACATCAATCGGCAGGTCGATCAGAACCGGGCCGGGACGACCCGACTTCATGATGTGGAACGCCTTCTGAAAGACATAAGGCACCAGTGCCGGTTCCATGACCGTGACCGCCCACTTGGTGACGGGCGCTGCGATCTTGGCGATATCGACCGCTTGAAAATCTTCCTTGTCCAGACGTGCACGTGGTGCCTGACCCGTGATGCAGAGGATCGGGATCGAGTCGGCTGACGCCGAATAGAGACCCGTAATCATATCCGTTCCGGCGGGGCCGGAAGTGCCGATGCACAGACCGATATTGCCATGCTTTGCCCGCGTATAGCCTTCGGCCATATGCGAAGCGCCCTCGACATGACGCGCCAATATGTGGCGGATCGAACCGCGCGCTTTCATCGCTGAATAAAACGGATTGATCGCTGCGCCCGGCACACCGAAGGCACAATTGATCCCTTCTCTTTCCAGCACAAGCACGGCTGCATCGACTGCACGCATTCTGGCCATGGCCCATCCTCCTCAAGCGGCGTCCGTTCCTGCGGAACGGCTATTGCCGCTTTGTTTCTTTTTCTCACGCATTTCCAGACGCAAAAGGCTTACGCACCTTTGCTGGAAACGCTTTGTGGAATTCATCTCCATTTACAAATGCTAATATCAAAAAATGGAAATGCATACCATTATATGGAAATAAAGATTTTCAACGGAATGGAGATAATCCGCCGCGCCCTTTCCGAGTGGCAATGGATGCGATAGTGATAATTCCTGAGTTTAGGTGGGATTCGGAGACGGTGATGGAACAGGAAAAGGGAAAGCGGGGCCGCAAGGCGGCAGAAAACGCCGCGCCCTCATCTGTGCAGGTTCTGGACCGAAGCCTGAAGCTGCTGGCGCTGATTGCCGAAAATGACGGCTCGACACTGACCGACCTTGCCGATGAAAGCGGCATGGCGCCTTCCACCGTGCACCGGCTTCTATCGTCGCTTGCCAATCATGGTATGGTTTCTCACGATCTGGAAAGTGGAGACTGGACCATCGGCGTCAAGGCTTTCGAGATCGGCAATGCCTTCCGCCGCTTTCGCAAGCTCGGCATTCTGGCGCGGCCCTATCTCAAGACATTGATGGAAACGACAGGCGAAACCGCCAATATCGGCGTCGAGGATGGCGGCGATGTGGTGTTCATTTCGCAGATAGAAAGCCATGCTCCGATGCGCGCCTTTTTCCGGCCCGGACGGCGCGGCCCCATTCATGCATCCGGCATCGGCAAGGCCATATTGTCCACTTGGTCGGACAAGGAAATCGCGCACGCTCTCTCGGGCCGCACGCTTGAACATTTCACGCAGCGCACCCTTGATACGCTGCCCGCGCTATTGAAAGACATTCAGGCAACCCGCACCCGCGGCTGGTCTATCGATGATGAGGAACACACACTCGGCATGTGCTGCATCGCCGCTCCCATCTTCAACGAATATAGCGAGGCGATTGCCGGCATTTCCGTTTCCGGTCCTGCCGTGCGCCTGCCGAAGAAGAAGCTCGAGGAATTCGGGCCGCTGATCCGCGCAACCGCCGATGAGCTGACCCGCGCCATAGGCGGCAAGCGACCGGAAGAGTTTTAACAAAAAGACCCGCAGCAGATCGCTCCGCCACGGGTCATCCTCCTCCAAGGATTGGGTATCAGGCCAGTTCAGCCTTGAGCGGCTTGCCAGCCACATAGGTTTCGACAATGGCGCGGTCATCGCCCAGCGTCTGCAGCAGAAACAGCTCCTGCTCCAGCGTCGCGCCAGCCGCCATGCGCAGCCGCATCGGCGACGTGGCGGACGAATCCAGCACTACGATATCGGCTTCCGTACCCTCGTCGAGCGTGCCGATCCTGTCTTCCATGGAGAGGGCGCGGGCGTTGCCGAGCGTCATCATATAGAAGGACTGGAACGGGTTCAGGCGCTGTTCGCGGAGCTGGAGGACCTTGTAGCCCTCATCCATGGTACGCAGCATGGAGAAACTTGTGCCCCCGCCGACATCGGTCGCCACCGCCATGCGCACGCCCGATGCCTTCAACCGGTCGCGGTCGAAGAGGCCTGAACCAAGAAACAGGTTGGAGGTCGGGCAGAAGACGGCAATCGAACCGGTTTCCGCCATGACACGCACTTCGCGTTCTTCCAGATGGATGGAATGGCCGAGCAAGGTCTTGTCGCCCAGAAGGCCGTAATGCTCGTAGATGCCGAGATAGTCCGGCGCATCCGGATAAAGCGACTTGGTGAAGGTGATCTCGTCGTGATTTTCGGAAAGATGCGTCTGGATGTAGCTGCCGGGATGCTCACGGACAAGCGCCTGGCTTGCCTCAAGCTGCTCCGGCGTGGATGTAATGGCAAAGCGCGGCGTGATCACATAATCAAGGCGACCCTTGCCTTGCCAGCGCGCAATCAGCGCCTTCGTATCGTCATAGCCCGACTGTGCCGTGTCGCAGAGTGCAGGCGGCGCATTGCGATCCATCATCACCTTGCCGCCAAGCATGCGCATGTTGCGATGCTGCGAAGCACGGAAATAGGCATCGACACTCTGCGGATGCACGGAGCAATAAGCAACCGCCGTGGTGGTACCGTGGCGGATCAGCTCGTCAAGAAAGCGCTCCGCAATGAATTCGGCATGCTGCTCGTCGGCGAATTTCTGTTCCGCGACGAATGTATAGGTGTTGAGCCACTCCAGCAGATTGGCTGCATAGGAAGCAACTACCTGTGTCTGCGGATAGTGGATATGCGTGTCGATGAAGCCCGGCAGGATCAGGTGCGGGCGGTGGTCGGCGACGTTGACGTCGCTGCCCGCCTCGGCACGGACTTCGGCATAGTCTCCGAGGCGCAGGATACGGCCATCTTCGACAAGAACTGCGCCGTCTTCGATATAGCGATAAGCAGCATTGTCATCGAGGCTTTGCGGTTCGTTACGAAAGGTTAGCACGCGGCCGCGAATTAGAAGCTTGGTCATCGAATTGGTCCTTATTTCGGGCCTTGCGTGGCAGACTGGTACCAGGAAGCAAGAAGCTGGCGCTCTTCCTCGCTCACGCCGGTGACATTGGCAGGCGGCATGGCATGCGAGCGACCGGCCTGCAAATAGATTTCACGCGCATGTGCGGCAATATCCCGGTCGGTGTCCAGCACGACGCCCTTCGGTGGCGCAATGATGCCTTCCCAGCCTGGTTCCTTGGCGTGGCACATGGCGCAACGCCCAAGAACGGTATCCCGCACTTTTTCAAAGTGCGGGTCCGAGATGAAAGATTGCTGCAATGCCGAGACCTTCTGTTCCTCCGGCTCACCGGTCAGAACCTTCGGCACCGTAGAGAGCCAGATGATGATGATGAACAGGATCACCGTTACCAGCCAGGTCCAGGTTGGGCTGCCCTTGCGGGCATGCTGCGTGTTGAACCAGTGACGGATCGTGACCCCCATCAGGAATACCAGCGAAGCGATGATCCAGTTGAACTCGGTCCCGAAAGCCAGCGGATAGTGGTTCGACAGCATCAGGAACAGAACAGGCAGCGTGAGATAGTTGTTATGCGTCGAACGTTGCTTGGCGATCTTGCCGTATTTCGGGTCCGGCTTGCGGCCTGCGATCAGATCCGCCACCACGATCTTCTGGTTCGGAATGATGATCATGAACACGTTGGCAGACATGATCGTTGCTGTGAAGGCACCGAGATGCAGGAAAGCTGCACGTCCTGTAAACAGGTGTGTATAGCCCCAGGCCACCACTACAAGGATACAGTAGAGAATGACCATCAGGAGCGTATCGCTCTTGCCGAGCATCAGCTTGCAGATCGTGTTGTAGGCAATCCAGCCAAAGGCCAGCGAGGCAATAGAAATGCCGATGGCGACCGGTACGGAAACATCGAGAACATTCGGATCGATCAGGTAAAGATCAGCCCCGGCATAGTAGACAATGCAGAGCAGCGTGAAACCCGACAGCCAGGTGGCATAGGATTCCCATTTGAACCAGGTCAGGTGTTCCGGCATTTCGGCGGGCGCAACCAGATATTTCTGGATGTGATAGAAGCCACCACCATGGACCTGCCATTCCTCGCCATGCGCACCTTCCGGCAAGCCGGGACGCTGGCGCAAGCCCAGATCAAGCGCAATGAAGTAAAAGGACGAGCCGATCCACGCAATCGCGGTAATCACATGCAGCCACCGCGCTGCGAAGCCTAGCCAGTCCCAGGCTACGGCAAAATCATACATCAGGGACTCCCATTTCTTAGCCCGTTTCTTGGGCCAATTCTTAGCCCATTGTTCGTTGTTGCATTATGTGCCAAAGGAATCAGGTTCAGGGAACGTCACATCACGACCAGCACTTTCAAAAAAATCTAGACAATCGTGGAGGGGACGTATGTCATATCTTGATAATCTGCGCGTTTTTGTGCGCGTTGTCGAATTGGGAAATCTATCTGCGGCGGGTCGCGATCAGCGCGCATCGCCGGCAGTTGCAAGCAATCGAATCAAGGAGTTGGAGAAGCATCTGGGGGTCAGGCTCTTCAACCGGACGACGCGCAAGCTTACACCGACCGAACATGGTCGCGTATTCTATGACGGAGCATTGAAAATCCTCGAAGCCGTGGATGAGGCGGAAGCGGCCGTAGCGGAATTGGCGAAGAATCCGAAGGGATCGATTCGCATCACCGCCCCGCTTGGCTTCGGGAGACGGCTGATTGCATCGGGGATTCCGGAATTTCACGACAAATATCCGGACATCGAAGTACGGCTTCGTCTGTCCGATCATGAAGTCGATATCATGAGTGAAGGCGTCGATGTGGCTTTCAAGCTCGGTGTTCTGGAAAATTCGAACCTGCGTATGCGCGGTATCATGAATTGCGAGCGCGTGATCTGTGCAGCGCCTGAATATCTGGAAAAACATGGGGTTCCGCAGTCACCGGACGAATTGCTTGGCGACAAGCATGACTGTCTTCTGCTGCGCTTTCCAGGTTCGAAGGAATATTACTGGTCGCTGCAGACGGCGGAAGGCTTGCGCAAGTTTGAAGTCACCGGGCCATATGACTCGGATGACGGCGACGTATTGACGCAATGGGCGCTCGGCGGGCGCGGCATCATCAACAAGCCGCTATTCGAAGTGAAGGAATATATTCGCGACGGGCGGCTGGTTCCCATTCTCGAAAGCACGCCGCCAGCGCCGATCCAGCTTGCTGCGATTTACCCGCACAAGCGCTTTCAGGACCCGAAGGTGCGTCTCATCATCGATTTCATGACGGAACGGTGCCAGAGATTGATACGGGAAGCCCTGGCATAGAGCGGCTCAAACCGCTCTATACTTATTTGCAACCTTGAGAGTTCCAAAAGAAAACCCGCCGGATCAGGCGGGTTGCGATACACGTACCGAAGTCAGAACCGCCGTCAGAACTTCGGCTGCGGCCAATGCCGCAATGACTTCTGGCCTCTTGTCTTTTACAACGGCTCCACCGACGGGGCAGACAAGATTTTCAAAAAGATTCTCGCTACCGATTTCCCGTTTCAACCAATTTTTGAAAGTGGCCTTTTTGGTCTTCGAGCCGATCATGCCGACATAGACAGCATCACGCCGCTGCAATGCCTCCGTGACGATGAGAAAATCAAGCGCGTGGTCGTGGGTGAGGATGATAAAGGCGCTGCCCGGCGGCGCGGAACGCACCACCTGTTCAGGCATCGCCGAAAGGCAGGTTTCGACGCCCGGCACATCGCAGGCCATCAGTTCCGCTTCGCGGGTATCCACCAGAATGACGCGCACCGGCGTCAGCGAAAGCGCATGCGCCAGCGCATCGCCAACATGCCCCGCACCGAAGATATAGACATGTGGCCGCGTGGCTATTTCAGCATCGACCTTGCCGACAAGCTCGTCGGTGAGTCCGCGATTGACACGTCTGAAGCTTAAGCCCACCCGTCCGCCGCAGCACTGGCCGATTTCAGGACCGAGAGGAACATCCATCGGTGTGTCCCTGCCGCCAGCCAAGATTTTCCGGGCATGGTCAATCGCCATATATTCAAGCTGACCGCCGCCGATGGTTCTAAAGATTATGTCGCGGGCAACCAGCATCCACGCCCCCGCATCGCGGGGCGCAGAGCCTTTCACATCTGTAACTTCAACCAGTACACTGTCCGGACGCCGGTTGAGAAAAGCCCGGATATCGTCGCGTGCACCCGGCATCTTTCTAGCCCTTTTGCTTGCGGAGCCGTTCGATGGCCATCAGCACACGTTCCGGTGTTGCGGGCGCATCGAGGCGCGGGCAGACCTTGTGATCCGCCACGCTGGCAACGGCATCAGCCAGAGCATGCAGCACCGACAGACCAAGCGGCAGCGGCGGTTCACCGACAGCCTTGGAGCGATGGATTGTCGGCTCATAGGCCTCGGACCAGTCGGTCAGCGCGACATTGAAGATCTTGGGCCGGTCGGACGCCAATGGAATCTTGTAGGTGGACGGCGCATGGGTACGAAGCCGTCCCTTGTCGTCCCACACAAGCTCCTCGGTCGTCAGCCAGCCCATGCCCTGCACGAAGCCGCCTTCAACTTGACCGATATCGATGGCGCGGTTCAGGGAACGCCCGGTATCATGCAGAATATCGGTGCGCTCCACCACATATTCGCCAGTCAGAGTGTCGACGGAAACTTCGGAACAGGCTGCTCCGTAAGCATAGTAATAGAAGGCATGGCCCCGGCCCTTGGCACGGTCCCAGTGAATCTTCGGCGTCTTGTAGTGACCAGCCGCCGACAGCTGCACGCGACCGATAAAGGCCTGCTTTACGAGGTCGTTGAAGCTGATTTCCTGATTGCCGACGCGCACCCGGTTGGGAAGGAACACGACCTGATCTTCCGGCACCTGATATTGCTGCGCCGCAAAATGGATGAGGCGTTTCTTGATCTGGCGGGCGGCATCCTGTGCAGCCATGCCGTTGAGATCGGCACCGGAAGAAGCCGCCGTCGGCGCTGTGTTCGGCACCTTGGCAGTGGTGGTCGCAGTGATCTTCACCCGATCAATGTCGATCTGGAATTCCTCGGCCACAACCTGCGCCACTTTCATATGGAGCCCCTGCCCCATTTCTGTGCCGCCATGGTTCATATGCACCGAGCCGTCATTATAGACATGCACCAGAGCGCCAGCCTGATTGGACTCCGTCTTGGTGAAGGAAATACCGAATTTCACCGGCGTCAGTGCCATGCCGCGTTTTACATAGCGGCTTTTCGCGTTGAATTCTCGGATCGCTTCGCGGCGCTTTGCATAATCGGAACTTTCCTCAAGTTCCGCAACGATGCGCTGAATGATGCAATCTTCGACCTTCTGATGGTAGGGCGTGACGTTGCGCGTCCCATCCTTACCCATCTCGTCGTAGAAATTGCGCTTGCGGATTTCGAGCGGATCCTTGCCGACAGCGAAAGCCACTTCATCGATCACGCGTTCCGCACCGACCATGCCCTGCGGGCCGCCAAAGCCGCGAAATGCAGTGTTGGAAACCGTGTTCGTATAAAGCGGCGCCGACTGCGCATGAACAGCCGGGAAGAAATAGGCATTGTCGCAGTGGAACAGCGCGCGGTCGCCAACGGGTCCCGAAAGGTCAGCCGAAAAACCGGCGTTGAGGGCGAAAAGATAATCGACGCCCAGAATATTGCCGTCATCGTCGAAGCCGACTTCATAATCGATGACAAAGCCGTGGCGCTTGCCGGTCGAGGTCATGTCCTCATCGCGGTCGAGCCTAATCTTCATGGCGCGCTTGTGCTTCTTGGCCGCAATGGCTGCAATGGCCGCCCACTGGTTGGCCTGCGTTTCCTTGCCGCCGAAGCCGCCGCCCATGCGGCGCACTTCCACCGTCACGGAATGGCTCGGCACGCCCAGCGCATGGGCAACCAGATGCTGCGTTTCGCTCGGTCCCTGCGTTGAGCAATAGACGGTGACGTCTTCATCCTCGCCGGGAATAGCCAGAGAAACCTGGCCTTCCAGATAGAAATGATCCTGCCCGCCAAGATACATGCGGTTCTTGATACGATGCGGCGCGGCGTCGATGGCCGCGCGTGCATCGCCGCGCTTCAGCGTCAATGGCGTGGTGACAAGCCGGTCCTTCAGACCGTCCAGCGCATCGATGGAATAAATGCCCGCTGCTTCCTCATATTCGATCTTCGCCAGACGGGCAGCGCGGCGCGCCTGATCGCGGGTTTTCGCGATAACCGCAAAGATCGGCTGGCCATGAAACTCGACCTTGTCGACGGCAAAGATCGGGTCGTCATGCATGCCCGATGGTGAAACATCATTTTCGCCGGGCACGTCCTTGTAGGTCAGCACGTCGATTACGCCGGGAGCGGCGCGCACTGCCGACAAGTCAATCGACTTGAATGAACCATGTGCAACGGACGAACAGCCGACCCCGATATGCAATGTGCCTTCGGGCTCCGGTATATCGTCGATGTAGACAGCCGTTCCGGTCACATGCTTGTGGGCGGAATCGTGTTTCTGGTCGGTCGCGACGCCACCCACAATGCGGGCGGCTTTCAATGCGTTTGCAGGATGCTTGTTCATGATTGCCTCCTCACGCCGCCGCGATTTCAGCCGCACGCAGCGGCGTGTAACTGCCTTCCGTTTCGGCGAAGAAACGCCGCAACAGATTGCGCGCCGCGAGCAGCCGGTAATCCGCTGTCGCGCGCATATCGCTCAAGGGCGTATAGTCTTCAGCATAGGCTCCCAATGCCGCTTCAACCGTGGCCTCGGTCCAGGGCTTGCCCGTCAGTACCGCTTCCACCGCACGGGCGCGCTTTGGCGTTGCCGCCATGCCGCCATAGGCGATGCGAATTGTTTCCACATTGCCGGCCGTATCGAGCGTCAGGTGGAAGCTGCCCAGCGTCGCCGTAATGTCTTCCTCGAAGCGCTTCGATACCTTGTAAATGGCAAAATGGCTTCCTTTCGCCGGAACCGGTACATGCACGGCCTCGACGAACTCGCCGGGCTGGCGATCCTGCTTGCCATAAGCAATGAAGAACTCTTCCAGCGGTATGGTACGGCGCTCCGCCCCCTTGCGCAGGGTCAGCCTGGCATTGAGCGCGATCAGCGGCGGCGGCGTGTCGCCAATCGGCGAACCATTGGCGATGTTGCCGCCGATGGTGCCCATATTGCGCACCTGCTCGCCACCAATGCGGTTGATGAGGCTCCCCAGCTGCGGAATGCGCCGGGCAAGAAATCCGAACGCTTCCGTGTAGGTGACACCTGCGCCGATGGTAACAACACCATTTTCCTCACGGATGGAGCGCAATTCCTCCAGATGGCCGATAAAGACGACCGGGGAAATATCGCGCATCATCTTCGTGACCCACAGGCCCACATCGGTGGAACCGGCAACGATGGTTGCCTTCGGCTCTGCCGCCAAAATGGTCGCGAAATCATCGATATCACCGGGCACGATCAGGCGGTCCTTGCCTTCACCCACTTCCACCCGCATGCCATCGCGCATGGCGGTCAGCTGTTCAAGAACATGGGTGCGCTCGGCTGCGAGCGGATCTTCCATGACTGTGCCATAGTCAGAAATGATGCGGGCGGCGCGCATGATCGCCTCATAGCCCGTGCAGCGGCAAAGATTGCCCTGCAAGGCTTTTTCGATCTGCGCATCGGCAGGCTTCGGCTCGCGCATCCACAAAGCGTAAAGCGACATGACAAAACCCGGCGTGCAGAAACCGCATTGCGAGCCATGGAACTCGATCATCGCCTTTTGCACCGGATGCAGATCGCCATCGGCCCCGCGCAGATGCTCGATGGTCACAACATGGCAGCCATCCAGCGAACCCATGAAACGGATGCAGGCATTGACGCTCTCATAAACGAGCTTTCCGTCGGAAATCTTGCCGACCAGCACCGTGCACGCTCCGCAATCGCCCTCGCCGCAACCTTCCTTGGTGCCACGCAGCTTGGCGGACAACCGCAAATAGTCGAGCAGCGTTTCGGCCGGGGAAACGCGGTCGAGTTCGACCTTTTCACCGTTCAGAAGAAAGCGGATCGTGTGTCGCACAGACTGGTGCACAGGCTGATTCATGGCGCTTAGCTCCCGCGATAGGTGGAATAGGAAAACGGCGAAACGAGAAGCGGTACATGATAATGCGCTTTTTCATCGGAAATGCCAAAGCGCAGAGGGACGACATCAAGGAACGGTACAGCATTTTCGGTCTTGCCGAAATATTCGCCGACATGGAACAGCAGCTCGTAAGAACCTGCCCGCAAATTCTCGCCCGACAGCAGCGGCTCGTTGCAGCGGCCATCGTCATTGGTGCGAATTTCCCGGATTGGTTCGACCTGCTGATTCTCGACGCGGCGCAATTCGATGCGCAGATTTGCAGCTGGTTTGCCGCTTACCGTGTCGAGGACATGCGTCGTCAACCGGCCATTACCGCTTTTTTCCTGACCCATTTGCACTCCTGCAGCTTGCTGATTCTCTAACCACGTGGGTTGGAAAATGCTGCAAGCTTTTGATTTCTGGTAGTTTATTTGAGCCCAACGTCGCCATTGGCTGTGGGGGCCGCAAACCACACCATGTTCCCAGCATTCAGTATTTCGCGATCCTCCTCATTGCGAAAGATGGTTATCGTTGGATGTCTTTCAAATTTTTGAAGGGGAATAATAGCGATAAATCTTTATTATCATGAGTAAAACGAACGAAATGAGGGAAAACCTGCAATGAAATATCCGCGCAATCTCGTCGGCTATGGACGCAACACGCCAGATCCGCGCTGGCCAGGGGGAGCCAATATCGCTGTTCAGTTCGTCGTCAACTATGAGGAAGGCGGCGAATGCAGCATTCTCGACGGCGATGCGGCCTCCGAATGCCTTCTGTCCGAGATTGTCGGCGCGCAGCCCTGGCAGGGCCAGCGCAACCTCAATATGGAATCTATCTACGAATATGGCGCGCGCTCCGGCTTCTGGCGTCTGTGGCGCGCATTTACCCGCCGCAACATGCCCGTCACCGTCTATGGCGTGACGCTCGCCATGGCGCGCAACCCCGAAGCGGTTGCAGCGATGAAGGAAGCCGACTGGGAAATTGCCAGCCACGGATTGCGTTGGTGGGAATATAAGGACGTGCCGGAAGAGGTGGAACGCAAGCACATCCGCGATGCGGTTCGCCTTCATACGGAGATCACCGGCTCGCGCCCGCTTGGCATCTATCAGGGCAAGCCTTCCGACAACACGCTGAAACTGGTGATGGAAGAAGGCGGTTTTCTTTATTCCGCCGACTCCTATGCCGACGAGCTGCCTTACTGGGTTGAAGGCCCGAACGGACCGCATCTGATCGTGCCATATACGCTTGATGCCAACGACATGCGTTTTGCAACGCCGCAGGGTTTTAATTCCGGCGACCAGTTCTATACCTATCTGAAGGACACGTTCGACGTGCTCTACCGTGAGGGTGCGGAAGGTTCACCGAAGATGATGTCCATCGGCCTGCATTGCCGCCTTGTCGGCCGTCCCGGTCGCGTGGCCGCACTCGAACGGTTCCTCGACTATGTGCAAAGCCATGACAAGGTCTGGGTGGCGAAGCGCGTCGATATCGCCCGCCACTGGCATGAAAACCATAAGCCGGTCACAGCCGACGTCGTGCCGTCGAAAGCCGACAAGGATGCATTCGTTGCGCGCTATGGCAGCATTTTCGAGCATTCGCCCTGGATCGCCGAACGCGCATATGAAGCCGGTTTCAACCGAGAAGAAGACACCGCATCTGGCCTTGCGGCCGCGATGACGAAGGCATTTCGTGCCGCTTCGGCAGATGAGCGGCTTGCGGTCTTGAAGGCGCATCCGGATCTTGCCGGCAAGCTTGCGCAGGCCAGACGGCTCACGGCGGAATCGACCGCCGAACAGGCAGGAGCCGGTCTCGATGCGCTAACCGATGCCGAAAAACAGGCTTTCACCGAACTGAATGACGCTTATACCGCGAAATTCGGCTTTCCGTTCATCATTGCCGTGAAGGGCCGTAACAAAAAGGAAATTCTCGACGCTTTCCAGCGCCGGGTTTCCAATGACCGCGACACGGAGTTTGAAACGGCCTGCGCTCAGGTGGAGCGTATCGCCCTCCTGCGCCTCAAGGATATTCTGCCGGAAGCGCTCTACTGATCCTGCCGCCTGGAAGGTCGGCTTCTCACATAAGGAATTCCCCATATGGGCAACGACAAGAACAATCGCAGCTATTACGCACCGACAGGCGGATTGCCGCCGCAGACCCAGCTTCTCACTGATCGCGCCATGTTCACCGAAGCCTATGCGGTGATCCCAAAGGGCACGTTCAGCGATATCGTAACGAGCTTCCTTCCCTTCTGGGACAAGACGCGGCTTTGGGTGATTGCGCGCCCCCTTTCTGGCTTTGCCGAGACCTTCTCGCAATACATCATGGAAGTGCAGCCAGGCGGCGGCAGCGACCGTGCCGAGCTGGATGAAAGCGCGCAAGGTGTGCTGTTCGTTGTTGAGGGTGAGATTGCCGTCACCGTGGCAGGCAAGACACACACGCTGACCGAAGGCGGCTATGCCTATCTGCCACCGAAGAGCGGCTGGACGCTCCGCAACAATGGCGCGGCAACAGCGCGGTTCCATTGGGTGCGCAAGGCATATGAATATGTCGACGGGCTTGATGTTCCCGACCCCCTATTCCTCAACGAAAAGGATATCGCGCCCAACCCGATGCCGGACACCAACGGCGCCTGGGCGACGACCCGCTTTGTCGACCCGAACGATCTGCGTCACGACATGCATGTCACCATCGTGACCCTGATGCCCGGCGGCGTCATTCCATTTGCAGAAACCCACGTCATGGAACACGGGCTTTATGTGCTGGAGGGCAAGGCAGTCTATCGGCTCAATCAGGACTGGGTGGAAGTAGAAGCAGGCGACTTTATGTGGCTGCGCGCATTCTGCCCGCAGGCCTGTTATGCGGGTGGTCCCGGCAAGTTCCGATACCTGCTCTACAAGGACGTTAATCGGCATATGAAGCTCTCGCGATAGGCCACACCCGACTCATATAAGGGGTCGATCTTGAGGCTTCTGACATGATTACAACTTGCCTGAAAATCACTCCACGGTCTTGAGTATCTGCATATAACGAAAAAGGCCGGATCACTCCGGCCTTTTTCCTATCTGGGGGAACAACCGCGCGCTCAAGCCCGCAGTTCAGATATTCTGGAGGAGGTATCCCCCAGTGCGGTTCCTGTTTTACGGAACCGCACAATCCGTTTGCTTTTACGCGGCTCTGAACGCAAAATCGCTTCGCACTTTTGCTGGAAATACCTATTGCGGTTCCGGTTAAAAGGGAGTCGTCGGAACCGCTCTGGGTATTTGTTTCGCCGCATTATCCTACGCAAAACCGCTTCGCACTTTTGCTGGAAATGCTCCAGCGGTCTGATTCCGATATTTGCATCCCTCGGATATGAGCGCTGAGCAAATATCGGAGTCAAAAAGACTACTAATAACTTTATGAATCTAGTGGATTTTTCGAATTTGAAGTTTGAAATGGGATTAGTATCGGACGGGTATCAAACGTCAAATTCAATCCACTAGAAAGAACGCTGAAAGCGGACCATTCCCTGCCAAGCGTCCTTACCATCCAGTACCGACTTCTCGTCGCTCCATTTTGTGTAAGAGACTTCGGGTGTGACAGTGAAACCCGAAACGACTTCGTAAGCGACATTTGCAGTTGCCGCGAAAGTTGAAGTTCCATCGTAAGCGGCCTGGAGATTAAACGTCGCCTTCTGGCTGGCACGGAAGGAAGCGCCGCCCCAAACAGCCCAATCGCCACCCCAGGTACCGTAGAAACTGTTGATAGCACGAATTCCACCGATAACAGTCCCGTCGTTACCCACCACGCGGATATATTCATCATCGATATTCTTATAGCCGCCCATAACCCATAAGGAAAAACGGTCGGTCACATTGACATCGGCGCGGATTTTTCCGGCCCAGCCTTCATTAAGTGAGTCATATGCAGCTACAGCCGTCAAAGCGCCCCAGCCCTGTGCAAAACGAAGGCCACCAACGACATGAGGCGTATAATCGTCAATCGTGCCGTAATAACCATATCGCGAATCGGTATCCACGTTGTTGCCCTGTTCGAGCGACAGGATTGCGGAGAACCCGTTACCACTCGTGAAAGTGTAGCTGATGAGGCCTGTGCGGTAGCCACCCGCCAGGATCACATCGTCGTTGATGACGTTACCCAATTTGCCTGGAAATGTGACGAAAGCCGATTCATCGAGACCAACGCGCAGGCCGCCGAGCTGGATATAGGCAAAACGAAGTGCGCCCGAAGCGCCTTCATAACCATCAGCCCAGTCATAGCGCGTTTCCGCAAAGGTCGTCAGAGTACCGAGTTCCGTTTCCGAAGCCGTACTCAAGCGTAACGTAAACCGTGCAAGCTTTCGCCAAGTCTTATTGCCATCCACATCACTTGCGAAGGCACCGTCGACACTTCTGTAGAAGCCCCGGCCATATACATTGTCGCCGCCAGCTGCATCGTAACGCACGTAACCTGAAATGCGCAGGCAGGTTTCCGTGCCGGGAATATAGAAGTAGCCCGCTCCATAAGCATCACAGACGCGTACATATTCGACAGCTTCAGGTTCCGGCGCAATTACCGCGTCGGCAGCATAAGCACTTGATATGCTCACCAACGTCGCCGCACATCCACATAATATATTCTTCAATTTCATGCCTACCTCCTGTTGATCTGGTGCCAGCCCATTTAGCTACAACCGGCAGCCCTCATCAACACTATAAAACAAATATAAATATGTATTATTTACAATGTTGCATCTTTAATACTAATTATTATTTAGTAATTTTCTTTGAAGATTATAATAATTTAATTAAATTATAAAATATTATGCGGAATATTATGAATATATATTCCAAATAATACCTCTAAATTACTTTATAATAAAACTGGAAGGCGCAACCAAAACAAAAACGGCGAGCCGAGGCTCGCCGTGCCATTCTTTCGACTGGAGATCAAAATTGAAAATAGCGCAGTCCTTCTACACTATCGAATGGCTCTTTCAATGTAGTATAGATACATTGAAATGAAAAGTTAAATTTAGTGTATAAATTATTATATAATTTATACACTATTTAACTCAAATAAACACTGATTTAATTGGGTGCAATACAAGTAAATATTTATATATACTAACGCAACTCCCGAAAGTGGGGACCAGGTTAGGGAGTTATGCGTGAAAACAAATAGATAGAGCCGTTCCAGCGACTCCATTTTAACTGGCAACGCTCTAAATACCCATCCACTTACCCAAGGCGGCAGAGGGATTACCTTCTGAGATAGACAGGGGGGGGGCACGCCCCCCCCAACCAACATCAGAACGAGCGCTGGAAGCGGACCATGCCCTGAACAGCATCTTTCCCGTTAAGATAAGACTTGCTGTCACGCCATTTGGTATAAGAGACTTCCGGCGTAACTGTGAAGCCCGGAACCATTTCGTAGGCCACGTTGGCAGTGGCTGCGAAAGTACTGGTGTCGTCATAGGCAAGCTGCGCGTTGATGACGGCCTTGTCGGTAGCCTTGAATGCCGCACCGCCCCATACAGCCCAATCCCCGCCCCATGTGCCATAGAAGCTGTTGATCGCACGAACAGGACCAAGCACGTCGCCATTGCCGTTGGCCACGTCAATATATTGGTCTTTCATGGACTTATAGCCGCCCATCGCCCAGACAGAGAAACGGTCCGTAATGTTTACGTCGCCACGAACCTTGCCGGCCCATTCTTCATTGCGCGCGTCATATGCTGCAACAGCGGCAATCTTGCCCCAGCCGCCTTCATATTTCAGACCACCAACGACATGCGGGGTGTAATCCTTGATGACGCCGTTGAAGCCGTATTTGTTATCCGTATCTTCATTATTGCCCTGTTCGAGCGACAGGATGGCAGAGAAGCCGTTGCCACCGGTGAAGGTGTAGCTGATCAGGCCCGTACGATAACCGCCGGCGAGAATCACATCATCGTTGATGACATTGCCAAGGTAGCCCGGAAAGGTGACGAAAGCCGATTCATCAAGACCAACCCGGAGTCCACCAAGCTGGATATAGGCAAAGCGCAGCGAACCGGAGGAACCTTCAACGCCATTACCCCAATCATATCGGGTTTCGGCAAAGGTCTTCAAAGTGCCGAGCTCGGTTTCCGAAGCCGTCGAGAGACGCAGCGTAAAGCGGGCTTTGTTATCCCACGAGTTGCGGCGCGTATCGACGCTGCCGTCACGGTCAACGAAACCGCGTCCATAGACATTGTCACCGCCAGTGGCGTCGTATCGGACATAGCCGGATACGCGAAGGCAGGTTTCGGTGCCCGGAATGTAGAAATATCCAGCACCATAGGCATCGCAGACGCGAACATATTCAACGGATTCAGGCTCAGGCGCCACGACGGCATCGGCAGCATGGGCACCTGTAATAGCGGCCAGCGATGCCGCGGAGCCGAGAAGCAGGCTCTTGAGTTTCATTTTCATTGTCTCCAGAAATTTTTCAGACGAGGCTTCTTAGAAGATATCTATCAAATACATCAATTCCAATTTTAAGCATAAATAGAACACATATTGATAAGTGTGCCAATTAAGACACTAATTATAGATTGCTTTCCTTTGTCGCAATTAAATATTACTTAGACATCACTGGCAATTAATATGAAACTACTTACAGTTAGCAATTACATAATCTCCCTTACGGCATAGCTAATATGACATCACAAAAAGAAAACGGGGCTGAAACAGCCCCGTCCATCTCGTAACCCCTTATAAAATCGCCGCTATTTTCCTGCAGCCTGCTGCGCATAAACATAGCTGTCATAGGTGTATTCAGCGACCCGGAACCACTCGAAGCCCTCATCGCGGAACTTTTTCCATGACGGATAAATTTTCGCCCAAGCCGGATTTTTCTCATTGTATTCGGCATAAAGCTCGAATGCGACTTTATAGGCAGCATCCAGAACGTCACGCGGCAAGGGCTGCAATTTGACCCCTTTCGACACCAACGAACGGATCGCAGCGGTGTTCTTCACATCGTAAAGCGCGATCATGTTCTGAGTCGCGGCTTCGGCCGCAGTGTTCAGCGCCACCTTGTATGGCTCCGGCAGGCTCTCATATTGCTGCTTGTTGATGAAGAAATGCACCGAGGCACCGCCTTCCCAGAAAGCCGGATAATAATAGTATGGTGCGATCTGGTAGAAGCCGAGCTTCTCGTCGTCATATGGGCCGACCCATTCAGCCGCGTCGATCGTGCCGCGTTCCAGCGACGGATAGATGTCACCGCCGGGAAGCTGCTGCGGAACGACGCCGAGACGTGACATGACCTCACCGGCCACGCCCGCAATACGCATCTTCAGACCCTTCAGATCTGCAAGGCTCTTGATTTCCTTGCGATACCAGCCACCCATCTGGGCTGCCGTGTTGCCGCCGACAATGCCAACGATGCCGTAATCGGCGAGGAACGTATTATAAAGCTCGTTGCCACCGCCGTGATAGAGCCAGGCGTTCTGCAGGCGCGTGTTCATGCCGAAGGGGATCGCCGTGCCGATGGCGAAAGCCGGGTTCTTGCCAGTGAAATAATAACCGCATGTATGGGCCATTTCGACGGTATTGGCCTGAACCGCGTCGATAGCCTGCGGACCCGGCACGATTTCACCAGCCTGGAACACCTGTATCTGGAACTTGCCCTCGGTCATTTTCGATACGGCATCAGCCATGAAGACCGCGCCGCCATAGATGGTGTCCAGATTGTTCGGAAAACCCGAGGTCAAGCGCCAGCGCAGCGTCGGCAATTCCTGCGCGATTGCAGGTGTCGCCAGAGCTGCTCCGCTTGTCGCCGCGGCGGCGCCGATTGCGGCTCCCTTTGTCAGAAATGTCCGGCGGCTCAAATCCTGTTTCATGTGTCTCCTCCTAAGATTATTCCGGTTTTATCGGGACTTACGCAATGCTCGTTTTCCCCTCACTGCGCAGGTTTTTGCTGTTGGTCGTTATCCTGTCCGAAGCTCGGCTGAGGTGAACCAAAAGAAGGTGCGGGCAAAGGCTCGTTCGATGGCGAAGGCGCGCCGAAAGGTGCTGGCGCGGTGCCAAACGGATTGCCGCCTCCGGCATCGGGCATCGGTACATTGATCTGGATCGATGCCGGATCGGCCTGCGGATGGCCGCTCTTGTAATGTGTAACGATACCCGGGAAGCTGATGATGATACCGACCATGACAAGCTGGATTATCAGGAACGGGATCGACCCCAGGTAAATCTGGCCAGATGTCACGGGCTGGATGGTCGCGCCCGTCACCTTGTCCTTATAGGGGCGGGATGGGGCGACCGAGCGCAGATAGAAAAGCGAGAAGCCAAATGGCGGATGCATAAAGGATGTCTGCATATTGACCGCCAGCATGACGCCGAACCAGATCAGATCTATGCCAAGACTGTCGGCCACCGGGGCCAGAAGCGGGATGATGATGAAAGCCAGTTCGAAATAATCGAGGAAGAAGGCCAGAAAGAACACCAGAAGATTGGCGACGATCAGGAAGCCGACTTCACCGCCGGGAATCGACGTCATCAGATGCTCGACCCAGACGTGGCCGTTGACACCATAGAAGGTGAGCGAGAAGACGCGTGCACCGAGCAAGATGAAGATGACGAAGGATGACAGCTTCGCGGTCGCATAAAGCGCCGAAGTCAGAATCGCCATGTTGAGGCGGCGGTTGATAATCGCGAGAAGCAGAGCACCTACTGCGCCCATGGCGCCGCCTTCCGTGGGCGTGGCTATGCCGATGAAGATCGTGCCGAGCACGAGGAAGATCAGAACGAGCGGTGGGACGAGTGAAAGCACCACGCGCTGCAGCAGCTTCCACCCTTTCAACGTGCGGGCTTGAGGCGGCAATGCAGGCACTGAATCTGGCCGCAGGATCGCCATGCCGATGATGAAGGCACAGTAAAACCCGACGAGCAGAAGGCCGGGGACCAGCGCGCCCTTATACATATCGCCGACCGAGCGGCCCAGCTGATCGGCAAGAACGATCAGAACGAGGCTGGGCGGAATGATTTGCGCCAGCGTGCCCGATGCAGCAATCGTGCCGCTCGCCACTTTGCGATCATAACCGTAGCGCAGCATGATCGGGAGTGAAATCAGCCCCATGGAAATGACGGAAGCAGCCACTACGCCCGTCGTGGCCGCGAGCAGCGCACCGACGACAATGACAGCGAAGGCAAGGCCGCCGCGCACCGGGCCAAAAAGCTGCCCGATCGTATCGAGCAGATCTTCCGCCATGCCGCTTCGCTCCAGTATCAGCCCCATGAACGTGAAGAACGGAATGGCCAGCAATGTCTCGTTCGACATCTGCCCAAAGATGCGATCCGGTATCGCTCCAAACAAATTGACCGGCAGAAGCCCTATCTCGATGCCGACGAAACCAAAGGCAAAACCGACAAAGGCCAGCGCGAAAGCCACCGGGTAGCCAAGCAACAACACGACCACCAGCGAAAGAAACATCAGCGGCGCGAGATTTTCCGCAATAAAAGCAACCATATCCGTTCCCCTCAGAGCGCCCTGGCTTCAGCGTCTTCAATGGCGACCGTATCCGGTATGCGCCCTTGCAGAATAGCGATGCGCTTGATGAGTTCGGAGATGCCCTGCAACGCAAGCAGCCCGAAGCCGATGGGTATCAACACCCAGACCGGCCAGAGAACGAGCCCGCCCGTATTGTTGGAGGTTTCGCCACTTGCGATCTTGGCTTCCACGATGGGCCACGACAGATAGATCGTGATGAGGCAGAAAGGCAGGAGGAAAAAGATCGTCCCGAAAATCTCGACGAGGAGCTGAGTCCGGCGCGAATAGCGGCTGTAGAGAAGATCGACCTTTACATGCTCGCTATGCAGCAGTGTATATCCGGCGGCGATCAAAAAGACTGCCGAGAACAGATACCATTGTGCTTCCAGCCACGCGTTCGAGCTGGCATTGAACAGCTTGCGCGAAATCGCATTAATGGCGCTGATAAGCACTGCCAGAAGCACCAGCCACGATACGGATTTTCCGATGAAATTATTGGCCGCGTCGATAGCACGCGACAACGCCAGCATAACCGACATCGCTCCTCCCCTTCTGTTCCGCCTCCTCAAGCGGTTTTGGAGCGAATGATAGGACTGGCGATTCCACGCCGCAAGCGGACGAAAGTTCTAAGAAACAGAGCGCTACCCATTAGTGGGTAAGGCGATATCGGGAGATGAAACTGGATATATGTTATTGCGAAGACAGGCGTAGCCGGTTTTCGATAGCATAGCGCGTAAGCCCGGCAGTGCTGGCAATTCCAAGCTTCTTCTTGATGTTCTTGCGGTGAGTTTCGACTGTCGCTTCCGAAATACCGAGCCGCGTCGCAATCTCGCGATTGCTTCCACCTTCGGCAACCAGTACGAGTACGTCATTCTCGCGCGTGGACAAGCCTTCCGACTTTCTTTCTCCGCTATCGAGTAGAGCTTCCGAAACGCCGGACGAGAAATATGTTCCGCCCGACGCAACCGCGTGAATGGCAGCAACGATTTCAGTCGTGGACACATCCTTTAGCACATAGCCCGACGCGCCGCGCATGATGGAAGTCGAGATGTATTCGCGGCTATCATGCATCGAAAGCATGAGAATACGAATGCCGGGCAACTGCTTCTTGAACAGTTCGATAGCGTCGATACCGTTGAGAAGCGGCATATTGATGTCCATCAGAACCACATCGGGATTGACGGAAAGCGCCAATTCAAGAGCAGCTCGCGCATTGGAGGCCGCTCCTGCAATATCGATATCATCATAGGTTTCGAGCACAGCTCGCAGGCCATCCAGCACCAGCGGATGATTATCCACGAGCAATACGCGAATCTTGCATTCGTTCGTCATGCGACTTCCGGTTCCCGCCTTCTTTCTGTTGCCGATTTCGGCAAACGCGCGGTGAGTTGCGTACCATCTGTGCTGGTTTCAACCAAGAGTACACCGCCGAAATGTGCCATTCGCTCCTGCATATTACGCAAGCCCAAACCCGACAGCTCGTCCTTCAGATCCCGCGCGGTGAAACCATTGCCGTCGTCCGCAACGGTCATTGTTACCTTGCCATTAGCACCCCACAGCCGGATTCCAACATGGCTTGCACCAGAGTGACGCTCGACATTGGTGAGCGCCTCCTGCACGACGCGATAAAGTGCAGTGCTTGCCTCCGGCTTCAGCGTCTCGTTCAGCCCGCCTGCTTCCAGCTGCGTTTCAATGCCTGTTCGCTCCGAAAAATGCTCACACAGGGCTTTAAGAGCTACCGTCAGCCCAAGATCGTCCAGAATGCGCGGGCGCAAATCGTGTGAAAGCCGCCGCACTTCCTTGATCGCACCATTGAGCGCATCCGATGCTTTCTCGATTGCAAGCGGTGCACCTCCGCTGCCCATTCTCACCTGACGACTTGCAAGATCGATAGCATAGCGAACACCGACGAGATTTTGGGAAATACCGTCATGAAGCTCGCGCGCCAGACGCGCTCGTTCTTCTTCCTGCGTGTCGATGATGCGCTGCGCCAGCTCCTTCAACTTGTTGTCGGCCATGCGCCGCTCGCGCAGATTGAGCAGCATACAGGTCGCGAAGACGAGCATTACGGCAGGCACGGCTATCAGGCTGACGATGAGGAAGGTTGTACGGATATTGGCACGAAAATCCGCATTTGCGGCGGCAGTCTGTGCATAGACGTCATCGAGATAGACGCCCGTTCCGAGCATCCACTTCCACTTATCCAGGCCAACAGCAAATGAGAGCTTGTCGGCCATTTCGCCGCTCGACGGCTTTTCCCATTTATATTGGTGCAGTCCTCCGCCTTCCTTGGCTTTGCCAATCAGATTGGCGATAACGCGGTCGCCGTCGGGATCGACAAGATCGAGCCAATTATGGCCGGGCCGGAATGTCTGACGGGGATGAACGACATTGTTGCCGTCGTAGTCATAGACGAAGAAATAGCCATCGCGACCATAATCGAGCGACGTCAGGATCTTTCGCACCTTTTCCATGGCTGCAGTATCGGCGGGACCAGCCTCGTCGTAAATCTGCTGTATGGAGGAAAGCGCCAGATTGGTAAGATTGAGAAGTTCTGTCTCCTTGGCTTTCAGCATATTCTTTTCGAAAGTCGCGATACTGCTTTGCACGAGATTTGCCGATTGCCAGGTAATAAAGGCGGTCACCGTCAGAATGGCCACGATAAGAGGCACAATCGCCAAGGCAACGATCTGATAGCGTAGCGTCACGTTCTCTCCTCCCGGCACCACAGGCAGGCCCGTCAACCAGTGACTTTAAAGTTCCCACCCCGCAAGGAAAAGGGGTGCGGAGAAAAACCTTGCGCTGTAGAAAATACAGTTTATAGGGATTAAATTGTATTAACATCTACTTATATAGCAAATATACAAACAATAATCCGTCGTTGAAGACATGGATATTTTATGCTCAATAGAGTTTTCCTGGACGCCGCGTCTTATTATACGGCTCCAGGACTCATTAGTTTCAGAGAGAATCTATTTATGAAAAACTATCGCTCAATCGGTCTTGCATTCACGCTCGCTTCCATTATCGGCACACCAGTGCTGGCGGCTCCTCTTCCCGGTGGAGCAAGCACTCTTCAGGAGACCTATCAAGACTGGACCGTTTCCTGCCAGACCCAAAAGGAAACAAGCATCTGTGTCATGCGTCAGGACCAGAGCAGTACACAGACCGGCCAGCGCGTCCTCACTGCAGAATTGCGCAATACCGACGGCAAGGTCGAAGGCGTTTTCCTGATGCCCTTCGGTCTCGACCTGGCAAAAGGCGCGGCACTCAAGATCGATGAAGCCGCAGGGCCTAATCTGGCTTTCTCCACCTGTCTGCCCCAAGGTTGTCTGGCGCCGGTAAGTTTCGACGCGAAGCAGGTCGCAGCGCTTAAAGCCGGCACCAATATCAATGTCACCACGACGGCCTTGAGCCCCAGCCAGCCTGTCGCCTTCAAGGTTTCGCTGAAAGGCTTTGGTGCCGCGCTCGACCGCATCACCGCGCTGACGAAGTAAGTCTCGGAGTTGCAAATCAAAAGCCATACGACGCGATGTCGTATGGCTTTTTTTTGTTAGGCCGGATGGGCCGAGACATGCGCGAGATGCCTGCGCCACCGCAATGTCATCAACACCGCAACGATGCCGAGACCGGCAGCGAGACCGAGCCAGATACCCACACCGCCGAGTTCGAACTTGAACGCAAGCAAGGCGCCGAGCGGCAAGCCGACACCCCAATAGCCGAATAGCGCCAGGAACATCGGTATCCGTGTATCACGCAGGCCGCGCAGCATGCCCGCAGCGACCGCCTGGGCACCATCAACAATCTGGAACAGGGCGGCAAGCGCAAGGAACGTAACGGCAAGTTCCATCACCGGCTGATTTTGCGGATCGTGCAGATCGAGAAAAACACCGATGAACAAGCGCGGTATGAGAACCATCAGGAGGCCCATCACAGCCATGAAGCCGACACCGAGGAAATAAGCGCTCCAGCCGGCATAGGCAATCGCTTTGGGGTGGCCAGCGCCATAGGCTCTGCCTACGCGCACGGTTGCAACCTGTCCGAAACCGAGCGGCACCATGAAGCTCAGTGATGCGATCTGGATCGCCACCGCATGGGCCGCCATGGCGGTGGGTCCGATACGACCCATCATGACGACGGCTGCATAGAAGATGGACGTCTCGAACACGAAAGTCAGCGCCATCGGGATACCAATCCGCCAAAGTTCAAGCAGGCGCGGCCAGTCAGGACGCCAGAACCGACCGAACAGATGATAGCGACGGAAGCGGCGATGACGCAGTGTGATGAACGCAAGTCCAAGGAACATCATTGTACTTGACGCTGTAGTGGCGATACCAGCGCCGTGCAGTTCCATGCGCGGAAAGCCAAAATGGCCGAAAATCAGCGTCCAACCGGCGAGCGCGTTGAAGCCGATAGCGAGTGCTGCAATCAGCAGTGTCCACATCGGCTTTTCCATGGCCGCAAAGAACGAGCGCAGGACGATATAGCCGAGATAAGGCAGCAGCGCCCATTGCAGCGTGTGCATGAAGTCGGTCGAACGAGCGGCAATATCAGGGCGTTGGCCGAGAAACAGAAAAATCTCCTCGCAATGCCAGAGCACAATCCAGATCGGGATCGCGATCATGATCGCGGTCCAGAATCCCTGACGCACGGTGCGGCGCACATCGCGGACTGAATGGCGGTTCTTGCCGAGCGCAATGGCGATCATCGGCATCACAGCTGAAACAAGCCCCATCGAGAAGATCATCAGCGTATGATAGAAGCTTGTCGCCAGCAGCGCCGAAGCAAGCGTGTCCGCGCCGAGACGGCCGATGAAGATGACATCGGTAGCCGTCAGCGCTGCCTGCGAGAGATTGGTGAAGATCAACGGCCAGCCAAGCTTCAGCGCCGCCGCCATCTCCCGGCCCCAGCGCTGCGTGCCGGATTCATGGGGTTGCTGAAAACCCGCATCAATTGTCCTGTCCATAGTTCGCTCCCCGAAGCATCCAGGGCCGTCAATCCGCCGGATGTTCCATTTTTACTGAGGCCGCACCTCGGAACATCAGAGACCAAGTCAATCTGAGAAGAGGCGTGGAAATACGATCATCGACCGTCCCATGCCGGCTAAGGATGTCCGTCGCTCGTAAAGCGACTACATCCCATTTTTCGGGTTGTTCAATTTCTATTGGGAACGTTGTGTATGTTCCAGAAACTGATCCGGAGCCAAGCGGGCTGCGCATCGATTTGCACAAAATTAGAGCATCATGGATAGCAGACTTGTTCAAAGAAGCAACACGTCTCGAAATGGATTTTTCATCTCCTGCCACTGAGAGGAATGAAATCCTCATTCTGACGCGAAAGCGCAATTGGCCGTCCGATAAATGATTGACGCTGACACCCTAACCGATAGGAATGATTGCAGGAATTGCAGGAGGCATCATGCGCAGCACCAAGGTCATCCATATTGTCGGCTGTCACGCAGAGGGCGAGGTCGGCGATGTCATCGTCGGCGGTGTCGCGCCTCCTCCCGGCGATACCTTATGGGAACAATCGCGCTTCATCGCCCGCGACGAGACCTTACGCAATTTCGTGCTGAACGAACCGCGCGGCGGCGTCTTTCGCCACGTCAACCTGCTGGTGCCGCCGAAAGACCCGCGCGCGCAGATGGGTTTCATCATCATGGAACCCGCCGATACACCGCCCATGTCGGGTTCGAACTCGATCTGCGTTTCGACAGTGCTGCTCGACAGCGGTATCATCCCGATGCAGGAGCCGGTGACGCGCATGGTACTGGAAGCGCCCGGCGGAATCATCGAAGTGGAAGCTGAATGCCGCAACGGCAAGGCCGAGCGCATTTCGGTGCGCAATGTGCCGTCTTTCGCAGACAGGCTCGATGCTGCGCTTGAAGTCGACGGGATCGGCACAGTCACGGTCGATACGGCCTATGGCGGCGACAGTTTTGTCATTATCGACGCGGCGCAGATCGGCATGAAGATCGAGCCGGGTCAAGCGCGGGAACTGGCCGAGATCGGGGTGAAGATCACCAAAGCCGCCAATGAACAGCTTGGCTTCCGCCATCCTGAAAAAGACTGGAACCACATTTCCTTCTGCCAGATCACCGAGCCGGTGACGCGCGAGGGTGATGTCCTGACCGGCGTGAATACCGTGGCCATCCGTCCGGCCAAGCTCGACCGCTCGCCGACCGGCACCGGCTGTTCGGCCCGCATGGCCGTGCTGCACGCAAAGGGCCAAATGCAAGCCGGTGAAAGATTTATCGGCAAATCGGTGCTGGGTACGGAGTTTCATTGTCGGCTGGACAAGGTGTTGGAATTGGGCGGCAAGCCCGCCATCAGCCCGATCATTTCCGGCCGCGCATGGGTGACGGGAACCTCGCAGCTCATGCTCGATCCGAGCGACCCGTTTCCCGGTGGATATCGGCTGTCTGACACCTGGCCAAAGATGCCTGAATAGTCGCATCCCCTCACCCTGAGGTGCGAAGCGAAGCCTCGAAGGGCGATCCTTCGATCCTTCGAGACGGCCCTGCGGGCCTCCTCAGGATGAGGATCGAGAAAATGAAAAACCCCGCCAAAGCGGGGTTTTTCGATAGTGCTAAGCTAGAACCTTACGCGAAATCGAGTGCGCGGTCGCCGTTTTCATCCTTGATACGGGATGGCAGGCCGATATGGTTCAGGATGTTGAGGAAAGGCTTCGGGTTCAACTCTTCCACATTGACCATCTTCTTCACATCCCATTCGCCCGAAGCGATCAGGATGGCGGCAGCGACAGGGGGTACACCAGCGGTATAGGAAATACCCTGCGAACCCACTTCGTTGTAAGCGTCCTTGTGGTCGGCAACGTTGTAGATGAAGACTTCCTTTTCCTTGCCGTCCTTGGTGCCCTTGACGAAATCGCCAATGCAGGTCTTGCCGGTGTAATCCGGTGCCAGTGACGACGGATCAGGCAGAACGGCCTTGACCACCTTGAGCGGCACGACTTCCAGACCTTCAGCGGTCTTGACTGGCTGCTCGGACAGGAGGCCCAGATTATTCAGCACCGTGAAGACATTGATGTAGTGATCGCCAAAGCCCATCCAGAAGCGGACATCCGCGTTCGGATAGTTCTTGGAAAGCGAATGCACTTCATCATGGCCGGTCATATAAGCCTTGCTCGGGCCGACGACAGGCAGGTCGAACGTGTGGCCGACTTCGAACATCTTGTTCGACTGCCAGGCACCCTTCTGCCAGGAATAAACTGTGCCGGTGAATTCGCGGAAATTGATTTCCGGGTCGAAATTGGTCGAGAACCAGCGGCCATGCGAACCGGCATTGATGTCAACGATGTCGATGGATTTGACTTCATCGAGATAATCATCGGCTGCCAGACGCGCATAGGCATTGACCACGCCCGGATCGAAGCCGATACCGAGAATGGCGGTGATGCCCTTCTCTTCACATTCCTTGAGGTGCTTCCATTCGTAATTGCCATACCATGGCGGCGTCTCGCAGATCTTCTTCGGATCTTCGTGAATGGCCGTGTCCATGTAAGCAACGCCCGTGTCGATACAGGCGCGAAGGACCGACATATTGAGGAAGGCCGAGCCGACATTGATGACGATCTGAACGCCCGTCTTCTGGATCAGAGCCTTGGTGGCCTCAATATCCATTGCGTCCAGCGCATGCGCTTCCAGCTTCACCTCGGTCTTGAGGCTCTTCTTTTCATGCACGCTATCGATAATCTTGCGGCATTTCTCAACCGTGCGGGACGCAATATGGATATCGCCCAATATGTCAGAGTTTTGCGCACATTTATGTGCAACAACCTGTGCCACGCCCCCGGCGCCGATAATGAGAACGTTCTTCTTCATTTTCTGTCGATGCTTCCTCTTCCAGCGGTTCCCCGCCATCTGTTTCTCGTCCCCGGCGCCCTCAGCCGTAGAACCTGTTTAAGTTTTACGCCGCTAATTAATACTGCGGCGCAGGGCTCAGGAGAGCGAACCCTCAAAATCCGCATAATCAAATTCGCGGACAAGTTTGACCGTGCCATCCAGCTCGCGCACGGCAATCGCAGGCATTTTCACGCCATTGAACCAGTTCTTCTTGACCATCGTATAACCGGCCGCATCTTCAAATGAGAGGCGGTCGCCGATGGAAAGCTCCTTGTCGAACGTGAACTCGCCGAAAATATCGCCTGCAAGGCAGGATTTGCCGCAGACCATATAGCTGTGCTCGCCATTGTTTGGCGCCATCTTCGCCTTTTCGCGATAGATGAGCAGGTCAAGCATATGCGCTTCGATGGAACTGTCGACGATGGCAAGGTTTTTGCCGTTATAAAGCGTGTCGAGAACCGTGACTTCCAGAGTCGTGGTTCTGGTGATCGAGGCCTCGCCCGGCTCCAGATAAACCTGAACGCCGAACTTTTCCGAGAACGCCTTCAGGCGTGCGCAGAATTCATCGACCGGATAATCGTCGCCGGTGAAATGGATGCCGCCGCCAAGGCTCACCCATTCAACGCGATGGAGAAGCGAGCCGAATTTTTCTTCAATGTCGGTCAGCATCTTGTCGAAAAGACCGAAATCGGAGTTTTCGCAATTGTTATGGATCATGAAACCGGTAACGCGATCCATGACCTTTTCCACCTTCGCCACGTCCCACTCGCCAAGACGGCTGAACGGACGCGCCGGATCGGCCAGATCGAAGCCCGAGGACGAGACACCCGGATTGAGGCGCAAGCCGCGCCTGATATGCGCTGCCTTGTCGGCGAAGCGTTCCAGCTGTCCGATGGAATTGAAGATGATCTTGTCGGCATGGCTGATAACGTCGTCGATCTCGTTATCGGCGTAGGCCACGCTGTAGGCATGGGTTTCGCCGCCAAATCTCTCGTGACCGAGACGCACTTCATTGAGCGAAGACGATGTCGTGCCATCCATATATTCGCTCATCAGATCAAATACCGACCACGTGGCAAAGCATTTCAGCGCCAACAGCGCCTTGGCGCCGGATTTCTCGCGCACATATGCAACCTTTTCCATGTTGCGCTTCAGCTTGGTCTTGTCGATCAGATAGTAAGGCGTCTGGATCATGAGAGTTCCGGGTCGTCCAAAAGGAGAAATCTGGCCTCGCCAGCAAGGCTGGTTTGCCAAGTTGAGGAAACATACAAGTAGTTTCCCAAATTATTTGAAGGCTTATAGGAAGCTTGTGACAGAAACACAAATCCGCCACAGCATTATCGGGAAAAATTTCCCCACAAGCTATCGCGGATTGCTTCTCCACCTCCGGCGGGTGAGCTTCATATAGAGCTTTTTGCGAGGATTTGAACCCCGTCCCTCTTACTCGCCCCCTTGCCCCCGTCATTTTCATTGAAAGTCTTTGCCTGGACAAATGGCTTCAACCCGGCAAGACAGCTTGCTACAGTTTCATGAGTATCATCAATCCGATTAAACAAGCGCTTGCTTGACAAATTATAGGCACGGGCGTAGCCATTATTTCCATGTTCGGATCGGCCTTATTCGGGCTTTCGACCGCTTAATGACAGTCAGAGGAAAATGAAATGCAGGATCACAAGCCGACCGCCGGTTGGGGAGATCTGTTCGCAGGTAGAAACGGCATTGTTTCGCTGACGCTTGTTGGCGGCGTGGCGCTTCATGCCATCAACGTGTTCATCGCGACAACCATCCTGCCAACAGTCGTCGCCGACATTGGCGGCATGGATTATTATGCGTGGAACACGGCGCTGTTCGTGACTGCATCCATTCTCGGCTCAGCCCTCGTGCCGCGCCTGCTTTCACAGGCAGGCCCGCGCAGCGCCTACCTGATCGCGGCGGTCATCTTCGCTGCCGGAACCCTGACTTGCGGTCTGGCCCCATCCATGCCCGTCATGCTGGCGGGGCGCGCCATACAAGGCCTTGGCGGCGGCATGATGCTGGCGCTCTCCTATTCCATGATCCGCATCGTTTTCGACGAAGCACTATGGCCGCGCGCCATTGGTCTCGTTTCCGGCATGTGGGGCGTCGCCACCCTTGTCGGCCCAGCCATCGGCGGTGTTTTTGCGGAGCTTGGCGTCTGGCGCGCCGCTTTCTGGTCACTGGCGCCAGTGATTGCCCTGTTTACCGTCATGGCCATGATTATCCTGCCGCGTGAATCCGGCGCTGCCGCCAGCAATGACCGGCTTGCCTGGCCGCAACTCATCCTTTTGGCTGCTGCTGTCCTTGCCGTCTCTGCCGGGAGCATTTCATCTGAGCTGGCGCTGAATGCCGGTGGTGTCGCGGTTGCCATTGTCCTGCTGCTTCTCCTTGCCGCAGTGGAAAAGAAAGCCGGCAGGCGCATCCTTCCGAAAGGCTCGTTCAGTATCCAGAAACTCGGCGCGCTCTATCTGACGCTTGCCTTCCTCAGCGCATCCGTTACCAGTGCTGAGGTCTTCGTGCCGCTGTTCTTTCAGGTATTGCACAACCAGTCGCCGCTTGTTGCGGGGTATCTGGCAGCCATCATGGGCGGCAGCTGGACCCTTGGCTCTATCGGATCGTCAGGAGTTGCCGCCGGGCGCACTGACCGTGTGATTCTCGCCGCCCCCGTCATGGGGGTGGCAGGCATGGTAACGCTGGCTGTTCTCATTCCCGCAGGCAGCGAAGGACATTGGTATGATCTGCTGCCGATCTGTATCGCGCTGGCGGTCATCGGTTTCGGCGTCGGCCTGACATGGCCGCATCTGCTGACCCGCATTTTCAAGCGCGCCGACACAGAGGATCAAAATCTGGCTTCCGCGTCCGTGACGATGGTACAGCTTTTTACGACCGCCCTTGGTGCCGCACTTGCCGGAATGGTTGCCAATATGGCTGGCCTCACCAATCCCGGTGGCTTTGCCGGCACCGCACATGCCGCACTTTGGCTCTTCTCCGGTTTTGCCATTCTGTCTGCACTGGCGTTCGTATCAGCGCTTGCTCTGGTCCGCAGCGCGAAACAGCCGCAACCGGCACAATGCTGAAAGGGTGGTTAGGGCTGAAAGGATGGTTAGGCGGTTGGCGCAATAACGTAAGCACAGCGCCGTGCACCGGCCAGAATATGCTCGGTGCGGTTTACAGAAACATCAGGGCCAAGCACGGCCCTGA
Source organism: Brucella oryzae (assembly GCF_041929965.1). NCBI lineage: Bacteria > Pseudomonadati > Pseudomonadota > Alphaproteobacteria > Hyphomicrobiales > Brucellaceae > Brucella > Brucella oryzae. Next base: position 80,384 of record NZ_JBHEEO010000005.1, on the reverse strand, counting down.
ATACCTGAAGCTCCGACCTGCAAAAGCCCTGACAAGCATCGGCAGCGGCACAGATCGGACAATGGTTTTCTATGAGCACCCAGGAACCGTCTTCCCGCTTTACGGCATCAGCCATGTAGCCCTCGGCGGAACGAATATCGGCAAGTTCCTTCACTCGCTGGTCAAGAGGCAAATCCTTCAGGCGTGTCTGATATTGACGTCGCGTCTCGGTCTCGCGATGGGCGATCAGCGTGTCCAGCGCATCGTCACCAAGAATGGCGCGTACCGAATGAAGAAGCTGAACAGTCAAATCGGCATGTGTATCGGGAAAACGTTTGTTACCGGCTTCGGTTAAATCCCAGAACAATGAGGGTCGACCAACGCCCTGCGACACGGAATGTGAGGAAACAAGCCCCTCCTCGGCAAGACGCACCAGCTGTTGGCGAACCGCCTCACCTGTGGTTCCCAAATGCTCTCCGATGGTCGCCGCGGTCTGCGCTCCCCGCATCTTGAGCGAGAGCATGATCCTTCCTGCGGGAGAACGTGCTCCCAATTCATTGGTATTTAGAAAGTCATTCCTTGACATATGTGCCGTTTTCTATTTAAAGAAGGATTATCTTGTTAAATAGGCGATCAGACCTGTCAAAGCAAGATAATTCTGAATTTTCAATATTCAAACCGGCTTTCGTCAAAGCCAGAGTCGACACCGGAATCGATCCTCAGGATGCCGACCGGTGATCATGCTCAAGCGATCAGGAGTTTTAAAATGAGCTTCACTTTGCCACCACTTCCCTTCGCAACCAACGCACTTGAAGGCGTCGGAATGGGTACGGAAACGCTCGAGCTGCATCACGGCAAGCACCATCAGGCCTATGTGACGGCACTCAACGGTTTCGTTGAAAAGAATGACGCGCTCAAGGATAAAACGCTCGAAGAAATCGTCCTCTTCGCCAAGGACAAGGCCGATCTCGCTCCGGTGTTCAACAATGCTGGCCAGCACTGGAACCACAATCTGTTCTGGCAGAACCTGTCGGCAACCGGTGGACGCCTGCCCGGTTCTCTGGAAAAGAAGATCGTCGAGGATTTCGGCAATGTCGACCAGTTCAAGGAAGCCTTCAAGACTGCAGCCGTCGGCCAGTTCGGTTCTGGCTGGGCGTGGTTGGTTCTTGCCAATGACGGCAAGCTGAAGGTCACCAAGACACCAAACGGCTCCAATCCGCTGGCAACCGGCGAAGGCAAGGCGCTATTAGGGCTTGATGTCTGGGAACATAGCTATTATCTCGATTTCCGTAATCGTCGGCCTGACTATGTAACGAATTTCCTCGACAAGCTGGCCAATTACGAATTCGCGGAAGCCACCCTGAAGGCAGCATGACGCGCTTACATTGATTGCGATCAAGGCGTTTTGCCTGCAGCGGATGCAGTCTCCACGGAGGTGCATGGTTGCGGGCAAAATGCAGCAATGACCGATAAGACCGAACCAACCAATCCAATTCCCTGGACGCCGTCCTCCCAAGCGGTGCAGGAGCAAGACAGAGACAGTTCCGAAAATGAGCAGCAACTTCAATCAGGAAACCGTCACCGACATCCATCACTGGACCGATACGCTGTTTTCCTTCCGCACGACGCGCGACCCCGGTTTTCGCTTCCAGAGCGGTCAGTTCATCATGATGGGCTTGGAAGTGAACGGCAAGCCGCTCACGCGTGCCTATTCGATTGCCTCTAGCCTTTATGAAGACGGCTTGGAATTCTTCTCGATCAAGGTGCCGAACGGTCCGCTCACTTCCAAGCTCCAGCATTTGAAGGTTGGCGACCAGATCATCCTGTCCAAGAAGCCGGTCGGCACGTTGCTCTACGACAATCTGAAGCCTGGAAAAAATCTCTGGCTGCTCTCGACCGGCACCGGCCTCGCACCATTCCTGTCGATCATTCGCGATCTGGAAGCATACGAACGTTTCGAGAAGATCATTCTCGTTCATGGCGTGCGTCAGGTCGCCGAACTCGCCTATACGGATTTCATCGCCAGTGAACTGCCGCAGGATGAATTCCTCGGAGAAATGGTGCAGAAGCAGCTCATCTATTACCCGACCGTCACGCGTGAGCCCTACAAGAACCGAGGTCGCCTGACCGATCTCATCCGCTCGGGCCAGCTGTTCACCGATGTCGGTCTGCCCGAGTTTAACCACGACGACGACCGCATGATGCTCTGCGGCAGCCCGGAAATGCTGGCCGAAACAAAACAGATTCTGGAAGAGCGCGGGTTCACCGAAGGCAGCCAGAGCGAAGCCGGACATTACGTCATCGAGAAGGCTTTCGTCGAGAAATAAGCCCAGCATTCGTGCCAGAGCCTATCTCCTGAAAGTGGGAACCGGTTTCGAGATCAACACACTTGTGAAAACAGATGGATAGAGGGAGGCACCCAGCCTCCCTTTTTCTTTGGGGGTAACTGCTATGCGCGAACTGCCTGCAGGAAAAATGCTTTCACTCCGGCGACCATTTCGACACGATCCATCATATCCGGATTGGAGATGATCTCATCGACCGCACCGTGCAACGCATTAAACAGAAGCACGGCGGTCAAACGTGTATCGGCTATTTTCCACGCGCCTGCAGCATTACCGTCGGTCAATAGGGCATCAAGCCGGATGATTGCCGGATTTTCCTGTTTCATGCGGCGCATGGGTGGATGGAAATCGTGAAACACCATGTCGTGGAGCTTATAATTGTCGAGATAGCCGGCAATGCCGGTTTCGGCCCAGACAGCCAGCTTTCCCTGCCAGTCATCGACTGGACATTGTTCCAACTGCTGCTCCAGCCCTTCGCAGAACCGGTCGATAAAGCGCTGCCGCAAGGCGATCAGCATATCGTCCTTGCTGCGAAAATGCAGATAGAACGTACCTTTGGCGACATCCGCCAGACGCACGATTTCATCCACGCTTGTCGCCGCGAAGCCCTTCTCGAGGAAGAGGGCTTCGGCTGCCGCCATCAGTTCGTTGCGACGTATTTCCGCTGGTTTGGTGCGAGGTTTGGGCTTGATGGCGGTGGACGGCAAATCAATCTCCGGAACTTCAGGACGGTGCCAATTTATCCCGGATCGCCGCCCTGTCAAAATCAAGCTGGTTTGGTCGAACAACCCGATCCTCCAACCAATGTAACGCCGCGTCGACATTGGAGAATGTGCCCGCCGGAACGCGAAACAGCTTTTCAGCATCCATGCGGCTCGCCTGTTCATAAACAGATTCCGGCACGATGTTCACCATGCCCAGCACCTGTGCGCGAATGCGCTGTGCATTCTGCTGAAACCACTGTTTGACTTCACGCGCCGAGCCTTCGGGATGCGCAAGAGCATCCTCATCCAGAAAACGGCGGATCGTGACAAAGGGTGTTCCTGCATCAAGCCAACGGTTCCAGACATCAAAGAATTCACGCGTTTCTTCCGCGGTCGATACGCCCCTCGAGAGGGTGACGACGTAAGGCCAGTTTTCCGTATGGTGAAGCATCACGCTTCCCTCCTGCTCGATGTTCCTCATTCTGAGCGGTACTGCCGTGACGGCGATCCGGCAGTCGGCACGCACACAAGCAAGCTGCCAGACCGCCACACGACTCATGACTGACTATCAGTCAGTGACTTTGTGACATAAAAATATGAATAATTCAATCATGTTTTTATGTATGGAATTCTCGCCTCAAATACGCAAGACCAAGCCTCGCGAGGTGAACAAACCCTGATAGCAGAACACGTTTGAAATTTGGTGATGCAGGAGGGGCCATCTCCCATATTACTCAAAGCGTAATGCCTCAGTTACTCAGTTCAAAATCGAGCCCAATATCGAGGTTTGGCGCGCTGTGCGTTGTCCAGCCAACCGAAATCAGATCAACCCCGCTGGCGGCAACCGCCGCCACCGTTTCAGGCGTGATGCCGCCGGATGCTTCCGAAATGGCGCGCCCGGCGATCACCGACACCGCCTCGCGCAACTGCGCAGGCGACATATTATCGAGCAGCACCGCATCCACACCCGTCTCCATGGCTTCATCGAGTTGTTGCAGCGTATCGACTTCGACTTCGATCTTGACCATGTGACCGGCACCAGCCTTGGCGCGTTCGATGGCCTTGCGCACGCCGCCAGCGACTGCGATATGATTATCCTTGATCAGCACCGCATCATAAAGCGCGAAACGGTGGTTCATGCCGCCGCCTGCCCTGACGGCATATTTCTGCAAGGCGCGCAGCCCAGGTGTCGTCTTGCGCGTGCAGACGATGGAGGCCCTGGTGTCTTGGACCGCCTGCACCAAGCCGGCGGTGGCTGTGGCAATGCCGGACAGATGGCCGAGGAAATTCAGCGCCGTGCGCTCCCCCGCCAGGATCGAGCGCGACGAGCCGGAAACGCGGGCAACATCCGCCCCCTTCTCAAGAGACTGACCGTCCCGCGCCAGACGTTCGAATGTGACTTCCGGATCGACCAGACGAAACGCCATTTCGGCCACATCCAGCCCGGCGATGACGCCCGGCTGGCGCAGGCTGAACAGCATGGCCGAGCGGTGATCCTCCGGCACCACCGCATTGCTGGTAATATCGCCAGCAAGCCCCAGATCTTCCAAAAGTGCGGCGCGCACCATCGGTTCGACGACAAGCGGAGACAGGCGCGGCAGGTTCATCATGCAATCCTTGCAACAGGGTGAGACGCGGCTATTTCGCGAGCCAATGCGAAAGCTGCCGGAAAGGTGAGAAAGCTGCGGGCTGGGGCCGCATCTTTGGCGGGATAATCGGTGCGGGCATGGCTGCCGCGGGACTCGCGCCGTTCAAATGCCGCAACTGCAGCGACCAGCGCCACAGCTGCGGCATCGTCGGTCTCCGCGAGGAGGAGAAGGGTGGTGATTGCAGAACGCAAACCTTCTTCATCACGCAGCAGGCCAAGATGGTTGGAAACAATGCGCCGTACCGGTTCGGGATCGGCATTTTGCGGCGGGCTGACCGGCACGGGATGCCGAACGGCGACCGCGCTTTCATCACCGAGCGCGCGTGCGGCGCGCAGCCCCATCGCGGCGGCTTCAAGCAGCGAATTGCTGGCAAGCCGGTTCGCGCCATGCAGGCCGGTGCAGGCCGCTTCGCCCACCGCCCAGAGACCCGGCAGACTGCTGCGCCCATTGCCGTCGGTCCTGATCCCGCCCATATGGTAATGCGTGGCCGGTCTGACCGGGATCATATCCATGGCCGGATCGATGCCATGCTGTCTGCAAAGCGCGTCGATACCCGGAAACCGGCTCGCAAACCGCGCGCCCAGAGCCGCGCGCGCATCGAGAAAGACCTTGCGCCCTTGCGCAATCTCGCTGCCGATAGCGCGCGCCACCACATCACGGGGTGCAAGCTCGCGGCCCGGAATATCGCCCATGAAGCGCTCGCCGCGATCATTGACAAGTTGAGCACCCTCCCCGCGCACCGCCTCGCTGATGAGCGGCAGGCGCGGCGCAGAAACGGCAAGCGCCGTTGGGTGGAACTGCACGAATTCCATATCGGCAAGCACAGCGCCCGCGCGGCCTGCCAATGCGGCTCCCTGCCCAAGATTGCCGAGCGGCGTGGTCGTTGCCTGATAAAGTCCGCCGATCCCGCCCGTCGCCAGCACCACGGCGCGGGCTACAACCGGCCCGACATTTTCAAGGCTGGCACCCACAACACGGTCGTCCTGCCTGAGGAGCCGCAGGGCGCGAGTGTTTTCCATGAGGGTGATGGAAGGCGTCGCCAGAACCCTTTCGATCAAGGCGCGCACGATGCCCGCGCCCGTCGCATCGCCATCCACATGCACGATGCGATGGCGGCTATGGGCAGCTTCCAGACCGAGCGAAAACGAACCGTCCGCCTTGCGGTCGAAGTGCACGCCATGCGCTTCGAGCGCGGCCACGACCTCCGCGCCCGCCGCGATGATTTCTGCCGCCACGCCTGCGTCACACAGGCCGTCGCCCGCCACAATCGTATCGGCCAGATGCAGCGCCGTGCTGTCGTCCGCGCCAACACTTGCGGCAATGCCGCCCTGCGCCAAGGTGCTGGAACCGGACAGGCCGAGGTTTCCCACCGTCACCAACAAGACCGGCTGCGGAGAGAGCGTCAGCGCCGTCATCAGACCGGCAAGGCCGCTGCCAATGACGAGGACCGGGAGCGTATTCATACCGCCAGCATCCGCTCGACGGCGCGTCGGGCAGGTTCCATCAGTGCGGCATCGACGGTCACTTCATGGCGGTTGTTTTCCAGCGCATCGCGAATATTGGCGAGCGTGATCCGCTTCATATGCGGGCAGAGATTGCACGGGCGGATGAACTCGACATCCGGGTGGTCGACGGCAACATTGTCGCTCATCGAGCATTCGGTCAAAAGCACGACACGCTGCGGCTTCTTTTCGCCGACATAGTCCGACATGACCGCCGTGGAACCGGCGAAATCGGCAACTGCCACCACGTCCGGCGGGCATTCGGGATGGGCCAGAACCACCACGCCGGGGTGGCTTTCGCGCAATTCGCGGATATCGTCGGGCGTGAACCGCTCATGCACCTCGCAATGGCCATGCCAGGCGAGAATTTCGACATCGGTTTCGCGGGCCACATTCTGCGCCAGAAACTCGTCGGGGATCATCAGCACGCGCGGTACGCCAAGCGATTCCACCACCTTTTTCGCATTGCCCGAGGTGCAGCAAATATCGGATACCGCCTTCACGGCAGCAGATGTGTTGACATAGGTGACGATCGGCACGCCGGGATGCGCCTCGCGCAACAGCGCCACATCTTCCGGCGTGATGCTGTCGGCCAGCGAACAGCCCGCAGCCATATCGGGGATCAGCACCGTCTTGCCGGGATTGAGCAGCTTGGCCGTCTCGGCCATGAAATGCACGCCCGCCAGCACGATCACATCGGCATCGACCTCCGCAGCCTTGCGCGCCAGCGCCAGACTGTCGCCGACAATATCGGCCACGCAGTGGAAGATTTCCGGTGTCTGGTAATTATGCGCAAGGATGACGGCATTACGCTTTTTCTTCAGCTCGAGAATGGCTGCGACGTCGTCTTCGAAGCCCAGCCACTCCGCCTTGGGCAGCACCTTGGCCACGCGGTCATAGAGTTGCGAAACGGAAACATGATCGTTCATGGTTGGACCTCCAAGGTCACCTACGCATTGTCCCGCGCAAAACCGCTTCGCACTTTTGCTGGAAATGCTTGTCTACCCATTTATACTCAATATGAGTATTTAATGTTTATGAACTTATACTCGATTCGAGTATATTGTCAATCGCGGGAGATTGGCAGCTTGGCTCCAGCCAGATGGCGCTCGGAAAGGGCGCGTTCCTCGACAATCGAGTAGCGGAAACGGAACAGTTTTGCCGGGCGACCGCCGGTTTCGCTGTCGCTTTCGCCGGTTTCTTCGACGAGATCCTGCTGCTCGATCAGGCGGCGGAAATTCTGCTTGTGCAGGCGCAGGCCCGCCAGCGCTTCGACAGTCCGTTGGAGTTGCAAAAGCGTAAAACTGTCCGGCATCAGCTCGAACACTACCGGGCGGTATTTGATCTTGGCGCGCAGCCGCGCAATCGCCGTGGCAAGGATGCGGCGATGATCGGCAAACATGGAACGACCGTTCTCGTCTTCCTTCATCCCGGCTTCCGCCACCAGCCCGGCCTCGTAAAGAAGCTCATAGCGCTGCAACACGAGGTCTTCGTTCCAGCGCCCGCCCCACTCGCCGTTTTCAAAGCCGAAAGTGAAGGCGATGCGCCGCATGCGCTGCGCGGTCAGTTCCGGCGTTTCGGCCCGATAGGCCCAGACAAGGAGCGCATTGTTGAGATGCTCCATGATGGCCGGTTCGCCCTGACGGTGATCTTCCCATGGCAGATAATCATACCAGCCGCGCCAGCCCGCCTGCCCTGCCGCCGCATCGCTTTCGCGCACGAGGCCGAGATAGCTGATCGAGATGATGCGTTCGCCCTGCGCGTGACGGTCACGGTCGGCAAAGGTGTAGAGCTGCTCCAGATAGCCGACCGGATGCGCGGTTTCCGACTGCACCCAGGCGCGCAGACCCGATTGCAACGAACGGTGCTCGCTTTCGAATGGGCCGGATGGCAGGGCTTGCCCCTGCCGCACGGTCATGACGCGCGGCTGTTCGCTGGTCACGGCGGCCAGCACGGCAATCAGTTCGGTATGGGCAATATCGTCGGTCACGGCAACTCCGGAAAATACTTCCGACATTGAACGCGATTGACGAATAATTACAAGGCGCTACCGCCATACGGCACAGAATTTAAGGGTTAAGTTTTCGGTTTAGCGCCGAAAACATGCTCCGGCCCCGGGAATGTACGCGCCCGCACCTCCTCGGCATAGGCTTTCGCCGCATCGGACACTTGCGGCGCCAATTGAGCAAAGCGCTTCACAAAGCGCGGTGTGAAATCCTGAAACAGCCCCAGCATATCGTCGGAGACCAGTATCTGCCCGTCGCAGGCTGCCGAAGCCCCGATGCCGACCGTCGGAACGGAGAGCGATGCGGTGATCGCGCGCGCCAGCGGCTCCACCGTGCCTTCAATGACCAGCGCAAAGACACCGGCATCGGCGATAGCCTGCGCATCGCGGCGAATGCGGTCGGCCTCATCGTCATCGCGTCCGAGCGAGCGGAAGCCGCCAACCGTATTGACCTGTTGCGGCATCAGGCCGACATGACCGAACACCGGAATGCCCCGCCGAACCAGAAAATCGACCGTTTCGGCCATTTCCTCCCCGCCTTCGAGCTTGACGCCGTCGCAGCCGGTTTCCTGCATCACGCGGGCGGCATTGCGGAACGCCTGTTCCTTCGATTCCTGATAGGAACCGAACGGCATATCGACGATGACACAAGCCGTCTCCGCTCCGCGCATCACCGCCTGTCCATGGGCGATCATCATGTCGAGCGTCACGGCAAGGGTGGAATCCATGCCGTAAAGCACCATGCCGAGCGAATCCCCCACCAAAAGCAGGTCGCAATGCGGATCGAGCAGACGCGCAATCGGTGTCGTATAGGCGGTGAGGCTGACAATCGGGCGTTCACCCTTCAGGGCCGAGATAGCCTTGGGCGTCAGTCGCTTCTGTTTGACGGGCGCGCTCATCTCACGCCGCCTGTTCCTGCGCGACATGCGCAATCACGCGATTATCGAGGAGCCGCGTCGTGCCAAGCCGTACGAACAGCGCAATCAGCACCGGGTGCCCCTGCACCGCCGCCAGGCGCTCCAGCGTTTCGGGGTCACGCAGCGCCACAACTTCCGGCATCGCCAGCGGCTCTGTGGCAATAAAGGCGCGAATTGCCGCTTCCAGCGCATCGGGATCGTCCAGACCGGACCGATAAAGCCGCTCGGCCTCATCAAGCGCCTTCGGCACGATGATGGCAGCGGCGCGCTGTTCGGGCGTCAGATAGACGTTGCGCGACGAACAGGCGAGCCCGTCATTCTCCCGCACCGTCTCAACACCGACCACGCGTACGGGTATCGCCATATCCTCCACCATGCGGCGGATGATCACGAGCTGTTGAAAGTCCTTTTCGCCGAAATAAGCGGTATCAGGCCCAACGATATTGAAAAGCTTGCTGACCACCGTTGCGACACCGGCGAAGTGGCCGGGACGCGCCTCACCTTCCATCTGGTTGCCAAGGGCTGGCACATCCACCACGGTCTGCATTGGGCGCGGATACATCTCGCTGACGGCTGGTGCGAAGAGGTAATCGACCTCTGCCCCGCGCAATAGAGCCGCATCGCGTTCCAGATCGCGCGGATATTTGTCGAGGTCTTCATTCGCGCCAAATTGCAGCGGATTGACGAAGATCGACACGACAGTCACGTCATTGTCGGCGCGCGACCGGTGAACAAGTTCCAGATGGCCTTTGTGAAGATAGCCCATTGTCGGCACGAAGCCGATGCGCTTGCCCGCACGACGCGCAGGCGCCAGCACCTGCCGCAACTCCTCGATGGTGCGGATAATCTGCATGAGGTCCTCCTCGCGGCCCGAACTTTCTGGCCGCGAGTCCTACAGCGTCAGCTTAAATAAGACAACTGCAGAGGCAAAGCGTTCTACTGCGTCGGGATCGTGACTGCGCCAACCGTATTGCCGACAGCACGGCCGAAACGATCAATCTGCTCGTCATAGGTTTTGCGCGTGTTCGGATCGAACACGGCAATCGGCGCTGTTACCACCAGCGAAGCCGCCGTACCGACACCTTGGGCCGTACCGATCGCGACTGCACCCAGACGATCACCGAGACCGACCTGCGAATCCGTGATGGTCTGGCCTGCAACAAGGCGCTGACCGATCAGCTGTACGACCTCTGGACTGGAGGCGAATTTGCCATGGTTGAGCCTATCGCCCGACTTGAGCTTGGTGAGATCGATGACACTAATGCCTGCTTTTTCAAGCTCGGAGCGATACGGCTCGATTGACGGATCGATCTGGCCGAGACGGTCGATATTGCCGGAAATACGCCGTGACAATGCAAGTGCCTTGTCATCTCGCGACGTGAACAATGTGAAGCGCGGATGCTGCTTGCCCATCGCCAGAAACTGTTTCGAGAACACATCGACGTCGAGATCGGGCGATGCGAGAATGACGTCTGTTATCTTGGCATTCACGCGACCGTCGCGGATAGCCATCTGCCGCAGAGCCTCGACCGTCAGCCAGCTGCCCATTGAGTGGGCCATGACCGTGATATCCTTGACTTCGGGTTCGCGAACGATGGCGCGCAATATCTGTTCCAGCGCGTCGCGGGAATAGTTGGTGCTTTCCTTATCGTAATTATAGTCGAACACGCTGGCACGCGACGGCCAGGTGAAGATCACCGGCGCAACATCGGCTCCAGAATCGTGCACGATCTGGGCAAAGCGATAGACGGAATCCTCGAACGTATTGTTGAAGCCGTGCACGAAGACCATCACGCGGCGACTCTTGGTCAGATGCGGGCGAACCCAGCCTGCCATTTCCACATCTGTCTTGAGCGGCGTCACGCTGACGGTGGTGAAATCCTTCTGCGGATTGGGTGGCAGCTTCTTGGGCCACTGTACTTCACCCGCCTTGCGGTTTTTTTCCGGCGGAATGGACACAACAATCTCGTTGAGCGACACGAGCTTGTCACGCTCGCCGGAGAAAAGAATGCCCGGTTTGTCGGATGGACGGCGCGTGGTCGCCACGACAAGATCGACCTTGGTGGTACCGGGAGAAGCGGCATCGCCAACGGGTACAAGCACACCTTCAGGCCGGCTGGCGCAACCGGCAAGCAGAGACATCAGAACAAGCAACGCAGGGGCAGTCCGAGAAAAAATGCGCCGCAAAACCAAACTCCCTAAACGCTACGCCAGCAGGTCTCTTATACCAGAGCGCTGCGATACTGACGCATCACGCCCTGAAAATGCTCAATCGCCGCACAAGCTCAACCAAAACTCGATGGGTCAAACTCATCTAGTTTTGGTATTACACCCGAAATTTGAGGGTTAATATATTCTTTACGTGAAAGGTTCTGCCAAGCCCCAATTATCCACCGTTGTCGGAACGCAAGACGATTGCGGCTTATTGGTTACACACTGTTCAACAGGTGATACTTTCCTCGCGGGCTGCCCCGACCGATATAACCGCCAACAGCAACTCCGTATCTGAAGGAGGCACATTATGGCATCGGAACTGACAGGGCTGCATCATTTGACAGCCATCACCGCCGACGCGCCCGGCAACCGGCGCTTCTACACCGACACGCTCGGACTTCGGCTCGTCAAGAAAACCGTCAATCAGGACGACACCAGCGCCTACCATCTGTTTTACGCAGACGGGCTGGCTTCGCCCGGCACGGACGTTACCTTTTTTGACTGGCCGGTACAGCGCGAACAGCGCGGCACCAATAGCGTTATCCGTACCGGCTTGCGTGTGAACGGTGTGGAAAACCTAGAATGGTGGCGAAAGCACCTGAACGATAAAGGCGTCCAGACCGGCGATATTTTCGAAGTTGCAGGACGGGCCGTTCTCGACTTCGAGGACCCGGAGGGGCAGCGTCTGCGTCTGACCGATGACGGTGGCGCGGGGGAAGCACACAGTTGGGACCGGAGTCCTGTGCCTGCAGAAAAACAGATCAGGGGCCTCGGACCGATTACGCTCAGTGTTCCCGAACTGGCGCCCACCCAGATCATTCTGGAAAAGGTCATGAACATACGCCAGACCGGCGATTACGTTTCGCCTGACGGTGAAGGTCATGTCCATGTCTTCTCCATGGGTCCGGGCGGAGCTGCAGCCGAACTGCATGTCGCGGTACAGCCGAACCTCCCCACTGCATGGCAGGGTGCGGGCGCTGTGCACCATGTGGCATTCCGCACGCCGGATCAGGAAGGCATGCAGGAATGGGTCGACCGCCTGCGGTCTGTGCGTATGCCGTCAAGCGGCGAAGTCGAACGCTACTATTTCCGCTCGCTCTACTTCCGCGAGCCGAACGGCATCCTGTTCGAGATCGCGACCGATGGTCCCGGCTTTGCAGTCGACGAGCCACTTGAAAGCCTTGGCGAAAGCCTGTCGCTTCCGCCTTTCCTCGAAGGAAAGCGCGAAGCGATCGAGCGAAACCTGAAACCGCTTGATTAATATAGTAAAAGGGCTGCGGAACTCTCCGCAGCCCTTTTACTTATATCTTGTCTCGAAGCCAGTCGCTTACGATGCGGATATCTTCATCTATGAGCGCATGCCCGGCCTCGACCTTACTGATCGTAAGATCGGCCCCGTCTTCTCTCAGGGCTTTTTCCAGTGTTCCGTTCCCATCTCCAAAAGGATCGGAAGCGCCGTTCATCAAAAGCACTGAAGCATCCGACAAATCCGCGCCATCGGGCTGCTCCTCCAGAACCTCCTGACCACGCAGAAGAACCGCCGTGCGAACCACATGCGGATGCAGGCGCATGAAAGCCGCCAGCAGATTTGCGCCGTTGGAGTTCCCGATAAAGGCCGTCCGGTTCAGATCGATGCCATAAGCAACGGCGGCACCTTCAACGAAAGCCTCGAATGCCTGCGCTTCAAACTGAATATCGGCCTGATCGAACTTTTTCAGGTCGAAGCGACGGAACCAGCGCTGGATACCCTCTTCCGTACTGCGTCCACGTACCCCCAGCAGGATTGCGCGTGGCGCAACCTTGCGGGCGAAAGGCATCAGGTCATTTTCGTTCCCGCCAGTACCGTGCAAGAGCACTAGCGTACTGCCATCCGGGTCTTCCGGCTGGTGTATCCGATGAACGAAAGGCAGGTCGCGATAGATGACGCGCTCTTCGCCCGGCAGGGCAAATTGCGGCATCCGTGCCCGGATGGCATCGGCCTTTTCTTCATTGCCCGGCGGCACGAACAGGAACTGGCCCAGTTTCTCGACCGGCTCGTCTATTGCGAAGCCCGGCGCATCGGTTGCAAATTCGAACAGCGTTCCACCCGGCTCGCGAACATAGAGCGACGTGAAATATTTGCGGTCGTGCACATTGACGGCACTAGAGTTGAGCTTCGACAGTTCCTTCTCCGCCTTTTCCACTTCACCAGTATCGGCGGCACGAAAAGCGACATGATCGGCAATGCCCGTGCCAGGAATACCCGGCCAGAAGCCGCCCGCATCACGCACATCAATGGCATCGCCGGAATCTGACAGAAGACGATCTATCGTGCCCTCTTTCGCCGAAGGCCTGAAACCAAAATGGCGTTCGATGAAACCAGCCGTCTGTTCCGGCGCTTCGGACAGAATGGTCGTGGCACGCAAACGCCTGACGGCGAAAGCTGCCGGAATACCTTCGCTTTCCCACGCATCGTTAGCGGCAAGATCGCAACCGACAAGCTTGACGATCACACCATCGGGATCGCGCAGGCGCAGAACAGGCTCGCCAAACTCCTGAACCGGTCCTTCGGATGGCACATGATAGCGCAAGGCGCGCTCCAACCAGAAACCGATGGCAGTGCGATCAATGGCAAGTGCGATTTCGCTAACCTGACCATGGCCGACACGGCCCCTGGCACCATCTTCCCACACCAGGAACGTAATTAACGATCCGGGCGTACCCGAACGGTCGCCATAGAACAGATGGAGCTGCTCGGCATCTTCAAACCCGCCCGTCTGCTTGACGATACGCAATCCCAGAAAACCGGCATAGAAATCGACATTCGCCTGCACTTTTCGGGTGATGAGGGTAATGTGGTGGATGCCGCTTGTCATGGACGCTGTCTCCCCGATTCAGAACTTGAGTCAAAAATAGAGTAGATATCGCAGCTTGCCTATGGGGCTGTGCGGTTACGCATTGTCAATGCATGGAGACGAAAGCGAAGCAGGATTGCAGTGAGCTTAAAAAAGAAAAAGGCCGCGCGGGAGGAGGATGCGCGGCCTGATCTTGAATACGGCTTGGGAGGAGGAGTGCCGTATTCCTTATCGAGTTCTGGGAGGAGGAGTGAACTCGATAAAGAGACGTTTACCCGCTCCCCTTTTCTGCAGCAACGGTCATTAATGCATATCAGTTATGCAAAGACGTTGACGCTCAAGAAAAAGGCAGATTCACGCATACAGAAAACGCCCGAAAACCGGGCGTTTTAAAGAATCACCTGTAAAATTAACCCCTTACAAAAAGTGGGCAATCAAAGGTGCGGCAAGCACGTTCACCAGACCGACAAGCACCATGACCAGCCCGGCAATCGAACCTTCCTCACTGCCGATCTGGTGAGCTTTGGCCACACCAGCTCCGTGTGCGCCCATGCCGAAAAGGGCTCCGCGTGCCAGTGCGGAGCGTATCGGCAGCCAATTGAGCATGACTTCACCGAGAGCTGCACCGAACACACCAGTTAGTACCACGAAGATCGCTGTCAGGTCAGGCGTACCACCAATGTCGCCCGAGACAGTCATGGCAAAAGGTGTGCTCATCGAACGCGGCATGAGGCTGAGGCTGATTGCCTCGTTGAGGCCCAGCAGATGCGCCAAACCCCACGCAGACGCCATAGCCGAAGAACTTCCGACGACCACGCCCGCCAGAAGCACCGGCCAATAGCGGAGGATCGTTGCGCGCTGCTGATAAATCGGGATCGCGAAGGCAACCGTTGCTGGTCCAAGCAGCGCTACCAGCCAATGGGTTGCGCTGAAATAGCCGCGATAGTTCTGATTGAGCCCAATGACCAGCGCCATCAGCAACAATGGCGTAACGGCGAGCGGCGTCAACCACCACATGGGAAAGCGGCGGTAGACGCGCTTGGCAGCAAGATAAAGCAGGATCGTTGCGGCAGACCAGAAAAGTGTCGCTATAAACGGGTTACTTAGCAACATAACGCAAACTCCAACGGTAGCAGAGATCAACCGTCAATGCGGTGACACTCATGACCGTCAACGTACCCAGCAAGATCACAGCCATGATTTTCAGGCCAAGCAAACCGATCAGTTCTTGATGTTCGAGAACGGCAAGCACTGCGGGAACGAAGAAAAGCAGCATTTCAGCCAGAAACCATTCGGCACCGCGCTTCATGCTGAACAGGCTGATACGGCCACTCAGAAGCAGGGCCAGCACCAGCGCCATGCCGACAATGCCGCCGGGAAGAGGCAGACCGACGAGACGGACGAAAAGCTCACCCGCCAGCCAAAAGCCAACCAGCGTCGCAATCTGCATCAGACGGCTGTGATGCAGTGCGTAACGAAACCGGATTAAAAGGCTGTGGGCGTTCATGTGCTTTTCCAATGGGGACTAATGTATTTTCATCGGTGAATATAGGCCCTCGTACGCTATTCTAGAAATGAATTGATTTCATTGCAGCTATTCCGTAATAGAATGGCTCATGAACTTGCGCAGCTTCCAGGCCTTTGTCGAAGTGGTGCGGCAAGGCGGTTTTTCCGCTGCCGCAAAAACCATCAACGCGACCCAGTCGACCGTCAGCAAGGCGGTCAGACAGCTTGAGGACGAATTGGGGTTGGTTCTGCTGGATCGCGAAATCTGGCCCTCTCGCCTTACGACAGCAGGTGAAATTGTCTTTCGTCGCGCGATCACCATGCTGGCAGAAAAGGACGACATGCTGGCTGAGCTGGGCGAGTTGCGCGGCCTCAAGCGCGGCCTGCTGAAACTGGGCCTGCCCCCGATCGGGTCCAGCGTGCTTTTCGCTCCCGTCTTCGCGGCCTATACGAAGCTCTATCCTGAAATCGATATTCAACTGGTTGAGCATGGCAGCAGACGGCTGGAAGAACTGCTGCTGGCCGGTGATGTGGAACTTGCGGCTTCGCTTCTGCCGGTCGAGGACAGTTTCGAATGGCAGGATGTGCGATGCGAACCGGTTGTGGCGCTTCTCCCGACCGATCATGCACTTGCACACGGGAGCGGCGTCTCGCTGCAGGACATTGCCAGCCTGCCGTTCATTCTTTTCGAGAGCGGTTTTGCCCTCAACCACATCATCCTCGACGCATGTCGTTCGCATGGATTTTCTCCAAGTGTTGCGGTCCGCTCCAGTCAGATTGACTTTATTGTCGAACTTGTGTCGGCAGGCATGGGTATCGGATTTCTGCCGAAAATGATTGCGGAACAGCGGCATCACCCGGGCGTTCGTATCCACCGGATCAAAGGCGCTGATGTGAACTGGCATCTGGCGCTGATCTGGCGAAAAGGCGCATTCCTGTCTCACGCAGCTCGCGCATGGCTCGAGCTGAGCAAAGCCGGAACCAGCACCGCATCATCTTGAAACGCACACCATATCGCCTATCTCAAATAGATATACCGACTGGATAAGTGCTCTTGGCACCTCTTCAGCCATAGGCCCGTGTGTAGAACATTGCTCTACCCACCCGTTTCAAAGCGCGCGACGCCTGAAACCGCCGACGGATTTTCTGCTCTGCGCGTCATCAGAAGGAGGCTATGATGGAAGGTCAGGTTATATTCTATAAGGACGACAGAATCCTCTATCGGCACCATATCGACGTGCAGGAAGACGATTTTTCAAAGGGCGTCAACGACGCGCTCATTGCCTTTCAACGTAACTATGCGGGCTTCGATCTCGCAAGCGACAACATCCACATCCGCTTCAAGAAGCCGGGAGACGTGTAGTTGAAGCAGGGCTGCTTGCCAAAACGGTAAACCGGCCCTGATTTGTTGCATCAGGCAAAAGCGGCTTCGTATGCGACGCGATGGAAATCGGTGCGAAGATTCTTGGCGATATCCTCTTTTCATCTTGCTCCCACCAATGAGCTTCCGTCTTTCTCCGATTTTGAGAAGTGATCCTGCATGGCCGCTGTGATTGCAGCGAAATCCCGGTGTTTCACTCGAGCTTCCCGCCTCTCGAAGAAATAGCCTCCAACTATTGTAATCATTATGTAATTCTAATTTAGATATACCTGCCGTCTCAAAAACCGGCACAGGTTCATTCTAATTAGAGTTGGAGTGCATGAAAAAGACATTGATCATCGTCGGCAACGCGCCTTTACCGCGTGATCTTTCTGCCGAAGTGGATGCAGCGGATTTTGTCGTCCGTTTCAATGAACCCAAACAATCCATCGGCATGAGCGGCACCCGGACAGATCTTCTGATGCTGGCAACCTCCAGCAAACCAATGCAGCGACGGCTTCGCGATCCGGGCTTCGTACAGACACCGACTTTCAAGGCGGCCAAGGAAGTAATGCTCGCTTATCATCCAAGCATCATCCGCAAATATCACCCTGGCCCGAATTTCCTCTCCCGTCTCAAGGGCAGGCGCGGCGACTGGACGATGCAGACCATTGAGGTCGTCGGTTCAGCTGGCAAGGAAATCCGGATCATGCCGCCCCAATTCTATCTGGCC
The DNA here is from genome assembly GCF_041929965.1 of Brucella oryzae. NCBI lineage: Bacteria > Pseudomonadati > Pseudomonadota > Alphaproteobacteria > Hyphomicrobiales > Brucellaceae > Brucella > Brucella oryzae. The sequence continues at coordinate 62,636 of NZ_JBHEEO010000005.1, read as the reverse complement.
GGATGTAAAGAGCTGGGTGTAACCGACGAAAATATAAGCAAAGCCTTTCCAAGTACCGGCTTTTTTGGCATCTGGTACATGCTCGGAAAATGTCCAGAGGAAAGCTGGGACGTAAAAATCTGCGGCTTCACCTGGGAAGGCTGGAAACGCCATACCTGGGGAGATGAGCGCAATTGGGTTGAGCAGAAGGTCAAATCCGGACGCATCAGCCTCATCCAGTGATCCAGCGCCATCATTATGTTTCCAGCGGAAAACGTGGGGACGATCACGACACAATCTCTTTAGAGGAGCCTATGAATGAGTGAACCGTTACGCATTTTCATCGGATGGGATTCTCGCGAACCCATCGCATATGAAGTCGCCAAGGCATCAGCACTGAAACATTCCTCTATCCCGCTGGAGATTGTGCCGATCAAGTTGCAGGACCTTGTCGATGAAGGGGTCTACACGCGTGAAGTCGATCCGCTGGCATCGACAGAGTTTACCTATTCGCGTTTTTTCACGCCATGGCTTGCGGGCTATAAGGGATGGGCGCTTTTCTGCGATTGCGACTTCCTTTTCCTTGGCGATATTGCTGGCCTGCAATCCTATAATGATCCGTCGAAGGCCGTTTATTGCGTTCAGCACGATTACCAACCCAAAGACAGTGTGAAGATGGACGGCAAGGTGCAGACCAGCTATCCGCGCAAGAACTGGTCGTCCTGCATGTTGTTCAACTGCGAACATCCCGCCACACGCCAATTGACACCGGAGCTGATCAACAGCGAAACCGGCGCTTATCTGCACCGCATGCAATGGGCTGCCGATGATGAAATCGGTGCGTTGCCGACGGATTACAACTGGCTGGAAGGCTGGAACGAGAAGCCGGAAACCGGACTGCCGAAAGTCGTACATTACACGCGCGGCGGCCCTTGGTTCAAGGATTGGCAGAACGTCGACTATGCCGATTTGTGGCGGACAGAAGCCGATATTGTCGAGCCGGGCTGGAAGCCTGTCTGACCTGCAAAATTCCTGGAGCTTTTTTATGCGCTCCAAGGTAGATAAGGACCATGAACGAAACGCGTCCTGACATCACTGTGAATGACGGCCTGCAGAGGGCCGTCAAGGCTTTTATCATCCACCTGGAGCGCGCCGCCGACCGGCAGTCGCAAGTTGAAGAACTCATTCGAAAGCTGCCCGTAGAGACGGAAGTAGTGAACGCCGTCGACGGGCGTACGCTCGATATGCAAACGATCGGCCGTGTCTATCGGCGGTCGGCGCACAAACCCCGCTATCCATTCCAGCTCAGTACCAACGAAATTGCGTGTTTTCTGTCGCATCGAAAGGCCTGGCAGGCGATTGTCGATCAGGGACTGGATGCCGGTCTCGTCTTGGAAGACGATGTGGAACTGACACCCGAATTTGCCGCAGCCTATTCCGCGGCTTGTCAAATTCTCGAGGCCGATAGCTTTATCCGCTTTCCGTTTCGCGAGCGGGAAAGCGGGCATGTAGTGCTGACGAGGGGAACTTCGCGGATCATCGAGCCGGTACCGGTCGGCCTTGGCATGGTGGCTCAACTTATCGGACGCGGAGCTGCGCAGCGGTTGCTGTCGGCAACAGAAGTTTTCGATCGTCCAGTGGATACAACAGTACAGATGAACTGGGTTACCGGGCTCAAACCGCTGTCGGTCCTTCCAGGCGGAGTGAAGGAAATCTCGGTGCAGCTTGGCGGCAGCACAATCCAGAAATCGCGTACCCTGCCAGACAAGCTGAAGCGTGAAATTCTGCGCCCGCTTTATCGCTGGAAGATAAAATCGCGCTCGCGCGCAGCTGTTTGAGGTTTCCTGTGCCTGTTCCGATTCTTCTTTACCACCAGATTGACGTACCTCCGGCACACCGCGCGCCCTATCGCAGCATGACGGTGCATCCAGACCGCTTTCGCCAGCAGATGTCCTGGCTCAAGCGGCTGGGTTATCGCGGCCTGTCGGTACGGGATGCAATGCCTTACATTTATGGCGACAAGCAGGACAAAGTGGCCGTCATCACCTTTGACGACGGTTTCGAGAATGTTTTCCGCAACGCCCTGCCGGTGCTGCAGGAATTCGGTTTCACCGCCACGAATTATTTCGTCGCCAATCAGATCGGCGGCTTCAATCTGTGGGATCAGAAGATCGGCGTTGCGCGCGCCAATTGCATGAGCGTCGCCGAATTACGCGAATGGGCGGATCTTGGTCACGAAGTTGGCTCTCATACGCTCGACCACATCCTCCTGCCGGAAGCAAGCGAGCAGGAAGCCATATCGCAAATCCAGCAATCGCGCATAAAGATCGAAGACCTGCTCGGCGGCGAAGTCACGTCTTTCGCCTATCCTTATGGCGGAGAAAACGCAGCAACACGCAAAATTGTCGAAGCGGCGGGCTATACAAACGCGACGACGACGGAAAAGCGTCGCGCACGATCAACTGACGATCCGTTCGGCATTCCGCGCCTCACGATCAGGCGCAATGACATATTGCTGCAGTTCCTGCGCAAGACGTTTACGCGCTAACTCGACACGTCGGCCTGCTTCCACGCTCCATGTCGCCCAATTCGGCCATGAAGCCGCGCTTAACCAGACAATCAGAACCTGTGTACTGGACCGAACCTTCATAGACAAGCGACAGTTCGTCTGAAAAACGCTCGTTTTCGATAATAGCGCGGTAGTGCTCAGCGCCGCCTGCATGGCTCTTTTCCGATGCAATGCGTTTGAACTCACCAACTGAAAGTGACGAAAAGCGGTAATGAAGAAGAGCGCCTGTTGCCGGAAGGAAGTTCCGGAAACACGGCCCCGGCCCATGAATGCTGCCCCGGCGATAATCTGTCTTCTTGTCGACCCACATCAGCGGAAATTTGGAAAGCCGCATGCTGCGTCCGAACAAGCGTAAACGCGGCCCGCCGCGCACCGCGACGCCAAATTTCTCCGGTGTCGCCGTATAACCATCGCCGTCGAAATGGGATGAAACCTCAAACGGATATTTCGTCCCATCATCAACGAAGATCCCGTCGCGCAACAAACCGCCAGGATACATGTCGATCATCGGGGCCAGACACCGACGGATTCCGTTTTGATCGAGTTCATTGATAAAGGAGCGAATATCCCGCTGCTCCATCCTTGGAAACACGAAAAACTCGTCGGCATCGACAGACAGATACCAGCGCTCACGTCCGTAAAGATTGAACAGGGCATCACGCCAAGCCCGTCCCCGGTCAGCCTCCGCATAACGCACATTTGAACCGAACAGGTCCACATCGGGTGCAGCTGACAGAATTTCCGTCGTGCCGTCATCTGATCGGTCGTCCACGACGATGAAACGCGTAACCCCTAACTCACGGTAGTAGCGGAGGAAAGATTTCATGTAGGGGGCCGCATTGCGAACAACGCAGACAAGCGGCAAATCACTTGGCCGTAAAGCTATGAAACTCCCGGACATGGCGACTAGGTTTGCCTTGTTCTTTCGGTTCGGAAGCGAAAGCTGGACATGCCGCCAGTGCAATTGAAGGTGTCGTATCGGTGAAGTGCGCCAATAGACTTTCCAATCCGCCGATGCTGAGGCCGGATAGTTCATCACCGTTTGTGCTGGTTTCATAAGGGAGCCGGACTTTTAACAAAGTATCGCCCCCAATCCCAATTTCTTGCGGTTCATTTAAGCAATTCTGTGTCAAGGCCGATCACTCTGGGCGCGCTCCCGATACAGTCTGTGATGAAAACTGGCCGTCACCAATTTTTTGGCGTCGAGTGATTTGCTTGATTTCAATCAATGCTGCTTCATGCGAACGTGGCAAATTGTCAACAATGCGCGGTGGACGGCCAGTGCCAAAAGCGCTAGTTAGGGAACAGACTAAGGAGCGCATTATGGACTATCGCCGTTTTTTTGAAGAAGCGATCGACCAGTTGCACGCCGAGAAGCGTTACCGCGTTTTTGCAGATCTTGAACGTATTGTCGGACGTTTCCCCCGAGCTATCTGGCGCAACAATGGCACTGCCCGTGAGATCACCGTTTGGTGTTCCAATGATTATCTTGGCATGGGACATCACGCCGACGTAATCAAGGCTATGTGCGATACGGCTGGCAATGCGGGTTCAGGTTCCGGCGGTACACGCAATATTTCCGGCAATAACCATCCGCTCGTCGAACTCGAAACGGAACTTGCCGATTTGCATGGCAAGGAAGCGGGCCTCGTTTTCACATCGGGCTTTGTTTCTAATGAAGCCTCGATTTCCACGATTGCGCGGCTGTTGCCGAACTGTCTCATCCTTTCCGATGAGCTGAACCATGCTTCGATGATCGAAGGCGTGCGCCGCTCGGGCGCGGAGAAGAAAATTTTCCGTCACAATGATATCGAGCATTTGGAACAGCTTTTGAAGGCTGCCGACCCGGCGCGCGCAAAGCTGATCGTGTTCGAATCCGTTTACTCGATGGATGGCGACATCGCGCCAATCGAGAAGATTGCCGATCTGGCCGATAAATATAATGCCATGACCTATATCGACGAAGTTCATGCTGTTGGCATGTACGGCGCGCGCGGCGGCGGCATTACCGAGCGCGATGGTCTGGCGCATCGCATCGATATTATCGAGGGCACGCTTGCGAAAGCCTTCGGCGCTCTTGGCGGGTACATTACTGGCTCGCGCGCAATTGTTGACGCGGTGCGCTCCTATGCACCGGGCTTCATCTTCACTACCTCATTGCCACCAGCGGTCGCCGCATCCGCAACGGCCGCCATCCGGCACCTGAAGGCCTCACAGGTGGAACGGGACGGCCAGCAACGCCAGGCCCAGCGCGCCAAGGATGTGCTCTCCGCAGCGGGTTTCCCTGTCATGGCATCGGAAACACATATCGTGCCGATTCTGGTGGGTGACCCTGAACTGTGCAAGAAGGCCAGCGACCGCTTGCTGGAAGTACATGGTATCTATATCCAGCCGATCAATTATCCGACCGTACCGCGTGGCACGGAAAGGCTGCGCATCACACCGTCGCCTCTGCATGACGACGCTTTGATCGACGGCCTCAAAGATGCTTTGCTCGAAGTATGGAACACGCTCGGCATTCCTTATGCGGAGCCTACGGTCTCACAGCCCGCCACTTCCGAGCGGATCATTCCGCTGATGGTCTCCAAGGCTGGCGGCTGACAATTTCTTAAATCTTCAAATAAAAGGCCGCTTCAAGTGGCCTTTTCTTGTCAGAGTTTCTCGATCCAGCGCACAAGCCGTTCTGCAGCTTCATCCACCTGTTCAGGATTCCGGCAGAAACAAAGGCGGAAAAACCCTTCACCACCGCGGCCAAATGCGCTGCCGGGCGCCAGCCCGACATTCGCATTGTCCACCATATCCATAGCTGCCTTGACGGAATCCTCAACACCATCCACGCCGAAGAATAGATAAAATGCCCCCTGTGGCGGTGTCAGGCGAACTTTCCCTGTTGATATCAGCGCGGCGCACAAACTATCGCGCGTGGAACGTGCCCGTTCAACCTGCATCGAAATAAAGGCATCGCCCTCATCCAGAGCCGTAACGGCACCACGTTGCATGAATTGCGCTACACCTGAATTCGAATATTGGATCAGATTTTCAATGACTGGTCCTAATGACGGGTGAACGGTCATCCAGCCGACACGCCAGCCGGTCATCGCCCAGTTCTTGGAGAATGAGTTGACGAAGATGATGCGATCATCCGGCTCCATGATATCCATGAAGGACCGAGCGCGACCGCCACCGTAATAGAAATGGGTATAAATCTCATCGGCGATGATCCAGAGACCATGCTTGCGCGCAAGATCGAGAATAAATTCCAATGTTTCCCGATCCGCCGTCCAACCTGTGGGATTGGATGGGGTATTGATGAAGAGTGCTTTCGTGCGCGGCGTGATGGCGGCTGCGATCTTCTCGGGATCCAGCATCCAGCCATTGGCACCGAATTCCAGCTCGACCGGAACCGGTACCGCTCCCGCGAGGCCAGCTGCGCCAACAAAATTAGGCCAGGCAGGGGAAAGATAAATCGCTTCTTCGCCCGCTCCAACGGTTGCTGTCAGCGCCATTTCGATGGCATGCATGCCGGAGCCGGTGACATAGAAATTCTCCGGCTTCAAAGGCAGCGGAAAATGGCGGGCATGATAGCGAGCCAGCGCCTCTCGCAGCTCCGGGATGCCAGCTTGCCAGGTGTAGAAGGTCTCACCGTCAGAGATGCCTTTTTGAGCCGCAGCGCGGATGAAATCAGGCGTCGAAAGATCGCCTTCACCCACCCAGAGCGGAATAAGCCCTTCGCGCCCGCGCCCGTGATTGGCGACAGCCACAATCCCGCTTTCCGGTGATTGAGCTGCTTCCCGACGAAGATTGGCTATGAGCGTCATGATTTCCCCGCGTTGAATTTCGATTTTGATTTCGTGCTTATCAAGGCTGGCTATCGAAATCACGCGGCTTTTTGTGATGGTCCGATCAAGCGTATTTATGGATCAAAAGAAAACGGGACCATAAGGCCCCGTTTTCACTGACCCGTTCTGAACCGATCAGGCTTTCTGCTTTGCCAGAAGATCGCGGATTTCAGTCAACAGGACCTCTTCGCGCGGTGCTTCCGGTTCCGGCTTTGCCTCTTCCTTCTTCTTCATGCGGTTCATCCCTTTCACCACAAGGAACAATACCCATGCGATGATCAGGAAGTTGATGAGAAGTGTAATGAAGTTACCGTAAGCGATAGTCGCACCGGCTTCACGGGCAGCTGCCAGCGTGGTCTTGGGTTCACCTGCCAGCTGAATGAACATGTTCGAAAAGTCCACACCGTTCGTTAGCAAGCCGATGAGCGGCATGATGATGTCATTGACGATGGAGTTGACGAGACCGCCGAACGCCCCGCCGATGATGACACCGATGGCCAGATCGACCATATTGCCCTTCAGGGCGAATTCCTTGAATTCCTTTAGCATAAGCCTGTCTCCCTCACGAACGCGGACCATCGGGCCGTCCTGCTGTGGCGGCGTTCGCCAAATCAACCTGGGCACCAGATAAACTGGCAATGGATGGCAGGCCGTCTTCCTGAAGCGGAACTGAAAAGCGCTCTGCCATTTCAAATGCTATCCTGAAAAGTGACGTGCACTTATTCTGGATCACGCTTCTAGTGTGTAAGCGAAAATTACCAAAGAAAAGATGAAACAGCTAAAAAACACTGTTTTCATCAACAGACATTTCCTATTTTGCCTGAACTGTGGAAGATGCTCTATCTCTTTATTTTACACATTCGCCTCACACGCAAAACCGCTTCACTCTTTTTGGATACGCTTTAACCTTGCGCGAACGCACCGAAAGTGCTTGCGTCAAATCATATTCAAGGAGTGAGGGAATAAGCCGGTTATGCAGGGCTGGGGTATTATTGGCGCCGCCTTCTTATATTTGCTGCTGCTTTTTGCGGTAGCCAGCATCGGCGACCGGCGCACCTCACGCTGGAACAGCGCCCCACGCCCATATATTTATGCGCTCAGCCTGGCTGTTTACTGCACCTCCTGGACCTTCTTCGGCTCGGTCGGCCTATCGGCTCAGCGGGGCCTCGAATTCCTGGGAATCTATATCGGCCCCATTCTCGTCTTTACGCTTGGCAACCGGTTGTTGCGACATATCGTACGACTGGCTAAATCCGAACATATCACCTCAATTGCCGATTTTCTCGCGGCCCGATATGGCAAGAGCTTCGGCGTAGCTTCTCTTGCAACCTGCATCGCAGCCGTCGGCTCGATCCCCTATATCGCACTACAGCTCAAAGCCGTTTCCGGCAGTGTCGGGCTTGTCATGGAGCATTACGGATCGGCCGTCGACCCGTCAGTATTCATATTCGGCGACATCTCCCTCCCCGTCGCGGCTGTGCTGGCTGTCTTTGCGATCCTGTTCGGAACGCGCCACACCGACGCTACGGAGCACCAGAACGGTCTCATTCTGGCTGTGGCCCTGGAATCAGTCATCAAGCTTTGCGCCTTCCTGACCGTTGGCTTTGCCTGCACCTTTTTCCTGTTCGGCGCTCCGTCGCAGCTGATCAATCAGATATCCCAATCGCCGGAAGCGCTGGAAGCGTTCCACTACCAGACATCCATCGGCACGTGGATCGTACAGAGCGCGCTGAGTGCCGCCGCCATCATCATGCTGCCGCGGCAGTTCCATGTGACGGTGGTGGAAAGCCGCAGCGAAAAGGAACTCCGCACCGCCTCCTGGCTGTTCCCGCTTTATCTGGTCCTTATCAATATCTTCGTGTTTCCCATCGCGCTGATCGGCGTGATGACGCTCGGAGGTAATGTCAGCGGAGATTTATACGTTCTGGCTCTGCCGCTGGCAGCGGGTGCCCATTGGCTCGCGCTCGTGGCTTTTCTTGGCGGATTATCAGCAGCAACGGCGATGGTCATCGTCGCCTGCGTTGCGCTTTCGATCATGATCTCCAACCATCTGGTGCTGCCACTCTTCATCCGGCGGCTGGCAAAGCAACACGCGGCAGAACAACGCGACCTCACCAAGATCATTTTGAACACACGCCGCCTTACCATTATTGGTATTCTGGCACTGGCATTCGCCTATTACCGCTTTACCTCCAACAACATTCATCTGGCTTCGATCGGTTTTGTTTCCTTCGCCGCGATTGCGCAATTCGTTCCCGCCTTCATCGGCGGATTGTTCTGGCGCAATGCGAATGGACGCGGCGCCATGCTGGGATTATCAGCCGGATTTCTTGTCTGGGCCTACACACTATTGCTGCCAACCATGGCGCCGGAAAATGCCGCCATCCTGCGCGACGGCTTTCTCGGCTTTACGGCCTTACGCCCCGAAGCGCTTTTCGGAACCAATGCTCTCCCTTTGACCAACGGCGTGCTGTGGAGCCTTGCGGCCAACTCACTCTTCTACATCCTTGGCTCCCTTTCGCGCGCCTCGACGCCGCTTGAACGCATTCAGGCCAGCATTTTCCTACCGCGCTATTTCATCGGCACACCGACACTCAAGCGCTTTCGCACAACTGTCACTGTCGCGGAACTGAAAGCCACCATGGCGCGTTATCTCGGTGCTGAGCGTGTCGAACGCGCCTTTCTTCGTTTTGAAGGAAGGGAACAGCGGCGTCTCGATCCAGGCATGACCGTCGACACGCCGCTGATCCGTCATGCGGAACAGCTTCTTGGCACAGCTGTCGGTTCCGCATCGGCCCGCCTTGTCCTGTCGTTGCTGTTGCAGAAGAGCGATGCATCCGGGCGTGACGCACGACAGCTCCTTGACGATGCTTCCACCGCCCTGCAGCAGAACCGCAATCTGCTGCAGACCGCCCTCGATCAGATGGAACAAGGCATCACCGTTTTCGACAAGGATCTGAGACTGACATTCTGGAACCGGCAGTTCCGCAAGCTTTTCAACCTTCCCGATGAAGTGATGCAGGTCGGGATACCCATTTCGGAAATCGTGGAACATCTTCACCATCGCGGCGATATATCGTTCAACGCGCAGAATGGGGTCATCCGTTCGCTTGCAGCTGCGCGCCAGCCATGGCGCATCGACATGAAATCGACGGGCAAGGTGCTGGAAATTCAATCCAACCCGATGCCGGACGGCGGAATTGTCGCGACATATACCGATATCACGGCGGCAGTCGAAGCCGACGTCACGCGCCAGAAGGCAGCGGAAATGCTGGAGCAGCGCGTGGCGGATCGCACGGCAGAACTGACCCGCGTCAACCAGCAACTCGCCAAGGCGCAAGCCGCAGCGGAAGAAGCCAATCAGGGAAAGACGCGATTTCTGGCAGCCGCCGGTCATGACATTCTGCAACCGCTCAACGCAGCGCGATTGTACAGCACCGCACTTGCCGAAAAACTTGGGCGCTCCGAAACCAGCGAATTCGCACGCAACATCGATTCCTCGCTGGAAGCCGTGGAAGCCATTCTAGGCATGGTGCTGGATATTTCCCGGCTGGACACCGGATCGCTCAAACCCGATCTCTCGGTATTTCGTCTCGACAAGTTGATGAGCCAGATTGCCACGGACTTTACGCCTCTTGCAGCCGCCAAGGGGTTGAAGTTGCGCGTTGTACCGTCAAGCATCGTCGTCAAAACTGACCGCAACATGCTGCGGCGCCTGATCCAGAACCTTGTTTCCAATTCGATCAAGTATAGCCGCAAGGGCGGCATTTTGCTTGGTGTCCGGCGCCGCAGCTCCTTTGTGGAACTGCAGGTACTCGATACCGGCATCGGCATACCGCCTCAGAAACTCAAACTCGTCTTTCGGGAATTCACACGCCTGGATGAGGGGATGCGGGAAGCGGAGGGGCTTGGCCTCGGCCTTTCCATCGTTGACCGTATCGCAAGGCTGCTGTCGCTGTCGTTGTCTCTGTCTTCTACCCCCGAGAAGGGAACTATGTTCACCCTGCGTATTCCAATTTCGCAGGAAAAAGTGCCCGTCGATGAAGCGAAGAGCCCTCGCGGTTTGCAACGGGCGCTGGAACTGACCGGGCTTGATGTTCTCTGCATCGATAATGACGCCAGCATCCTGTCCGGAATGGAAACGCTGCTTCGTGGATGGGGGTGCCAGGTCACGACGCTACCCAATGGAACTGCATTGAGGGGCTATTGCGCGGACCACGCCGCTCCCGATACGATCGTCGCAGATTATCATCTACTGAACGAAAACGGTCTCGATATGATCGGCTTTGCCCGCGAGACGTTTCAGGTGGAGATACCGGCCATTCTGCTAACGGCCGACCGTTCCAAGGAAGTCCGTCAGCGCGCTGAGGATGAAAATGTCACTGTTCTGCACAAGCCGCTTCGGCCTGCTGCACTCCGTTCCCTGCTATCGCATTTTTATCATGCGCGGCAAGACAACACTTCAGCACAGAACGCCGCTCAGTAACAGTGCAGCATCTAATCCGTGCTCAGCGCATCATTGCCGATGCGTGACAGAAGAATGACCGCCTGTGTGCGGCTGTCGACGCCGAGTTTCTGCAGTACTGCCGAAACATGCGCCTTGACCGTGGCTTCCGACACACCGAGTTCGTAAGCGATCTGCTTGTTCAGCAAGCCTTCTGCCAACATGGTCAGCACACGCGTCTGCTGTGGCGTCAATGTACGTAACCGCGTAATCAGAGCTTCGATTTCCGGATCGTGCGGATGATCCAGCTCAATGTCTGCCGGCGTCCAGATATCGCCTGCCAAAACAGCGGCTACGGCCTCGCCAATGGTCTCCATGCTGGCGGATTTGGAGATAAAGCCTGAAGCGCCGAGTTCGACTGCGTGGCGGATGGTTGCTGCATCGTCTGTCGCCGAGACGATGATGACGGGAAGCGCTGGCTGCAACGCTTTCAACGTCACCAGACCGGAGAGCCCCGTTCCGCCCGGCATCGTCAAATCCAATAACAGAAGATCGATATCCTGTCGCTCGCCGACCAGTTTCTTGACGGCGTCAAAATCGCCGACTTCGACGATTTCTACACTCTGTGACTGGCCTGAAAGGACCTGCCTGAGCGCTCCCCGGAAAAGCGGGTGATCGTCAGCGATGATGAAGTGCATGAGCCTCGCGCGCCATTGTTTCAGATCTCCTCCCCTCGCGGTGCCAACTATTCAAGTCGACCACTCCGTTTTATGCTGTTTTTTGGCTCGGGCAACCAAAATTCACGTTGCTAACCTCTTTTCACATTCGTCATTGCCGCCATCTAGCCGCATTGTGTGTTAGGCTGAGCATTGAAAATAACAAAAGAACGGCCCAACCAACCAATGGAAGGGAACCAAAAAGGCATTTCATGACGCGCAATACGCTTTATCCAGAAATCCAACCGTTCAAGGAAGAGATGCTTCAGGTTTCTCCGCTGCATCGAATCCATGTCGAACAATGCGGCAACCCCGACGGCAAACCGGTCGTCATGATCCATGGTGGCCCCGGTGGCGGCATCACGCCCACCATGCGCCGCCTGCACGACCCCGAGCGCTACCGCATCATCCTGTTCGATCAGCGCGGCTGCGGTCGTTCGACCCCGCATGCGGAACTGCGTGAAAACACAACCTGGGATCTCGTGGCGGATATGGAGCATATTCGCGCGCATCTCGGCATCGAGAAGTGGCAGGTCTTCGGCGGCTCCTGGGGATCAACCCTCGGCCTTGCCTATGCGCAATCCCACCCGGACCGGGTGGCAGAGCTTGTTCTGCGCGGCATCTTCATGATCCGCCGTTTCGAAGTCGACTGGATGTATTCCAACGGGGCAAGCATTCTCTTTCCCGATCATTTCGAGGCTTACCAAGAACATATACCCGAAGCCGAGCGCGGCGACATGATCGCCGCTTACTACAAGCGCCTCACCGACCGTGACCCGCAGGTGCAGCTTGAAGCAGCACGCCGCTGGGCGCGCTGGGAAGGCTCGGTCATTTCGCTTCTGCCTGATCCGGCGCGCGTGGACGCATTTGGCGAAGACCAATACGCCATCGCCTTTGCACGCATCGAATGCCACTATTTCCAGAACCGCGGCTTCCTCGATTCCGATGACCAGCTTCTGCGCAATGTAGATCGCATCCGGCATATTCCCGGCGTGATTATCCATGGGCGCTATGATGTCTGCACGCCGTTTATCAATGCCTGGCAGCTCAAGAAGATGTGGCCGGAAGCCGATCTCAGAACCGTCGAGGACGCAGGGCACGCGGTAACGGAACCCGGCATTACCCACGAATTGATAGAGGCGACAAAGCGTTTCGCGCAATAGGGCGAAACGCACTCACATTTGCTGGGAATGTTATAATGAAAAGGCGCCGCGCGGCGCCTTTGTTCCTTGCAGTCAGGTCCGCCCGCCCGGTGCAGCCTCGTTGACCGGTTTTTCCGGCTCGCTGTCAAAACTTTTCGCTATATCCATGAAGCGGCGCATAAAGCGTTCCATATAGCTCATGGACTGCTCGAATTCCTGCTCGGTTGGCAGGCCCGAAGCGGCACTTCCACTTTTCCCTTCAAGGACGGAAACCTTGTCCTCCAGCTTATTCACGCGATCCTGCAAGTCTGCAATGTCGTTCTCATAAGCTTCGCGATCCTCTGTCGCCATCTTGCAGACGAGTTGTCCCTGCTGCTCCGTACAGGTCGAGAGTGCCCCGGTTCGGGTGTCCAGACGGACATAGCCAGTTTCCGTGCCTTCCAGCCGGTAGCGCCCGTTTTCCTGCGCAACTGCATTAGCCGGAGCGAGCGCTGAACCGAGAAGAGCAACAGCAGCCAGATTGCGAACCATCAATGTCTTTCTGTTCAACATAATGCAATTCCCTTCAGCTTCTCTTTCAGATGTCCCCATCATATGGGACGTTTACGACGAAAATCGAACATGCGGGACTTTGATTTCCGAAGAATTTCGGTCTAGAGAACAGCCATGACAATTCAGATCATCTATAAGATCGCTCCGCGCGACCTTTGGGTACAAGCAGAACAGGCCGGTAGTTTTACCGGGGCTCCGGTTGATATTGCCGATGGCTATATCCATTTCTCCACTGCAACACAGGTGCGGGAAACGGCTGCCAAGCATTTTGCGGGCCAACAGGATTTGCTTCTGATCAGTGTGAATGCTTCTGCGCTCGGCACAGCATTGAAGTTTGAAGTTTCACGTGGTGGAGCTCTGTTTCCTCATCTTTATGGCGAGCTGCCGCTTGCAGCTGTTTTGAAGGTTGATCCCTTGCCATTGGGTGACGATGGTCTTCACATTTTTCCGGAGCTTGAAGATTAATGAGCGGGCTTTTTGAAACTCTCGGGCGACGTGCCCTTTTTGCCTTCGATGCGGAACAGGCACACGGTCTTTCCATCGCGGGCCTGAAGACAGGTCTTGTGACCTGCGGTGCGCCAAACGATCCCGCTCTTTCCGTCAAGGTCGCTGGACTGCAGTTCCCAAATCCGCTTGGCATGGCCGCCGGTTATGACAAGAACGCCGAAGTACCGGATGCACTGTTGAAACTTGGTTTCGGCTTCACCGAAGTCGGCACCATCACACCGCGTCCGCAAAGCGGCAATCCGCGCCCGCGCATTTTCCGCCTTGTGGAAGATAGAGCGGTTATCAATCGCCTCGGCTTCAACAATGAAGGTCATGACGCGGCGTTTAAACGCCTGTCGCAACGCGCAGGCAGGAGCGGCATCGTGGGCGTCAATATCGGCGCGAACAAGGATACGGAAGACCGCATTACCGATTATGTTGCCGGTATTCGCCGTTTCTACCAGCTTGCGCGCTATTTCACGGTCAATATCTCTTCGCCCAACACGCCGGGCCTGCGCAACCTTCAGGCGCGCGAAGCCTTGCGCGAATTGTTGAACCGTGTACTGGAAGCCCGCAATGAAGAAGGCAAAATGTGCACGCTGAAGCGTCCGGTTTTTCTCAAGATCGCACCTGATCTGGCCGACGGAGAATTGGACGATATCGCCGCCGAGGCAACCGAACAGAACCTGGACGGCATCGTCGTATCCAACACGACGCTGTCACGCGCCGGATTGAAAAGCGCAGAAAACCGCAATGAAACAGGCGGGCTTTCCGGTGCCCCGCTTTTCGACCGCTCCACCATCGTCCTTGCCCGGATGCGCGAACGCGTCGGTCCCGACATGCCGCTGATCGGTGTCGGCGGCGTGGATAACGCTGAAACAGCGCTGACCAAGATCAAGGCAGGCGCCGATCTTGTGCAGCTCTATACGGGCCTGATCTATCGCGGCCCGAACCTGCCTGCCGAAATCGTGAGAGGGCTGTCAGCCGCGGTAAAACACGAGGGCGTTACAAATATTGCCGCATTGCGCGACCGGGATACCAAAGACTGGGCCAGGCGCGAATTGCCCGCATAATCAGGCGATGAATTCCGCACGATAGCGTCGCGGCAGGATCGCCAGAAGCGTGACGCCGCGGATAGACAGAAACAGGTTAAGAGCAAGCCAAAGCCCGTGATTGCCCATCACGGGCTTTGCTGCATAAAGAACCACCAGAAAAAATGCAAGCGACAGAAACATCATGTTGCGCATGTCGCGCGACCATGTAGCGCCGATATAGACCCCGTCCATATGAAAGGCCAGCAAGCCCGTAATGCCTGTCAGCGCCGCCCAAGGGAGATACTTCAGGGCCTCAGCATGAACGTCTTCCGCCTTGGATAGAAGCGCGATGATCGCATCGCCGAACACCAGCAGGAAAAAGGCGATTATGCTCGCCATGATCAGCCCCCAAACAAAAGTAAGCTTGGCGCCGCGCACAAAGGCCGGACTGTAACGCGCCCCGATCGACCGACCCACAATCTGTTCGGCAGCCGCCGCCATACCGTCCAGAAAGAAACCGGCAACGAGAAAGAAGTTCAGCAAGACGGCATTCGCCGCCAGTGTGACCGGGCCGAGATCGGACCCCGCCCGCGTGAAGAATGCGAAGGCCGTAAGAAGCAGGAATGAGCGGATCATGATGTCGCGATTGACCGCGAACATGCGCAAAATACCCTCTTTCTGAAAGATTCGTACCCGGTTGGGGCGTAGCGATGCGTCCTTGCGGAAATGCCGCAGCACAATGAACATGCCGACAAGCGCTGCAACGGTTTCACCGGTCACCGTGGCCCAGGCAACACCGGTAACGCCCCAGCCCAATTCCAGCCCGAGGATAATGCAGAGTACGATATTGATGCCGTTTAGCAGCACTTGAAGACCGAGGCCGACGATGCCCTGCCCGCGACCGAGGACAAGCCCCAATATCGAATAGTTGATGAGCGCAACCGGTGCCGACAACATGCGGATGGAAACATAAGTCGCCATGGCTTCCTGCGTGGCGGAGGTTGGGTGCATGAAGGTGGATGAGACGGCGATGATGATCGGCAGGCAGAGGATCATCAGACTGCCAGCCACGACCGCGATGATGATTGCGCGCCAGAAGATTGCCTGCTCTTCGACGGCATCTTCCGCACCCACGGCCTGCGCAACAAGTCCAGTCGTGCCGGAACGGAGGAAATTGAACATCGACAGCAGGAAATCAAAAACAAGCGCGCCAATCGCCAGACCGCCTATTAGCTCAGCCTGTCCCATCTGGCCAACAACGCCCATGTCCACCAGCCCGAGAAGCGGCGTCGTGATCGCGGCAAGCGTCATTGGAATGGCGATCAGCATCACCATCCGGTGTGTTACGTCGAACGGCCTTGTTACGCCACCGACGCGTTGCAGCGACTGATCCATATGCTTGTCCCGAATGCATTCCCTCTGATCAAGATCATCTACTCTGGAATCAATCGAAACGACAGATAATTCGGCCACCGGATTGTCGCAACTCCTGACAGCGAACTGTCAGGAGAAAAAAGGACTATTACAGTCCGAGCATCATGGCCCAATATATATAAGTGGGTTTGTCTTCGGGCGTAGCCCAGGCAAGGCCGTAATGCTCAAATGTTGGATCAAGCATGTTCTTGCGATGGCCGGGAGATTTCATCCATGCGTCGAAGACAGCCTGTGTATTGCGTTGTCCCGATGCTACATTTTCCGCTGCCGGTCCACGGATACCCACCTGACGCAGTCGCGCAACGAAACCATTACCCCAACCAATGCTGTGACCGATCTTGCCATAACTCGCCAT
This sequence comes from Brucella oryzae, assembly GCF_041929965.1. NCBI lineage: Bacteria > Pseudomonadati > Pseudomonadota > Alphaproteobacteria > Hyphomicrobiales > Brucellaceae > Brucella > Brucella oryzae. Next base: position 46,086 of record NZ_JBHEEO010000005.1, on the reverse strand, counting down.
ACGTCTGGCCTGATACAGCGCGGCCTGCTCAAGCTTGGAATCCGTCGCCATCAAAGGCAGACCGTTCGCCTTGCGAATAGCGTTGAAAATGAGGGTTGGGTCATTGTCGCCCGCAGCCCGCGCCATGTTCAATGGCACTGCCGACACCGCCAACGCTCCACCGACCAGAACCAGAAATCCGCGCCGGTTGAGTGTAAATCCTTGTTTTTGCTGCATTGCCTGTCTGTACTATCCAATTACCGAACCAAGAGCATTTCCAGCAAAAGTGTAAACCGGTTTTGCGTAAGGAAAATGCGATGAAACAAACCGTTAGAGCGGTTCCGGCGATTCCGTTAAAATAGAAACCGCTCGAGTTCATTTCCGGTAGCTGAGGATACGGAGCAAAATAAAGGCAGGAATAACGACTGCCGCACCAAGGATGAAATAATCGACAAAGCCTGCGATCGCCGAAAAGCCCATATTCCAAAGCCGCAGGAAGAAGTCACGAATACCGTAGAAAATATCGTAGGGCGTCCAGTGAAATGCACTCATAACCACACCAACGACCAGCGAAATCAACACCAGCTTGATCAGGACACGGGCGGGCGTATCGCCAAGAAAACGGTTCACACCATCCGACATGCAAATCTCCTGTGTGGTTATTGGTCAGAGCGACAGACTCATCGCGCAAGAAATAGGCTGTCCGTGCAGCCTTCGCAAGTTCTGCACCCGCTCATCGCTGCTTGCGGTATTCGCGGGGCGCTTTCTGCTTTTGCCGTGAGAACGAGCGGTTCATGCTCCGCGTATCGGTGAAGCCGCTTGCAACAGCCACTTCCAGTAGTGACAGGCCTGTTTCGGACAAAAGTTCCTTGGCTTTCTTGACCCGAAGCTCTTCACGAACCTCGAATGCCGTTCGTTCAAGGGCAAGCCTGAAGCCACGCTCCATCTGACGAACGGAGATTCCCAATCGACGCGCGACATCGATCATCGGCACCGGGTCTTCCAGCGTTTCCTCGAATATACGGATCGCCTTGCGGATCATCGGTGAGCGCACGCCGTTGAAGCTCAGGGCCGGTTGTTCAGACCGCACAAGCTCGTAAGGGATCATGAGGATGGATGCGCTCTTGCGCGCCAGTTCCTCAGAAATCTCGTTCTGGATAATTGAAAGCGCCAGCGACGCAGCACCAAGTCCGCCGGCGCAAGTGTAATGTCTTCCGCTACGATGAAACAGACTGGTCGTATCGGCTGTATAACCGTCGAAAAGCTCCAGAAAATCGTCGCGATGAAACCAGCTCACACAACAATTGCGATCCGGCAATAGATCCGCTTCTGCCAACAGAAAGGCGGCAGTGCAGAGACCAACCACGGTCTTGCCGCGTCGGTCTGCACGTTTGATAAGATCAATCAGCGTTTGTTGCCTTGGCCGATACTGTGCAAGCAGCCCACCGACAATGGCCACATAATCGCAATCGTCGAGTTCTCCCATGGGAGCGGTTGGCTCGATCACCATGCCGGAACTTGACGTGACGGGATCGCCCGACAGCGTGCAAATTTTCCACGCACAACGTATCTGACGGCTCTTGTCGCGATCATCAGCAGCAAGGCGAAAAGGATCAAGAAAAAGGCTGAGTGCGCTCAACGTGAAGCCCGGCAACGCAACAATACCGACCGACAGCCTGCGTTGCGGGTCATCGCTTGCAGCTTGAAACTTCTTGTCCTGGTCCCGTTCAGTTCCATTCATCACGTCGAGCGTTCTCCTCCACCCCCAATTATATCTGCTCGGAGGAGGCTAATATAGTCAACGAAAATGCTTGGAAAGCTTCAACTGCTGTGCCTGATAATTGGAGCCGAGATCGACACCATAGAGCGCCGAAGGGCGGTGCAACATATGTTCGTAAACCAGACGCCCGACAATCTGCCCATGCTCCAGAATGAACGGAACTTCGTGGCTGCGGACTTCCAGAACAGCGCGACTGCCGGTTCCGCCTGCAGCACTATGCCCGAAGCCCGGATCGAAGAAACCAGCATAATGAACGCGGAATTCACCGACCAGCGGATCGAAGGGCGTCATTTCCGCCGCATAGAGCGGCGGGACATGCACCGCCTCGCGCGAAACGAGAATATAGAATTCATCCGGGTCAAGCACGAGTTCGCGCGAACCCCGATCATAGATCGGCTCCCAGAAATCAAGGATGTCGTGCGCCGCACGCTTGTCCACATCCACCACAGCCGTATGGTGCTTGCCGCGATAGCCAATCAGCCGGTCAGGACCACCTGAAAGATCAACCGACAACGCAATGCCACCGCCGGAGATGTTCGGCATTTCCGCTGCGACCAGCGTTTCGGTCTTATGCAATGCAGCAAGTTCAGCCTCGCCCAGCTGAGCCCGCCCCTTGCGGAAGCGTATCTGCGACAAGCGCGACCCCGTACGCACGACAATCGGAAATGTGCGCGGGCTGACTTCCAGATAGAGCGGACCATTATATCCGGCAGGCACCTTGTCGAATTCCTGTGCCCCGTCAGCAATGACGCGGGTGAAGATGTCGAGGCGGCCCGTTGAACTTTTCGGATTTGCCGATGCCGAAAGGTCTGGCGATAGCGCCAAACCTTCGAGAAGCGGAACAATGTAAACACAGCCAGTTTCAAGAACAGCACCAGCGGTCAGGTCGATCTCGTGCAGCTTCAAACGTTCCAACTTATCGATGACTGGTGTGCCGGGACCCGGCATGAAGGAGGCGCGAACACGATAAGCTTTTGCACCGAGCCTCAGATCAAGGCTCGCCGGCTGTATCTGGTCGGGGTCGAGGGGGCGTGGAGACGCCAGCAAACCGTTTTCAAACAGCGCGGAAATATCCGCATCCGCCAGAATTCCAGCATCTTTCTGCATCATCAACCCGAAACTCCATAGCCTAGAGCGCCGTGCGCCCATTTGGGCGCACAAGGGGCGCTCTAACGTATTGAATCTACGCATCGTGTTTCCAAAAATCGATTCCGATTTTTAGGCCGATGCTGTAGCACATTGCTTGTCAAAGACAATTGACCGGTCGCGGCGACAATGCCAAGCCTTGGAGCAGCATGAAACCGAGTTTTCCGCAGGTTTCGGAGCATTATCGGGCCATGCGGGACGTACTTTTCCTAAGATGGAGCGGTTTCGGCATTGACGGCTCCATTCAACAGGCATAATGAAAAACTGTTCCGTGGTGATTTGGCCGGCCGGCTTGCAGCCACGTTAAAGAATTCGCTAAAAAAGGCCGCGGTTCGTTACCGGCCTTTTGCGTGTTCGCAAGGCCGGTTTTTTATTGGCCGCCGAGGCTTTTCTTCCTGCCCCGGCCGACCAGCTTTTCGACAGGTTGGAAAAATGACGACTGACAATACCCGCAAGTTTCGCCCCGCGACCGAACTCGTGCATGCCGGATCGCTTCGCTCCGGATTTGCCGAAATGTCGGAAGCAATGTTTCTGACGCAGGGCTTCCTTTATCCAAACGCTGAAGCTGCGGAAGCGCGCTTCAAGGGCGAAGATCCGGGTTTCATCTATTCGCGTTATGCCAACCCGACCACCGACATGTTTGAAAAGCGCATATGCACGCTGGAAGGCGCCGAAGAGGCGCGCGCCACCGCATCCGGCATGGCGGCAGTGGCCGCCGCCATTCTGTGCCAGGTGCAGGCGGGCGATCACGTAATTTCCGCTCGTGCTGTCTTCGGCTCCTGTCGCTACATCGTTGAAACGATCTTGCCGAAATATGGCGTCGAAATCTCGATCATTGACGGTTCCGATATTGAAAACTGGAAAGCGGCCGTTCGCCCGAACACCAAGGTCATGTTCCTTGAAAGCCCGTCCAATCCAACGCTCGAAATCATCGATATTGCAGCAGTCGCGCAGATTGCCAATGAGGCAGGCGCCAAGCTGATCGTCGATAATGTTTTCGCAACGCCGCTTTTCCAGAAGCCCCTAGAGCTCGGTGCACATATCGTTGTTTATTCTGCGACAAAGCACATTGACGGCCAGGGACGCTGCCTTGGCGGTGTGGTCCTTTCCGACCGTGAATGGATTGAAAACACTCTGCAGGATTATTTCCGTCACACAGGTCCGGGGCTTAGCCCGTTCAATGCGTGGATCATGTTGAAGGGCCTCGAAACATTGGCCGTCCGCGTTCGCCAGCAGACGTTATCGGCGACTGCGGTTGCCAATTTTCTGGCTGGTAAGCCGGGCGTCAAGCGCGTGATCTATCCGGGACGGGCAGACCATCCGCAGGCCGACATCATCGCCAAGCAGATGACGGGTGGCTCGACCCTTATTGCTCTCGAACTGGAAGGTGGTAAGGAGGCTGCGTTCAAGTTCCAGAATGCCTTGCAGGTCTTCAGCATCTCCAACAATCTGGGTGATGCAAAAAGCCTTATTACTCACCCGGCAACCACGACACACAAGAACCTTGCCGACGAAGCTAAGGCAGAGCTGGGCATTTCCGACGGGTTGCTGCGAATCTCGCTCGGTCTTGAAGATACCGACGACCTCGTGGAAGACGTGGAAGCAGCCCTGAAGATCGCTCGCTGAACGCCTCCATTTCAATATTGTAGGCTGCAGACAGAGAAACAAACGATGCAATTGCCGGAACATTCCGGCAATTGCCGCGCATTTTCCGCTCCGAATTGTTGACCTCCCCCGCAACTTTAGCGATAGGTGAGTGAATAACGGCGTCCGTAAACCAGAACCGACGAACCGTTGAGTAGACAAGCATCATTGCGATACGGCTTCGTCATATTGCAGGGTGCCAGGGCCGATGCGAATGTAGGGCGGGTGCGCATGTACAGAGCGGTAACGCGGGGGATCGAAGTTTCGGTCGAACCTTTCTATCTGGAAGACCAATCCGAGCCCGACGAAAACCGTTATGTCTGGGGCTACCGCATCACGATTGCCAATAATTCCGCAGAAACAGTGCAACTTCGCTCGCGCTACTGGCAGATTACCGACGCGAATGGTTATGTCGAAGAAGTGCGCGGGCCGGGCGTGGTCGGGGAACAGCCAACACTTGAGCCAGGCGATTCATTTCAATATTCATCGGGCTGTCCGTTGACCACCACATCAGGCGTCATGGTGGGTCGTTATCAGATGCAGGGCAACAGCGGCAGCCTGTTCGAAGTGGAGATTCCCGCCTTCTCGCTTGACATGCCGGACCTGCAACGTACATTGAATTGAGGATTTCCTCAACTTATTCCCCGGCGGACAGCGTAATGAGCAGGACTAACAGTAGCATTCTGTTCATTGCGATCTTTTGCCTATACTGGATCACGCTCGATCCTTTTATTGATTTGCGCGATCCGGATGTTCTTCTCGCTCAGGAAGCGGGAAATCCGATGCAACAGGTGCTTTCACTACTTATCACCACTCTCTGCCTCGGAGTTCTCTGGCAAAACCGCAGTCTGGTCGGCAAGGCACTGCCGCCGTCTTTGGTCTTATTGCTGGGATGGCAATTCATTACAGTCATTCTTTCCACACATCCCGATCTCTCGTTTCGCCGCTATGTTTTCAGTGTCACGGTTATCATTACTGCTTTCGCCTGGCTTCTTTTGCCGGAGAACGAGAACCATTTCATTCGCCTTGTCAAACCGCTATCGCTATTCGTGCTCGGACTAGCCTATTTTGGCGTCATCTTCTTGCCGGCCGTGTCAATTCACAATCTGGCGGAGGTGTTGGAATTGACAAATGCCGGGTCGTGGCGCGGACATTTTGCCCACAAGAATCTCGCCGGACCGGCTATGGTGGTGCTAAGCTGCTACGGCATGTATCTTTGGAGGGCCAAAGCTCGGCTCAGCGGGGCACTCATTACGATATCCGCGCTTTTTTTTCTTTACAAAACAAATAGCAAGACCTCTATCGGCCTAGTCGTGCTGGCCTTTGTCCTCGCATATTGTCTTGTGCAAACGCGAAGCCTCGTCGTGAAAGCGCTGATGGTTTACGTCCCTCTTCTGATCATGGCCTATCTGACGTTGGGAATTGTCCTTTTCCCTTCAGCCAAAAGCTTCGCCGAAAGCTTCACTTCCGACCCGACCTTCACGGGGCGTACCGAAATATGGAAATTCGTCCTCCGGCAACTTGCGGACCATCCGTTGGCGGGCTATGGCTACGATGCCTTCTGGGGCACCTCACGGCTAGTGAATGGCGGATACGACATAGAAACATGGGCTGCCCGCGCAGGTCATGCCCACAACGCTTATCTCAACATAGCGATTACGACGGGTTCCATCGGCTTGGCTTTGCTGATCTGGTGGATTGGAGTCCGCCCCCTACTCGACTTCCACCGTGCGCAACAATCAGGCAACTCCCTTAGCCTGGCGCTCATGTACCTTCAAATCTGGTTATTTATAATGTTCTACGCAAATCTGGAAACCCCGTTCTTCGTCGCGCGCGGACCGGTCTGGTTCAGTTTGCTTACAGCGGTTATAGGTATGCGGCTACACGCCTGCACCGTACAGAAAAAGCAGCAGTCAGAAATCCTTGCGAAAAATGGCCGACCCATTCGGGTCATAAGCTAAGCCGTCGATACGGCCCAACGCAACATCGATCAAATTTCCAAGAGAAGCCGGACTCAAGACCGGCTCAGCTTTCCTTCAACTAGGCTGTACATCGATCTTTTTCCGTAGCGTCGCCTTGGAACCCAGGCGGGTAAACGGTTTTTCAATCACGAGATAAGAAATCCTCGCCGCGACGAGACTGCCGATGACAATCGCCGTCGCAGCCAATGGGAATGCCTTTTCGGTCAAACCGAGACGATTGAAGACGGCCCAACCCGCGCCGACGACAAACATATGCGTCAGGTACAACGAATAGGAGCTGTCACCGACCAGCAGTAACAAATTCCGGGGTGAAAGATCGCGCAACCAGCGTTCGACACAGAGCACTGTCGTCACCAACAGAACGGACGTGATCAGGTAGACTAGGAATTCGATGAAAAGCGGCCCCTGAGTGAAATCGACGGTGAACAGAGTGGCAATGCCCAAAAGCATCGCAAATACCAGCACCGGCAGGCTATGGATGGAAAACCGGGCCCAGACACCCCTTCTTTGCAGCTCGGCGATCCACATTCCCGCTAAGAACGGCATCAGGTTGAAATTGAAATAAAAAGCTGAGACGCTTCCGTGACGCGGAACGAAGAACGCACCTAAAATGAGGCTCCCAAGTACGCCGCTCATCAAGACGGTGCGCTGTAATCCGTTGCGGCACCACCAGAACAACGAGAAGAGAACATAGAAGAAGATTTCGTAATTGAGCGACCAACCCGGCTTGAGTAAAGGCCGCCAGTCATCGGGAATACCGGGAACCGCCATAGGCAGGAAGGCCAACGACTTTAGCAGATATTCCGGCGTAAACACGGTTGTCTTGAAAAGGCTCGGCAGAACAATGGCGCAGACAGCTAGGAATAGCGTGCAGATCCAGTAAAGCGGCACCACCCGCATGATACGCCGTCGCATGAAGTTACTCGGCGTGAAACCGCCGGAATGAATATAGGCAATAATAAAGCCGCTGATAACGAAGAATATCGACACGCCAAACGCACCGAAAACGCCGAGAATGCGCGGAGGATCGGCAAGCGTATGCTGCAAAGTATGATCGATCACGACCAGGAGAGCTGCCAGGCCACGTAAAATCTGTATGGAGTTGAATTTTTCATTCTGTATGCCAAGCCCCGACAATTCACCACCCCATTGCCACAATCCCTAGGCGGCAGAGCTAGCATATTTCCAGGTAAAATACATGGCAATAATCCGCAGTGGGAATGTGACAGTCCAGCAGCTTTGGGCCAAGAAATCGAGCGAAGGTGGTTCGGTCACAGACCCACATGGATGGCATTTTCCATTGGCTGACGAGTATGGCGTATAAAGAGAGAGCGCCAAAACCGGCGCTCGTTTTCAACGGTTACAGACGTTCGAGCAGGAAATAGGTTGTTGGCCCAGGGGGCACGGGCAAGGAGGAAACATTGCTCCACAGCTCCGCACCTATTGGAGAAGTACCGTCTCCCGACACGACTTGCGGCTGCACAACCCCGTCAAGATTGATAGGAGAAATTCTCCATGGGCGATCGGTTGGCAATGAGAATTGCACCCACTCGACTTTGATCTCGACAGGCAGCGTCCCATAATTGGAAACGATCTTCTGCTCCGTATCGGAAAAAGTCATGCCGGTATTACGAGCATTCGTGGCCATGATAATTAAAAGCTTGCTGCTTTGCGCCACTGTTTGCCCATCAAGCGACGAGACCGCGAACAGGCTTGCACCGGAAGCATTCCAAACAGTCATCTGACCAAGTGAAATGGGCTGGGTAACTGATGCAAACGCTATGGCCTCCGTGTGCGGCGTAACAACCCTCATCTGTTTCGCCGCCATGTCGAGCGTGACCTCTCCAGTATCGCTGGCATAAATGCCTGACGCCGCATCGCTAGGATTATCAGCCGCCAGCACGCCACTGTTACGCAGCAACGTGACCGCAGCTGCCCGGGAATTTATCTGGCGGGGAGAGCCGACCGATACCGCCCCAGGTGCAAGTGTGGCGTCTCCTTGTGCGAAATTTGTCATCAACGACATGATGGTAACGGCGTCCGGTTCCTGTGTGTCCAACCCAACAAGATTGCTGACATCTTGTATTTGCGCCACAATCTGATGAGCCGCCTTTGCGACATCTCCACGCCGGAACAGCAGTGCCGCCAGAGTTTCGCCAGCACGAGCAATGGGATCAAGTGCCGTTCTGTAGGGGCGGATATACTGTTCATTAAAATCGCTGCCACCATAGCCAAGGACCAGTGCTCCATTGCTATGGCGGCAAAGCACATCCCATCCTTGAAACGCGGCATAAGATGGCATCGCCAAGCCAGCCTCATATCGAAATTTATTCCAGAATAAGTGGTCGTATTCTGTCATGACAAACGGCTTGCCGAAATGCCGTGCCGAGGCCGCAAGACGGAAATACTCCACCGCATTGGCGAGCGAACTATCCTGCTGGATCTGCCCGCCGGGCGACATATCACCGATCCAATCGTGATAGGTGTTCATCGCAACTGCCGTCTGATTGCGGCGCGTCAGGGCAGGCTGGATGCCTGTCCAGTTGTTGTGCGGTGCCACAACGCCAGTGAAACCCATAGCCCGAACACAGTCCCCCATCCTCTCCGCGGTTCGTGTTTCGACGTCCACCAGAAAGCGGGCAAAATCTCGCAGCCGCGCCGTGCTAACATAGCGATCCTCGGGCAATGCGATAGTGCCGTTTTCCAGATTCTCGTTCTGTGCCAGTTCGCTACCCCATGCGTTGGCCAGACCAGCCGTCGTACTGTAGCGTTCACGAAGCCACTCATTGAAAGGCTCGTGCAATTCGGCCAATCCCTGCAGATCACCGTTGGCGTAAACCCACGAGTTGAACGACAATCCATTTTCATTAAATGGCACGACAACCGCCATTGCCGGGTCTTCGAAAGGCACAAGCCCAGTGTAAGGATTGACTGTACCGAATATATCGACTTGAAAGCGCAGCCAGTGGCCGAAAGCCGCATTTTCAACATGCGTCTTCAGCTTCAGCCTGCCTTCCGTTCCCCAGCGGTCCATTACGCCGCCCAACGCACCGCCATTGGATGTAAGGCCATCCACGATCCAGTAGATGCCGTTCTGCTTCAACGCGGCCATGTAGTAGCGGAACCGATCAAGAATATCCTGCCGGTATTCGAAATCCTGAAGCTGCCCCTCCATCAACGCAATATCGAGAAAATGAAATCGCGCGCAGTTATATCCATGGCGCCGCAACTGGACGGCCATCTTATCCGCTGTCGCATTGTCAGGAATATTGCCGATGGTGCCGCAGAGCAGCCTATATGGAACAGACGGGTTGCTCTGCAATGCGATGTGACCATCCGGATTGACGATGAGCCGTCGCTCCTCCGTGATCGGCGGATTCAATAGGAACGTTGAGAAATCGAGTGGGCTGCCGGCCCCGATCTCGAGATTCTGCTGGGTAACTGGTAACCAAATATCAGGCATATCGTATCTCCACAATTAACCCGTGAAGATTAACAGCCTGCCCCAGCATGGGGATAAATTCCTACCAAATTTTTCTTTGGGTTAGCTACCGAACTCCGCAGGATCAAACTCATAACGTTTCGAACAGAATTCACAGGTAACGGAAATCTTTCCGTTTTCCACGCTGTCCTGGATTTCCTCGGCTGTAAAACCGGAAAGTACGCCAGAGATTTTTTCACGCGAACACGAGCACTCGTCCAACACCGGCACGGAGTCGAACACGCGTACGCCACGTTCATGGAACAGACGGTAAAGCAGCCGTTCCGAGCCAACTTGCGGATCTGTCAGCTCTGAGCTCTCTATCGTGCCAACCAGCGAACGGGCCTCGTCCCATGCGTCGTCTTCCGGATGAAATACAACTTCGTCTTCATCCCCGTCGCCGCCGGGGAGATCGGGGATCCGTGCACGTAGTTCAGATTCCGGGAGGAACTGAATAATCAGTCCGCCAGCGCGCCATTGTTCAACAGGCTTTCCATCGGCACCGCGTTCGACAAGCCTGGCGACACTCAGTTTCAGATCGGTCGGTATCTGTTCCGACTGACGGAAGTAGGTCGTTGCGATTTCTTCCAGCGTCGAGCCATCGAGCGCAACAATGCCCTGATAGCGCTGGGTGTAAGCGCCCTGATCCACGGTAAAAGCAAGTGTACCCCGTCCAAGGAGTTCCTCGGGCTTCGTCTTGTGGGCGGCAATCGCGTCCTTCAACCGTTCTTCATCGAAACGTGCATAAGCACGTACCGAGCGCGGCGTGCGAAAATCGACGACCAGCATGTCGACAGGACCGTCGGATTGCGTCTGGAAGATGAACTTGCCTTCAAATTTGAGTGAAGTGCCAAGCAATACGGTCAACACCGTTGCTTCCGCCAGCAGGCGGGCCACTTCTTCCGGGTAGTTATGGCGCTTCAGAATGCCGTCGATACTCGTGCCAAGCTGAACCGCGCGACCACGCACGTCGAGCCCTTCCACCTGAAAGGGCACAACGGCGTCATCGCCTGCAAAGTCGAAATCGCCCAGATTGACCTGAATGTTCTCGACTTCGGTATGCTCGGTGCTGGTCTTATCAGCCAAATTATGCTCCTTGCAGGCACCAGGCCAGAATGGCTTTCTGGGCATGGAGCCTGTTTTCCGCTTCATCGAATACGACCGATTGCGGCCCATCGATCACTTCATCCGTCACTTCCTCGCCGCGATGGGCAGGCAGGCAGTGCATGAAAAGCGCCTTTGGATCAGCTTTCGCCATCAGTCGCGCATTGACCTGATAGGGCATGAAAACATTGTGGCCGCGAGCATGATCTTCCTGCCCCATCGAAACCCACGTATCGGTCACGATGCAATCCGCACCGCTTGCCGCCTTTTCCGGATCGATGGTGGACATGATGCCCGCGCCATTGGCTTTCGCCCAATCGACATATTGCGACTTGGGTTCACTGCCTTCCGGCGTTGCGATATTGACGTTGAAATCAAAACGCGCCGCAGCCTCGACTAGTGAATGGAGGACGTTGTTGCCGTCCCCCATCCAGGCAAAGGTCTTGCCTTTGATCGGGCCGCGATGTTCTTCATATGTAAGAACGTCAGCCATGATTTGACAAGGGTGCGTATCGTCCGTCAGCGCATTGATAACCGGAACGGTCGCATATTCGGCAAGCTCCAGCATGCGTTCATGCGATGTGGTGCGGATCATGATCGCATCGACATAGCGCGACAGAACCTTCGCCGTATCGGCAATGGTTTCGCTGCGTCCGAGCTGCATTTCCGAACCGGTCAGCATGATTGTCTCGCCGCCGAGTTGACGCATACCCACATCGAACGACACGCGTGTGCGCGTGGATGGCTTTTCAAAAATCATCGCAAGCACCTTGCCTGCGAAAGGTCGTTCCATTTCTCCCGCCTTGAGACGCGCCTTGCGTGCCTTGGCATCTTCCATGATTGCGCGAAGCTCCGACGCAGGAACGGCAGAAAGGTCGATAAAGTGTTTGATCCCGTTATCGCTAGCCATGATATCACGCCGTCTTGCTGATCGGATTTGCAGTTGCGATCCGTTCGACCGCTGCTTCGATGCGCTTCAGCGCTTCGCGCGCTTCTTCCGGCGTCGTAACCAGCGGCGGAAGCAGACGAACGACATTATCACCAGCACCGACGCTCAGGAAATGCTCGTCACGAAGAGCCTGAATAAGGCTGGTGTTCGGCACCACGCATTTGATGCCGATAAGAAGGCCGCGACCACGGATTTCGGAAACGATGTTCGGGAAGCGATCGACAATGGAGGCAAGTCCCTGTTTCATGACCAGAGCGGTTGCCTGAACATTTTCGAGGAAGCCATCTGCCAGAACAACATCAAGCACCGCATTGCCGACCGCCATGGCAAGCGGATTGCCGCCATAGGTCGTGCCGTGAACGCCCGCCGTCATGCCCTTGGCAGCTTCGGCAGTCGCAAGGCAGGCCCCCATCGGGAAACCGCCGCCGATGCCCTTGGCAACAGCCATGATGTCCGGCTTGATACCGGCCCATTCATGGGCAAAAAGCTTGCCCGTGCGGCCAACGCCGGTCTGCACCTCGTCGAGGATCAGCAAAAGGCCCTCTTCGTCGCAGATCTGACGCAACATCCGCATGAATTCTTCAGGGAAGCCGCGCAGACCACCTTCGCCCTGTACAGGCTCAAGCAGGATCGCTGCGGTCTCGCCGGTAATGGCGGCACGTAATGCTGCTTCATCGCCGAACGGAACCTGATCAAAACCATCGACCTTCGGGCCAAAACCTTCGAGATACTTAGCTTGACCACCAGCGGCGATCGTGGCCAGTGTGCGGCCATGGAAAGCACCTTCAAAGGTCACGATGCGGAAACGTTCCGGGTGACCGCTTACATAGTGATAGCGGCGCGCAGTCTTGAACGCGCATTCAAGCGCCTCTGCGCCGGAGTTGGTGAAAAAGACCTTGTCCGCGAAGGTGTTGTCGACAAGGCGCTGCCCGAGTTTTTCCTGAGCCGGAATTTCATAGACATTCGACAGATGCCACAGCTTTTCGGCCTGGGCCTTCAATGTCTCCACCAGATGCGGATGCGAATGACCAAGCGAATTCACAGCAATACCGGCTGCAAAATCGAGATAGCGGTCACCGTCTTCGGTAATAAGCCAGATGCCCTCACCTCGCTCGAAGCGCAGAGCCGCACGATTATAGGTGTCGTAAAGCGGTTGCACGGTCGTAGCGTCGGTCATAACGTCAGGCCTCCAAAGCCCTTTTTAGCAGCCTGCCCCGCGGCAAAGCTGTGCTTCCCATTAACAGTCCCCGGACGCTCGAACCGTTTCCCACCATTCGAAAATCGCCCGATATTCCATTCCCAACTGCCACGAAAAACAATGAAACGTGAGAGGAATGGCCCGGATAACTTCGTGCTCCTCGCCTGAGCCTCCGGCAGAAATAAAAAACCGCCCCCAGGGCGGCATATTTATCTCGCGCGTATATTGGCGTTCATGGAAAAAATGTCAATCAAAGCAAATAAGGTTTGAAGGCCATCTTTCAGCATGAGTTCATGCATTTTCGCATTCTTGCAACATTCGGCTGTCGAAGGTGACTTTACGCGCGCATCCATACTATATAGAGAAAAGCCATTCCCCGGTGGAGGCTGCCAGTCGGCAGGTCCGCTCTGCAAGTTCGCGATGTTCCATCCTGAAACAATCCGGGTTTTCAGTTCAAAAGCAATTGCGTGCAAAATTTCGGTGCGGATCAAAGAAAAACCGTCTTTAGCACCCAAGTTGGGGAAAACCATAAAAATGGAATCTGCCTGACAAGGCTATCCCTTGTCATGGAGTCGTTGGATATTGTAGTTTCTTTTTAGAGATTAAAGCTACATTTCGTGCGGCGGACCTAGTCACCCGGATAGATATGGTGTTTGCGCTTGGAGCGATCCGAGAACACTGGTGGATTCCGGATAACGAAAATGATTGGAGCCCAGGGCGATGAACTGGACAGACGAACGTGTCGAACTACTGAAGAAGCTGTGGAGCGAAGGCTTGAGCGCAAGCCAGATCGCAGCGCAGCTTGGCGGCGTGAGCCGTAATGCAGTGATCGGCAAAGTGCACCGTTTGAAGCTTTCGGGCCGTGGCAAAACCACGACCGCTGCTCCGCGCAGCAAGAAAGTCAACACGGTTGCTGCAGCACCGCGTCCTGCAACACAACATTCAGCCGGCGTGCATACGACGACGATGCGCACGGCTACGGTCACCAAGACGGTTGGCGCCACTGCCCTACAGATGGACTACGCCGTAGACGTCGTTGCGGAAACCGTGGTGAAGCCCGCGTCTGATGTGGTGGTGCCGATTTCGCGTCGTCTTTCGCTGTTGCAACTGAGCGAGCGCACCTGCAAATGGCCGATCGGCGATCCGCTGAACGAAGATTTCCATTTCTGCGGACATGAATCAGGTGAATCCAGCCCTTATTGCAAGTATCACTCGCGCATGGCCTTTCAGCCGACTGCGGAACGCCGCCGGGCGCGCTGATATAAGGGAATAGGTGAGTAAGGGAATAAGGGAATAGGTCTGACGATATCGTCGGCAATCCCTTTTTCTATTCCCGCACTTTCTCAGGACACAAGCCGAAAAGTGGCAGTGTGCGAGATGCACGGAGACTTTTGGAACAGGCGCTTCTGCCCCTACTCCCTTCCTCCCCTACTCCCTTCCTCATAGACCTTCAGCGTGCGGTCGGCGATCCCGCTCCAGCTATAATCTCGCGCAATCCAGTCAATCATTTCCTGCGACTCCTCGTTAGTCAGCGGTTGATCGATCTTCTGCCGCAGCGCATCCTTCAATGCATCGACATCGCCAAGCGGAAAATAACTCTCCTTTGCAAGCCCCACTTCAACATTGGCGGTGATATCGCTCGCGAGCACATTTAAGCCATACCCCATCGCCTCCAGAAGCGCGATCGGCATGCCTTCATGGCTGGATGGCAGGACGAAAAGTGAGGCCTGACTGAACAAAGCCGACAGTTCCTCCCCCTGAAGTGCACCGGTCAGAACGACACCCGGCACAGCTTCAGCTCTTGCGCGAACCGTTCCGGCATATTCCGCCGTATATTCCGCCGAACCGATCAGAGCCAGCTTAAGAGAAGGATCGGAAAGCTTCGCGAAGGCCTCGATGAGATCAAGCTGGCGTTTTTCCGGGACAATACGAGCTACCAGGGCAATGTAGCGGTCAGGCGTCAGACCGTGTTTTTCCAGCCATGTCTTGTCCTGGCAGGCAGGACGGAGCGTGACGCCGTTTGGAATGAAGGTGATCGGCACATGATAATGCCGTTGCATGGTTTGCGCGATGTCGTTGGACACTGCGATACGCGCATTTGCGAAGCGCATCCCGCACCATTCACCAAGCTTGAGCATGGTGCGCGCAAGTCGTCCCCACTTCTGACGATTATAGTCAAAACCATGATGCGTCACGATGGTGCGCAATCCCAGCAGTCGCGCCAGCGGAACGGCGAGAGCCGGACCAATTGCATGAATATGCAGGACGTCTGGGCGTTTGAAACCTGCCCGCAGCACGCCCAATACCGTATGGACAATCGCCTCGAATTTCATAGAGGTCGGCGCCCGGATCGGCGTTACCCGCACCCCTTCCCAGACGTAAGGCTGCTTCTTTTCCAGATAAGGACGACGCCCGATAACCTCGACGTCCCATCCTTTCGTCACGTAAAGTCGAGCCAGTTCCTCGACATGCTTTTCCACCCCGCCCTGCACATTTGGAACACCGCGCAGGCCAAGCATCATGACGCGACGTCGTTTATCGTCTCGGCCCATCACAACGCCCCCAACTCGGCATAAAGTTCCAACGTCCGAGTTCTATATGCCTGCGGCGAAAATTCGCTACCGGCCCAAATCCGCCCTACATTTCCCATCTTACGCCTGGCTTGCGGAGATAATCTCGCAAAATCGCCAAGAACGCGGGCGAGATCATCGACATCGCCCGTACGCGAAACCGTTCCGGTTTCGCCTTCGATAATCATTTCCGGAATTCCGCCAATGTCAGCACCGATTACCGGCACGCCAAGCGCATAGGCTTCCAGAATGCTGATCGGGGCATTTTCATACCATTCAGACGGCAAAACGAGCGCCTTTGCTTCGCCGATGAGCCGATGCAGCCGCTCACCCGAAACATAGCCTGCAAATGTAACGTCGCCTCCCGTCTCAGTCGCGAGTGCCTTCAATGATTGCTCCTCAGGCCCAGTGCCTGCAATGACCAGTTTCTGGCCTGCAATGGCCGCTGCGCGAATGAGGGTACCGATCCCCTTTTCCGGTGCCAATCTTCCGACATAGGTGAAATAATTCCCCTCATCCGAATAGGGCTTCAGATCGTCCGTATGGGCGAAATTTGGAATGTAGACCAGCTTCTCTTCCGGCCAGCCCCATTCAGCTAGCTTCGCTATATAGAAGCGGCTCGGCACGACGATACGGTCAAGCGTATTGCGGTAAAGGCCAAGCATGCGATGAATTGCTGTTTCGACGAAAACCAGCCCGCTCAGCGCCGCGGAATTCTTGATGCATTTGTGAAGCGCCACGTTGTAGATGCGCCCACCCTTGCAGCGTTCGCAGATCTTATTGTGCGACAACATCTTATAGGCCGGACAGGCCAGTTTCAGGTCGTGTGCTGTCATAACCGTCGGCACACCGGCTTGCTTCAAAACTGGAAAAATCGACGGCGATAAATGATGATAGATATTGTGCGCATGCGCCACATTCGGGCGAAAGTGCTCGATCAATGCTTTTATACGGTCGCGTGCTTCCCATGAATAGATGATCTTGCCCGCCTGCACGACTTTGGTGAGCGGACTGCTTTCCCGGCCATACTCAATTTCCGAAACGAAATAAGACGACCAGTCGGATGCAAAATTATCAGGATGCTGCATGGCGAAAGGAGCCGTTTTCCAGCCGATCTCAGAAAACAGTTTTATATGGTCGAGAAAAACTGTTTCGGCGCCGCCGCGCCGATAAAAGTAATTGTTGATCGCCAGCAGGCGATGTTCCTTATCATTTCCATCCGTCAAGCAGCACCTCGTTGTACACCAAGGCGCGCCAAGGCCTCGCGCACAGAAAGAACAGTCGCCCCGCTTTTTACCGCGTGAGATACGAGGCGCTCAAAGGTTTCAGGCTTGCACCCGAATTCGGTCGGCGTATCGCTGACATCATGCGTATAGAAGACGAGCCAGCCGGGATCGGCATTCAAATCGTCGATCCAGCGGGTCTGACGTGCCGCCTCACCATCAGGCTGCCTGATTTCCACTGCCTGTAAAAAGGCCAGATCGATCATGCCGCGATTAATGCGGTTGCCGCCACCGCGACATGTTGCGAAACGATCCGCAAAAAGTCGACGCGACATCATGGAAGATGCGCAATAGGGATAAGCGAAATTACGCGGTTCGACACGATCAGGCTCGAATGCGTCGAGATAAGCGGTGTTGCGCTCCAGATCGGCCACAATGTTCCGGGCGCCCACATAAGGGACCTTGAGATGATTATAGGTATGACAGCCCAGTTCGTGTCCACGCTCGACCAGCTTCCGGCACCCTTCCTGCGTGATCAGGTTCCTTTTGGCTTCTTTCGTGCCGACCAGATTTCCTGCAATATAAAAAGTGCCATGCGCTCTGTACTTGTCGAGAATCGCCGCCCCCGTGCTTTCCGCCGTATCGGGCACATCATCGAATGTGAAAGTGATGATCCGCTCGTTCTTCGGCAGGCAGAATGGACGTAATGGAAACCGGCTACTGATAATATCATTCAGCCGAATAGCATACCATTCCAGGCGACTGCGCGCCCTGTCGAGACTATACATTTCCACCATTGCCCCAGCTCCCCCAAAAGCTATTTCAGACAAGTTTTTCCTTTGCCTGCAAGCGCAACCCGAAGACAACAACCATTATGCCCACCATTCTGAAAGAACGTATTTCTCATACAAGACATGTATAATCCGTAAAGACAAAAGCGAATATAAAGGAGCGTTAATATAAGATCGTTGTCTGTGCTTTCTGATTTCCTAATATATCGAAGCGGAGAGGCCGTTATCCAGATAAGTGTCAGAATTAAACCGATAACACCAGCATTGATCATCATATCCAAGACAGAACTAGGCGCATTGAAGGCGGTGGTGTTCCTGTGCACATGGTGCCGCGCCCTGTGCCAGCCAATACGGGTTCAATGACGTCAGTACTCTGATAAATCGCGCCGGCGGCGGCACTAATATCTGTATAGGGATTGGCGCCTATCCAGATGAATAGGAACATGCAGAGAAGACGAACAGCCCGACGGCTGACAAGGCCTCCGACTGTATCCCTTCACGCCAATGAACCGATATTCAGGCCATATTCTCACGGTTTCGGCGCCACGCGCCAAGATAGCCCAAACCGAGCGCGAGAACTACACCAAGCCCAATCCCGGCAATGCCGCCCCCAGCTCCCAACACCACGGTTTTAGGTGGCCAGCTGCGACCGATCGGAGGAACGGCGGTCGAAATGATCCGAATATTGGTTGCATCGAGCTGCTGGCGCTGGCTCGTTTCCGAAGAACGGGTCAGGAACGTATTATAGATCGATACTTTCACGGCCATGTCACGTTCGAGGTCCGAAAGCTGAACTTGCGCATCATTGTCAAGCGCGACGGCAGACCGTGCGGAAGCTGCCTGTGCATTAAGCGCGGCTACAACGGCATGTGCCTGATCAAGGTCAACCTTGGCCGATTGCAGGATACGCGCCCGTTCCTGCACCATCTGCTGTTCCAGCCCCGCAAGCTGACGTTCCGTATTTATAAGTTCCGGATAACGCGGCCCATAGGTCATGGCAAGAGCATCGTAGCGCTGTTTCAGCGACGCATATTGTCCACGCAAGTTTGTCATTGTGGGTGACTGCAAAGTGCTTGCCGGACTGACTGCACTGCCCGTATCTCTTGTCAGCTCCTGATAGCGCGTGCTCGCATCGGCAACTCGGGCTTTGGCATCCACCAGCTTGGAGTTGATCTGCGTCATCGACTGGGTGCTGACGAGTTCGCCACCCGCGGTCTGCAAACCATGTGCCCTGCGAAACGTTGCAACTTTCTCTTCCGCTTCGGTTGCTGCTTTCTGTAAGGAGGTCAGGCGTTCGGATAGAGCGGCAGCAGCGCGCCCTGCACCATCTGCATCTGCCTGTGCAACTTCTTCCTGAAAGGCATTCGCCAGCGAATCGGCAACTTTCACGGATTTCTCCGGATTATCCGTCCAGACGGCAATCGTAATCAGATAGGATCGTTCAGGCCGTGCGACATTGATCCGTTGCGAAAGTGCGCGAACCGCCGTCAGGGTATCATCTTTTGGACCCGCCGGTTTGCTGAGACCCAACATAGCGCGAAGATCAAAAACCGGTGGCGGAGGAACAAACTCCTCATCCTCGTTCAGTTTCAAATCCGTTACGACCCGCCGGAGTACGTTGCCGGATGTCAGGATACGCATCTTGCTTTCGATATCGAGAATCTGACTATCCGCCTGCAGACTCTGGGCATAGACGTCGTTGGGCAACAACTGAAGCCCCGAAGGTGGAACCAGCAAGTCCGTATAGGCTGTGTATCGCGGCTTTGCCGTCATGCCATAAGCGAACCCGGCCATGCCTCCTATTATTGCAAATGCCGCAATCAAAACCCACCGCGCACGCATCCAGGCCAATGCTTCAAACAGATCGAGTTCAGGCAGCATCAGCCCCTTCTTTGCGGGAGCAACCGTTTCAGAAACCTTTTGTGTCTCACGAACAACATGCGTTTCGTGCCTGACTGCGCGTAGACGGTCATCGACAGAAGCCAGATTTTCACTGTCCATCTCCGTTACCCGTGCTTTCAAGGCGAGGTCGCGCAAAGTGTACATTAGTCGTTCCTAAAGTTCCCTGAGTAGCGTGAACATCGCGCCACTGTTTTTCTTAGGCTTAAAGATTAAAAAATTCGGTTAATGAAAAGCAATCATCTGCAAAAGTGTCACTAAAATGCAAATGACCGTCATTAATCCTGTAGTTTCTCATAAATTTCAGGCGACATGCTTGGCATCCCATGTTTTTCGGGATTAAGAGAAAGGGAGGCATTTATCTCACCATCAGAAACTTTACGGAAAATAATCCGGTTCTCTGCCATAAGCTTCTCTTGAAATTCCAAGCGTCTTTTATTCTCCCAGAAGTACGCTGGGCTAGAGCGGCTCGAAAATTCGGTATGGAAACTTGAAACGCCATTGGTCGACATTACTGTCCTACGCAGCTTCTAGCGGCAGCCTTTTCGCAGCAAACATCGCACAGCTTTTTACATTTGCTATTCTGGCGCGATATCTCGGCTCTCACGAATTCGGTCTGTTCGTAACGGTGATGGCAGTTTGCAGCATTGCTACCTTCATCTGTGGTCTTGGGGGAGCTGAATGCCTTGTACGTCGCGTGGCACAGGATCGAGCGATCTACCCGGCAATGCTTGGCCACAATCTCATTCTCATCGCAATAACTGGCGTCATCCTCGTCGCCGCCGGGATGGTGATATTACCAATCTGGCTGAGCAGTTCTCCAGAGTTTACAGAAAATCCAGCCGGACTTTTCCTGTTGCTTGTCACGAATATTGTGCTGGTGCGTCTCATTCTGCTGGTCGAACAGATTTATATAGCACATACCGATTTTGTATCCGCCAATCTCTCAGTCGTCGGGTTTGCCATTGCCCGCACTATTGGCGCGGTAATCGCCTGCCTTGTATTCGGGGTCTCGACGGTTGTCGGATGGGCCTATTGGCAGTTTGGGGTTCATATATTAGTTGCTGTTGTTTACGCCTTGTTCTTGCGCAGGCTCGGTCAGCCACAATACATGATCGTGCGCGACGAACTGCGGCTCGGCCTCATGTTTGCATCGCAGTTCATCTTCAAGGCAGTGCGCCAGAATGCCGATCTTCTGCTACTCGGCACATTGATGCCGCCAAGCGTTGTCGGCAGTTACGGTGTCACCCGCCGCATCATCGACAGCAGCACATTGACAATCGAAGCGATGAACCGTCTAGTCTACCCCCATCTGGCTCGTGCAAGCGCAAACGGCATACATCATGCTCTGCCAATCACGATGCGCCTGCTCGGCGCCGCATTTGCAATCGGCATATTCACATCGCTGACTGTATTTATTATTGCGCCTTACCTGCCATATCTGTTCGGCAGTGAATACGACACGCTGGTTTCCTTCTGCCGCACACTTTGCTGGATCACGGTGTTTGTTGCCTTGTGGTCGATAGCAGTCGATCTTCTGGGCGCGGCGAGCCAGCACAGCTACCGCACTGCGGTCTTGAACACTGGCAATATTCTGGGCGCACCATTTCTGGCATTGGCTACCTGGTATGCACCAATCACCGGAACTTTCGCGGCCATTTACGTAATTGAAATCAGTATCGTGCTGGCATCGTGGAGCTGCGTTATCTACCTCGTTCGCCGGAGTCGTGATGCGGAAGAGAAAAAAGGCGCTTTCAAGCAGTTGGGGGCTTAGATCGCGCATATCTCTGGGATGATCTCATCACGATAGACAAGAACAAGCAGCGTGTGCTTAGCCCGGTCAGAATATGGTCCCGTATTGCGAGGCCTACAAGAAAAGCAGATGCGGCCAGTCGCAAGATTTTCATCACGGCTCTCTTAGAACCTTGCTTTCGATCCAGTCGGTTGGTTTGCGACGCGGCTGAAAAAAGCCGAGCGGAAGTGCAGCCGCATGAAATATCCATGCGACCACTGCATAGACACCCAATTCGATACTACGTGACCGAACAGACATTACCACAAACGGAACCGCCACAATTACGGCTGCTACCAGAATTGCCAGCGGCCATCCCGGCACGAGAATAAGAGAGGCGATAATCGCCAGCCACCAAAGATAAACCGCACCCCAAAGCCGTAGTTCCGGCAGTTCACGGAACAAGTTTTTCTGATGTGGGCGCCCGATCGCGGCGCGCAACACTTCACCAGTCCCACGCAGATATTTGCTTCTCCATCGTCGAACCAGGAGCTTGTATGCAGTCATCGTATAGCCAAAATGCTGTACGAAAGGACGATCCAAACGATATAGCTTCCAGCCATTGGTACGCAGGCGAACCCCCGCATCAAACTCTTCATGGCCATGAAGATTACGATCCGAGAAATATCCTGCTTGCTCGATCGCGCTGCGTCTGTAAAGCCCGCCGCCATTCATGCGATCAATGTCACCTGTGCGTGCTTCGGGTGAGTGTCGTTTCGCACGGCGCTGGAACTCCAGACTTTCCAAAATCTGGTCCACCACATGGCCTGTCACGCCGCCCACATCAGGATGCTTGTCGAAGTAATCGAGTGCCTCCGGCAGGAAATCAGGCTCGAGTATCATGTCGCCGTCAATCAGGCAGATATAGGGCTGTGTCGAATACTGAAAGCCCAGCTGCGGACCCAGACCACAGCTGGGCTGTGCCGGCGGCACGATCTGTACAACCCTGATTGGATAGGATCGTGCAATCTCCGTTGTGCGATCCGTGGAACCACTATCGGCCACGATCACTTCCACTTTTCCGCCAGGCAGAGCTTTCAACGCGCTCTCCACAGCCTCGGCGATGCGCTCTTCCTCATTCAAAGTTTTGATGATAATCGAAACTGACATCGTTACCCTATTTGCGAGAAAGCATGTGCATAGCAATCTAATGGCTGGAGGCAGTCAAGCCAGCATTTCATAGTGTTCTTTAGTTTCAAATCTACTAAACACTTTATCTATCAAATGAAATTCGGCGTACTCACATAATTGAGATTTCCTAAGTTTAGCAGGCTCTGAAAGAACTTTATGCTGGCCTCTGATTTTGATATTCGCGTTCATAAGAACACTGAACAGTTATCCACCGACTGGCCGGATGCTGATGACAAAACCGGCAGCGCATTTTTTGTGTTTCAGGCCAGGTCCTTCCTAAAGGCATGGGAAGCAAGTTACGGGCAAAAATCCGGTGTGCAATTATGCTTGACCGAGGTTCGCCAGCACGACGGTGTACCACTTCTTTTTCTGCCGCTCGCTATTACCCGTGTCTACGGTTCCCGGGTGCTTTCATTTATCGATGAAGGCGTAAGCGACTATAACGGGCCCATCGTGTTTCCAGCTGCAGCGCAGCTGTCTCAAGACACGGCGATACGTATTCTCGAATCTGTTGTCGCGACGGTCCCTTCTCACGATGTGATCGCATTCTGCAAAATGCCGGAGTACATCGAAGGCGTTGCCAATCCTTTGTGGCAGCTAACAAACCTGCCATCAGAAGCATCAACACACGCGATTTCCCTGACACGCCCAATGGAGGAGATCGAGCAATCTATACAAGGCATAAAAAACCTCAAAAAGCGTGACAGGACACTTCAAAAACTGGACGGATTTCATTTTTATGTGACGCGAACCAAAGCCGAACGGCAGTCTGTGCTCGAGACCATGTTACGTCAGAAACAACGGCGTTTCGAAGAAACTATGGTCCCAGGTTTCGATGCCCATCCTGAAAAACAACGTTTTTTCGAGGAAGCCACCGAGCAGCTTGCCCGGTATGATGCTTTGCATCTTTCAGCACTCACAATTGGAGAAACAATATTGGCCACTATGTGGAGCGTCGTTCGCAATGGCCATTACTGTGCAATGATTACCACTTTTGAAGACGGCAAGTGGAGCAAATTTTCACCGGGCAAAGTAATAATTTTGCGTCTGCTGCATATGCTTAAAGCAGACGGCTACCGATGTTTCGATATGGGCTATGGAGACGAACCATGGAAGCAGGGGCTGCGCGACCAGACTGTCCCTTTGCGGGACTATATTCGCGTGACCACTCTTCGGGGGCGCATGTCGCGATTTCTCGGCCGATCCCTGGAATGGGTACGCGCCACCGCGGTTTACCACAGGTTGCGCCCGCTGAAATGGCAGTTATTGCGCAGACTTCGATAAAAACTACGTCGCGCGCATTGGCAGACGCACCGTAAACGTCGACCCTTCACCCAACTGTGAACGAACAACCAGACGGCCGCGATGGCGCGCAAGAATATGCTTAACGATGGCAAGACCAAGACCTGTGCCCTTTTGGGCCCGGCTTGTTTCCACATTGATCCGGTAAAAGCGTTCTGTCAAACGCGGCAAATGCTCAGCTGCGATGCCCGGACCGAAATCCTGAACCGACGCAACGACTTCCGGCGCGCTGCCACTATCGTCCTCATCGAGTTTGACGATAACACGTTTGCCTGCCTGTCCGTATTTGCAGGCATTCTCGACGAGGTTTTGGAAGACCTGAATAAGCTCATCACGCGCACCGGTGACCATAACAGGATGATCGGGCAGGTTGCGCCCGATACTAATATCGAGGCCCGCTGCCAACGGCGTCAGTGTATCAGCGACGTGATTGAGAAC
Organism: Brucella oryzae; assembly: GCF_041929965.1. Classification (NCBI taxonomy): domain Bacteria; kingdom Pseudomonadati; phylum Pseudomonadota; class Alphaproteobacteria; order Hyphomicrobiales; family Brucellaceae; genus Brucella; species Brucella oryzae. The sequence goes on along the minus strand of NZ_JBHEEO010000005.1, from coordinate 21,677 downwards.
GGCAGTCATGTCAACGCATTCATTGACCGTCAAATGCGCTCGCATTTCAAGTCGTGACAGAGACAAAAGATCATCGATCAGGCGCGACATGCGCTCAGCCTGTTTCTGCATTATGTCCAGGAAACGATCTCGCGCAGCCTCATCGTTTCGGGCTGGTCCTTGTAACGTTTCAATGAATCCGCGAAGCGACGCGAGAGGCGTCCGCAATTCATGGCTCGCATTCGCAATGAAGTCCGAACGCATGCGATCAATGCGACGCGTCTCGCTTTGGTCGCGAAACAGCAGAACAAAAAGTTCAGGTCTTCCATCCTTACCCGGCAAAGCCTTGACCATGGCCTTGAACCAGCGATCAATAGGGACGCGTTCGAAATACTCAATGCTTCGCGCCTCGCCGTCTGCAATAACGCCTTGAATGAGCGCGTGCATTTCCGGCGCACGAAACCGCAGATAAAGCGCTGTGCCAATTTCCAGTGACTGGAATGCGTCGATAGCCGCAGAATTTATGAATAAAACTGTGCCGCTATGATCGAAGACGATCATCGGATCAGCCAGAAGGTCTCCCAGACGCTCGCCCGACACTCCCGCCATTTCGGTGGGCGCTATGTTCTTCACCGGTGCTTCATCTGGCTCACTGCTCGCAACTTCACTTGCAAGCCACACAGCGCCAAGAACGACAACAGCCAGAAGACCTGCGCGAAACCAGAATGGAAGATCGAGGGCCAACACGCAGACCGCAAGAACAATGCTGGCGATCACAACGCCCTTGACCCGGAGAAGCGGTTCGAAAATCGAGTTCTCGGCTTCTGATTCTGGACCGGTGCGGTTGCCTGCCTCGCTCATGCTGTTTCCTTCTGCGGTTGTGGCATCGACTTTATCCGGAAATGTTCGAACGTCCTTTACGGAACTTCCAAACAGCCCATATCATGCTTTGATATAAACGAAAGGGAATTGCCGTGGGTGACAGTTCAAAGACAGCTAACAAAAAGAAAGACAAAAAAGACACTGCAAAACCAGCTGACAAGCCAATCAAGCTGAAAATTGGCGGTGTGGGGCGTTCGTTTGACATAAGCGATCCCAAATTGCCGAAATGGATCGACGACAATGCACTGCAGTCGGGTGGATATCCTTATCCATCCAAGATGAAGTCAGATGAATATGAAGAGACGCTTGAGCGACTTCAAATCGAACTCGTCAAACTGCAATACTGGCTTCAGGATACAGGCGGACGTGTCATCAGCGTTTTCGAGGGACGCGACGCTGCAGGCAAGGGCGGAACCATTTTTACAATCCGCGAGTTCATGAATCCAAGAACCGCACGTAATGTTGCCTTGCCTAAGCCGACCGAAACCGAACAGGGGCAATGGTATTTCCAGCGCTATGTTGCACATTTTCCAACTGCGGGTGAGTTCGTCACATTTGACCGCTCATGGTATAATCGTGCCGGCGTTGAGCGTGTGATGGGTTTTTGCACCCAAACGCAACTGGAGACGTTCTTGACCGAGACACCCGATTTCGAGCGTATGATCGTTACAGACGGCATTCATCTATTCAAATTCTGGCTGGATATCGGTCAGGAAATGCAGCTCAAGCGCTTTCATGAACGCCGTCACAGCCTACTTAAAAACTGGAAGTTCTCACCGATGGACGTGGCGGGCATTTCTCGCTGGAATAGCTATTCCGAAGCACTCCACACAATGCTCGAAAGAACCGACACAGGTTACGCCCCTTGGACAATCATCCGTTCGAATGACAAGAGGCGCGCCAGACTGGCTGCAATCCGGCGCATCCTTTTGACATTGCCCTATGAAGGCCGAGACCTTCAGGCAATTGGGGCCGAGGATCAATCGATCATCGGGCGTGGCTCTACATTCGTCACCTCGTCATCGGCGGAGATATAAAACAAGCTTGGCTGGTGCGGTGTCTTTTCCCACAGATGCGGCACTCGCACCAGCTGCCATAGTGCGCGCCAGGCCGAGATCGAAATCAGCATCCAGTATATCGGGATTGAGAACAGGTAGGCATAACCTCTCAACTCCGTCGGTTCCATCGTTCTCGCACCCAGAAGATAGAAACTCAGATAGGCCAACAGAATATTCGTCACATCAATCCCCAACAGCCAGATACCGTGTGTCGTCAACGGTCCAAACAACATGGTGATCATCAAGACCGCGAACATGGCCAGCATCAAGGGATGCAAAAGCGCCGAACTGATTATGCCAAAAGTATAAATCTGATTGACGGTAAACCTGAACCAGCCAAGTTCGCGCCATGTGTTATGCGGCTGGCGTCCGTGGACTAGCCATGTCTGCATCCAGCCTTTGAGCCAGCGTGTTCGTTGTTTGCGCCAGACATCATAATTTACCGGCGCATCCTCAATCGTTCCACGCGTGATGACACCAATGCGATAGCCGAACCGGGCAAGTCTCACACCAAGATCGGCATCTTCCGTGACATTGTAGGCATCCCAGCCACCCACCTCTTCCAGGCAAGATCGCCGGAAGTGATTTGAAGTTCCGCCAAGTGGAATGACAAGCCCCCGAGACGCGAGCCAAGGTAAGAGGCCGCGGAAAAGTGCGGCATATTCAAAGGCAAACATTCGCGTGAGCAAATTATGGCGGAAATTTCCGATTATCAGCGGAGCTTGAACACAGGCCAGCTTATTACCTTCAGCCCGAAACGTCTGCCATGCTTCCAGCAACTGATCAGGATGCGGACGATCCTCAGCATCAAAGACCGCAACAATTTCACCTCGTGCAAATTGTAAAGCATAGTTCAAAGCCTTCGGCTTTGTCTTCGGCCCTCCGGATGGCACGAGAACCAGTTCGAAATTTGACGGTAGTCGTTCACGACGTATGGCAGCTATCGTATCAAAGTCATCCTTTTCGCAGACAAGCTTGATATCGAGTTTGCTGGCCGGCCAGTTCAACCGTTTCAGGCCCAAAATGAGTTGGCCAACCACTTCCTGTTCTCGATATAGCGGGACCAGGACGGAATAATTCGGTAAATCGCGTGGTCTATATTTCTTGATTTCAGTAAATTTCAATCGTTGCCCGGAAACTGCTGCAAACAATCGAATTGTCACACATCCAAAGAAGAATATCGACAGCGCGACATGAAGCACCAGCAGAGTCATCCCTGGCCAGTTGAACAAGCAGGCGAGGAATACATAGATTGCCATCGCAATGATGAATGCCTGCGGCGTATCCAAAACGCGTGCCGCTGAAAGCAACTGCGGTGTCATTTCATGAGCCCGTGCAATCAGATCCTTTTGATGGCGTTGACGCATGATCTGCTTCAAAAGGGCTGGTGTGCAGATACGTATTCTGCTCTTCAATGTCGGTGTCGCTTGAATATAATCTCGAAGAGTTACGATGCGATTTTCCGACGGGGCGATATAGAGATAACTGCCACCGTCCGCGCCGAGCACCATAACTTGTCCTACGTCAATGAAAGCCGATGGTTTCTCCTCGCCTGATACAAAAATGCGCGACGGTAAAGCCTCGCTTGTGAACTCCACTCCCAGAAAGTCAGCAATTGCTGCATAAACGACTGTTTCTGAAACCTCACCTCGCTGCACCAGTTCCGCGCAAAAAGATGTTCCATGGTGAACAGCCGCAGTATAAGCCCCTAACAAAGCTTCTCTGGGCACGCCACATTGTTCCAATCTGGCTGATATGGCACTGCATACCTCCAGATCGAACACACTCGATACACTACTCATAGCACCCCCGCACTATTGAATATTCATAATTTATGTTTTAGGAATTTACATTTATACTAATTTCACCAATGGTTTTATTAGGTGTTTTCTTTGGTAAAACTCTCAGCTCGAAGGTATTACACTGCAAAAGAATTGCAACCTTTATTTTTATAGCACCTTGGTTGAATATCACGCGCCGCTCGATTTTTCAGTTAACGCGAAATTATAGGGAAAAGGGGAAAAGGGGGACATGAAACGCAACCTTTCAAGACTGCTGATCGCGCTGACATTCACGTGTGGCACTCACGGCGTCTGGGCTTTAGACTCCCAGCCGGAAGCCCCTTTCTTCATGAGCCAGAGAGAGCGCCTGCCCTTGCCATCCCTGCAAGCGCTCAACCGACTAAGGTTCATCACAACGGTCGATTTCCCCCCTTTTAATATGCTGGGCGATCAGGGGCAGCTTTCCGGCTATAACGTCGACCTTGCCAAGGCTCTTTGCCGTCAATTGGGCGTCGATGACATATGTCAGATTGAAGCCGTGCCCTGGAATGAGCTTGAAGAGCGACTGCTTAGCGGGCAGGCAGAGGCCATCATAGCGGGGTGGAGACCGACCGAGGCAAACCGCGAACAATTTGTCTTTTCACGATCCTATATGCGATTGCCTGCACGATTTGCCACAACCAATGCAGACGCATTTAGCGACAACGCGGTTATGGCCACAAAGGGCAAGATTGTCGGTGTGATTGCGGGAACAGCACATGAGCAGCTTCTGAAAAGCTACTTCCCTCAGGCGATCGCCAAACCTTACCCCGACGAGTCCCTCATGCTCGCCGATCTCAAAGGCGGTAAGGTAAGCGCTGTGTTCCATGATGGTATGTCGCTTTCGATCTGGCTGGACGGTTCTGAAGGTCATTCATGCTGTACGTTTGCAGCTGGGCCCTATCTTGCACCGCAATATCTTGGCAGTGGCCTTAGCATCGCCGTGGCACAGCAAAACATTCCTCTTGTCGACGCCTTCAACAATGCCCTTCAGGCCCTACAGCAGAAAGGCACCTTAACGGAGCTCTATCTGCGTTATTTTCCCAACAGCTTTTATTGAACGGAACATCAGACGGATCTGACCGATAGAATCGGACCACCTATTGCGTGCCATTTTGACGCAGCAAAGATTCAACAGCAATCGAATTTTCACATATTTTTGAAACTTCCGATATATCGATACTTACAGCATAAAAGTAAAATTATTTTCTATCAGATATATAAGCCGAACTTAGCGTTTAAAAGTCGACCTCAATATGTAAGATCCAACGTGAATTGCGCCGCTTTTAACATAAAAACCCCAACAAATACATCCATTTATTTTGACTTGAACAAATCACCCTCTCATCAATAATTAAGTTGAGGGAGAAGGAGGATTTATACAATGTTCGATGGTGTACCTGCTCAATGGCACAAAACTCCGGAACAGACGAAGCGCTCGCCCAATGAGGCTGCCTACGTGTTTCTCGGCATCATGCTTGCGGCACTCAGTGTACCGGCAACTTTTCTAGGGTGGGCAATCGTTCAGAGTATCGCATCGCTGTTCTAAAACCGGTGCAGCCCTTTTCGAAGGGCTACCGCAAAGAATTTCCAGTCTTGCCAAGGAGTGCAAGCCTAGGCTGATGTAAAAAAGCCCCGCCTTTCGGCGGGGCTTTTTGGTACTAAGACTAACTAGATTTGGCTATCAGCCTGTCCGCTGGGACCAGTTGTTTCATTCACATCTTCATCCTCCGGCTTCTTCGGAGGCTTGCGCGCTATCAGGCTGTAGAACATCGGAATGAAGAACGTAGCGATGAACGTTGCCGCCAACATGCCGCCGATAACGCCCGTACCGATCGAGTGACGGCTTGCCGAACCGGCACCCGTACTGATCGCAAGCGGCACCACACCGAGAATAAAGGCCAGCGATGTCATCACAATCGGACGGAAGCGCAGACGAGCCGCCGACGCCGCCGCCTCAATGGCGGACTTGCCCGTCTCTCGTTCAAGCACCGCGAATTCCACAATCAGGATCGCATTCTTCGCCGCCAGACCTATGAGTGTCACCAGACCGATCTGGAAATACACGTCATTCGTCAACCCGCGCAGATCCGTCGCCAACAATGCACCGAAGATTGCAAACGGCACTGCGGTGATGACGGCGAGCGGCAGGCTCCAGCGTTCATACTGTGCAGCAAGGATCAGGAACACCATGACGAGACCAAAGATCATAGCCTGAGTGCCTGTGCCGCTGGTGGTCACTTCCTGATAGGCTGAGCCGGTCCATGCAATCTGATAGCCTTGCGGAAGAACTTCCGCCGCCACTTCCTGCATTGCCTTGATCGCATCACCAGAAGTGAAACCCGGTGCCGGATTACCGGTAATCTTCGCTGCATTGAAAGCATTGAAGCGTTCCAGCTGATCCGGACCGACAATACGCTTTACGGTCACAAGAGCATCGAGCGGGATCATGCTACCGGAATTGGCCCGCACAAAGACATGCTTGAGATCGCTTGGGTCGCGACGGAACTCAGCTTCCGACTGCAGGTTGACCTGATAGTTGCGACCAAACAGCGTGAAGTCGTTGACATAGAGGCTACCGAACGTTGCCTGCATTGCAGTGAACACAGAGTTGATCGGCACACCCATAGCCTTTGCCTTTTCGCGATCAAGCTGGATGTCGTATTGCGGAACATTCGGATCGAACGTTGTACGCACGCCCTGCAGTTCCGGTCTCTTGGCCGCAGCGTCGGTAATGAGCTTGGTTGCACGCGTCAACGATTCCACGCCGCCGCCCGTACGATCCTGAACATAGAGTTCAAAACCGCCAGTCGTGCTGAGACCCATGATCGGTGGCGGGTTGAATGCAAGAACAAGCCCGTCCTTGATGCCCGCATTCATCGCCATGATAGCACCGGGAAGATTGCGTGCATCGGTTTCAGGCGTCGTACGCTCCTTCCAATCCTTGAGCATGATGAACATCGTGCCTGCGCTGGTTTTCAGGCCACCCGACAGAAGGTCGAAACCAGATACCGCAAAGACGCTTTCCACCGCAGGGCTCTTCCGAATATTCGCGCTCGCCTGATCCAAAACTGCCGTTGTACGTTCCAAAGAGGCAGCTGGGGGAAGGACCGCGACGCTGAACAGGAAGCCCTGATCCTCATCTGGCAACAGCGATCCCGGCACCCTTTCGAAAAGATAATAGGTAGCGCCAAGAAGACCCGCGAAAATGATCAGACCGATCGCAGCACGCTTCAAAAAGAAGCGAACGCCACGAGAGTAACCGTCTGTCACACCCTCGAAGAAGCGGTTGAATATGCGGAACGGTAGCATCGGCTCATGATGACCTGGCTTCAGAATCAGAGCGCAGAGCGCCGGTGTCAGCGTCAAGGCCACTAGACCGGACAGCGTCACCGAAATCGCGATAGTAACGGCGAACTGCTTATACATTTCACCGACAAGACCGCCCATGAAGGCCACAGGAATGAACACAGCGCAGAGCACGAGAACAATTGCGATAACCGGTCCCGTCACCTCGCCCATGGCCTTGATGGCGGCCTTGCGCGGCGACAGTTTCTCTGTCGTCATAATGCGTTCGACGTTTTCCAATACCACGATAGCATCATCGACCACGATACCGATTGCCAGCACCAGACCGAAGAGCGTCAAGAGGTTGATGGAGAAGCCGAGCACATACATGCCCGCAAATGTACCGATAATAGAGATCGGCACTGCGATGATCGGGATGAGCGTTGCCCGCCAGTTCTGCAGAAAAATGAATACAACCAGGACGACGAGAATGATCGCCTCGATAAAGGTGTGAATCACCTCCTCAATGGAGACTTTGATGAACTTCGTCGTATCGAACGGTATCGAATAATCGATCCCTGCCGGGAAGCTCGCCTTCAGCTCATTCATACGGTTTTGAATGAGTTCCATCGTGTTGAGCGCGTTCGCGCCGGGTTGCAGATAGATCGCAATCGGGACAGCAGACGTGCCGTTGAGATTACTGTCGACGAGATAGCTTTCTGTACCGAGTTCGACGCGGGCAACATCCTTCAGACGAAGGGTCGCGGCGTTGGGGCTTGAACGCAGGATAATGTTCTCGAATGCCGCAGCATCCGGCAGACGCCCCTGCGTCGTCGCCGTATAGGTGAACGGCCCGGCTTGCGGGTCCGGCTGATCGCCGAAGCGACCGGCAGCAAACTGCGCATTCTGCTCCTGAATAGCCGTCGATACATCGCTAGGCGTTAGATTATACTGCGCCAGCTTATCCGGACGCAGCCAGACGCGCATTGAATAATCGATATTGCCAAGCAGCTGCACGTCGCCAACGCCCTGAAGACGTTTAAGGTCATCGACCACGTTCAGGAGAGCATAGTTACCGACATAGGTGCGGTCATAGCGATCGCTGTCGGAGAACATGGCAACCATGCCCAGAATCGTGGTGGAACGCTTGTCCACCGTGACACCAAGACGTTGCACTTCCTGCGGAAGCGACGAGGTCGCACGCTGTACGCGGTTGTTGACGTTGATGGTGGCCTGATCCGGGTCAGTACCCAGAGCGAAGGTTACCGTCAGCTGCATGGTGCCGCTACCGAGGCTCGAGGACTGCATATAAAGCATGTTCTCGACGCCGTTGATCTGCTGTTCCAACGGCGCAGCAACTGTCTGCGCCACCGTTTCAGCACTTGCACCGGGATAGGTCGCACTGACAACGACCTGTGGCGGCGTCAGTTCGGGGTACTGGGCAATCGGCAGAATCCGAATACAGATCAGGCCGGCCAGCACGAGCACAATGGAGATGACCGCCGCGAAAACGGGGCGGTCGACGAAGAATCTATTCATTGCTTGCCTGCCGCCTGTTCTTTGCCAGCTTCAGCCCCAGCCTTGTCCGGCGATGCCTGATTGCTTGCTTCAGTAGCTGCGTCGACTGGATTCACGGGCTTACCCGGAGCGGCCTTGATGAGGCCTTCAGTTATGACCCGATCACCTGCATTGAGACCTTCAGAAACCAGCCAAGCGTCACTCAATTCACGCGCAACAGTGATTGGCCTCACTTCGACAACGTTGTCCTTGTTGACCACGTAGACAAACTGCGTTTGCGGCCCCTGAAGCAATGCTGCTTTCGGGATGGTGATAGCGTTCTTGACCTGAATACCGAGGATCACAGCACGGACGAACTGACCAGGGATCAGGCGACGATTTGGATTCTCAACGACAGCACGGGCACCAAGCGTGCCTGTTTCCGTATCAAGTGACGACGACGTGAAATCGATCGTTCCTTCATGATCGTAAGCATGTCCGTCACCGAACAGGATCTTGATCTTGAGACGATCGGCATCTTCACCGGTGGCACCGCGTTCAGCGCGCAAACGATCAATTTCGGCTGCTTCCGTATCGGTGAAGGAGAAGTTCACGTAGACCGGATCGAGTTGGGTAATCGACGTCAGAAGGCTGGAGGAGGCATCTGTCCCGATAAGACTACCCTCATTCACCTGCTCAAGGCTTGTGATACCGCTGATTGGTGCAGTTACCTTGGTATAGCTCAGATTGAGCTCTGCGGTACGCAATTGCGCCTTGGCTGCTGCCACCGACGCCTTATTCAAGTCGCGTGTAGCGAAAGCAGAATCACGAACGGCAGTACTCTGCACCTTCTGCTGCACCAGCTGTTCTGCACGTTCCGCATCACGAATGGATTGCTGATATTGTGCTTCGGCCTGAGCAACCTGTGCCTGAGCTTTTTCAAGCTCCGCCTCATAAGGCGCAGGATCGATCTCGAACAACACTTCGCCCGCCTTGACTTCCGTACCTTCGGTGAAATTACGGTGAAGCAATATTCCACCCACGCGGGCGCGCACCTGAACATCACGATAAGCGCTAATGCGCGCTGCATATTCATAGGTAACAGGTACATCATGCGGCTCAACCACAATTACGGAAACCTGCGGCGGAGGCGGCGTAGCACCCCCCGGTGCTTGCGCCAGAACGGGTTGCCCCGCAAAGGCAAGAAATGCGGCCCCTGCCGCAAAAAGCCGAATAGAACGGTTCATAGTCATGATGGGAGTGCCCTTGCTGTCGCGCGGTGCTGCCAATTTAACATACACGAGTGTTTGTAAATACGAACTACCGTGTTATAGTCAATCACCTAATATTACAGATCACGAATGAGTTATCCAGATTCAATGGCATATTGAGCCATTAGCCTGCATCCACCTGAGAGAAGTCATGCGAAGAACGAAAGCCGAGGCGGCCGAAACCCGGGAAGCCATTCTGGTGGCTGCCGAGCAGGTTTTCCTCGAGCGTGGTGTCAATCAATCTACACTGATGGAAATCGCATGTCATGCGGGAGTGACGCGGGGCGCGATTTATTTCCACTTTCACGATAAGCTTGAAATTATCCGTACAATCATAGGCAGCGTCCGATTTCCACAAGAAGAAATCATGCTGCAGGCGGCGACCGTCAATCATCCCAATCCAATGCATGTCCTGGAACAATCCATTATCCAGGCCCTGCAACTCTTCTCGAACGACGAGCGCCAGCAAAACATTTTCATTATCATTAACCAGCGATGTGAATTCGTCGGCGAAATGGCACCGCTTGAAGATCGTCTCCGGGAAGCCCGCGCCAATGTCCTCTCATTGTTTGCAGGATTGCTCGATGTGGCCGCAAGACGTGGCGAACTTTCGAAAGAATGGACTGCCGATACGGCTGCACCGATCCTGCTCTCCATGCTGAGCGGCCTTCTCAATGAGTGGTTGCGAGGCGACAGAAACTACGATCTTGTAACCCATGGCGGCAGAGCAATTTCGATACTCGTCCAATCCCTGAGAAATCAGGCACCGGCAGCGCAGTGAGCGTGTGACTTCTGGTCGGACCTGCTATTTCTCTACTGACAACCAGTTTCAACCCATTGTGATTGTTAAACTTCAAAATTGGGAAAGACGCTCGACTCTTTTATAATTTACGCTTACGTCAATGTAACTCTTGCGAAGAGAGTAAAACTCGACCACATTTATGAATGAGGAGGCTGTCCGGGCGGGCAGCTTGGGAGACGGCGGGCGCGCAGCTGCCCAACTTAGGACGGAGCAATCCGGGGAGAAGAAATGGCGAAAAAAACGACTGGGCAAGGCGTATTCGCAGTTGAATCCGTCGCGGCAGAATCGGCTGACAAGGGCATACCGACGCAAGAAAAAATTTGGTTGAAATCATATCCAGCCGGTGTTCCGCACGAGATCGACCTGAGTAATAGCTCATCCATCGGCGATATGATTCTAGCTTCCTGCCGACAGTTCCCGGATCGCCCTGCTTTTACCTGCATGGGCAAAGATCTCACTTTAAAGGAGCTGGACGAGCATTCTCGCGCGCTCGCCGCATTTCTGCAATCTCGTGGCCTCGTCAAAGGTGACCGCGTTGCCGTGATGATGCCGAATATTCTGCATTATCCAATTGCGTTTACCGCCATTCTCCGTGCTGGTTTCGTGGTGGTGAACGTCAATCCGCTTTATACCCCGCGCGAACTGGAGCATCAGTTGAACGATTCCGGTGCAAAGGCATTGATTGTTCTGGAAAACTTCGCATCGACAGTGGAGAAGACCCTCGCCTCCGTCAATGTTCCCAATATCATCGTCGCTTCGATGGGCGACATGCATGGTTTCAAAGGCCACATTATCAATCTCGTGGTGCGCCGCGTGAAGAAAATGGTGCCAATGTGGAGCATCCCGGGACATGTCCGTTTCAAGGACGCACTGGCGCTAGGCCGCGCCCAATCCTTCGACCCGATTCCAGTGCAGGGTTCGGACCTTGCCTTCCTGCAATATACCGGTGGCACGACAGGCATCTCGAAGGGTGCCATGCTTACCCATAGCAATATTCTCGCCAATGTCGAGCAGATGAATGTCTGGATGGAAGTTGCGTTCCGGAACAAGGGTAAGCCAAAGGCGCTGAATTTCGTATGCGCGCTTCCGCTTTACCACATTTTCGCGCTTACCGTGAATGCGATGATCGGCATCAAGCTCGGTGCGAGGAATATTCTCATTCCTAACCCCCGCGATATTCCCGGCTTTGTGAAAGAGCTGAAGAAATACCCGTTCCATATCTTTCCGGGCCTCAACACCTTGTTCAATGCCCTCATGAACAATCCCGATTTTCAGACACTGGATTTTAAGCCCCTCATTCTGACGCTTGGTGGCGGCATGGCTGTTCAGCGTCCCGTTGCCGAGCGCTGGCAGAAAATGACCGGTTGCCACATCACAGAAGGATACGGCCTTTCGGAGACCTCGCCCGTCGCCTGTGCCAACGCACTCGATGCAACCGAGTTCTCCGGAACCATCGGCCTGCCCATGCCGTCGACTGACGTAGCAATCCGTGACGACGACGGAAATGACCTGGCGCTTGGCGAGGTCGGGGAAATCTGCGTGCGCGGACCTCAGGTAATGAAGGGATATTGGGAACGTCCTGATGAAACAAAACGCGCGATCATGCCCGATGGTTTCTTCCGCACGGGCGACATGGGCTTCATGGACGAACGCGGCTACACCAAGATCGTTGACCGCAAGAAGGACATGATCCTGGTTTCCGGCTTCAATGTCTATCCAAACGAAATCGAGGAAGTTGCCGCCGGGCATCCAGGCATCGTGGAGACCGCTGCTGTCGGCATACCGAACGAGCATTCGGGCGAAGTCGTGAAATTGTTCGTTGTCCGCAGTGACCTCAACCTGACCGAAGACGAAGTCAAAGCCTATTGTGCCGAACGTCTCACCAACTACAAGCGCCCGCGCGAAGTCGAATTCCGCGAAAGCCTGCCAAAGAGCAATGTCGGCAAGATTTTGCGTCGCGAACTTCGCGACTGAGAACGTTGAAATTTAGAAACGATTGCGGCCGGACATTTCATCCGGCCGCAATCGTTTCAGATTGAATCATGCAGAGGGCGGCGCCAAAGGCTGAACGATTTCCTGAAAGGGTGCCAGCGCTTCGCATCGAGCCGCCAGACCAGCCAATGCCGGATATTTCTGTTCATTAAAGAGATTGGGATGCGCCTCACGCAGAAAGCGAAGTGCACAAGCCGCCGCGATAGCAGCGTGCCTGATGCCGTCTCCAAACCAGTACAATGATTTCCGTTCTGCGAGATCACTTTCCAGAACATCCAGCACCCGCGCGATCTGCGTCTCGCACCGCTCAACCCAAACGTTTGATTTTTCGCTTCGCAGCAAACCTTCATAGAGGAGGCTTACTGCCTTATCGGCAAGCCCGGTAGAAAGCGCGCATATCTTCAAAGCCTGACGGCGTTCGGCACCTTTGGGCGCGATCAACGGAGACTTGCCGACTGCGATCTCATCGAGATAGTCGAGTATCGCCGCGCTTTCGATCACGACGTCACCATCATCCAGCACAAGCGTCGGCACGCGGCTCAGCGGATTGAACTCTGCAATCCTGTCACGGTCACCGAACGTCGACCACGGCTTGTGTTCAAATGGCAAGTCGTAAAGCCGCATGGCGATGGCAACACGCCGCACAAAGGGGGAATCATACTGGCCGATCAGGATCATGGATGTAGCTCGTCGGGAACGTTAAACGTCCCGCATGCTACTCCACACCAACCACACCGCAAGTGCAGTGAAGATGAATTGTCCTGATGCTTCCATTCAATTCGCCGAATGGAAGCCAGCACTCATCTCTTCAGCAGTTCAGGCAATCCAGCCACGCTGTCCAATACCACATCGGCATGGGGTTCGAGCGCTTCGCGCGGAGAGTTGCCCGACAGAACACCAACCGCAAGCCCAGCATCGGCTGCATGGGCTGTTTCCAGATCGTGCAGATTGTCGCCGACCATGGCGATCTCTTGCGGCATCAGTCCCAACTTTTCCGCAAAATAGAGCAGCGGATCGGGATAAGGCTTTGGCCGCGCCGCCGTGTTGTAGCCGATCACCACGTCGAAAAGCCCATCAATGCCGAGCGCCCTGGCAGTGGCATGCGCCCCGGCCTCAGAATCATTCGTCGCGATTCCCAACCGTAAACCCATTGCACGCAATGTTTCGAGGGTCTCATGCACGGCCTCTATGGCAACAGCCGAACGCGCACCTTCGGTGACGCAATAAGCATCATATTCTTCGACCAGTTTGCGCAACTGCTCGGACGCGACGTCAGGATGCCAAAGCGAAACGATATCTTCGACTGTACCGGCCGCGATTACCGAATTCGCCCGGAAACGTTCGGTCAGCCAATCGTAGCCTCCGGCATCAAGCAGTGCACGAGCCCGTATTTCGTCACCTTTTGCAGCACGCTGCGCAAGCTGCCATGAGATTGCAAACCAAGTGCGGTCGAAATCGATCAGGGTGCCGTCCTTGTCGAACAGGACGGCACGGATTGACTTTAAATGTTCTGCGGACAGCTTGTCGCTCATGCTTCCAACGCACCGGCACGCTTTTTGACAGCAGAAGGCTTCGCGCCAAGCAGTTTGAGAAGATCATCCCCACGACGAACATAACGCAGCGAGCGACGGGTCAGGATACGTCCGTCCTGCGGCGCGGTTAGCGTGATGTCGCCTTCCGGTTCACCCGGTTTCGTAACCACTGTAACCAGCTTCGTGCCCGCCTTTACTTCATCGCCGGGCGCTACATGAAACAACACCATGCCGCCTTCCGGTGCGCGCAACATCTCAACATGCGAAAGCGGCGTGACAAGACCCTTATATTCCGTCTCTAGCTTCACATTGTCGTCGCGGATGACACCACGATGCACGAGGAATTTATAGAGACCTTCCGCGTCCCCCTTGCCCGTATCCGCATAAACATCGCTCAAGCCGCGGAATTCAACCGTCGTCACAGCCCGGCGTTTCATATCGCGCTTGTCTGCCGGCAATTTCAGGACAGGATGGGCGCAGGCCTCCTCAAAGGCCGCGTCAGCCGTCGTGTCCCATGCGAGGATTGCCGTCGAGTTCAACGCGATGGCCAGATCCTTCATGTCCTCGGCAAATTCTTCCGCAATATAGACGTAGTTTTCGCTCTCATCGTCACAATGCAGATCGAGCACGATGTCATTTGGCAGAGCCAGCTTCAAAAGCGTTGCCTTCAGGCGCTGTGCAAGCGCGACGGGTGCATCCGGCTCAGGAAGCTCGGATGTGTCGAAATCCGGCAGAAGTGGAAAGGCACGGTTGAAATTGGTCAGCGAAAACGTCTCGAAACGACCGAGATGCTGATGTGCCTGCCACTGGTTGGAACCGATCGGATTGGCTTGCGGAACAATGGTGATATTGCCAAGAACGCGCCCTTCCCCGGCTGCCTTCTTCAACATTGGGACCAGGAAATGAAGTGCTGCCTGCCCCGGAAGTTCGGCACCGTGAAGCGAGGATTGCAGATAGGCGGAAGGCGCATCGCTGTCCTTGCCCGCAAAGCGCAGCACACGCAACTCGATGGCATTTCCCGGTACATCGCCGGCAAATTTTACGGTCTCGGTTTTCATTTCACTTCCCATTTTATTTCTCATGAAGAGAGCCGGGTTAGGAACCCGGCTCTCCTTTATTTCTAGCTGTGCAGAGAATGCCGTCAAGCTTTCCTTCGCGCATGCAGATGCGCGACAAGCCCTTGCGTGGATGCGTCGCGACCGTCACTCGTTTCCTGGCCCGAAACTACCGGCAGAAGTTCGGTGGCAAGTTCCTTGCCAAGCTCGACGCCCCATTGATCGAAAGCATTGATGCCGAAAATCTGTGCCTCGACAAATACGCGGTGCTCATAGAGCGCCACCAGGCGCCCGAGCGCAAACGGATCAAGCTTGTCATGAACCAGCGTCAATGAAGGACGGTTGCCCGAGAAAACGCGATGCGGCGCAATGCGTTCGACTTCGCTTTCCGGAAGGTTCTTCGCTTTCAACTGCGCCCGCGCTTCATCAAGGGTACGCCCCTTCATCAAGGCCTCGGACTGCGCAAGGCAATTCGCCAGCAGCATTTCATGCTGATGGTCGAGGTGCTTTTCATGGCCTTTTGCCGCAACGATGAATTCCAACGGGATCGTGTCCGTGCCCTGATGCAGAAGCTGGAAGAAAGCGTGCTGGCCGTTCGTACCAGGCTCACCCCACACAACCGGGCCGGTGGGACCGGAAACCGGCTTGCCATCGACCGTTACGCTCTTGCCATTCGATTCCATATCCAGCTGCTGCAGATAGGCCGGGAGACGGGCAAGACGCTGGTCATAGGGAATGATCGCACGGCTGCCATAGCCACAGATCGCACGATGCCAGTACCCGATAAGGCCCAGCCAGACGGCTAAGTTCTTTTCCAGCGGCGCGTCTCGGAAATGCACATCCATCGAATGCGCACCTGCCAGAAACTTGCGGAAATTATCCGGTCCAATCGCAATCATCACCGGCAGGCCGATAGCCGACCACACGGAATAACGTCCGCCGACCCAGTCCCAGAAACCGAAGACCCGGTCTGCGGCTATGCCGAAGGCTGCGACCTTGTCCAGAGCGGTCGAGACAGCCGCAAAATGCGCGCCGACGGCCGCTTCTCCGAGCGCATCCGCCACCCATTTGCGCGCAGTCTGCGCGTTGGTCATAGTTTCGATGGTCGTGAACGTCTTGGAAGCAATGATAACAAGTGTCGTCGCTGGATCGAGGGTGCCAAGCGTATCTGCAATGTGCGCGCCGTCGATATTGGAGACAAAATGCGCACGAGGACCATCATGATATGGAGAAAGAGCCAAAGTTGCCATGACAGGTCCGAGGTCGGACCCGCCAATGCCAATATTGACGATATCGGTGATTTTCTTGCCCGTTGCGCCCTTGATTGCGCCAGACCGGATACCATCCGCAAATGCCGCCATACGGTCGAGCACTTCCTTCACGTCCGGCAAAACATTGTGACCGTCAACGAGCACTTCCTTCGAAGAAGTATCGCGCAGCGCGACGTGGAGAACAGCCCGGTCCTCCGTGTTGTTGATGTGCTCACCCGCAAACATCGCCGCACGACGGCCTTCAACATCGGCAGCAACAGCCAGTTCCTTGAGGAGCCCGATCGTTTCGTCGTTGACCCGGCATTTTGACCAGTCGAACAGAAGGTCATCCAGGGATAGCGAATACCGCTCGAACCGGCCCGGGTCTGATTTGAACGCCGCGCGCATATCGCGCGGGGCCGAATCTGCCCAGTGCTTTTTAAGCTTTGCGACCGTTGCTTCAAGCTTCGTCGCGTCTCTTGCCATGATGCTACTCCCGAATCAAATCGATTTAATTGCGGACATTAAGCGTTTTAGAGAGGATTTGCGGCAAATAAATTACCGAACTTCCAATTTGGACAGAGTGTCATATACACCATATTGATCAATTTAGGGTGATCCACCTCGGAGTGAAGCATGGACCTTACCGGAGAAGAGCGGATTGCGGCGCCACGGCAAGCAGTTTGGGATGCGTTGAACGACATCGAAACGCTGAAATCCTGCATTCCCGGTTGCGAAGATATTGAGCGCATTTCGGAAACGGAGATACGCGCCGCTCTCAAGGTCAGCTTCGGAATCCTGAAAGTCCGCTTTCACGGCATTCTCGAACTGTCGGATATGAAACCGCCGGTATCCTATACGATCTCCGGCCATGGTGAAGGCTCGATAGCCGGGTTTGCGCATGGCGCGACCGATGTGCGTCTGGACGAAGATGGCGACGATACGATCCTATCCTATGCGATACGGGGAGATGCGGGCGGCAAGGTGGCGCAGATCGGCACGAAGCTGCTCGGCTCGGTCGCACGGAAAATCGCAGACCGCTTCTTTGCCAATATCGCAGAAGCGGCGTCGAACACCGCCGCAAAAACGACCTGATAGAGTTTCACTCTTAGAAAATCGATAGTTCTGCCCGCAATCGTTTCTGAAAGTCCATCGGCATGAAACCGAAAGATGTCGCGACTTATATTTTCCTTGCCGTGGCATGGGGACTATCGTTCCTTGTGGTCCTGCGCGTGGTGGAAGCCTTTGGCTGGGCTGGCGCGGTCGCTTTCCGCTCCTTCATTGCTGCCGGAACGCTTTTTGCGATTGCGAAACTCTCGGGACGCAGGCTTGATTTTCACGCAGGCTGGAAACCCTTCGCGGTCGTCGGCGCAACCACCGTCGCGGGCCAGTTGATCGGCCTTTCCTACGGCACACCGCTGATCGGCACGGCAATGGCTGCAATCTGCGTTGCATCCATTCCGCTTTTCTCGATGGTCATCAGCCAGCTCTGGGGGCTTGAACGCATTACTTCGCGCGGCCTCATCGGCCTGCTGCTCGGCGTCACCGGCATCGTGCTACTGGTCGGCTTCCCGGCGGTTGCCGTCACGCCTGCCTTCGTCATGGGCTGTATCGCCGTGCTTTTCTCCTGTTTTTCTGCGGCTTTCGGCAGCAACTATGCCAGCCGCCGCCTATCCGGCACCGGCTCATGGGAAACCACTATCGGCGCATTCGTCTTTGGCGGTATTCTGACCTTGCCACTGATCTTCGCAGTTCCCGTGCCAACCATGCCGGGGCCGATTGATTTTATCTATCTGCTTATCTCAGCCTGCGTCATGAGTGCCCTCACCTATGTGCTTTATTTCAAGCTGGTCGGAAATGTCGGGCCAACAAAAGCCATCAGCGTTGAATTCGTCGTGACAGTCATCGCGGTTCTCGTCGGTGCGGTGTTCCTCAAAGAACAGCTTTCCGTGATTCAGTTTGTCGGCGCTGCTGTCATCATCGCAGGTTGCGCTCTGGTGCTGAGTTCGCGCCCGGCACTACCCAAAGAATCCCAAACTTTCCCGACCTCGGAAGCGACACCGGATGGTCTCAAGTCCGATCCGCTTTGATTTCGCATTTAGCTGAATGTTAAAGACCCGCGCTCCCACAGCCGGGCCATTTCTGCATTTGTAGTGCAGGATCCTCATAAATTGACCAGATGATAAAAAATTTGACCTTCCGTGAAAATCTGTCATCCTGTCATGAACGGGCATCATATGACGACAAAGATCGCAGCCCGGAATAGTTGAGGCGCGCAAAGGGAACCCGCGCCAAAACGCAAGCAAAAATGGGAGATGCGATCCATGCGATCAGCAGAGAATTCGCCTATTGATGCAGTCGATCATCCGGGACACACGAACGGGCCTGACATCCGTGGGGCGCGGCTTGAAAAGGCCGACTACGCGCATGTTTTCGACGATCTGCATCCGCCACTTACCAAGCATGAAGCTTTAGTTGAATCGGACCGCTGCTATTTCTGCTACGATGCACCGTGCATGAATGCCTGCCCGACCAGCATCGATATTCCACTGTTCATCCGGCAGATCAATGCCGGTAATCCGGTGGGCGCAGCAAAAACCATCCTTTCGGAAAACATTCTGGGTGGTATGTGCGCCCGCGTTTGCCCGACCGAAACGCTCTGCGAAGAAGTGTGTGTTCGCGAAACTTCGGAAGGCAAGCCGGTCAAGATTGGCGAATTGCAGCGCTATGCCACCGATGTTCTGATGGAAACCGGCATTCATCCATTCAAGCGCGCGCCTGAAACCGGCAAGCATATCGCCATCGTGGGTGCAGGCCCAGCAGGCATCTCCGCAGCGCATCGCCTTGCCATGTATGGTCATCAGGTGACGATTTTTGAAGCGCGGCCTAAGGGCGGCGGTCTCAATGAATATGGTATCGCTGCCTATAAGACGGTCAATAATTTCGCCCAGCGCGAGCTGGAATTCGTGCTGAAAATCGGCGCTATCAATATCGAATATAACCAGACGCTCGGCCAGGACATCACCATTGAAGCGCTGAAAATGGGCTATGATGCGCTGTTCCTCGGCATGGGCATGCCGGGTGTCAATGATCTGGCACTTGGCGGAGAAGATGCGCCCAACGTGATTGATGCCGTCGATTACATCGCTAATCTGCGTCAGGCAAAAGATCTCTCGTCCCTGCCCGTTGGTCGCAATGTCGTGGTTATCGGTGGCGGCATGACCGCAGTGGACGTTGCCATCCAGACCAAGAAGCTCGGCGCTGAAAACGTGACAATCGTTTATCGCCGCGGTCAGGAGAATATGAATGCCAGTGCCTATGAGCAGGAACTGGCGCAGATTCATGGCGTGGTGATCCGTCACTGGTTGCAGCCGCACGCTCTTGAGCGGGGCGAAGACGGCACGGTCAATGCCGTTGTCTTTGAGTATACAGCCATCGACGGCGGCAAGCTTTCCGGCACCGGCGAATATCTCATTCTTGAAGCCGATCAGGTTTTCAAGGCTATCGGTCAGAAGTTCGAACCGGAGTCGCTAGCGGGTTCAGGCATCGGACTCTCGAAAGGACGCATCAGCGTCAATGAAGATCGCCGCACATCTGTCGAGGGCATATGGGCCGGAGGCGACTGCGTTGCAGGCGGTCAGGATCTGACCGTCGCGTCGGTGGAAGACGGCAAGGTTGCCGCTGAATCCATCCATGCAACGTTGACCAGGCGTCCCGAAGCGATTGAAGGCTTTGCCGATGCGGTGTTGTCGGGCGGCGCTCTTCATGCGCCTGCAACATCTGCTTCCCGTGACCGCAGTGTCCATTTGGGCCAGGAACAGGGCTGAGGAGAGTAAGAATGGCTGATCTTTCAACGAATTTCCTCGGCATCAAGTCGCCAAACCCGTTCTGGCTGGCTTCAGCCCCACCCACCGACAAAGCGTATAATGTCGAGCGTGCCTTCAAGGCTGGCTGGGGCGGCGTGGTCTGGAAAACACTGGGTGCAGAAGGCCCTCCGGTCGTCAACGTCAATGGTCCGCGCTATGGCGCGATCCATGGTGCTGACAGGCGTCTGCTTGGTCTTAACAATATCGAGCTGATCACCGACCGACCACTCGACGTGAACTTGCGCGAAATGAAAGAAGTGAAGATGCGCTGGCCCGACCGCGCATTGATCGCTTCGATCATGGTGCCATGCGAAGAAGAAGCATGGAAAGCCATCCTGCCTCTGGTGGAAGAAACCGGCGCAGATGGCATCGAGTTGAACTTCGGCTGTCCGCATGGCATGAGCGAACGCGGCATGGGTGCGGCTGTCGGTCAGGTGCCGGAATATGTCGCCATGGTGGTGAAGTGGTGCAAGCAATATAGCCGGATGCCAGTGATTACCAAGCTGACGCCGAATATCACCGATATTCGCAAGCCCGCCCGAGGCGCTCATGCCGCAGGTACGGATGCTGTATCGCTAATCAATACGATCAACTCCATCATTTCGGTCGATCTCGACAGCATGTCGCCAGTACCGTCCATTGACGGGCGCGGCAGCCATGGCGGTTATTGCGGTCCAGCGGTTAAGCCGATTGCGCTGAACATGGTGGCGGAAATCGCACGCGATCCTGAAACGCATGGCCTGCCGATTTCAGGCATTGGCGGCATTACCACATGGCGTGATGCAGCAGAGTTTATTGCGCTCGGCTGCGGCACGGTTCAGGTCTGTACGGCTGCAATGACCTATGGCTTCAAGGTCGTTCAGGAAATGATCGATGGTCTTTCAGACTGGATGGATAGCAAGGGTTATCGGTCGCTCGATGATTTTCGTGGCATGGCTGTGGGGCATGTCAGCGACTGGCAGTATCTCAACCTCAATTATGTCACCAAGGCGCGGATCGATCAGGATCTCTGCATCAAGTGCGGTCGCTGCCATATTGCGTGCGAAGATACTTCGCATCAGGCAATCACCAATCTGGTCAATGGTGCGCGCCACTTTGAAGTGATCGATGAGGAATGCGTTGGCTGCAATCTTTGCGTCAATGTCTGCCCGGTCGAAGATTGCATCACCATGGAGCAGATCGGTGATTTCGATCCGCGCACTAAGGCACCAATCCCGGCACAATATGCCAACTGGACGACCCATCCGAACAATCCGATGGCTGTAAAAGAAGCCGCAGAGTAAAACAGAAACGCCGGGGAAAACCCCGGCCTCAGGCTGCTGACAAACCCCTGGCTATGCCGGGGGTTTTGTGATTCATTGGGATATGTTGAAGAAACCAGCCGC
>NZ_JBHEEO010000004.1:0-293364 GCF_041929965.1 Brucella oryzae | reverse complement strand
TAAAAGCCGTTCTTTTCTCCATACCTCAACAGGATAATCACCCCGTCAAGACCGCCAGCCAAACCAGTTAAAACCTTGAAAGCTCAACCCGCTCAACCAACCAAAGGGACGAACCAACCTGCCGCTAGCAGCGTCGCCGCCCTCGTTGTGGAGGCGTATATAGGGGGCACCCCTCATATCTGTCAACAGCATCAAGGAAGTTTTTTGATGTTTTTTTGACAGATTTCCACAAGCCGTCAGATTTCCACGTATTTACCTTATATTATAAGGGCACACATTGCGCCGAGCACACTTAGAAGGGCCATAAACCAGCCTTAATAACCAAATAGCTTCCGCGAAGCTTTCGAAACCGGCAATGAAGCGCGACTTGCGCACCGCTGTGGAAATCCTGGTCCGGCAGGCTTGTCGTTGACTTACGTTTCTTCGGAAGGCAAAACTCTCATGCCCGTTTGGGAGCCTTCCCAAAGGATGAAAGACACCTTAGCACCGGATTAGCGGCTCATCCGCTTTTCCGATAAATGATTTCAAGCACGTTTTGTGCAGTCCGTTTTTGAAGAAGGGCCGGCTATATCAGCATGAAAGAGATGGGGCCGAACAATCTCGATCCGGGTGACGAGCCCCCGCTCAGCGTAGGCGGACGGCGACGGCCACCAGATCGTCGTGAAGTTTCTGCCCGCTGGCTGGCTGGCACCTTTCTGACCGGCGTTACATCCTGCATGCTGATCGGCGTTGCATTGTTTGCCGCTCTCGATGGCCGCGAACAGCTGGCGACCCCACCCGAAATTCTTGCCCGGACCGACATGCCGGGTCCGACCGACGAAGCCGCCATCGCCAAGGGCGGACGTCTTGTCAGTACGGTTTCCCAGCAGAAGGCGCGCGACCGGCGCCGCTTCGATCTTTCCACGATGCAGAAAGTGGGTGAACGGGAAGTCATTCGGACACGACCGTTTGAATTTGTCCGCATGGCTCTCGCCGTCGATCATCCGACAAACCGGAAATATCCGGCTTTCAATGCTCTAACCGTGTTTTCCGAAGGCCCTGCCGCACCGCAACCTGCCGATGCAGGTCAGATCTATGGTGCCAAGGTTGAAAGCGAAGTCAGCCTGCGTGTCGTCGATTTTCCGATGAACAGTGCAACATTCGATGCTTCCAGCGACCTTACCGTTGACGAGGTCGAAAAGGTTGTGCGCGATACGGGCGGTCTTCTGACGGACGGTGACGTTCAGGTCGCCTCGCTTCATTATGTCGATCCTGCCCGTTTTGGCGGCTCCGACTCTCCATTTGCACTCGGGCCAGCGCTTGGCGTGAAAATTACGCAGGAGAATGTCAGTGTCGCACCGCGCGGCGATGATGAAACCGTTGGCGAAGGCTTTTCGGAAGAACTGATTCCGTTCCGCCAGACAGCTGAAATTGCACAAACGCTCGAAGATGCCGGCTATTCCGGTGACGATGCTGAAAACATGGCCAAATCACTCGCCAAGCTGATGAATTCGCCGCGGCTTAAGGAAGGCAGTGTTCTGCGGGTCGGCACCGAGACACATGATGGTGTGGACCATATCGTGCGGGCAAGCATCTATAATCGCACGACCCATTTGGTGACGGTTGCGCTCAATGATCGCGGACAATATATCCCTTCGGACGAACCGGAACAGACCCCGCTCCTACAGACGGCTTTCGATGGCAATGCGTTGCCAACAGCCATTCGAGGCAATTTGCCGAGTGTCTATGACGGGATCAGCCGTGCCGCGCTCGCCTATGGCATGTCGGAGACGATGCGCGAACAGCTCGTCAAGATGCTGGCAAGCGATGTCGACCTGCAGTCGCGGCTGTCGCCGAGCGACCAGATCGACGCATTCTTCTCATTACCGGACGACCCCGACAAACAGGGAGCAGATTCGCAGCTTCTTTATGTTTCGGCCAATTTTGGCGGAACGACCCGCAAATTCTATCGCTATCAGGCCCCGGACGGCAGCGTCGACTACTTCAATGGCGACGGCAAGAGCGCGAAACAGTTCCTGCTGCGCAATCCGGTTCCAAATGGTATTTTCCGCTCACCGTTCGGCATGCGCCGTCATCCAATCCTTGGCTATAGCCGCATGCATACTGGCGTGGACTGGGCAGCCCCGCGCGGCACACCGATCATCGCTTCCGGTAACGGCGTCGTGGAAAAAGCAGGGTGGACCAATGGCTACGGCAACCAGACCCTGATTCGTCATGCCAATGGTTATGTGAGCAGCTACAGCCACCAGAACGCTATCGCCCGTGGTGTTACCGCCGGTGCGCGCGTAAGGCAGGGACAGGTGATCGGCTATGTTGGCTCGACGGGTCTTTCGACCGGTCCTCATCTTCACTACGAGCTGATCGTAAACGGCACCAAGGTCGATCCGCTACGCATCCGTCTACCCGACAACAAGGCGCTTTCAGGCAAGGAACTCCAAGCCTTCAAGCAGGAACGAGACCGCATCGATGCGCTTTTGAACAGCGATGAAAACGGCACCAAGCTCGCCTCGAACGGATCGACGAAGAGCTGATAAAGAAAAAAGCCGGAGCGTTTTCCGGCCTTTTTCTTAAAGAATGTCGCCAGACTTACTCGGTAAACTCGACCGTTACACCGGCCTTCACCAGCTTTGCCAGCTCTTCTGCATCCCAGTTGGTCAATCGCACGCAGCCATGGCTCGACGTCTTGCCGATTCTCGACGGCTCCGGTGTGCCGTGAATGCCGTAGGTCGGTTTCGACAACGCGATCCAGACCGTGCCGACCGGTCCGTTTGGCCCTGGCGGGATGGTCAGCACCTTGTCATTATTGCCCTGCTTGAAGTTGATCTTCGGATTGTAGGTGTAGTTCGGATTAATCGCGATGCGTTCGACCTGAACAATACCGGATGGTGAAGGATTGTCCGACGAGCCGATAGTCGAGGGATAGGCAACGACCAGCTTACCGGTTTCGTCATAACCACGAACCTGCTTGCGCCCCTTGTCGGCAATGATGCGGGCCACCTTGGTCCTGACAGGCTTGCCGAGATTGGGAATCTTAACAACCGAACCCGGCTGATTGAAGTTTACGCCGGGATTGATCTCTTTCAGATAGGCTTCGTCGATATGAAACTTTTCGCCGAGCATTTCGGTGACCGATGTATAGGCCATCGCTGGCAACTGCGCCTTGTGGGCGTAATCCTCCGGAATTGAGGCAACATACTGTCGCCCCACATCCTCATTGGTGATCGTGTATTCGGTGAAGGCTGGGCCACCTGTCGCTTCAAGCTCGGCATTGACGGCCGCTTCGTCTGTTGGATTGATCGATTTGCCGGTCAATTCGCCATAGGCGGCAGCCGCCTTGTCGACATTGCTGCCCGAGCGACCGTCGATGACACCGGGCGATGCACCCGCGCGGTCGAGAAGTATCTGATAGGCTGCGATCTTCGCCTTTGCGCCCTGCCCCTTCGGCATTTCGATGGCCGGAGCCATGTCGCTCGGATTGGGAACGCCCCTTGGCTGCTCATAACCCGGCTGGCCATAATCCTGCTGGCCGTCATAGCCGGGATTCGCACTGGCAGAATTGGTGTTGGTATTGTCGGGATATTGATCGCCTGCCGGAGGCAGTTCCGACCGCTGCACCTGTCCATCCCGGTTGCCGCCATATTGCGGTGCCGCGGGAGCGTCCGGATAATAATTCGGGTCCTCGGGCACATTGCCGAAACCGTCATAGGGTGCACCACCATCGACCGGACCATCGAGTGTCCAGTTGTCATCTGGCTGCGGCGCACGGCGAGCCCGACGGTCATAGGCGTTCGGATCATAATTATTGGCGTCCTCGACACTGAGGATGCGCCCGCGACGGTCCATGGTAACACGGCGGCCATACTGGTCGATAAAGACCCGCACCCGGCGATCATGATAGATTTCCTCGCCTGGATCATAAAGCTGCGCAAGCTGAACCGGGCGTTCAGTAACCGTTGCAGACCTGCTTTCGTCGGCGCGCGCGGGACCATTGACGGTGATTGCCGCAACGGAAGCAAACAAAGCAAAACGAAGCATGTGTGTGTGATGCGCCATGAAGGATGCCCTGGGTGATCGAGAGATCATGGATGCCGCGAATATGGTTAATAACTGATTAGAGCATTTCCAGCAAAAGTGCGAAGCGGTTTTGCGTAGGATAATGCGACTAAACAATCAGTTAGAGCGGTTCCGCCGATTCTGTTAAAATGGGAACCGCTCTAGTTGATAGAGCAGATGCCAGATGAACTGGACATGAAAATGGCCGATATCGAAGGAAAGCCGGAAAACTTTTCAGGCCAGACATGAAAAAGGCGCCGCAACCTATCCGGTTGCGGCGCCCCAAGCCTTCAACTCACGAACGCTTATGCGTTCTCGTCGACCTTCTGGCCTTCATCCTCAAGCGCCCCGCGAATCGGACGGAAATTGAGCCTGTCCGAACCGGCGGTAATCTTGACGATGGAACCATCCAGAATGTCGCCCAGAAGAATGCGCTCGGCGAGCGGGTCCTGAACTTCCTTCTGGATGACACGCTTCAACGGACGTGCGCCATAGGCCGGATCATAGCCCTTGTTGGCCAGCCATTCGCGTGCATCCTCTTCCAGTTGCAGCACGATCTTGCGATCGCTCAAAAGCATCTGGAGACGCTGCATCTGGATATCGACAATCGCCCCCATATCCTCGCGGCGCAGCCGGTGGAACAGGATGATTTCATCGACACGGTTCAGGAATTCCGGACGGAAGGCAGCTCGCACCACGCCCATCACTTCGTCACGAACGGTTTCGACATCGTCCTTCTCGCCAAGATTGACGAGATATTCGGCACCGAGATTCGAGGTCATGATGATAACCGTATTGCGGAAATCGACCGTGCGGCCCTGCCCGTCTGTCAGGCGTCCATCGTCCAGAACCTGCAACAGCACGTTAAACACATCCGGATGCGCCTTTTCGATCTCGTCGAACAGGATCACCTGATACGGCCTGCGCCGCACAGCTTCCGTCAGAACGCCGCCTTCTTCATAGCCGACATAGCCGGGAGGTGCGCCGATCAGCCGGCTCACGGAATGCTTTTCCATGAATTCCGACATGTCGATACGAACCATGGCCGTGTCGTCCTGGAACAGGAACGCGGCGAGCGCCTTGGTCAGTTCCGTCTTGCCGACGCCCGTAGGGCCGAGGAAGATGAACGAACCGATCGGCCGGTTGGGGTCCTGAAGCCCGGCGCGCGCACGGCGAACAGCCTTCGAGATGGCCTGCACCGCCTCGCCCTGCCCGACGACGCGCTTGCCGATTTCGTCTTCCATACGCAACAGCTTCTCACGCTCGCCTTCCAGCATCCGGTCGACCGGAATGCCGGTCCAGCGCGAAATGATCTGCGCCACGTGGTCAGGCGTAACGGTTTCCTCCAGCAGAGAACCCTTGTTTTCCTGGCTTTCCGCTTCGACAAGCTGCTTTTCCAATTGCGGAATCGTGCCATAGGCAAGCTCACCTGCCTTCTGGAATTCACCGCTGCGCTGTGCGATGGCGAGAGCGTTGCGCGCCTCTTCAAGCTGGCGCTTGAGATCGGCGGCGAGCCCGAGCTTCTGCTTTTCAGCCTGCCATTTCGAGGTCAGTTCGGCCGATTCTTCTTCCAGATCGGTCAGTTCCTTTTCCAGGCGCTGGAAACGATCCTTGGAAGCCGCATCCGTTTCAACCTTCAGCGCTTCGCGCTCTATCTTCAGCTGCATGATGCGGCGGTCGATTTCATCCAGCTCTTCCGGCTTGGAATCGACCTGCATGCGCAGGCGCGACGCCGCCTCATCGACAAGATCGATTGCCTTGTCCGGCAGGAAACGGTCGGTGATGTAGCGGTTCGACAGGGTCGCCGCAGCAACCAGAGCCGAATCCGAAACACGCACCTTGTGATGCTGCTCGTATTTTTCCTTCAGGCCACGCAGGATCGAAATCGTGTCCTCGACCGTCGGCTCATCAACGAATACCGGCTGGAAACGGCGGGCAAGCGCTGCGTCCTTCTCGACATATTTGCGGTATTCTTCCAGCGTCGTCGCGCCGACGCAGTGCAGTTCGCCGCGTGCAAGAGCTGGCTTCAAAAGGTTCGATGCATCCATCGCGCCATCGGACTTGCCTGCGCCGACAAGCGTGTGCATTTCATCGATGAAGAGGATGATCTGTCCTGCAGCCGTCTGCACTTCCGAAAGCACCGCTTTCAGACGTTCTTCGAACTCACCGCGATATTTGGCACCGGCAATCAGCGCTCCCATGTCGAGCGCCATCAACTGCTTGTCCTTCAGGGATTCGGGCACGTCGCCATTGACGATGCGAAGCGCCAGACCTTCGGCGATTGCGGTCTTGCCGACGCCCGGCTCGCCGATCAGAACCGGATTGTTCTTGGTGCGGCGCGACAGAACCTGGATCGTGCGGCGGATTTCCTCATCACGGCCGATCACCGGGTCGAGCTTGCCCGAACGCGCATCCTCGGTCAGATCGCGGGCATATTTCTTCAACGCATCATAATTGCTTTCAGCGGACGCCGAATCGGCAGTGCGACCTTTGCGCATATCGTTTATGACCTTGTTGAGCGCTGTCGGGGTCACACCGGCAGCAGAAAGAATTTCAGATGTCTTCGCGGATTTTTCCATCGCCAGCGCCGTCAAAAGGCGCTCGACGGTGACAAAACTGTCACCGGCCTTGCTGGCAAGCTCTTCGGCGAGTGAGAAGACCTTGGCAAGCGGCTGCGAGAGATAAAGCTGGTCGTTACCGCCCGACACTTTGGGCAGCTTTTCAAGCGCGTTCTGCAAGCCGATACGCACATCGGCAATCCGGCCACCGGCACGTTCGATCAGGGACGAGGCAAGTCCTTCATCATCGTCGACGAGAACTTTCAGCACATGTTCCGGCGTAAACTGCTGATTGCCGGACGACAGCGCGAAAGTCTGTGCAGACTGGATAAAGCCGCGGACGCGTTCGGTATATTTTTCAATATTCATGATGTCTCCTTTGCCTTCCAGCCCATCATGCGGCACCGGAAGATGAATGGTGACGAAGCCCCCACACAGGGCAGGCTTCTTTCCAAGACAGCATATGGGACGATGGCCGGGTTTCGACAAGGGTTACAGGCACTTGGAGAGCCAAATAAAAATGGCGCGGAAACCGCGCCATTTTGAACTCGATTGCGAAGACACATATTTAAGCGTCGGAATTTGCAGGTTCCGTCGCTGGCGTCTCGTCCCCGCTATCTTTGGCGGCACGACGCGGGCGACCCGGACGGCGCGTGGCACGACGTGGTGCGGCTTCTTCGGCAGGTGCTGCATCGGCAGCAGGAGCGGCTTCAACGACCGCAGGTGCTGCCTGCTCGGCAACAGCTTCAACCGGAGCCGAAGCCTCTTCAGCCACCGGCTGAGCCTGTTTTTCCTGCGGCTGTTCATCCGAACGCTCGTCAGCGTTGAAGCGCTCACGCTGCGGACGGCGACCACGACCGAGACGACGATCACGATTATCGCGTTCGCGCGGCTGCTGGCGACCTTCGCCGGACTTTACCGGCTCGCCACCATCTTCGCCGTAGACGACCTCGGCCGGCGTGCCTTCGATAACCGGCTGCGGACCCGAACCGTTGACGGGCTGCGGCTGTGCTGCAGCAGGCGTGAAACCTGCTTCCTCATCATCCGAACTGTCATCGTCGAAGGTTTCTTCGCGCTGGAACGGCACCGGATTCTGCGCCATGGCAGCCATGATGATGCGATTGTAATGTTCAGCGTGCTGAAGATAGTTTTCTGCCATCACGCGATCGCCAGATGCCTGTGCGTCCCGCGCAAGTGCTGAGTATTTTTCTGCAATATGTTGCGCATTGCCGCGGATCTTCACATCCGGGCCATTGCTTTCGTAATTGCGCGACAGAGGATTGGGGCCCTTGCGGTTATTGTTGTTATTATTGTTATTCCCCCGTCCGCGCATGCGCCTGTTCTGCTGTGCTGGCCTCATATTCATCTCTTTTCAGATTAAAGGGCGTAGAAACTCCACAGCCAAAAAAGCTGCCGGTTTCACGCTATCGAGCCATGGAGGAAGTACGCCCTAAAAACTTCCCACAAATCGACTGCTCCTGAGTTAGGTACACCTCTATAGGTCACCGAAACTCCGCGGTTGCATTAATGCATAACCATTCCGAAAAGCTTTGCTCTTCGAGATTATGCTTGAAGGTCGTGTACTTCCGCACAAGCCATCCCCAAAGAACCCTCCGGGGAGCATGACCAAAAATCGCCATGGAGCATTTCCGCTACCGCCCATCAGCGGGCAAAACCATTCTGGCTGTATACGGTGGCCGGAAACTAAACGGCTTCGCCGCAAATTCCAAGTGTTTTTTAGCGGTTCAGCGCATCAAAATTGCGTATTTTATTTGTGCGCGAAAAGCATGGCCCTTCTGTGACCGCCAAGATCACTCGCATGTCCTGCGAGAGAAAAACCTGCGCTTTCGAAAAGCGCCTCAACATCCTGGAATTGTCCGGCGCCGATCTCTACGGCAACCATTCCGTTCTTATATAGGTGATCTGCTGCCTTCTGTGCAAGGGCTCTGTAGAAATTCAGTCCATCGGCGCCGCCATCAAGTGCGGCGAGGGGATCATGTTCACGCACTTCGCGCGAAAGTCCCGCAATGTCTTCATGCGGAATATAGGGCGGGTTTGAGACAATAAGATGAAAGCGCCCGCTCACATTCTGGAACCAGTCGCTTTTAAATGCGGCAAAGCGGTCGCCTACGCCATTGGCGACAGCATTGATTCGCGCCATCGCAAGCGCGCCTTCCGCCATATCGAGACCGATGCCATGCGCGCACTCGAAGCGATGCAGAAGCGAGATAATGATAGCGCCCGTTCCTGTTCCCATATCGAGCAGTTCAAGTGTGCTCTTCTGCGCCGTCAGCGCTTCCAGTGCCGGAATGACCAATTCCACCAGCACTTCCGTATCGGGACGCGGTTCAAGCGTCGCAGCGGAGAGCTGGAAAGGCAGGCCGAAAAACTCGCGCATGCCTATGATGCGATGTACCGGCTCGCCTGCAGCCCGGCGCTTCAGTGCAGACCGAAGCACCGCGACACGTTCCTCATCAATCAGCTTTTCCGGCGTAGAAATCAGATCGAGTCGAGTTGCCCCCGTCACCCATTCGACCAGCAGCCGCGCGTCGAGATCGGGTGTATCGAGCCCCACGTCCCGAAGTTGTTTCCGGGCGGCACTCATCAGTGTGTCGAGGCGTTCGCCGCTCACGCTCAGGCGCCCAGCTCGGTCAGGAGCGCGGTCTGGTGATCGGAAATCAGCGCATCGACCAGCTCGTCCAGATCGCCTTCCATGACCCGGTCGAGCTTATAAAGCGTCAGGTTGATGCGATGATCGGTGACGCGCCCTTGTGGGAAATTATAAGTGCGAATGCGCTCCGAACGATCGCCGGAACCGACCTGGCTGCGGCGCGATTCTGAGCGTTCGGTTTCTGCCTTCTGGCGCTCCATGTCATAAAGGCGCGCGCGCAAAATCTGCATGGCGCGTGCGCGGTTCTGGTGCTGGGATTTTTCAGCCTGAACGACCATGATACCGGTCGGGATGTGCGTAATGCGAACCGCCGAATCGGTCGTGTTGACGTGCTGCCCGCCAGCGCCCGATGCCCGCATCGTATCGATGCGGATATCCTCGTTGCGGATTTCGATATCGATGTCTTCTGCCTCCGGGAGGACAGCAACCGTTGCCGCCGATGTGTGGATACGCCCGCCAGCTTCCGTTTCAGGCACGCGCTGTACGCGGTGCACGCCCGATTCAAACTTGAGCTTGGAGAACACGCCCTTGCCCGAAACGGTAGCGATGATTTCCTTGTAACCGCCGGCGTCACCCTCGCTGGCCGAGACCAGTTCGACCCGCCAGCCCTTTTCGGCGGCATAACGCTCATACATGCGAAACAGGTCACCGGCGAACAGCGCCGCCTCAAGTCCACCCGTACCGGCACGAATTTCGAGGATCGCATTCTTCTCGTCGGCAGCGTCTTTGGGCAGAAGCAGAATCTGGACTTCCTGCTCCAGTGCCTCAATGCGCTTTTCCACTTCCGGCAGCTCTTCCAGCGCCAGCGCGCGCATCTCGGCATCTGTGGCGGCGTCGTCACGCATAGCCGCCAGATCGACCGCTTCCTTGCGGGCGTCGGTCAGTTCGCGAATCTTGCCGACCACCTCCTGCAGCTCGGAATATTCCGATGCAAGCTTCACATAGGTTTCCGAATCCGGATTATTGGCCATCTGGCTCTCGATCATCGAGAACCGCTTCAAGAGCTGGTCCATCCGGTCCTGCGGCAATGCGATCATGTCATGTCCTAAAAATTGTCAGCAACGTGCAAAAATGCAAAACGAGACGCTGCGCAATCCTGCACCGCGACCGTCCAGTCAGGCTAATTTGCTTCGCTATAACGGAATATCGTTGTCTTCGGCAAATCTCATCAGCATTTCACGCAGCGAATGCGCGCTGTTCGGCTTGTCCAGCTCTTCCGCCAGCAAGGCCGTGAGCTTGCCCGCATCCAGCTGATCGAGCATAGCCTTGACCGGGCCGATTGCTGCCGCCGACATCGAGATCGACCGAAACCCGATACCGACCAGCGCCATGGCTGGAAGCGGCCTGCTGGCCATTTCACCGCATAGAGTAACCGATTTGCCGTGGCGATTGCCGGTTTCCACGATGAAGCGCAGTGCCCGCAGGAATGCAGGCGACAGCTGGTCGAAGCGCCCCGACATCAGCGAGTTGCCGCGATCTGTTGCCATCAGAAACTGGAAGAGATCATTCGAACCGACGGAGATGAAATCGACGAGCGACATCAGTTCCTCAAGCTGCCAAAGCAGCGACGGCACCTCGATCATCGCTCCCAGTTTCAGACACATGGGCAACTGATGGGCAAACCGCGACAAATGACGGACCTCACGATCGATGATCTCCCGCGCGGCCTTCACCTCGCTGACTTCCGTGATCATCGGCAGCAGGATTTTCAACTCGCGTCCGCCCGCCGCCTTCAACAGCGCACGCAGCTGGGTACGCAGCAATCCCGGACGATCGAGCGTCAGGCGTATAGCACGCCAGCCGAGTGCTGGATTTTCTTCCTGCACGGTCGAACTGAAATAGGGGAGAACCTTGTCACCGCCGATGTCCAGCGTCCGGAAAGTCACCGGCTTGTCGCCTGCCGCCTCGATAACCGAGCGATAGAGGCGTTCCTGCTGTTCGGCACGCGGAAATGTGGAGGCCACCATGAACTGAAGTTCTGTACGAAACAGGCCGATCCCCGCCGCACCCGAAGCCGACAATTGCGGCAGATCGACGAGAAGCCCGGCATTCATCAGAAGCGAGATATCGACACCGTCCTTCGTGACGGATGGCTTGTCCCGCAACTCACGGTAATGGGCCTGACGCCGCGCCCGGAAACGAACCTTTTCGGCATAAGCTGTTTCCAGATCGGCTTGCGGGCGCAGATGCATGATGCCTTCATCACCATCGACAATTGCCGCATCGTTGTTTTCGGCCATCGAGACAATGCCTTTGGCCTGTCCGACCACGGGAATACCCATCGCGCGGGCGACGATCACCACGTGGCTCGTGGCCGCACCGTCTTCCAGAACCACGCCGCGCAAGCGCTCGCGCGGATAATCCAGAAGTTCGGCAGCTCCCATGGAGCGCGCAACGATGATCGCGTCCTTGACCAGCGATTCGGCGATAGTCTTGATGTCGCGCCCCATCAGCTGGCGTAGCAGACGGTTCGCAAGATCATCGAAATCCGACAGGCGCTCGCGCATATAAGGATCGGTTAGATGCACCATGCGCGCGCGTGTATCGCTCTGCACTTTTTCGACTGCCGCTTCGGCAGTCAGACCGTTGTGAATGGCTTCTTCGAGCCGTCGCACCCAACCGCGATCATGGGCAAACATGCGATAGGCTTCGAGCACTTCGCGATGCTCGCCCTCCACCGCCACATCGCGGCGCGACAGCATGTCATCGATCGATATGCGCAGGCTGCCAAGCGCCTCGTCCAGCCGGTTCAGCTCTGCCTGGCTATCCTCGTTGAAAAGATTGGTGACGACGATGCGCGGCTCATGCAGCACCACATGGCCAAGGCCGATACCGTCGTTGAAAGCCTGTCCTGTCACGCTCATCGGGCGACCGAGATCAAGCTCTATGCCCGGACGGGCCAGACGCAGCCCGTCACCGGTCGCGATGATTTCAGCAAGGACCATGGCGGTGGTTTCAAGTGCTTCGACCTCGTCTTCCCGATAAGCCCGCTTGGTCTTGTTCTGGACGACAAGAACGCCCAAAGTACGGCCAGCGCGCAGGACAGGAACGCCAAGGAAGGAATTATAGGCTTCTTCCCCGGTTTCAGGGAGGTAGGCAAAGGCCGGGTGGCTCTGCGCATCCGTCAGGTTGAGCGGGCGGGCACTTGCGGCAATCGTGCCGACAAGCCCCTGGCCGAGACGAAGCTGGGCAAGGTGGACGGCCTGCGGATTGAGGCCTTCGGTCGCATAGAGTTCGAGAACGCCATCGGCACGTAATATGTAGAAGGAGCAGACTTCCGCGACCATATTCTGGGCGATCTCGCGAACGATCCGGTCAAGGCGCGCCTGCGGTTCCAGCGGCTCCGCCATCAATTCACGCAACCGCTTGAGCAGTACGCGGGGACCAGTTGTCAGCTCACGCATGATCGTCGGGGGCTCCTTTCAGGTTGCTGGCGTGCTTTCGCCAGCCGATTCCCAATACCCGCCCGCGAAGCGTTACGCCAATCCCTTTGTGAGCATTTTTGACACCCGCGTCCAGAACAAATAGTCGCGCCTCGCAAATAGTTGCAGGACCGCGCACCATTTCCGGCACGCGGCCCAATATACAACCATGTTTCAAAACAGGGTGTGAACCGGCTGATTACTTGTCGAGGCCGTAGACCGCGTGCAGCGTGCGCACGGCCAGTTCCGCGTAAGGACCGTCGATCAGGATCGAAATCTTGATTTCAGACGTCGTGATAGCGCGGATATTGATGCCTTTTTCAGCCAGCGCCTTGAAGGCGGTGGCAGCAACGCCTGCATGACTGCGCATGCCGATACCGATGACCGAAATCTTGGCAAGACCGGTTTCGGACTGGATATTGTCGAAGCCGATCTCGCCCTTGACCTTGTCCAGTACCTTCAGTGCCTTTTCGATATCACCGGTCGGAATGGTGAAAGTCATGTCGGTCTTGGAGCCGTCTTCCGACACATTCTGTACGATCATGTCGACATTGATGTACTCTTCGGCAAGAGGTCCGAAAATTGCCGCCGAAACGCCCGGCCGGTCGGCCACACGCCGCAGCGAAATCTGAGCTTCATCCTTCGCAAAGGCGATACCTGTGACGACCTGCTGTTCCACGATTTCATCCTCGTCGCAAATAAGGGTTCCGGGCGGATTGATCGGATCACCCATGCCCGGCGCATCTGGGTCCGTAAAACTCGAGCGCACGAACGTGCGTACCTTGTGCACCATAGCGAGTTCGACCGAACGCACCTGCAGAACCTTGGCGCCGAGCGACGCCATTTCCAGCATTTCCTCGAAGGAAATCTTCGAAAGACGCTTCGCCTTCGGTTCCAGGCGCGGGTCGGTCGTGTAAACGCCATCTACATCCGTATAGATATCGCAGCGATCAGCCTTAACACCAGCGGCAATGGCGACGGCAGACGTATCCGAGCCGCCGCGCCCAAGCGTTGCAACACGATTATCAGGCCCGATGCCCTGGAAACCGGCAACGACGGCAACCTGCCCCATCTCCATACGACGGATGATTTCCGATCCGTCAATGTCCTGAATACGGGCAGCGCCATGAGCGTTGTCGGTCTTGATCGGGATTTGCCAGCCCTGCCACGAACGCGCATCGACGCCGATGGACTGCAGCGCAATCGCCAGAAGGCCGCTCGTCACCTGCTCGCCAGAAGCGACGATGGTATCATATTCGCGGGCATCGTAGAAAGGCGAGCTTGCGCCGCAGACTTTCGGCATATTCTGCACCCAGCCGACCAGCTCGTTGGTCTTGCCTGACATGGCCGAAACGACGACGGCAACCTGATTGCCCGCCTCGACCTCGCGTTTGACGTGGCGCGCCACATTATAGATGCGTTCCAGATCGGCTACCGAAGTGCCGCCGAATTTCATCACGATGCGCGCCATTTAAGGTTACGTCCCGCTGTTTAGAAAAATTACACTCTCACCCGCCCAAACCTTATATTGTTGCGACAGGCAAACCCGGGGTCACATAGCTAAAATGCCGTGCTTCCGCAAGGCCGCGATTCGTATCGGGCCTCCTCAGAGCAAAATTGATTTGTTCCTTGACTTTGGAGTACTACCTTGAGAGCAGAACTGCACGCTTCCGCCGCTGGAGAATGAAATGACCGAGACCGCCCGCACCACCATCGACGCTTCGGAAATTGAGCATTTTTCGCGCATCGCCGCGGAATGGTGGAATCCGCAGGGCAAGTTCCGCCCCTTGCACAAGTTCAATCCGACGCGGCTTGCCTATATCAAGGAAAAAATCTGCGCCAAATTCAACCGTGATCCCAATGCGCCGCGCCCATTCGAAGGCCTGCGCCTGCTCGATATCGGCTGCGGCGGCGGGCTTCTCTGCGAGCCGATGGCGCGCCTCGGCGCAACCGTGATCGGAGCGGATGCCTCCACGACAAACATCGAAGTGGCCAAAATCCACGCCGCACAGAGCGGTCTTGAGATCGATTATCGCGCCACGACCGCAGAAGCACTGGCCGATGCCGGTGAAAAATTTGATGTGGTCCTCAACATGGAAGTGGTCGAGCACGTCTCCGATGTGGACCTGTTCATGTCGGCAACGAGCGAAATGGTGAAGCCCGGCGGACTGATGTTCGTCGCCACAATCAACCGCACGCTGAAGGCTTACGGCCTGGCAATCATCGGCGCAGAATATGTATTGCGCTGGCTACCGCGCGGCACGCATCAATATGAAAAGCTGGTGCGTCCGGAAGAACTGGAAGCAGCACTTGCGAAAGGCGGTCTGCGCCTCATCGACAAGCTTGGCGTGACCTATAATCCGCTGGCCGACAGCTGGAGCCGCTCCCGCGACACCGATGTGAACTATATGGTGCTTGCCGAACGGCCCGCCTGATCTCAACCCCTTTGCGCACGCGTTGTCATGGCAACGCCTGCGCAAATCACCAGCGCACCGATCCAGGTCAGCGGCGGATAATGTTCGCCGAGAAACAGTGTTCCCGAAATAAGCCCCAGTGCGGCTGCGACATAGCCGATCTGGCTGAGATAGACCGGCCCGCCAACCGCCTGCAATCTGAAGAACAGGGCGAACATGCCCGCCGATGCGATAGACTGGGCCAATGCAGCCCATGGGGCGAATGCAAGCGTCTCAATCGGAAACTGGCCAGTGAATATGAGTATTCCCGCAAAAAGCATCAGCGCCGATGCCAGATGGCTTCCAGCAGCAAGCTCGGTCGGATCGGAGTTCTTCGGCCAGTCGAGCGTGCGATAGACATTGCCGATGGCGAGAAATACCGGAATGAGCAATGCCGCGGCGATCCATAATAGATCGGCTGGCTTCCCCACCTCGCCGCGCGTCATCGCCACCATCACTGCACCGATGAACCCCACTACTATACCGCCGATCCCGAGGGCATTGGGACGCCGCAATCCGAACCCCATCGACAGGACAAGCGTGATGACCGGCGACAGTGTGTACATGATGCCGGTAAAGCCTGCGCCAAGGCGCGGAATGGCGGAAAGAATGAGAAGATTGGGCACAGCATAGGAGATGAAGGCGGTGCAGATATAGTAACGCAGCCGCCCGCCCGAAAAGCCGATCTTCTTTCCCTGCAGGCGAAGAACAGCGAACAGAATGATTCCTGCGCTCGCCGAGAACAAAAATGTCCAGATCGCGGGCGGAATACCGGCCTGCGCGGCGATCTTGCCGAGCGGCAGTATGAGGCCCAGCAGGATACCGGTTGCAATCAGCAAAAAAGGCGCAGAATCCGTCAGTTTCATGCGCCTTGTCTCCTATGCGGCAATCAGTTCTTGTCTTCTGGAAATACCGGCAACGGCAGAACGTCGACACCGTCTTCAAGCAGCGAATGCACATCCTCGCGCGACGCTTCGCCGTAGATACCACGTGTTTCGGTCTCGCCGAAATGAATCTTCCGGGCTTCCTCGGCAAATTTGTCGCCGACATAATCCGCATTCTCGCGAACCTTGCGGCTCAATTCCCGCATCTCGTCCAATATCTGCTTCTGGGTATCGCCCAGCGCCATGGCAATCTTTTCCTTGCCCCGGCTTGTCGAAACAGCCGGCGCCATCAGCGACTTCTGAACAGCTTGCGAATTGCACACCGGACACGCGACAAGCTTCATTCCCGACTGCTTGTCGAAATCGGCATTGTCGCGAAACCAGCCCTCGAATTCATGGCCCTGATCGCAATGAAGCGAAAAGCGGATCATGGAACTTACGTATCCTCTTTCTGTTTCGCGGAGCAGGTTCGTACATCGAACTCCCGCGCATTCTTCAGGTTCGGTATCTTGGCACGTGCGGCTGCACTTTCCGTCACGTCGATGTCAGCCAGAATGATGCCCGGTTCATCGTGATCAGCTTCAGCGAGAATCTTTCCCCATGGCGAAACGATGATCGAGTGACCATAGGTTTCCCGCCCGTCCTCATGCAGACCACCCTGCGCGGCAGAAATCAGAAATGCACCATTCTCAATGGCACGCGCACGCTGCAAGATGTGCCAGTGGGCCTCTCCGGTCTGTTTCGTAAAAGCAGCCGGACCGGTAATCACATTGGCACCGGCAAGCGCCTGGGCACGGAATAATTGCGGGAAGCGGATATCGTAACAGATCGCCATGCCGAGACTTGCGAAAGGCAGTTCGGCAACAATGGTTTCCTTGCCCGGCTCATAGGTTGCTGATTCGCGCCAGCTTTCACCATTGTCCAGATCGACATCGAACATGTGGATCTTGTCATAGCTTACGAGCTTCTCGCCCGAAGGCGTGAAAATTCCGGCGCGATTGGCAATCTTTCCGTCTCCGGCA
Source organism: Brucella oryzae (assembly GCF_041929965.1). Lineage (NCBI taxonomy): Bacteria > Pseudomonadati > Pseudomonadota > Alphaproteobacteria > Hyphomicrobiales > Brucellaceae > Brucella > Brucella oryzae. Next base: position 276,301 of record NZ_JBHEEO010000004.1, on the reverse strand, counting down.
TCGATAGCGGTTGAACCGATGTGCAGGAAGATTCCGTGTTTCGCCGCCAATGCCGAAGCGGCCTTGAAAACCAGATCATTGGCTTCGTCACGCAGGCTCGCTTTGAGCGCTGCACGATCGCGCATCATCGCACCGGTCATTTCCGGCGATTGCACGTAAATCGCGCCTTGAGCTGCCGCTTCAGCGACGAGTTTCTCCAAAGCCTCGATATTGCGGACAACATCTGTGCCGGAACGCATCTGTACTGCAGCGGCGCGGAACGTGCTCATCGGCTTCTCCCCTATCCGACAGAATCCTAGGCCAGTTCGCCAGTCTTGAGCAGACTGTCAAGTTTGCCCTGATCTTCCAGTGCGAAAAGATCATCGCATCCGCCGACATGAACGGACCCGACGAAAATCTGCGGGAAGGTATTGCGGCCCGAACGTTCCTGCATCTCAGCGCGCAATTCCGGCGCTGCACCTGCATCGATTTCATGAAACTCCACGCCCTTGCGAGCCAGAAGTGCCTTTGCCCGGGTGCAATAAGGGCAACCGATACGCGTGTAGATCGTTACATCAACCATCATAAACTCCAATCGTTTTGGCCACTATATAAGCGGCAAAGGCGCACTCTGGAAGCCCCGAAGCTTTTCAGGAACCTATGTAAACTTTTGTCGAGCTCAATCCGGGAGAACACGGCTGAACGTCAGCACATCGACGCTTTTTGCGCCGCCGCGCAATAAGGCCCGCGTCACCGCCTTGACCGTAGCGCCGGTCGTATAGACGTCGTCGATCAGCAGAACCCGTCGCCCGCGAACATGAATTTCATGCTCCGGCGGCACACGAAACGCGCCGTCCACATTACGTTTTCGTTCCTTGATACCAAGGCCGATCTGCTGATCTGTCCGGCGCACACGCTTCACGCCTTGCGGCGCAAAGGGTTTCGATTCCAGTTTCGCCAGTGCGCGGGCGAGTTCCGCCGACTGGTTGAAGCGCCGCTGCCAGAACCGCCAGCGATGCAGGGGCACTGGCAGTATCACGTCACATTCATCCAGCAATTCGCGACCCGCGCGCTGCATCCAGCGCGCCATCCAAGGAGCCAGATCGGTCCGGTCATGAAACTTGAGCGAAACCGCCATCCGCTGTGCCGCGCCCCGATGCAGAACCGCAGACCGGAGACGCCGGAAAGGCGGAGGATCGGCAATGGCTTCAGCACTCATGAAATTCTCACCGAAATCATGACTGAAGGGTATGCCCAGCACAGGACAGTAAGGCTTTTCTATAAAGCGCAGCTCCGGCCAGCATTTCGGACACAGCGTCCCGGGTTCGGACACATGCATCCGACAGCCGATACATGTCGGCGGAAACAACATGTCCGCCGACGAGCGAACAGCCCTGCTGGCAAACCGCCGAAGCCTTTCGCCCGCGTTGCGCAAAAAGGTTTGATGCGTTCTATCGTCATCCGCCATTGCATTCGCCCCCGTTCGAATGCATCTATCCCCGCAACGATTGTACTGAACCTTGCTCGAAAGAGAAGACGGATTCCATGCCTGCGCCGACTGATGATAGCGCGATCTTTGATCGCGATCTCCTGCTCTCGTTTCGCCGCCGCGCCTTTGCGCGCGCAGAACCCGGCGCAGATTTCCTGTTACAGCGCATTGCCGACGACCTCGGCGACCGCTTGGACGCCGTGGAGCGCCATTTTCCCATCGCAGTCGATCTGGCTGGCCACACCGGCGCGGCGGCTGCAGCCATCGCACAATCTGGCAAGGCCGACCTGATTGTCCGCATTGAACGCGACAAAGGGTTTTTGCAAGGCCCCTTTCCGGCTATTGTCGGCGATGAGGAAATGTTGCCACTGAAACCCGGCAGTGCCGATCTTATAGTGTCGCTGATGGCACTTCACGCCACCAACGATACGCCGGGCACAATGGTGCAGATCGCCCGCGCCCTGAAGCCGGACGGGCTTTTCCTGGCTGCTCTGAGCGGCAGCGGAACGCTGGGTGAATTGCGCGAAAGTCTTCTTCAGGCCGAAATCGAACTGACGGGCGGCGCCTCCCCGCGCATCTTCCCGTTTCCCGACGTCCGCGACGTGGGCAGCCTTCTGCAGCGCGCAGGCTTCGCCCTGCCTGTAACCGACGTCGATAACATCACGGTGCGCTATGATTCGCTGTTCAATCTGATGGCCGATCTGCGCGCCATGGGCATGCAGAACATATTGCGGGACCGTTCCCGCAAGCCGGTTTCAAAACGGCTTTTCCTGCGCGCTGCCGAAATTTATGCAGAGCGGTTCTCCGATCCGGACGGGCGCATCCGCGCCACTTTCTCCATCATCTGGTTATCGGGCTGGGCGCCACATGAATCGCAGCAAAAGCCATTGAAGCCCGGCTCTGCTAAAGCATCGCTGGCAGAAGCGCTAAAAAAGGCCGAAGAAAAATAATCAACAATCGCCGCTATGGCTGCCGTTTGCCTCAATGATGCAGACGGAATTGGGGCTTGGCTGAAGCACACTCTTGCGCACCGTATAGGTCTGGCCTGCCGCGTGCGGCTGGCTACCGGTATCACGCTTGATCGAACCGGTCATGGTGCGGTCGATCCCGACTGGAAGCACTGACTGAGCTGCAACCCTGTTTGCCTGATCGTTGAGAACCGGCACAATGATGAGAGCCAGAGCAACAACGGCAGAGCCGAACAACAGCACAACGCGCAGTAATCCACGACCGGCCTTTGTTAGCGGCTTGGCCGTATATTCGTTGTGATCGGCACTAAAATAATTGTTGTCGAAACTCATGCTTCAAGACTCCGGGGCAACTCGTAAACGAGAATGCCCCAACGGAGTGAATCATAGATTAACTGGCCAGCGGAATCGTAAGAAATTGCCAACCTTTTTCCACAGTCGTGGACAGAGCTTCCTTTACAGAAGATCCAACAGGAACGGGATCAGCGGTTCGTCGGCCGGCGGCATCGGATAGTCGCGCATATCCTTTGGGCGAACCCATTTGAGCGCTTGCCCTTCAAGCCCCCGCGCGATGCCTTCATAACGACGGCAGACATAGAGCGGCATCAGCAGGTGGAAGTCATCATAGGTGTGGCTGGCGAATGTCAGCGGAGCAAGGCAGGCCACCTTCGTGGTAATGCCGATTTCTTCCTGCAATTCTCGGATCAGCGTTTCTTCCGGTGTTTCGCCCGGTTCCACCTTGCCGCCGGGAAACTCCCACAGGCCGGCAAGCTGCTTGCCTTCCGGGCGCTGCGTCAGCAATACCCGGCCATCCAAATCCACCAATGCGCAAGCCGCGACCAGAAGAATGCGGCGTCCCTTCACCTCGGTCATTTCTCGTTGCTCTCCCGATAGGCATAGCGATAGGCCTCCTGAAAGCCGAAGCTCTCGTAAAGCGCAAGTCCGGCGACATTGTCCGCCTCGATCTGCAGCCATGCCGTCTTTGCACCGAGCTTTGCGGCCCATTTGAGCGCAGAACCCACAATCGCGTGGCCATATCCCTTACGCCTTGCATCGCGCAGGGTTCCGACATCGAACAGACCCGCCATCACGCCATCCTGCACGCAAAGCAGGTTGGATACCGCTCGTCCGCCTTCTTCCAGCACGAACATGCCATTGTTCGGTCGAACGCTATTGAGGAGTTCGGAAAATCCGGGCCGCATGTCCTCTGGTCTTTCATGGATCGAAAGCGAGGCATCCACGAAGCGCCCGATATCCTTCAACGGTATCTGGTCGATGGCGCCCGACAGATCGAGTTCTTCGAGATTCGCCGTCATCACGATGGTTTCGTCCCGGCGCTTCCAGCCAAGCCCTTCGAGATAATCCTCAAGCTCGCGCGGCGCGAGCGGCGAAAGCCTGAAGCAGGGAACACGGCCATAGGCGCGAAAACGCTGTGCTGCCAGCTCTACACGTGTTGGAATATCGCGCGTGTCGCCGGGGTCGAGCGGATTGATCGAGTTGAGGCGCCGGGATGGATGCGCCGCGGTCATGCGTATCGCCCATGTACCGTCATAATGAACCGATGTGGCGGGCCAGGCACGGAAGCCAACGGCTTCAAGCTGACGAACGATGGCAAGACTTGGCACAATAAACTCCTCAAACGATGACGGATTGAGCGCTCAGGCTCGATGAGATTCGGGAAGACAGCGTGCCGAAAATAGTGCTCTTTGAGAACCGGAGCGGAATGTACTTTTGGGTACATGAGCACTGGAAGCACAAAAGAGTGCTATTTGCAGGCCGCTGGAATCCGAATATCGCGAGCCTAGCTTCTGTAATCGCCGTTGATCGCCACATATTCCTTGGTGAGATCGCAGGTCCAGACGGTTGCCTTACCGCGACCGATTCCCAGATCGACGCGAATGCGAATATCCTCGCCCTGCATATAGGCGGAGGTGGCGTCTTCCGAATAGGCCGGATCGCGCTCGCCCTGATGGGCCACACGAATATCGCCGAACCAGATGGCAAGCAGGTCGCGATCGGCAGGCTCGCCTGCCTTGCCGACAGCCATAACCACGCGGCCCCAATTGGCATCCTCACCGGCGACAGCTGTCTTGACCAGCGGCGAATTGGCGATGGAAAGCGCAATCTTCTTGGCGGAAGCTGCGGACTTCGCGCCGGTCACTTCGACCTCCACCATCTTGCGTGCACCCTCGCCGTCACGCACGACCTGCAGCGCCAGCGATTTCAGCAGACGGCCAAGCGCCTTCTTGAACTCACCCAGCCGTTTGTCGGCGGAGTCGGTAATCTCCGGCGCACCGCGTTCCGCCGCCGTGCCGGTGGCGAACAGCATCAGCGTATCCGATGTGGATGTGTCACTATCCACTGTCACAGCATTGAAGGTCGAGCCGACGCCCTTGGAGAGCAGGCTCTGCAACACATCGGCCTTGATCGGCGCATCAGTGACGACGAAGGAAAGCATCGTCGCCATATCCGGCGCAATCATGCCTGCACCCTTGGCGATACCGTTGATCGTGACCGGCACCTGGCCGAGCAGAACCGTTTCGGTCGCAACCTTCGGATAGGTATCCGTGGTCATGATCGCCTTGGCGGCTTCGGTCCAGAAATCCTCGACCGCATCCTTGTTCATATCGCCAAGCAGATGCCCGAACTTGCTTACATCGAGCGGTTCGCCGATCACGCCGGTTGAAGCCAGAAACACATCCGTTGTGGCGCAGCCAACCGCTTTGGCGGCGGCTTCCGCCGTTGCTTCCGTCGCCTCGCGCCCCTTGATACCGGTAAAAGCATTGGCATTGCCGGAATTGACGACGACTGCACGAGCCTTTCCGTGCACAAGATTGCGGCGGCAAAAATCGACCGGCGCCGACGGGCAGAGCGAACGGGTGAAAACGCCTGCGGCTTCTGCCGGTCGGTCGAAGACCATCAGCATCACATCCGTTCGCCCCTTATACTTGATCCCGGCAGCAGCGGTGGCGATGCGTACACCATGAACGACCGGCATTGTGGGGTAGTGTTTAGGAGCGAGCGGAGAAACAGACGCGGACATAAGTGCCTCGAAGGATATTCGGTTTGGTTTGCCGCATTGGAAAGGTTTGCGGCTTAAAATCAAGCGGGAAACGCAAGATCGAAATAAAAAACGCCCCGGCAAGCCGGGGCGTTGATGCTTCAAGCGAAATTTTACTGCTGTGGAGCAGCCTCTTCCGGCGCGTCATCCTTGTCCGCGCCTTCCTGGGCTGCGGCGGCATCCTTCATGGCCTTCTCGACAGCCGGGTCCTTGTAATCGATCTTCATGCCGTCACGCAGCTTCTTGACGGTTTCGACATAACGCTCGCGCATGATGATCGAACGGATCTGGTCCTTGACCTGATCGAATGCCGGCGGCTGCTTGGTGCGACGATCCTCGAGCTGGATCACATGGAAACCGAACTGGGTCTGGACCGGCTCCTTGGTGTATTCACCTGGCTTGAGCGCAAAGGCGGCCTTTTCGAACTCCGGCACCATCTGGCCTTCAGCGAAGTAGCCGAGATCGCCACCATTGGCTGCCGTACCGTCGGTCGAGCTTTCCTTGGCCAGGTCCTCGAACTTGGCTCCGCCTTCAAGCTTCTTGATGATGGCTTCAGCTTCTTCCTTGGTCTTCACGAGGATGTGACGGGCTCGCACCTCAACCTGTGGCGGCATGGCTGCGATTTCCTTGTCGTAGCGCGCACGCACATCGTCATCGCTGATCTTGTCGACAACCTCATCCTTGAAATATTCGTTATGGAGCGCGCGTTCACGCAGGAATTCCATACGATTCTTGAATTCCTGGGACTGGTCGAGCTTTTCTTTTTCGGCTTCACCAGCCATTGCCTTGATATCGATCAGGGCAGCGAGCGCAGCCAGACGACGCTGCTCGGCAGGAAGGCGCGAGAACTGCGGATCGAGATCGCCTGCAGCCTGATCGACTTCACCAACCGTGATGTCCTTGCCGTTGACGGTCGCCAGAACCTTGGACGGATCTTCTTTTTCTGCTGGAGCTGCAGCCGGTGCAGCAGCAGGCTTTTCAGTACCTTGGGTCGCATCCTGTGCGAATGCAGCGCCTGAGTAGCTTGCCAGCGCCACAGAGGCCGCCAGAGACATGCCGACGACAGCGAGAGCCTTGCGATAAGGGGCTTTCAGAATGGCTTTCATATGGAATTCTCTCCTTCGTGACCGCTTACCGGCCCGATGAATGCGGCGGAATTTGGCCCGGATACCTCCAATATTGCAACAAAGGAAAGGTTTTCCAGCCTTTAGAGCAACGTTGACATCGCCCGAAGCCCCTCTTATCTGTCCTTCGGCTTTACGTCCAGTAAGGGGCGGGTGAATTGCGCCGAAAATGCGCCGTATCTGGCAGCTTTCACGATGCAGTTTTCTTGCAATTGTTTCAATACGCGTGAATAAAGCATTCGACGAAGCATTATCAGCAAAAGTGCGAAGCGGTTTTGTGTTCGAAAATGCGATAAAACAAAGAGTTAGCGCCTTTCGAGAATTTCAGTGAAATCGAAAAGGGCTATGGCGCCGGAAGCGCTTCCGGCTGAACGGACAGGAAAGGACCAGTGATGGTCAGCTTTGGCGGCCTCGCCCGCAAGATATTCGGTTCATCCAATGACCGCCGCGTGAAAACCCTGCGTCAGCGGGCCAATCAAATTACTGCTATCGAGAAGAATTACGAAAATCTTACCGATGAGCAATTGCAGGCCAAGACCGCCGAGTTCCGTGCGGCGCTGGCTGACGGCAAAACGCTCGATTCCCTTCTGCCCGACGCTTTCGCCACAGCACGTGAAGCAGCCAAGCGTGTGCTCGGCATGCGTCCGTTCGACGTACAGCTGATTGGCGGCATGGTTCTGCACGAACGCGGCATTGCCGAAATGCGCACCGGTGAAGGCAAGACGCTGATGGCGACCTTGCCGGTCTACCTCAATGCGCTTGACGGCAAGGGCGTACATGTCGTGACGGTGAACGATTATCTCGCCACCCGTGACGCCGAAACCATGGGCAAGCTCTACAATTTCCTCGGTCTGACCGTCGGTGTCATCAAGCACGGCCTTGACGACGATGAGCGCCGTGCAGCCTATGCCTGCGACATCACCTACGGCACCAACAACGAGCTCGGCTTCGACTATCTGCGCGACAATATGAAGTATGAGCGCTCCCAGATGGTGCAGCGCCCGCACAATTACGCCATCGTCGACGAAGTCGATTCGATCCTCATCGACGAAGCGCGCACGCCGCTCATCATTTCCGGCCCGCTGGAAGACCGCTCGGACTTCTACAATCTCATCGACACCTTCATTCCTCCACTGGTGGAAGAAGACTATGAAGTCGACGAGAAGCAGAAGACGGCCATCTTCACCGAAGTCGGTACGGAAAAGGTCGAGAAACTTCTGGAAGAAGCAGGCCATCTCAAGGGTGAAAGCCTCTACGACATTGAGAATGTTGCGGTTGTTCATCATCTGAACAATGCACTTCGTGCACACAAGCTGTTCCAGCGCGACAAAGACTATATCGTCCGCAATGACGAAATCGTCATCATTGACGAGTTTACCGGTCGCATGATGCCAGGTCGCCGTTATTCGGAAGGCCTGCACCAGGCGCTGGAAGCCAAGGAACACGTGACCATCCAGCCGGAAAACCAGACGCTGGCTTCGATCACCTTCCAGAACTACTTCCGCATGTACAACAAGCTGTCGGGCATGACCGGTACAGCTGCAACGGAAGCAGAAGAATTCGGCAATATTTACGGCCTCGAAGTTCTCGAGATTCCGACCAATCTGCCGGTCCAGCGTATCGACGAAGACGATGAAGTCTACCGCTCTGTCGAGGAAAAATACCGTGCCATCGTGCGCGATATCCGCGCCTCGCACGAAAAGGGCCAGCCGATCCTCGTCGGCACGACCTCCATCGAAAAGTCGGAACAGCTGGCCGAACGTCTTCGCAAGGAAGGCATCAAGGACTTCCAGGTCCTGAACGCCCGCTATCACGAGCAGGAAGCCTACATCATCGCACAGGCCGGGGTGCCTGGAACCGTCACCATCGCCACCAACATGGCCGGTCGCGGTACTGACATCCAGCTCGGCGGCAATCTGGAAATGCGCGTCCGTCAGGAACTCGCCGATGTGCCGGAAGGTCCTGAGCGCGACGCCAAGATTGCAGAGATCAAGGCTGACATCGCCCAGCTGAAGGAAAAGGCTCTGGCAGCTGGCGGGCTTTATGTCCTCGCCACCGAACGCCACGAAAGCCGCCGCATCGACAACCAGCTGCGCGGTCGTTCCGGTCGTCAGGGTGATCCGGGCCGCTCGAAGTTCTTCCTGTCGCTACAGGACGATCTGATGCGCATCTTCGGTTCCGATCGTATGGACAGCATGCTGCAGAAGCTCGGCCTCAAGGAAGACGAAGCCATCGTCCATCCGTGGATCAACAAGGCGCTTGAAAAGGCGCAGAAAAAGGTCGAAGCCCGCAACTTCGAAATCCGCAAGAACCTTCTGAAATACGACGATGTCATGAACGATCAGCGCAAGGTGATCTTCGAACAGCGTCTGGAAATGATGGATGAAGAGGACCTGACCGAGACCGTTGGCGAAATGCGCCACGAGGTCATCGAGGACATGGTCGCCCTGCGTATTCCCAAGGACGCCTATGCGGAAAAGTGGGATATTGCAGGCCTCAAGGAAGACATCATCTCCAAGCTCAATCTTGACCTGCCGGTCGAGGACTGGGCCAAGGAAGAAGGCATCGCGGAAGAAGAGTTTGAGAACCGCATCAAGGAAGCCGCCGACAAGGCTGCTGCCGAAAAGGCCGAACGTTTCGGCCCGCAAATCATGACCTATGTTGAGAAGTCGGTCATCATGCAGTCGCTGGATAATCTCTGGCGCGAGCATCTGGTCAATCTTGACCATCTGCGCTCGGTTGTCGGATTCCGCGGTTATGCCCAGCGCGACCCGCTGAACGAATACAAGACCGAAGCTTTCGAGCTGTTCCAGTCGATGCTTGCCAACCTGCGCGAAGTCGTTATCTCGCAGCTGATGCGCGTCGAGATCGTTCGTGAAGCACCACCCGAGCCCGAATTACCGCCAATGACCGGTCGTCACATCGACGGCACGACGGGCGAGAACGATTTCGATGAAGCCGCCTGGTCCGAACATCAGCACGATGAACGCAATGTTCCTGCTGCCGAACGCGACCCGACCGACCCGCGCACTTGGGGCAAGGTCAGCCGCAACGAAGCTTGCCCATGCGGTTCCGGCAAGAAGTACAAGCACTGCCACGGCGCTTTCGAGTGATGTAAGGCCAGCTCGATCATCATAAACAGACCCCGGCAAAGCATTAGCCGGGGTTTTTGTTTTCTACCGCCTGATATGCGCAGATACGTGCCGCGAACAGTTGTCTGGCCCGCTTTATTTTAGATACTTAGAATATAAAAGCCATTTAGAGAATACTCACCATTCCTTGAAGTCTTGCGACCACTTGCAGATTAGACTTTTTCTTTTTCTCTTTATAAAGAACTCCTGTCTAAGGTTTCCATGCAGTCTGAGCGACCAAGCACAGGCACGAAAAAGCAGGCCAGGGAAGGCTTGCAAAGATAGGGTTGGCAAACAGTGCGGTTTTCGGCAGCTGAAACGGCGAGCCGGTTTCTACCCGGCAGGATCGCAGCCAGGCTTCGTCCCGTGACGGAGCGGCTGGATGGCGTGCTTACGGATAGCGGACCGCAGGCAAGCGCACAGCGCTCTTCCCTCGTCGCCTTTTGCGTGCGTGTGGCAAGCGCGGCCATCGCTCTTCTGTCCCAGGTTATTCTGGCCCGCTGGATGGGTGAATTTGAGTACGGCATTTTCGTCCTCGTCTGGCTCACCATGATCATCATCGGCGATCTGGCCTGTTTCGGACTGCACACGACCATCATCCGCTTTGTACCGGAATATGTGCAGCGCCAGCTGTTCGGCCTCGTGCGCGGCATCATCCTCGCCGGGCGCGTCTTCGCTTTCACAGCCGCAACTCTGATCGCGCTTCTGGGCGCGGGCCTGCTGCTTCTGCTCAAGGACCATGTGGCGAGCTATTATCTTGTGCCCTTCATCCTCGGCTTCATCTGCCTGCCGATGATTACACTCGGCAATATGCTGGATGGCATTGCGCGCTCGCGTACCTGGGTGATGATGGCGTTGACGCCAAGCTATATTGTCCGCCCGCTTCTGGTTCTCCTGTTCATGATCATCGCCCATGAAGCAGGGTTGCCTTCCACGGCAACCGTCGCGCTTGCCGTGTCGATCGCCGCGACATGGCTTACCACCATCGGGCAGTTTCTGACCGTGGATCGCTCGCTGGAAAGAGATATTCCCGCCGCCGTGCGTGACCAGCGCCTTGGCGAATGGATGAAAGTGGCCCTTCCGATTTTCCTGGTGGAAGGTTTTTTCTTCCTGCTCATCAATGTCGATGTGTTGATGGTGGGGCATGCGCTCGATCCCGAGCATGTGGCGATCTACTTCGCCGCAACGAAGATCATGGCGCTTGCCCATTTTGTCTATTTCGCCGTGAAGGCCAGCGTTGCCCAACGCTATTCGGATCTGCTGCACAGCGGCGACCGAACCGAATTTGCAAGCTTTGCCGAAGCATCCGTCCGCTGGACATTCTGGCCGACATTGTTGTTGGGCGCCATCATTCTGCTGACGGGCTATCCGCTTCTTCGGCTTTTCGGGCCGGCCTTCACCGCAGGCTATCCGCTTCTGTTCATTCTCATCATCGGAGTGATCGCGCGCGCCAGCGTCGGCCCGGCGGAAAGCCTTCTCAATATGTCGGGCAAGCAGAATATCTGCGCCCTGCTCTATGCCGCGACACTTGCCATCAACGTCATTCTCAATCTGGTTCTGATACCGCGCCTCGGCCTGACGGGCGCCGCCATTTCGACAGCCATTGCCATGCTGATGGAAGCAGCACTCCTTTCAGCAGCCGTATCACGCACCTTGCACATAACCATGTTCATTCTCATTCCACGAGACCGTACCAAGACCTCGGAGGGGACTTTGTAATGGCCGCGAAACCTTTGCTTGAAGAATCGGCAGGCGGAAATGCAGCCCACATCGTTTCGGAGCTTTCCGAAAGCGGAGTGTCCTTTGAAGCTGCCAAGAAACTGGAGGAAAGCCTTCACAGTCGCGAGATACCACGCAAGCTGGCGATCTATGGCGCTGCAGCAGGCTTCGAGTTGCGGGACGAACTCGATCATTTAAGCAACCGGACCGTCGAGCCGAACGTGTTCTTCAATGCACGGTTTCTGGCACCGGCCATGCCGCGCCTTGAAGATCGCGAAGTGCGCTTCATGGTCATGCGTGACGAAAACGAAATCCGCAGCCGCCTGCGCTTCGTCATGCCCTATACGATCGAGCGTCCCGGTTTGCCGCTATCGACGCCGGTGATCCGTGCCTGGTCTACACCATTCGGACCGCAGGGTACGCCGCTGATCGATCACGACGACCCTGTCGGCGTGCTGGAAGATTTGTTCGACATTCTGGCGCGCAGGCATCTCAGATTACCGGATGTGCTTGTTTTGCCAGAAATGCGTGCGAACGGCCCGGCGGCAAAACTGATCCGTTCGGTTGCGGTGGGCCGACAATTGCCTTTGGTTGCCATAGAGCAGAAGGAGCGCCCCTTCCTCCAAAGCGATCTGGACGGCAACGCCTATATCAAAGAGGCAATCGGCGCACATCATCGCCGGGACTATAATCGTCTATGGCGCAGGCTGGCGGAAAAGGGCGAGCTTGCCTATCGCGTCGCTCGCACGCCGGACGAAGTGCGCCATGCCTTCGAACATTTCCTGACGCTCGAAGCGAGCGGTTGGAAGGGTAAGCGCGGCACCGCCATGGCCGTGGACCGGTTTCGCGCGGCTTTCGCCCGCGAGGCAGTCAACAATCTTGCCGAACGTGACTGCGTGCGCGTGCATACACTGGAACTTGATGGCCGGGTCATCGCCATTTTGATCGTCTTTACGGTTTCAGGCGAAGCCTGGACGTGGAAGACGGCCTATGATGAGAGCCTGAACGCATGGTCTCCCGGCGTGCTTCTGATGATTGAGGTCGTGAAGAACCATCTGAACGATCCGAACATCAACCGCACCGATTCCTGCGCCGTTCCGGATCATCCGGTCATGACGCGGCTGTTCGACAGGCGCGAGACAATCGAAACGCTGGTGATCGGGCTCAACCCGTCAGCGGACAAGCTTGTCCGTCAGGCAGCCTCACAGATCCATCTTTATCAACGGACCCGCAATCTGGCCCGCATCGTGCGCAATCGCATCCGCAGTTTCACAGAGAAGAAATAATGCCTAATTTAAACCAACCTTAAAAAAGCCCAGAAATCACTGTCCTGAATCTCCGATCCCGGATTTATCCGGCAAAGAAAGTTGCGATTGCAGTTTTGCGGAAGCCCTGCGAAGCTTCATCCTTAACGGCACTATCGGCCAGTATCGGTCAAATTGGATTTTGAAGGTTCAGGAATGCGATTTCCACGCCCGACCATCGCCAGCGGTACGCTTTGCGTCCTGACCGCGATTTATCTCCTCGCTTTCACCAATACTTCTTTCTGGCAACGTCTGATCGCCTATTTCTCCGACCATCCGCAAAAACTGGTCGTTGCGGCGGCGGCTATTCTTCTCATCCATATTGCCGTTCTGATGGCTTTCTCGGCGAAGTATATCATCAAGCCGGTTCTGATTTTCGCGGTATGGGTCGCCGCGGGCGGCTCCTATTTCACGGATACTTTCGGCACGATCATCGACAGAAACGTTGTCGAGGCAACGCTCACGACGACAAAGGCCGAATCCGGCCACCTGATAACGACGGGCTTTCTGCTGCATATGCTGCTTTATGCCGTCATTCCCTCGTTTCTGATTATCTGGATCCGCGTGAAGCATCGGCCTTTGCTGCAAAAGCTTCTCGTCAATACGGTTTCGATCATCGTCTGCCTGGCCGTTGCCATCGCGCTTATCGGCTCGGATTATGGCAGCTTCTCCTCGATGTATCGCGAGCACCGCTCCGACATCATGGAACGGCTGATGCCCGGCACGCCGCTCAAGAGCACCGTACAGTATATTGCGCGAGATCTTAATGACAGGCAGATCGTGATGCAGCCGCTCGGCCTGGATGCCAAACAGACATTGCCGCCAATTGCATCGGGCAAGAAGCTGCTGACAGTAATCGTTGTGGGAGAAACGGCCCGTGCCCAGAATTTCAGCCTTTACGGCTACCCGCGCGAGACCGATCCCGAACTCAAACAGCAGGATATCGTCACCTTCACAAACACGACAAGCTGCGGGACCGACACATCGGTTTCCGTACCGTGCATGTTCTCGCCCTTTCCACGCAAGGAATATTCAAGCTCTAAATTCCATGGTTCGGAAAATCTCATGGATGTTCTCAATCACGCCGGCATCAAGGTCGCGTGGTATGAAAATAACACCGGCAGCAAAGGCGTTTCGGACCGCATACCGACAGTCGATCTACAGAATTCTAATGATACACGTTACTGTGAAGGCGGTGAATGCCTCGACCAGATTCTGGTCGACCGGCTGCGTGACCACCTGAAAGACGTAAACGGCAACGCGACGATTGTCCTGCACATGACCGGCAGTCACGGTCCATCCTATTATCGCCGCTATCCGCCGGAATTTGCCAAGTTCAAGCCAGAATGCCGCACGAGCGAATTTTCGGATTGTACCAACGACCAGATCGTCAATTCCTATGACAACTCGATCCTCTATACCGACCACATATTGTCGGAGATCATCAACGTGCTCAAAGCGAGCGAAGACCGCTTTGCTCCTGCCATGGTCTACATGTCAGACCATGGAGAATCGCTCGGCGAAGACGGTCTTTATCTTCACGCTGCACCCTATTTCATTGCGCCTGACGAACAGACGCATATTCCCTTCGTCGCGTGGTTTTCGCCGGATTATGCCAATGCAACCCGGCTCGACACGGCCTGCGTCAGGCAAGACGCTGCCGCCCCTTCCTCACACGACAATCTATTCCACACGATCATCGGCATGATGGGCGTGAAAACGTCGGCCTATGACCGGGCGCTAGACCGCTTTGCCAACTGCCGGAAAGCCAATATCGCGACATCGAACTAGGGTATCCGGCACCGCATCTTTTTGGCCGATTCTATCAGCCGAACCAATGATTTGAGCCATACGGCAAAGCGTGATACACTTTGTCTTGGGAGAGCGCATGAACAGGCGGAAGAGGAGGTCCGCACCGGTGCAATCCGGCACTTTGAAAGAGTGCCTATAGCCCCGGGATAAATCATAAAGCTTTCGTCTGGCTCAAACGCTGTCGCGCCCTCCCGGGGAAGGAGATGCGCTATGGAATATTTTCACTATGTCAGCACGCTGGATTATGTCCTGTTGGGTTTCATCGCCCTTCTGGTCTTCTGGAATCTGGTTGAAGCGACCTTGCGCAGATAAAGAGCGGCAGCTTATTTCCAAGCCGTTCTGAACACATAAGGTGTTTTGCCTGACACTGTCAGGAACAGGTCTGTTGACTGAAATACAACCGTTACGGTGGGCGGCTGAGCAGATTACCACGTCATTACTTCTTACCCGTCCAATCTTCTTTTCCAAGAGCGGTGTAAGCTGCGCTTTTGAGCAATTGACCTCGTTTCGTTTAGCCGTTATATCCCAACCCGCAGTCCCTTTGGACCATATCGAACTGCTTCGGCAGAAATGTGCGGGTGTGGTGGAACTGGTAGACGCGCCGGACTCAAAATCCGGTTCCGAAAGGAGTGTCGGTTCGATTCCGACCACCCGCACCATTCATGGCAATCATTCAGATCGCAAAACTGCGAAGGCATTTATTACGCCTCCACAGCAGCTTATCTCAGCGCCTCAGCAATTGCTTCATTTCACTGCCATTCACGCCGTACTTGCTCTCGGCAATGGAACACACCTTCTTATCCGGTACATTCTGATAGCGCAGCTTTGCGCTCTTATAACCGTCCAGCGACCCTGCGATGAAACTCCTCGCAGTTCGCTCTGGATTACATTCCCTGTTGTAAGCCTTGTTTGCCATACAATACACAAATACCGCACGCTCTGCATCAACCGCCTTATATTGAGGACAGCGAGACTGAAAATATCTCGCTTCTCCCATATGATGATCGGTTCTGAACTGTTCTGGAATGCGATTGGTCGTGCAAGCCGTGAGCGCCAGAATTAGTCCGGCACCTAATACAAATTTGCCCCTCATTATCCCTCCAATATGTCTTGAAATGACCCTACTGGATTAGCATCGGGGCCTTCCTAGGGAAAGCACCGACAACCGGTCGCTGCTTTCCGTCACATTGTTATTTCACGCGGCTTCGAGCGCCTGCGCCAGATCGGCAATCAGATCGTCTGGATGCTCGATGCCGATAGAAAGCCGGATCGTTGACTCCAGCACCCCGATACGTTCCCGCACGTCGACGGGAACGCCCGAATGGGTCATCGCAGCAGGATGGCTTGCAAGTGATTCAGTCCCTCCGAGACTGACCGCAAGCTTCAATATCTGAAGCGCATTCAGGAAGCGGAATGCCGCCGCCTGCCCGCCTTTGATATCGAATGAGAAAGTCGAACCCGCACCGGTGCATTGGCGCTTGAACAGCGCGCCAATATCCGAATTCTCATCCTCAAAGGGAAGATAATGCAGTTTCTCCACTTTAGGATGGTCGCGTAGGAATTCCGCGATTGCCTGCGCGTTGCTATTGGCGCGTTCCATGCGCAGCCCGAGCGTTTCGAGCGAGCGGCCCAGCATCCAGCATGAATGCGGATCAAGCTGTGTACCGATAGCCCCGCGCAATGCCTTGACCTGTTTTACAACAGCCTTGGCACCCAACACTGCCCCAGCAATTAGATCCGAATGTCCGCCAACATATTTGGTCAGAGAATAGACAGAAAGATCGGCACCATGATCGAGCGGCTTCTGATAGACGGGACCAAGTAGGGTATTATCGCAGGCAATGATCGGACGATATCCTTGCTTTTGTTCGATTTTTTCCGCGACACGCCGGATGGCCGCAATATCGACGATGCTGTTGGTCGGATTGGCGGGCGTCTCGATCAGGATCACCGAAACACGCCCCCTCGCAACAGCTGCTTCAGCCGCCTGCTCTATCGAGGCTTCATGCACACCATCGGCAAAAGCCACCGCTTCAACGCCGAAATTGAGAAACGTCTTGGCGAGGAGCGTTTCCGTGCCCCCATAAAGCGGCTGCGAATGCAAAATGACATCGCCAGGACGTGCGAAGGCAAACAGCGTCGTAGCAATTGCCGACATGCCCGAAGAAAACAGCGCGCAACTCTCGGTACCTTCATAGACCGCGAGGCGATCTTCAACGATCTCACTGTTGGGGTGATTAAAACGGGAGTAAACGAGACCGGCACCGACACCGACGGGCGGTTCCTTGCGGCCGGAAACGAAATCGAAGAAATCGCGTCCGTCTTCCGCCGTCTTGAATACGAAAGTCGACGTCAGAAATACTGGCGGCTTGACCGCTCCTTCGGAGAGTTCAGGGTCGTAGCCATAATTGAGCATCTGCGTTTCGGGATGCAGCGGATGATTGCCCAACATGGTCTTTGAAGGCCGTGGCGCAGTCATGAATACCTCCTTGAGAAAACTCATCCTGTCCGTAGTCGGACAGGAGGAGCTTAACAGAGGTCTTCAGGAATCTTCTTGCGTTGTTATGCGCTTTAGAGAAATCGCTGTAATGCTGGAAGATGCCAGGAGGCTGGAAATAGCTGTCGATTACTTGATGACCAGTACCGGCACGGTGCTGAGTGACAGAACCTCCGCAGCCTGACTGCCCAATAGCAACTTGTTCACACCGCGACGCCCATGCGATGCAATAACAATCAGATCCACATTCTTGGCATTCGCAGCTTCGACGATGCCCTGCGCCGGAGATTGATTTTCGACATGCACAGCCTCGACGCTGACACCAATCTCCGTTGCTTTGGCTTTGGCCTTTGAAAGGATTTCGGTAGCCGCTTTCGTGATAGCTGCACGATATTCCTGAAACGCCGACGGGCTCGAGGCCCATTCCGCCGCAACCACAATACCGTAGGATGGTAGAAGTTCTGTTACGGAAACAAAGGTAACCTTCGCACCTGTTTCCTTTGCCAGCGCGATACCTTGGTCGACGCCCTTTTCAGCAAGTTCCGAACCATCGGTTGCGATCAGTATGTTCTTGTACATTCGTGTTCTCCTGGCTGCCTGATACCCGATGATGCGCGCCTTCCCGTCAGAACGCATTGACGCGGATCAATCAAGCTTTACTCCAAGCTAATATGCAGCATCCCAATTATGATGGAATTTACTTCTAATTTATATGATTATAAAGAATAAATTTCTAAACTTGATACGACAAGCGCACGTACCCAACTATGCTTTTGCGCAGTTTCCTCTTAAACTTTGCGCAACACAAGGAAGATCACGCCATGAACAAGCCCCTGAACGAACCGCAAGCCAGTAAAACCGCAGGCCGTGGCCGCGTTTACGATTCCATCCTCGACACAATCGGTAACACCCCGCTTGTGCGCATCGACAAGTTCGCCAAGGAAAAGGGCGTGGAGGCCAATCTTCTCGCCAAGCTGGAGTTCTTCAATCCCCTGGCAAGCGTGAAGGATCGCATCGGTCTAGCGCTGATCGAAGCGCTAGAACGCGACGGTCGGGCCGTACCGGGCAAGACGGTCTTCGTGGAGCCGACTTCCGGCAATACCGGTATTGCGCTGGCCTTTGCCGCTGCAGCCAAGGGCTATCGCCTTGTCCTCACCATGCCGGAAACCATGTCGGTGGAACGCCGCAAGCTGCTCAAGCTTCTCGGTGCCGAACTGGTGCTGACCGAAGGCGCAAAAGGCATGAAGGGCGCCATCGCGGAAGCAGAAGCCATCGCAGAAGGCAATCCGAACGCGATTATCCCGCAGCAGTTCGAAAACCCTGCCAACCCCGAAATTCATCGCCTGACAACAGCGGAAGAAATCTGGAACGACACCAATGGCGAAGCGGATATCCTGATCTCAGGCATCGGCACCGGCGGCACGATCACCGGCGTCGGCCAGGTCATCAAGGGGCGTAAGCCATCCTTCAAGGTGATTGCCGTGGAACCGAAAGATTCACCCGTTCTTTCAGGCGGCACACCCGGCCCGCACAAGATTCAGGGCATCGGAGCAGGCTTTGCCCCGAAGACGCTCGATACCAGCATCTATGACGAGGTCGTTCAGGTTTCCAACGAAGACGCTTTTGCCAATGCCCGTCTGATTGCCCGGCTTGAAGGCATTCCGGTCGGGATTTCTTCCGGCGCAGCCCTGGCCGCTGCTGTCGAAATCGGCAAGCGCCCGGAAAATGCCGGCAAGAACATCGTCATCATCATTCCGTCCTTTGCCGAGCGCTATCTTTCGACCGCATTGTTCGAGGGACTTGAATAGGCCACCGCACACACAAATCCTCAAAAGACAAAAGCCAGAGCGGACAACCGTTCTGGCTTTACTTTTTTACAATGCCAATCCGTTCGCCAAGCAAACGGAGCCTTCATGCGCTCATATCAATGGTGCGTGCGCGCCGCGCAAGCCGGGCCTGGCCCGCGCATATAATGGCGCTCGGGCCTGTAGCTTGGTGCGACGAACTCGCGGATGACATTAACGCTGTCACGCAGCTGAACAAGAATGCTCATCGTCTTAACCTTCGTCAAAAACACGCTATTCGGAATGGATGCCCATCATGTCCCGACCATCAATTAATTAGGACCATGAAACGTTGTTCATTTCCGAACATCTTAATGAAAACTTTAACAATCAAAGATGAATAAGCTCTGAACCCATATGGTTAACAGTAAGTTAATGGTAAGGATGTTCGCGCTTTTCCACAGCCCGCAATTTGTCGCCACAATTGAAAAAGGCCGGTTTGAACCGGCCTTTTTCATGAAAACGATTGCACGTCTTAGCGCGTCGGAACCGGATGTTCGCCACGATAATCGTAAAAGCCACGGCCCGCCTTGCGCCCCAGCCAGCCTGCTTCGACATATTTGACCAGAAGCGGGCACGGGCGATATTTGGAATCCGCCAGCCCGTCGTGCAGAACCTGCATGATGGAAAGGCATGTATCCAGACCGATGAAATCGGCAAGCTGGAGCGGTCCCATCGGGTGATTAGCTCCAAGCTTCATAGCAGTATCGATAGCTTCAACACTGCCAACACCTTCATAAAGCGTATAGATGGCCTCATTGATCATCGGCAACAGGATACGGTTGACGATGAAGGCCGGGAAATCTTCGGCCACGGTCACCGTCTTGCCAAGCGCAGTCACGAAATCGTTCGACTTGCGGAAGGTTTCCTCATCCGTGGCAATGCCGCGCACCAGTTCGACAAGCTTCATAACCGGCACGGGATTCATGAAATGAATGCCGATGAAGCGCTCCGGACGATCGGTCGTGGATGCAAGACGCGTGATCGAGATCGACGACGTGTTGGTCGCGAGGATCGCTTCCGGGTTCAAAGCCGAGCAAAGCTGCGCGAAGATCTTGCGCTTGACGGTCTCATCTTCCGTTGCAGCTTCAATGGCCAGATCGACACCGGCTAAATCCTCCATGGAATTTGCCGGCCGGATAAGCTTCATCGCTGCAGCGCGCTGATCTTCCAGCAGTTTGCCTGAAGCAACCTGACGCGCCATATTGCCATTGATGGTGGCGATGCCTTTTTCCAGCCGGTCCGCCGCCGCATCGTGAAGAAGCACATCGAATCCGGCCAGTGCGCATACATGTGCAATACCGCTGCCCATTTGTCCTGCGCCGACCACCCCTACCGTCTTGATTGCCACAGTTATAACTCCTTCATTCAGCCGCCCATTGCCGGGCCAGAGCCGAGTATATCAATTCTGTCCGAGACAGATACAGCCCTCATTCATCATTCAGTGAAAGGCAAAAACAGCGCTTCCGTATGTGATGGTTCTCAAAGAAAAAGCGGCGGGACATGCCCGCCGCTTTGTGATCGATTAAAGCGCTTTTTGCAGTTCCGGCAGAACGGTAAAGAGATCGCCGACGAGGCCGTAATCGGCAACCTGGAAGATCGGCGCTTCTTCGTCCTTGTTGATGGCGACGATGACGCGACTGTCCTTCATGCCAGCCAGATGCTGGATCGCGCCGGAGATGCCGACCGCGATGTAGAGATCCGGTGCAACCACCTTGCCCGTCTGGCCAACCTGCCAGTCGTTCGGCGCATAGCCTGCATCGACGGCCGCACGGCTTGCACCGACCGCTGCACCAAGCTTGTCGGCAACAGGCAGGATCACTTCCTGGAACTTTTCAGCCGAACCAAGCGCACGCCCGCCGGAGATGATGATC
The DNA here is from genome assembly GCF_041929965.1 of Brucella oryzae. Lineage (NCBI taxonomy): Bacteria > Pseudomonadati > Pseudomonadota > Alphaproteobacteria > Hyphomicrobiales > Brucellaceae > Brucella > Brucella oryzae. Next base: position 255,499 of record NZ_JBHEEO010000004.1, on the reverse strand, counting down.
TTGGCCGAAGTCAGTTCCGGACGATCCGAATCCGACAGTGCATTACCGACGAAGCTCGACAGCGCCGGATCGGCAGCCGCATTGACGCTTTCAACAGCAGCCGAACCGCCTTCGCCCGTTGCCTGGAAAGAGGCCGTACGTACGGTGATAACCTTCTTCGCGTCGGTCGACTGGACGGTCTGGATTGCGTTGCCCGCATAGATCGGGCGCTTGAACGTATCAGCCGATACCACTTCCATGATTTCCGAAAGCTGCATCACATCAAGAAGCGCTGCCACGCGCGGCAGGATGTTCTTGGCCGAGGTCGTTGCCGGAGCGATGATCGTGTCGTAATTGCCTGCCTGTTCCACGATGAGAGCTGCCATTGGCTCGGCCAGACGATTTTCCAGTGCGTCGCTTTCAGCCAGCAGAACTTTACGCACGCCCTTGAGCTTGGCGGCGGCATCGGCTGCAGCCTTCGCGCCCTTGCCTGCAACCAGAACATCCACGTCGCCGCCGATCTGGGCAGCCGCCGTCAGCGCCTTTGCGGTCTGGTCGGAAAGGGTTGCATTGTCATGTTCGGCAATAAGAAGAATAGCCATTTATCTCGTCCCTTCCGATTTCTTTACAGTACGCCGTCAGCTTTCAACTTCTCGACCAGTTCTGCGACGGAACCAACCTTCACGCCAGCCTTGCGACCACCCGGCTCTTCGGTCTTCAGAACCTTGAGACGCGGTGCAATGTCGGCTCCGAAATCGGCAGGCGACTTTTCGTCGAGCGGCTTTTTCTTGGCCTTCATGATGTTCGGCAGCGACGCATAACGCGGCTGGTTCAAACGAAGATCGACCGTGACGATGGTCGGAAGCTTCACGTCGATGGTCTGGAGGCCACCATCAACTTCGCGCGTTACCTTGGCCGAACCGTCACCCAGTTCCACCTTGGAGGCGAAGGTTGCCTGGCTCCAGTTGAGGAGCGCTGACAGCATCTGGCCGGTCTGGTTCGAATCGTCGTCGATGGCCTGCTTGCCGAGGAAGACGAGGTCCGGCTTTTCGGCCTCGACAACGCCCTTCAGAACCTTGGCGACGCCAAGCGGTTCGACGGGTTCATCGGCCTTCACGAGAATTGCGCGGTCAGCCCCCATGGCAAGTGCGGTACGCAGCGTTTCCTGTGCCTGTGCCGGGCCGACCGAAACTGCAACAATTTCCGTCACCTTGCCCGCTTCCTTCAAACGGATCGCTTCTTCAACCGCGATCTCGTCAAAAGGGTTCATCGACATCTTGACGTTCGCAAGCTCAACGCCCGAACCGTCTCCCTTTACACGGATCTTCACGTTGTAATCGACAACCCGTTTTACTGCGACAAGGACTTTCATCCGCGATTACCTCTTCAATGACTCTTGCAGCACGACTATGCCGCCGTGAACTCCCACCCGCATGTCAAAATCCGACATGAAAGCGACACCAGCGCAACTTGGGTTATGACGCAAACGCGCTGCCTATCCGCCGGGAACCGGCACGAAACCTAAAGACGGTTGACGTGCACGTCAATCATGCACAGGCCGCTATATCGATTAAAATCAATTTATTCTGACAAGAGGTCATTCCAAAACTGAGCAACTCGATGCCTCCCGTTTTCATGTCGTTTACAAGCGGCCCGGCATGCTTTACGTAACACCCCGCAATCCGGTCGCAGCCTACCCGGTCAAAACAAGGAACCCTGACTTATGAAAACGCTCGTCGTCTGCTCCGGCGGACTCGATTCTGTTTCGCTTGCTTACAGAATAGCAGCCGAACACCAACTCACCGCCCTCCTCTCCTTCGACTATGGCCAGCGCCACAGAAAAGAACTGGATTCGGCCAGAGCCTGTGCCGAAAGGCTGGGCGCCCCTCATCAGATCATCGATATACGATCTATCGGCGCTAGCCTGATCGGCTCTGCCCTGACCGATGATGTCGATGTGCCGGACGGGCACTATGCCGAAGAAACGATGAAGATGACCGTCGTTCCCAACCGCAACGCGATCATGCTGGCGATCGCATTCGGTGTGGCGGCGGCGCAAAAGGCAGAAGCCGTAGCCCTTGCTGTCCACGGCGGCGATCACTTCATCTATCCAGACTGCCGCCCCGGCTTCATCGACGCTTTCCAGACGATGCAGAACCATGCATTGGACGGTTATGCGAACATAAAGCTGCTAGCGCCTTATGTGCGCGCATCGAAAGCCGATATCGTGATTGACGGCGCAAAATATGGAACGCCCTTTACAGCGACATGGTCCTGCTACAAAGGAGGCGAACATCATTGCGGACGCTGCGGCACCTGTGTCGAACGGCGCGAGGCTTTCCATCTCGCCGGCATCGAAGACCCGACGCTCTATGAGGACCCGGATTTCTGGTGCGACGCCGTGGCGCGGAGGAACGCCTGATGTTTCGCATCACCAAGGAATTCCACTTCTCCGCCTCACATCAGTTGACCGGCCTGCCAGCGGATCATCAATGCGCCCGGCTGCATGGTCACAACTACATCGTCGAGGTCGAGCTTTCCGCTCCTGAACTGAACCAGCACGGTTTTGTCCGCGATTATCATGAGCTGGCGCCGTTCAAGCGCTATATCGATGATTGTTTCGACCATCGCCATCTCAATGATGTTCTGGGGCACGACCGCAGCACGGCTGAAACGCTTGCCCGGCATTTTTTCGAATGGTGCCATGCGCGCTGGCCGGAGATCTCCGCCGTGCGGGTCAGCGAAACGCCCAAGACATGGGCCGAGTACAGACCGTGACACAGATACGCATCGCGGAAATTTTCGGACCCACGATCCAGGGCGAAGGTGTGCTGATCGGCGAGCCGACGGTTTTCGTACGGACCGGCGGCTGCGATTATCGCTGCATCTGGTGCGACAGCCTCCATGCCGTCGAAAGCCGCTTTCGCCATGAGTGGAAAGCGATGAGCGTCGAGGCGATTTGGGATGAAGTGACGGCACTTTCGCGAAACAAGCCTATAACAGTGTCACTTTCTGGCGGCAATCCCGCCATTCAGCCATTGGGACCGTTGATCGAGCATGGCAAGGCGGAGGGCTATCGTTTCGCGCTGGAAACGCAAGGTTCGGTTGCGCAAGGCTGGTTTTCAGCGCTCGACACGCTGGTCGTGAGCCCAAAGCCGCCTTCAAGCGGCATGAGCACTGATTTCGATTTGCTGGCGGCCTGTGTCGAGGCTGCGGGTACAGCGCCACGCACCGTGCTGAAATTCGTCATCTTCGACGATGAGGATTATGCCTTCACCAAAGCTGTGGCCAGTCGACACCCGCAATTGCCGGTCTATCTCCAGCCCGGCAATCACACGCCACCGCCACCCGAGGCGCATGACGCCGCAATCGATATGGATGGCATCATGCGGCGGATGGAATGGCTGGCGGACAAGGTGATAGCGGATGGCTGGTACGAAGCGCATGTCCTGCCTCAGCTTCACGTGCTGATCTGGGGCAACAGGCGCGGCGTCTGATTATCTGTTTTGGCCGGGCACCCAGAGCACGTCCTGCGCGCCATTATCATTGACGGTTCGCGACGCTACGAACAGGAAGTCGGAAAGGCGGTTGATATATTGCAGGGCCTCCGCCGACACGACCTCTCCTTCGACGCGGGCAAGCGCAACCATCAGCCGCTCTGCCCGACGTGAAACCGTGCGCGCAAGATGCAGCGCAGCCGATGTCGCCGAACCGCCGGGAAGAATGAATGAGCGCAGCGGCTGCAAATCGGCATTGAGGAGGTCGATATCGGCTTCCACGCGCGCGACCTGCGATGCGACGATGCGCAACGGTTCATAAGCGAGCGGCTTGCCGTCGTCCGGCGTTGAAAGATCGGCACCCAGGTCGAAAAGATCGTTCTGGATGCGGCCCAGCATGGCATCGATTTGCGCATGAGGATTATCTTCGCCGCCTGTGTGAAGACGCGCCATGCCGATGCAGGCATTGGTTTCATCCACCGTACCATAGGCTTCGACACGCAGGTCAGACTTCAGCCGGCGCGGTCCGCTGGCGAGTCCGGTTGTGCCCTTGTCGCCTGTCCGGGTATAGATCTTGTTGAGCTTGACCATATTTACTGACCGTTTTTCACACGGGCGTAATAAATCGCCCCGACAATCAGAAGCACGGCAATGAACTGCAGGAAAACGCGCAGCTGCATCATCTTGTTCGAGAAATTGCCGTCGCCGCCGCGCATCATGTTGCGCAGGCCGATAATCAGAACGACAGCCACGGCAAACATGGCCACCATTGCTGCGCCCTTGAACAGAACGTCCATTTTATTTCCTTCCCAGCGCTATTCCGAACCTCATGACTGGTCGGACAGCATTCGGTAGAGCCAGCGCGCAGGCATCAAGCGCCGCGCCAGTGACCCCAGTTTCGCCGGTCTCGTCACGACATAGTGCGGACGGGGACGCGGCGCCTCCAATGCATGAAGCAGTACAGCATAGACGGCCTCCGGTCCAAGCTTGTTCTTGGATTTTGTACCGCCACTTTCCAGTTTCGCCATCTGGCGCTGATAGAGTTCGCGATGCACCGAAGCTTCCATGTCGATATTGGCCTTAGCGTGACTGGCGGCATTATAGGTAAAGCGCGAAGCAATCGGGCCAGGCTCGATCAGCGACACATCGATACCGGAGCCTTCCAGCTCCATGCGTTGCGCAAGCATCAGCCCTTCAAGCGCAAATTTGGACGCCACATAAGCGCCGCGCCATTTCATCGGCACCAGCCCCAGAATCGACGAACAATGCACAATACGCCCGTGCCCTTGACCGCGCATGACCGGAATCACGCGCCGGGTGAGATCATGCCAGCCGAAGAAATTGGCCTCGAACTGCTGGCGCAGGGCCTCGACCGGCAAGTCCTCTATCGCACCGGGCTGGGCATAAGCGCCATTGTTGAACAGGGCATCAAGCTTGCCGTCGGTCTGGCGCAGAACCTCGTCGGCAAAGGCTGTTATCGACTGCGGCTCCGCATAGTCGAGATAATGCGCCTCCATTCCCTTTGCCTTGAGCGCCGCAATATCCGCATCCTTGCGGGCGGTCGCAAAGACGCGCCAGCCACGTTTATAAAGCGCTTCGGCACAATAGGCACCGATACCGGAGGAGCAGCCGGTGATGATAATGCTGCGCTGTCGTTTTTGACCGGGTTCTGCCGGAGCCATATGCCTGTTTCCCGCTGCCATTTCGCCAAGACTGCTTGATTCGGCCCCGTTTTAAAACGGACCTGCCCTTGCAATCCTCAGACCGATGCTAGATTTAAGGCCTTGAAACACAGACTGAACGCGTATCGGACGCCAATCGCGACTTTGGGGACAAATCTGCGGATGCGAAAAATCAAACGTTTTCTCCGTCAGATTACCTATGATGTCATCGGTCATTTCAGTTCGGACGACGGCTGGGCTTTCGCCAGCCATATTGCGCTTTCCGGCCTGATGGCGCTGTTCCCGTTCCTGATCTTCGCCACGACGCTTGCGAGTTTTCTCGGCACCAAGGAATTTGCTGACACGGCGGTGCATGTCATCTTCGACATGTGGCCGTCGAATATAGCGGCTCCCATCGCCAATGAGGTGATGAACGTGCTGACCGTGCAACGCAGCGGGCTTCTGACCCTCAGCGTCATCGCGGCAGCCTATTTTGCCTCCAACGGCGTCGAGGCGCTGCGCATCGCGCTCAACCGCGCCTATCGCGTAACCGACCAGCGCTCGATTATTTTCTGCCGCCTGCAAAGCTTAGGATTCGTTCTCGTCGGCACGCTGAGCCTGATGGCGATCAGCTTCCTGCTGGTTCTGGCACCGCTTGCCGTGCGAATTGCCGAACAATGGTTTCCGGACATTGCGCCATTCACCGGCACGATTGCCTTTTGGCGCTATACGGTGGCCGTGGCGGTTCTGGTTCTGGCACTGTTCATGGTGCATATCTGGCTTCCGGCCGGGCGCCGCAGCCTTGGAGACATTCTGCCCGGCATCTTGCTCACGCTCATCGCCTGGCTAGCTGCCGCCATGGCCTTTGCAAAATATCTGGAAACCTTCGCCAATTACGTGACGACCTATGCAGGACTGGCCTCGATCATGGTGGCGATTGTCTTTCTCTATATGCTGTCGGCAATCTTCATCATCGGTGCGGAAATAAATGCTGCGATCATGATTTTTCGCAAGCGCGAGCAACAGCCTGAGCTTAACGACGCAAAGTAGTCAGTGCAACACCGAGCGTGGTCACCACCATGCCTGCGATCTGGATTGCCGACAGCGTCTCGCCGAAAATCAGATAGGCCATGACCGCGGCAGCTCCGGGCACCAGATAAAACAGCGACGCGACTTTCGACATTGCACCTTCGCGGATCATGACGAGAAGCGCCAGAATGGCGCCGATGGAAATGGCGAGCGTCAGCCAGACCAGCGCAAGGATCAGCGATGGCGACCAGATCATCACGCGCGTTTCGAAAGCGAATGCGCAGATTGCGGTCAAAATGGCGGCGGCAATATATTGCACCGCCGTCCCCGCCTTGAGGTCGCCAGCCGTGCCGAATCGCTTCTGCCAGACCGTGCCGGCGCTGATTGCAACCACGGCCAAGAAAGCCGCAGCCAGACTCTTCGGATCGACGCCGCTGCCCGCCGCAAACTTCGGCCAGACGACCATCGCCACACCGCAAAAGCCAATCAGCAGGCCTGTCCATTGGCGTCCGCTTGCCCTTTCGCCGAGAAGCATGGCGGCGATCAATGTGGTCAGCATCGGCTGAAGACCTGCCACCAGACCCGACATTCCCGCAGGCAGACCATGATGAACGGCCCAGAACAAGGCGGAAAGATAGACGCCATGGATAAGACATCCGGCAATCGCCGCATGAAGGAGTACATCGCCTTTCGGCCAGATGCTCCGGCTTGCCAGCGCCCAAAGCGTCATGATGGCGGCCGCGATGGAAAAACGCACCGCCATGAATGTGAACGGTTCCGCATAAGGCATGGAAAGCCCCGCACCGATAAAGCCGGTGGCCCAAAGCAGAACAAACATGATGGGAAAGAAACGGGCGGCCATGGCGGAAATCTCACTTTCGCGGCTCGCCTTATACCGGTTTGCAACGAACGCCTATCGCATAAAACTGATCGCAGCGTTGAATTTGCCAAACAGCCACCCGCATTTTATGAAGCGGCATGAACACTGAACCCGAAACGATCCGCATTCTCGTCGATGCCGACGCCTGCCCGGTGAAAGCTGAAATCTACCGCGTGGCGGAAAGGCACCATCTGCCGGTCATGCTGGTGGCCAACAGTTTCATCGCCATCCCGCGTGATGCGGAGCGCGTGGAACGGGTTATCGTGTCGGACAAGCTTGATGCCGCCGACGACTGGATCGCCGAAAATTCACGACCAGGCGCAATCGTGATTACCGCCGACATTCCTTTGGCCAGCCGCTCGCTCGAAAAAGGTGCTTCGGTCATCGCCCCGAATGGGCGCGTTCACACCCAAAGCACCATCGGCAACACGCTGGCGACACGCAACCTGATGGACAGTCTGCGCTCCGCAGGCGAAATCACAGGCGGACCAGCACCCTTTTCGCCCAAGGACCGCTCGGCATTTCTCTCAGCGCTTGATCTCGCCATTGTCCGGCTGAAGCGTGCCGGATTTACGGCCTAAAGCGCTTTCGCTGCCTCTATCAGTTTCACGGCTTCCGGACTGTCCCACGGTGCTGGACCGTTCATGGATGCGATCTGGCAACCGTCCTTGTCGACCAGGAGCGTGACCGGAAGGCCAAAGGCCAAATTCTTGCGTTTCAGTTCGTTGAAGCTCGACATTGAAGCGTCGCGGTGCAGCGTCAAATTCTTGATGCCGATCTCGCTCAGGAAGCCCTTGGGTTTGTCATCCGAGCCGGTATCGATATTGATCGCGACGACCTCGAAATCAGCCCCGCCTTTTTCAGCCTCCAGCTTGTCGAGTGCGGGCATTTCCTCGCGGCATGGCGCACACCATGTCGCCCAGAGATTGACCAGCAGCGTCTTGCCCTTGAAATCGCCGAGCGTCATCTGCTTGTCGTCCGGGCCTGTAAAGGCAATATGCGAGACGGAAATTGGCTTTTCGGCAGCGCGCATCGCAGCCACGCCACCGGTCGCGGCCGCATCGAGCGCCTTCAGGGAATCCGCTTTCAACACACATTGCGCAGAGGCTTTGTCATTTTCGGACGAAACATTAGCGGCTACCACATTGCCAGAGGGGCGCTCCATCACGTATACCGCCCCAATACCGGCAATGACACCGGCAAGAGCTGCAAGAAGGACGATCTTGCGATTTCCCGATTTCGCCTTTTCGTTGTCTTCTGCCATGTCGCGTCACTTCTTTCTAATATCCGGCCAAATCGTCACTCGGGGCATATGAGCATGAGCGAACAAAAATCAAGCAATCAGATGTGGGGCGGCCGTTTTGCCTCAGGACCCGATGCGATCATGGAAGAGATCAATGCATCGATCGGCTTCGACCGCAAGCTCTACGCGCAAGACATTCAAGGCTCGCTCGCCCATGCAGCCATGCTCGCAAAGACGGGCATCATTACGGCAGACGATCACAAACAGATCGAGGACGGCCTGAAAACCATCCTCAAGGAGATTGAGGACGGCAAGTTCACCTTCTCGCGCAAGCTCGAAGACATTCACATGAATATCGAGGCGCGACTGGCCGATCTGATTGGTCCATCAGCCGGACGCCTGCACACTGCCCGCTCACGCAACGATCAGGTGGCTGTCGATTTCCGTCTCTGGGTCAAGCAGGAACTGGAAAAGACCGCCGCTGCCCTGAAAAACCTGATCGAAGCCTTCCTTGAGCGCGCCGAAGAACACGCGGCGACCGTCATGCCGGGCTTCACCCATCTCCAGACCGCGCAGCCCGTCACCTTCGGCCATCATTGCATGGCCTATGTGGAAATGTTCGGCCGCGACCTGTCGCGCGTGCGCGATGCAATCGAGCGCATGGACGAATCGCCCTTGGGTGCAGCAGCCCTTGCAGGCACCGGCTTCCCGGTCGATCGTCACATGACGGCAAAGGCGCTCGGCTTCCGCGAGCCGACCCGCAATTCGCTCGACAGCGTTTCCGACCGTGACTATGCACTGGAATTCCTGTCGCTCGCGGCCATCTGCGCCGGTCATCTGTCGCGGCTTGCAGAAGAAATCGTTATCTGGTCGACACCGCAGTTCAACTTCGTGCGCCTTTCCGACGCCTTCTCCACCGGCTCGTCGATCATGCCGCAGAAGAAGAACCCGGATGCCGCCGAGCTGGTTCGCGCCAAGACGGGCCGCATAAACGGTTCGCTGGTTGCGCTTTTGACCATCATGAAGGGCCTGCCGCTCGCCTATTCCAAGGACATGCAGGAAGATAAGGAACAGGTCTTCGATGCTGCCGAAAATCTGGAACTCGCCATCGCCGCAATGGCTGGCATGGTGCGCGACCTGACCATCAATGTCGCATCCATGAAGAAGGCTGCCGGTTCAGGCTATTCCACGGCAACGGACCTTGCCGACTGGCTGGTGCGGGAACTGGGCCTGCCCTTCCGCGAAGCGCATCACGTCACGGGCCGCGCTGTGGCGCTTGCCGAAAGCCGCAAGGTCGATCTGTCAAAACTTTCGCTTGAAGAACTCCAGTCAATCCATCCCGGCATCACCGATGCGATCTTCGGCTATCTGACGGTCGAAAAGTCCGTCAAGAGCCGTCAGTCCTTCGGCGGCACCGCCCCGCAGGAAGTGCGCCGCCAGATCCGTTACTGGAAAAAGCGGATCGCAAAAACGTGATGGCCAAACAACATGACATCATGTGGAATCATCTGTCGAACTGATGATTCCACTTTTGGACATTATGCGTTAGACCTATCACAAGAGTATATATTTCGGGAACCTAAGCTGATGACAGGCCGCTCCACCATTTCTTCCGTGCTTCTGATCGCCGCGCTTGCGGCCACGCTCGCTGCTTGCGGTCGCAAGGGTCCGCTGGAACCGCCGCCATCGTCGCTGATCACCGACGATCAGGGACACACCAAGCCGAAACCGAAGGAAGACAAGCCGATCATCCTCGACAAGCTGTTGTAAGTTTCTGCTGCAGGGCCTTCCCGTGAATCATTTCGAATATCACAACGGCGTTCTTCACGCCGAAAATGTCAGTCTGCCTGAAATCGCTCAGGCCGTCGGCACACCTTTCTACGTATATTCCCGCGCGACTATCGAGCGCCATTTCCGCGTTTTCAGCGAAGCCTTTGCAGACATGGAAACGCTGGTAACCTACGCACTGAAGGCCAATTCCAACCAGGCCGTACTGAGAACGCTGGCGAAGCTTGGCGCTGGTGCCGATACCGTTTCGGAAGGCGAGATTCGACGGGCGCTTGCCGCGGGTATCCCGGCCAATAAAATCGTCTTTTCCGGCGTTGGCAAGACGCCGCACGAAATGGATTTTGCGCTTGAGGCGGGCATCTATTGCTTCAATGTTGAATCCGAGCCGGAACTGGAAATTCTTTCAGCGCGCGCCGTCAAGGCAGGCAAGGTCGCATCCGTATCGCTGCGCATCAATCCCGATGTGGACGCGAAGACACATGCCAAGATTTCAACCGGCAAGTCCGAAAACAAGTTCGGCATACCGCGCGTCAAGGCGCGCGAGGCCTATGCCCGCGCGAAAAGCCTGCCCGGTCTCGACGTGGTCGGCATCGACATGCATATCGGCAGCCAGATCATCGACCTCGAACCGTTCGACAATGCTTTCGCGCTGATGGCGGAACTGGTGAAGGAATTGCAGGCCGACGGTCACAACATCCGCCACGTCGATGTGGGCGGGGGGCTCGGCATTCCTTACCGTACTGACAATACGCCTCCACCGCTGCCCGTCGCATACGCGGAAATCGTTGCAAAACACATCAAGCCGCTGGGCCTGAAAACGGTGTTCGAACCGGGCCGCCTGATCGTCGGCAATGCCGGGCTTCTGGTAACGGAAGTGGTCTTCGTCAAGGAAGGCGACGCCAAGAACTTCGTCATCGTGGATGCGGCAATGAACGATTTGATTCGTCCGACGCTTTATGATGCGTTCCACGACATCAAGCCTGTCACTTTGCCGAAGGATGATGCGCCGCGTATTCGCGCAGACTTCGTCGGTCCAGTCTGTGAAACCGGCGATTATCTCGGCATCGACCGGGAAGTGGCGAAACCTGTACCGGGCGACCTGATCGCCGTTTGCACCACCGGCGCTTATGGCGCCGTGCTTTCCAGCACCTATAACAGCCGCCTGCTCATTCCCGAAGTGCTGGTCGATGGCGACCGCTATCATGTCGTGCGCCCGCGCCGCACCTATGAAGAACTGCTGGCGCTCGATTCCGTGCCGGAGTGGTTATAAATCCCACAAGTACAATTATCATGGCAAAGCCTCGCCTTTGCCATGATGCGTGTTATCCTGTTGCAAGATGAAACGCGATACACGCCAGAAAGCCCTTATGACGGATCGTAGCAACGACAGGAAAGACAGGCTGCGCGCCGCGCGGGATGCCTTCCTACGGCTCTTTTCCGGGGAAGGTGCTGTTCTGCGCCGTTTGCGTCTGCGCACCTTTCTTTCGATCGGCTTCGAGCGCTTCTGGCCGCTCATCCTGCCGCTCATCCTTCTTGTCGGCCTGTTTGCCAGTCTGAGCTGGTTCGGCCTGTTCGGCATGATGCCGCGATGGCTGCATATCGGCGTGTTGGCGCTCTTCGGTCTTGCAGGCCTCATTACGCTTTACCTGCCGTTCCGGTTCCGACCGCCAACCGAAAGTGACGCCACAAGCCGCATCGAGGCGATCAACGGTCTGGTTCACGAACCGCTCGCCGTCCAGACTAGCCATATGGCAACCGGAGAACACGATCCGTTCGCCGTCGCCTTGTGGCAGGAACACCAGCGCCGCATGGCGGACCGCCTCCAGAACCTGCAGTCCGGCCTGCCTTATACGCGTGTTCCCGAACACGACCCGTTTGGCATTCGTGCGGTGGTCGCGCTGCTCTTCGTGACCGCCTTCGCCTACAGCCTCAGTCCGAACAGCGGACGCATTGCCGATGCCTTTGATATTCGTCCAGGCGACGGCACCGCCGTTGCGCGCATTGATGCCTGGGTGACGCCGCCGCGCTATACCGGTCGTGCTCCAATCTTCCTGACCACCACGAATGACAATGAACAAGCCGCAATCAACGTACCACAGGGCAGTATTCTGTCGGTCCGCGTGATCGGTGGCGGTTCTGAACGTCTGACTGCAACTGACGCGACGGGCGAGCGCCGCGACATACAGCCGATAAGCGTGAAGGAAGACCAGAAAGAACCTACAGAACAGGCCGTCGTCGATGGAAGCCACAACTTCCGCTATGATTTGCAGCAGGACGAGACTTTGGCACTTTCCGGTGCCGATACGCGCTGGAAATTTTCCGTCACGCCGGACACTCCACCGACGATCCGCTTCACGAAAGAACCGGGACACGCGCTGAATGGTACGTTGCAACTTTCCTATCAGATCGAGGACGACTACGCGCCGCTAAAGGCCGAAGCTGAGATTATCCCGCTCAACAATGATGAGGATGAGGAAGCCGCACCGCTTTACGATGCGCCGGAACTGCCGCTTGCACTGCCCCGCCGCGGCATAAAGGACGCTACGACGTCGAAGGACCTGACTGAACATCCTTGGGCGGGCGAAAAAGTTGCGCTCACACTGGTCGTAACCGACGCCGCCGGACAAACAGGTCGCAGCGAAACCAAGATCATTACCTTGCCCGAGCGCCCTTTCAGCAATCCGCTTGCCCGTGCCATCGCAGAGCAGCGCCGCATCCTCGCGCTCGATGCGACGCAGCGCGACCACGTGCTGGACATGCTGTCGGCAATCACGCTTCGCCCGGAAGAAACCATCAAGAACGCAGCCCATTATCTGGGTCTGGTCACGATTGGCACACGTCTTCGTCTCGCCAGAAGTGATGATGCCCTGCGCGATACGGTCGACTATATGTGGCAGGTGGCACTTGGCATTGAGGACGGAAACCTGTCGGCAGCCGAAAAGCGTCTGCGCCAGGCCCAAGAAGCCCTGAAAAATGCGCTTCAGAACGGTGCCTCGCAAGAAGAAATCGAAAAGCTTTCGGCAGAGCTGCGCAAGGCGATGCAGGATTTCCTGCGGGAATTCGCCCAGCGCCAGCAGCAGAACCCAAATGCACGCCGCGCAGCACCCGATCCCAATGCGCGAATGCTGACGGAAAAAGACCTGCAGCGCATGATGGACCAGATCGAAAATCTGGCGCGTCAGGGCTCACGCGATCAGGCTGAACAATTGTTGTCGCAATTGCAGAATCTGATGAACAATCTCCAGATGGGGCAGGCACAGCAAGGTCAGGGGCAAGGCCAGCAGGGCCAGATGCAGCAGCAGATGAACAAGCTCGGCGAACTGATGCAGCGCCAGCAAAAGACGATGAACGAAACTTTCGATCTCGATCAGAAGATGCAGCGCCAATTTGGTGGCAGCGATGGTGAGGACGAGTTTGGCGACAACATTTTCCCCGGCGATGACGGTTCCCGCGGCGGCGGACACCCCGGCGGTGAAGCCGACAACGGACAGAGCGAGAACGGTCAGGGCGGGAAAGGCGATATTCCGCCTGATATGGCTGAAGCCATGCGCAAGCTTCAACAACAGCAGAAGAATCTCCAGTCCGATCTACAAAAATTGATGGACGATCTGAAGAGCATGGGCATCGAGCCCGGCAAGGATTTTTCGGATGCCGGAAAATCAATGGGCAATGCCACGGATGCGCTGGGCCGCAGCGAAGGTGCGGAAGCAAGCGACCAGCAAGGCAGTGCGCTTGATGCGCTGCGGCGCGGCGGACGCGACATGATGCAGAAAATGCAGCAGGCGATGGGCCAGCAAGGCCAGGGCCAGAATGGCGCGAATGGCAATCGCGGAAAGGACCCGCTTGGACGCCAGCAGGGCACCGGCGACAGCGGCCTCAATGATGACGTCAAGATTCCCGGCGAAATCGATATCCAGCGCGCGCGTGAAATTCTCGACGAAATCCGCCGCAAGCTCGGCAATGCGCTGACGCCGCAGATGGAAAAGGAATATCTGCAGCGACTGCTGAAATTCGATTGATCTGATAGCACAGACGCCGGGCGGGGTTACTCCATCACCCGCCCTACATAAGGCAGCTGGCGGAAGGCGTGTCCGACATCCATGCCATAACCGACGACAAAATAATCCGGGCATTCGAAAGCCACGAAATCGGCATCGAGATCAACTTTGCGGCGGACGCTCTTGTCGAGAAGAACGGCAATGCTGACGCTGCGCGCTCCGCGTTCCAGCATGAGTTCGCGCACGAATTTCAATGTCTTGCCGGATTCCAGAATATCGTCGATCAGCAGCACATCGCGGTCACGCACATCGCTGTCGATATCACGCAGCAGACGAACTTCCGTGCTGGTCGTGCCCTTGCCATAGCTTGAAACGGTGATGAATTCGACGTCAGGTTCTACGCCTGCATCGTGCATCGCGCGGATGAGGTCGGCTGCAAAGATGAAGGAACCCTTCAGGATCGAAATCGTCAGCAGATTGTGGAACTTGCGTTCAGCAATAGCCTTGGCGAGCTCAAGATTACGACCGGCAATCTCATCCGGGCTAAAGAGAACTTCGATTGTCTTGCCACCGACTTCGGGCATCTGCTGCTTCTCCTGATCGTTCGCTTCCGCGCAGATTTCGGCGCCCATCAAAGGCACCGGAAAGGCACGCTCTATAGCACGGTTTGAAGAAATTGCACCCCATCACATGAAGATGCTCCGGCTTCTCCATTTCCCAGCGTCGAGATTTCATATAGCTTGATTTGCATGCATCCAGACATCATCGAACTGCGATCATTTTACGACACGACACTGGGCCATCTCGCGGAGCGCGCGATCCGCATGGCGCTCGCTGGGCTATGGGAGCACGTGCCGGGAGAGAGGCTTGTCGGCATGGGCTACAGCCTGCCCTATCTCGAGCGCTTCAGTGTCGACACCGAGCGCACATTCGCCTTCATGCCGGCCGGTCAGGGAGCCATCGCCTGGCCCTCGGTTGAGAAAACGGCGACAGCGCTTGTTTTCGATGAGGAGCTGCCGCTTCCCGATTCCTCGATTGACCGCGTGCTTATGGTGCATGCGCTGGAATATGCGGAAAACCCGACGGAAACGCTGAAGGAGATGTGGCGCGTGCTGGCCCCCAATGGACGTCTCGTCATTGTCGTGCCTAACCGGCGCGGCGTTTGGGCCCGCTTCGAACATACACCTTTCGGCAGCGGGCGGCCTTACAGCCGGACGCAGCTGACGACCTTGCTACGCGAAGCCAATTTCACCGTCAGCATGGTCAGCGACGCCCTGCATTTTCCACCCGCCACGCGCCGATGGATGATGCGGCCATGTCTCGCGCTGGAAGGCATGGGGCGGCGGCTATGGCCGGTTTTTTCAGGCGTTCTGGTTGTCGAGGCGCAGAAACGGCTTTATCAGGGATTGCCTGTCGCCCAGCGTTCTTCGCGCCGCGTCTTTGTTCCGGTTCTGGCACCGCAAGGAACACCCGTCGGCGGATTGCGGAAAGTCCCGGCACGATCCAATAACCCAGATCATAGAAATTAGGACATTTGCGCATCAAACCCTGCAAAAACGTACAGTCGCAGCGATCCACACCCGTCACCGAACAAGGTTTTTCTCGACTTGAACGCAATGGCGGGATATGCCGCCAGCGTAGTTTTAACATTGACCTTTTGGCGGAGCCAAAATCATGACCGATACGCAAAACCTTACCCGTCCCCAGCCCAAGGCAGGACTGCTCGACATCGCAGCCTACGTACCCGGCAAGGAACACGTGGAGGGCGTTGCCAAGGTCTATAAACTCTCCTCCAACGAAACGCCTATTGGCCCAAGCCCGCATGCTGTCGAGGCCTATCGACATGCAGGCGAAAAACTGGAGCTTTATCCCGATGGGCAGGCGCTGGCGCTGCGCGAGGCAATTGCGGAATCACAGGGGCTCAATATGGCCAACATCCTGTGCGGCAACGGTTCCGACGAACTGCTCGGCCTGATCTGCCAGACCTATCTTGCTCCGAATGATGAAGCCATCATCACCGAACACGGTTTTGCCGTCTACAAGATCCAGACACTAGGTGCCGGTGCAACGCCGGTTACGGTCAAGGAGACAAACGAACGGATAGACGTGGATGCCATTCTGGCTGCCCTGTCGCCGCGCACGAAGATTGTCTTCATCGCCAATCCGGCCAACCCGACCGGAACCTATCTGCCTTTCGAGGAAGTCCGGCGCCTTCATGCCGGATTACCCAAGCACGTGCTTCTGGTTCTTGATGCGGCCTATGCCGAATATGTCCGTCGCAACGACTATGAATCCGGCCTCGAACTCGTTTCGTCCAACGAGAACGTCGTCATGACGCGCACCTTCTCGAAAATCCACGGGTTGCCGGGCCTGCGTATCGGCTGGATGTATGCGCCGCTGCACGTGGTTGATGCGCTCAACCGCATCCGCGGGCCGTTCAACATGAACTCAGCCGCCATTGCCGCTGGCGCGGCTGCGATCCGTGATCGCGCCCATATCGAAAAGTCGGTCGCCTACAATGACAAATGGCTTGGCTGGTTGACAGAGGAGTTCACCAAGCTCGGCCTCCGGGTAACACCCTCGGTCACGAACTTCCTGCTGATTCATTTTCCCGATGATACCGCACACTCGGCTGATAAGGCTGACGAATGGCTTTCCAGACGCGGCTATATTCTGCGTCGTGTCG
This sequence comes from Brucella oryzae, assembly GCF_041929965.1. Lineage (NCBI taxonomy): Bacteria > Pseudomonadati > Pseudomonadota > Alphaproteobacteria > Hyphomicrobiales > Brucellaceae > Brucella > Brucella oryzae. Next base: position 238,738 of record NZ_JBHEEO010000004.1, on the reverse strand, counting down.
GCGGTTACGGCTTCCCCAACGCCTTGCGCATGACGGTCGGACCGGAAGAAGCCAATCGCGGCGTAGTCGCCGCCCTGACTGAATTTTTGAAGTAGAACAATGTCCACGGTCCATTTCGACAAGATCGCCCTCATCGGCATCGGCCTTATCGGTTCATCGCTGGCGCGCGTTATTCGGCGCGAAAAGCTCGCAGACCACATCGCCATTGCCACACGCAGCGGTGAAACGCTGAAACGCGCCGAAGAACTCGCACTCGGTGACAGCTACACCACCGATAGCGCTGAGGCCGTCAAGGATGCCGATCTCGTCATCGTGTCTGTGCCGGTCGGCTCGTCAGGTACCGTCGCGCGCCAGATCGCTGCAAATCTCAAACCCGGCGCCATCGTAACCGACGTTGGCTCCACCAAGGCGTCCGTGATTGCCCAGATGCAGCCGGAATTGCCCGACACCGTGCACTTCATTCCCGGCCACCCGCTGGCGGGAACGGAATATTCCGGCCCGGACGCGGGCTTTGCAGAGCTCTTCATCAATCGCTGGTGCATTCTGACCCCCCTGCCCGATACGGATGAAGCGGCGCTGGAAAAGCTGAGCGATTTCTGGAGCGCCTGCGGCTCGCGCCTTGATCGCATGGACCCGCAGCACCACGATCTGGTGCTGGCCATCGTCTCGCATCTGCCGCACATCATTGCCTACAACATCGTCGGTACGGCCAGCGATCTGGAACAGGTGACGAAGTCGGAAGTCATCAAATATTCCGCTTCCGGTTTCCGTGATTTCACCCGCCTTGCTGCGTCCGACCCGACGATGTGGCGCGACGTCTGCCTGCACAACAAGGATGCGATTCTCGAAATGCTCGGGCGTTTTTCAGAAGATCTGGCCTCGCTACAGCGCTCGATACGCTGGGGCGACGGCGAAGCGCTGTTCGATCTTTTCACGCGCACGCGCGCTGTCCGCCGCGGCATCATCGATGCGGGTCAAGAAGTGGATGCGCCCGATTTCGGCCGTCAGGCCGCGACACGAACGAGTGAAAAGAAGTAGGAAACGCATAGGGCAGCAAACATACTGCCCTACTGCCTTACCCCCTAAAGCGCCGGCAGGCGCCCCAGCGGGATAAATCCGGCACTGACTTTGCCCTTTCGAACGGCAATCTCCATCACGGGATTGCCGTTTTCATCTTTCGGCATGGCCGAGAGAGCAAATAGAACAGTCGCGATATTGCCACTCTGTTCGGGGAATAAGGTCTGCCCTGCCTGCGCCAGCGATTGCGGATTGACGAGCGTCAGTTTCACATCGGCATTGATCAGCCCGTCCGCATCGATCGAAAACGGTCCCGCAACGGAAACCATGGCTCCATTGGGCATGGACAGGAAAGCCTGATTGACCATACCGGAATGTCCGCGCAGCCGTTCATGAAAAGGCGCATCGCTCCTTGCAAGCAGCGTCGCAGCATCTGCTACATCAATATCCGCCACACCGTCGATTTCAGGGCTGGTGGCACTACCGATCACTGCCTTGGCAAGCTTCAATCCAGCAAAGCGGCCATTGATCTTCAAAGTTCCGTCCGCTTGGCTCATGCGGAAATCCATCTGCTCGAGCGTGCTGAGCGGCTCCGTCTTGGTGGTTTCTGTGCGAAGACCGACCGCGACCTCACGTGCAGCCAGTTCGATTTCGGTCGGGAACGGACGCGCCAGCCGGGTATTGGAGGTAAACTTGCTCCAGTTGACTTCCAGCGGCTCCAGCCCCGGAAACTCAATAAAGGCTGGACCTGTCAGATCGTTCGAAAGCGAACGTGGCGCATAGACCGGAGATCCCGAAGTGAAACGCCCGGCGCGGAACGACATACCCTCAGAAGGACGCTGCCAGGAAATGCTGTCGCAGACGACATTGACCCGCAAAGGATAACCGCCCATGCGCAGGTCTTCACATTTAACGCCTATGCCCTGGGCAACAAGCTTGGCCATGTCGGCCTTGGCGCGCGTTTCAAGCTTATTTGCGATATAGAACCAGCCCGCCGTATAGCCTACGATCAAGACAACGAGAATGGCGATGAGCGCTATGGGACGCTTTCTGGCTTTCGGTGCGTTCATTCCAGTGTGCGCCATTTCAAAAGCCTTACATTCATCAGACGGTTGTCTCGACAAGCCTCACTCCGGGTTCAGACCGAATATCGAACCCCGATATGTTTTGCTCCTCCCGACTGTTGGCCATATTATGGCAGGAATGTGCCCTGTGAAGCGATGGAGATGAAAAATCAAAGGATATCCGTTGATTACCAGTGGAAATCGGCGTTCACTAAATCATTATGCATACTCTCATGACCACACCTTTCGATGATAGGCGGATGAACGATTTCTGGGTTTTCGGCTACGGTTCGCTGATGTGGCGGCCGGGTTTTGCGCATGTGGAGACCATGCGCGCGCGCCTTTACGGCTACAGGCGCAGTCTGTGCATCTACTCGCATGTTCATCGTGGGACTCCCGATCAACCGGGGCTGGTTCTCGGGCTCGATGCCGGTGGTTCGTGTCTCGGCATCGCTTTTCGCGTACCCGGCGATATGGCCGGTGAAGTGATGACCTATCTGCGCGAACGCGAAATGTCGAACCATGTTTACCACGAAAAGCATCTCCGCCTGCGTCTCGCCGACGGGCGCAATGTCAACGCCGTCACCTACGTGGCCGACCGCCGCCACCTGCAATATGCAGGCTCGTTGAAAGCCGAGGAAGCCGCTGCAATCGTCGCATCCGCTCGCGGAGATTCCGGCGCCAATCTGGATTATGTCGCCAATACACTCCAGCATCTGCGCAATATGCGTGTCCGTGACCACTGGCTGGAGCACGTCAACGATCTCATTCACCGCAATACTCAACGTCAATCCGGCGGTTCGGGCGGCTGAAAGCGCTTGCTGCACTTCTCAAAAATTCCGGCGCTCAAGCGCTCAGCTCTTGTTCTTGCCCGATGCAACCGCTACATCTCGGCCAATTGCCAAGGAGGCCTCCATGATCGCATTGTTCCGCACCATTGATTTGGCGCTCGATATTTACACCTATATTATTATTGCGAGTGCCATTTTCTCATGGCTCTATGCGTTCAATGTCGTCAATTCCGGCAACCGCTTCGTGGCCTCGATCGGTGAGTTTCTGTACAAGGTGACCGAACCCGTTTTGCGTCCGATCCGAAATATTCTGCCCAATCTCGGCGGCATCGATATTTCGCCGATCATCCTGTTGTTGATCATCTTCTTCATCCGTCAGTTCATGTGGACGACGCTGCTGCCGCTTTTCCTTTAAGCGCATCCAGAAAATCGGAAGCATAAAACAAAAGCGCCCGGACATTACCGGGCGCTTTTGTTTTAGAACTGATTGGATAGCTGTCGCCTACTTGCCTTTGGCGCGTTCGATAGCTTCGACGATGAATTTGCGGGCGTAATCTTCATCACCCCAGTCACCGATCTTAACCCACTTGCCGGGTTCCAGATCCTTGTAGTGCTCGAAGAAGTGCGCGATCTGCTTCAGAGTGATCTCCGGCATATCGGTATAATCGTGGATCTTCTCGTAGCGGCGCGTCAGGTGCGGCGACGGAACGGCGATGATCTTCTCGTCCTTGCCGGAATTGTCTTCCATGACCAGAACGCCGATCGGGCGCACGTTGATGACGCAGCCGGGAACCAGCGGGCGGGTGTTGCAGACGAGAACGTCGATCGGATCGCCATCTTCCGAAAGCGTATGCGGCACGAAGCCGTAATTGCCCGGATAGGTCATTGGCGTATAGAGAAAGCGGTCGACGATGAGGGCGCCGGCCTTCTTGTCCATCTCGTACTTGATCGGCTGGCCGCCGACAGGCACTTCAATGATGACGTTGACGTCTTCAGGAGGATTGGAGCCGATGGAGATGGCATCAATATTCATGATGTGTCCTTTCGTGTCGGGCTCTGATAACGGGTTTCAAGGTTGCGCGCAAGAAAAACGAAAGTTGAAGAAAACGCGGCGAATTGTCGTTCTCGCAACGCAATTGAACGTGATCAGGCCGTTAACATGCTGTGAAGTTAAACGCCGAGCTCGTTCAGTCTTTGAACGGCGGTCGGTGGCATGGGTGGTGGATTGGGATCGTGGCTGGCGGCGACCAGAAATTCGTCACAGGCCGTTTCGGTGGATTCGATGAGCCGCTTCAGGAATTCTTCCTTCGGAAGCCCCGCCGGAATTGGCGGCAGAATACGGGCGCGAATGGTTCCGGGATAGCGTAGAAACTTCCGGCGTGGCCAGTAGAGGCCTGCATTATGCGCTATTGGTACAACCGGGAGATTGAGCGCTTCATAGAGATGGACGATGCCATATTTGTACTGTGGTGGTGCACCCGGGGCCCGGCGCGTTCCTTCGGGATAGATGAGAATCTGACGTCCCTCCGCAATCGCCTTCTCCGCTCCCTTGGTGATTGAATGCAGCGCTTTGACGCGGGAGCCCCGATCAACCGGTATCATCTGCATCTTGGCGATATACCAGCCGAAAAGCGGAATGCGCATCAGTTCCCGTTTCAGGATCAGTACGGGATCGTCGAGATAAGGCAGGAAAGCATAGGTATCCCAGGCAGACTGGTGCTTTGGCGCACAGATATAGGCCCCTTCGGGAATGTTCTCCAATCCCTCGACCACACAGTCGGTGCCTGCGATATGCTTTTGAAGCCAGAGATTGACCCGGGCCCACAGCTTCGGCACGATCCAAGCCTTCTTGCGGGGCAACAGGAAATAAAAGGGCGTATAAACGATCATCTGAACCAGTGTGCAGATATAGAACGCCGCATTGAATAGGATAGAGCGCAGGTAGAGAAGCATCTGTCGGCGAAGATCCTGGCTAGGGCCTGTAGCGTATTTCGTGGACTTTCTTCAGAAAGTGACGGCACCGATATATCAGGAAGATCGACCATTTCCATCAGGAAATTATAAACCGGTAGCGGGATCAGCTCTCGGTCGTTGCACCTTGCTCAGACTGCTTACCAAACAGTTCGGTCGTGCCGACGCGGACGGCGGCACCCAGATATTTCACATACTCGGTGAAGAGCACGCGCAATGTGTCGCCTTCGGCAACCCAGCTATGTTCGCGGCGTTCCCCGTTCACGACGGGATAGGGAATGAACTCGACATCCTTCATGCGATAAGACATTTCCAGCGTGCTGCGCGGAATATGGTAGTTGTTGGTAACCAGGATCACACGGCGAAAATTGTTGGCGCGGATCCAGCGTTCGCTTTCAGTCGCATTGCCAATGGTGTTGAGCGCCGACCGGTCGAGATCGACGCAGCAATCGAACAGACTCTGATCGGCATGCGTCGCGCGTTGCAGCGTTTTTTCATTGGTCGCCGGATGAACACCACTGATCAGTAGACGCTTCCCCCGCTTGTCCTTCAGGAGATCGACGGCAGCCTGAATTCTGGACTGGCCACCAGTCAGAACGATGATGGCATCAGCAGGCTTGTCGATAACCGGGGGCTGCATGCTGGTGACCTTTTCACCGAACACGACGAAGCCGACGAGAAACGCCAGAAGGATAACAAACAGAACGATGGAAACTGGTTGGAAACGTCTGAACATGCGCATCATGACAGACCATAGGAAATTGCCGGACGCAAGTGCAAAGGATTGCAGGTGAACGCCATTCCGGTTACGGCGCCAGACCACATCCCCCGTGGAAAATCCGTTTGCTGTCTGCTTCTGTGCCACTGCATCGTCACTCGACCGGTGCCCGCCCGATAGCGTTTGCTGGATTCGCGTACCATCTCTTCTTCCATCATAGCCAGCATTGCGGCGAGAAGTCGGAGAAGCAGTCGAAAATCTTGTCTTGAAAGCACCTGTATCGGCGAAGGTTCTCATTCGGAGCGCACTCCTGGACCGTCTATGGTGGCAAGCTGGCGGATCACCGTCAGGCGGCTGGTCAACATGGTCAGGAAACTGACCAGAATAATGATGACGGCAGCGCCAATATATCCATCGCGCCCAATGGCGAAATTGCCGAACATAGCTGCCGCCTGATCGCCTTCAGGCGTCGCCATATGGCTTGATGCCCACCAGGAAAACATCAGGAACACAAGCATTGCAGCTGCTCCACCGCATAGCGCGCCTTTCAGTGCCGTACGGAAGAAATGCCATTCAAACTCGCGCGCCACGAATTTCGATTCCGCACCGATAAAATGCAGCACTTCAATAATGTGGCCGTTACCGGACATCGCGCCGCGCGTGGCAAAAATAACGGTCAAAACGGTTGCGGCGATCACAAGCGAAAGAACGGCGGTTCCAACCAGCACCGTCGTATGCGCCATGGAGACGAGCCGGTCGACCCAGGTGCGATGATCGTCAAAGGTCGCGGCCGGAATAGCACGTGTGATTTCAGCACGCATGGTTTCAAAATCAGGCGGAGCATTTTCATCGATCGTCACCACGACGAGCCGCGGTACGGGCAGTTCATCGATATTGAGACCACTTCCCAGCCACGGTTCGAGCAGCCGCGCCGTCGCAGCCTTGTCGATAATGCTGGTGCCTTTCACACCGGCAAAACCGCGCGCGATCTCGCTTGCCTGAGCCAGCGCCTTTTCCATGTCCTGCCCGTCCACAGGACGGATCTGGATCGTGGCCTCGCGAGCGATCTGGCTCTGCCAGGCAGCAGCCGAGGCGCGAACGAGCGTCACGCCGCCCATCGTCAGACACGCTAGAAAGGTCATGATCGCAATCACGATGACAAGCGCGGTGCCCGTAACGCTGCCATCGGGAACGATGGGGCTCGGTCCCTGACGTTTCCGGCGCTTGCCTATACGGACAAGCAGCATGTCCTTGAGGTCTTCAAGTCGGACCCGGATATCATCCAGCGTGCGCTGCCAGGCGTTCTTTGCATCAATCATAGATGTCGAGCCGCCCATGTTCGAGAATCATGCGCCGCGCATCAACCTGATCCATCAGGGAAAGGTCGTGGGTCGCGATAATCACGGCAGTGCCCGAACGGTTCAGCTCGGTGAAAAGGCGCAGGAGGCGCTTTGCAAGCGGTGGATCGACATTGCCGGTCGGTTCGTCGGCCAGAAGCAGTTCCGGCTGATCGATAAGCGCCCGCGCAATTGCAGCACGCTGCTTTTCACCACCTGAAAGAACAGGCGGCAACACATTCATGCGATCGCCAAGCCCAACCCAATGCAGAAGCTCCTCCACCTCGTGACGGTAGGTGGCCTCTTCCTTTCCGCGCACACGCAGCGGAAGCGCCACATTCTCATAGGTGGTCATATGGTCGAGCAGGCGGAAATCCTGAAACACGATACCGATGCGGCGGCGCAAAAGCGGAATTTCCGCATGATTGAGCCTTGCCACATCCTTGCCAAAAATATTGATAAGGCCGCGCGTCGGCTTCAGCGCCATGAAGAGAAGGCGCATGAGCGAAGTCTTTCCCGCCCCGGAAGGGCCGGTCAAAAACTGGAATGAACGCGGCGGAATATGGAAACTGACATCGCGCAGGATCTCAGGCCCCATTCCATATCGCAGGCCGACATTCTCAAAACGTATCACCGGCTGTTTCTCTTAAATTGTCCGCGCGTTTGAAGACGAACGGATGACATCGATATCAGATTGACCTTTATCCTCCATGGTTAACGTTGCGTTAAATTCGGGCGCACGCACTTCAAAAAAATACGTGAATGAAGCCGCGCTTCGGGAGAATTAAGCTTAGCATTAACCATTATGAGCCAGTGTGTGGCACCGGTCGAACGGCGAAAAACGCAGAGGAAGATGAGGTCATGATGGCGAAACAACCATCGGCAGCGCAGATACCGCGCACGCGTGAACGGAACCCCGCTGCATGGTTTGCTTCCAATGAAGGGATGATCGAGGACGCCGAGTTCGAAACCATTCTCCCGGTCTCTGCGTCCCGAAAATCTTTCTCACTCAGCATTTCGAAAAAAACGCCCATCATGGGAAAATGTGCGTCTGAAACACATCTCACCAACGAATGGCCGGGTTTCGGATATTGGGTTTTCGTCGCTCTTTGCGCGACAACGGCTTTTTGGATAGCAGGCGGATATACATTGCTTGCCGACAGGAAGCCTGCCCTCTCCGTCAGACAAGCGACACTGCCCCTCATTTCGGCACTTCAGCTCACCGAGCTGAAAACCAGCGTCGGGGTGCGCGACAAAGGCGACGTTTTAAGTGTTGCTGGACGCATTCAAAATAACACATCCGAAGATCACATCGCACCGCCATTGATCGTCATGATTACCTATGGCGACGGCAGCAAACGCGAGCGCCGTCTGGCTTCGGGAGAAGCAACGCTGAAACCAGGCGAGTATATTGACTTCGAAACAATGCTGCCTGCTCTTCGCGGCACAATCGAGAAAGTCGACGTCCGGCTGGCCAGTTCCGCCTGATGCGCCAACTACTGCCAACAGCCTAAATTACGGCCCTTGAGATTGTGCGAATCGATTTCGACGACAAGACGCGGGTCTTCCCGCAAAAGAACCAAAGTCGTGCGCTGCTTGAGATCGATCTTCTGCCAGCCCGCGCACTCGGTCGGCATTGGCGTGCTGTCGATCTTCACCTTTTCCGTCCATGCCGTCGCCGTGCAGCCGGACAAGACTGCGAGAATCGGAACAACTTTGACGGCCCCCAAAACAAGCCTTTGTGCTTTCGTCCCAGGATGAGTGTTCAAGGCTGACAACTCCTATCTGCCCCGCGAAAATCACCTGCCAACTGCATTTGCACTGGCCAGCGTCGCCCATTCGACAGTTGCGCTTATAACGTGCCGTCCCCTCTCTCCGCAATATGGCTGAACGGGTCCGGCACCTTTAAAAAGGCAGATCGACCAACTCTAACTGCCACCAGAACCCAATTTAGAAGAGATATAAAAGCAACCTCGAATATACTAAGAATAGCATTTTTATTTACTGAAATGATAGGAAAAGCCCCAAGAGAACAAAAGCCGTCAATAAAGTTAAACGTGATTGTCCGAAGAAAAAGACGATTATATGCTTCTTGCTAAATGATTCGCATATGACATTTTCACTACACCAACCCTGGGGATTTCCATGCTGAACAAATTGTCGGCTGAATTTTTCGGAACATTCTGGCTCGTTTTCGGGGGGTGCGGCAGCGCGATCTTGGCCGCAGCCTTCCCTGAACTGGGCATCGGTTTTCTTGGCGTCGCCCTCGCTTTCGGCTTGACTGTCCTGACCATGGCCTATGCTGTGGGCGGCATTTCCGGCGGTCATTTCAACCCAGCCGTTTCCTTGGGTCTCATGGTAGCTGGCCGTCTCCCGGCCAAAGACCTGATCCCTTACTGGGTCGCGCAGGTTCTTGGCGCCATCGCAGCCGCAGCCGTGCTCTTCCTCATCGCTTCGGGCAAGGATGGCTTTTCAGCGGGTGGCCTCGCCTCGAACGGCTATGGCGAACTTTCTCCCGGCGGCTACAGCATGATGGCAGGCCTGCTCATTGAAATCATCCTGACGGCCTTCTTCCTCATCATCATTCTGGGCTCCACCTCGTCGCTGGCTCCGGCTGGCTTTGCTCCAATTGCCATCGGTCTCGGTCTGACCTTGATCCATCTGATTTCGATCCCGGTCACCAATACGTCGGTCAACCCCGCTCGTTCGACCGGTGTGGCGCTCTTCGCAGAGACAGCCGCGCTCAGCCAGCTCTGGCTGTTCTGGGTAGCACCACTCGTCGGCGCCGCGATCGGTGCGATCATCTGGAAAGGCTTGCTCGGCAAGGATTAATCCAGAGAAACTACACCCGAAAGGCCGGTCCAATCCGGCCTTTCTCGTTTTCGAAACCACCCTGTATTTAGCCCGGCCACCAGTCACAAAAAATGGTTCCGATCATGGGAAGGATACTGTAAATAACATCTACCTTCCTGTTGTCGCGCATATCCAACGCAGAATCGCTTTTGCTGGAGATGCTTTAGATGTTGTGAGCAATGCCCCCTTCCACCGACGCTTCTTCTGCGGATCGTTATGCCGCATTCCGGCACTCTGCCTTCAAAAAATATTGGGGTGCCCGCTTCCTGAGCGCATTTGCGGTCCAGATCGTAAGCGTTTCGGTGGGCTGGCAGATTTATGACCTCACCCGCGATGCGTTCAATCTGGGCATGGTCGGGCTGGTGCAGTTTCTGCCCGCCCTGTTGCTGGTTCTGGTCACCGGGGCCACTGCCGACCGTTTCGGCAGACGCTTCATTATGGGCCTCTCGCTCATTCTGGAAAGCATAGTGACGGCATTACTGCTCTGTCTGACCCTTACAGGTCTGTTCGAGCCCCTGACCGTTTTTGCTGCACTGACACTTTTTGGCGTGGCACGCGCATTTCTCGGACCTTCTTCCGCTTCGCTGGTCGTCAATCTCGTGCCGACTGAAGACTTTGCCAACGCCGTTTCATGGAATTCATCTGCTTGGCAGGTCGCGACAATTGTTGGCCCGGTTGCAGGTGGATTGCTTTATGGCATTTCGCCGGTTGCTGCCTATTCCGTGGCAACGGTTTTCCTGCTGATCGGTTCGTTCCTGATCTTTTCCATTCCAAAGCCCAAGCAGCATACACTTGCCGAACATCGTTCGCTGACGAGCATGTTGGCCGGTTTCCGCTACATCTGGAGGGAAAAGATCGTCCTTGGCGCGATTTCGCTCGATCTCTTTGCCGTTCTCCTCGGCGGAACAGTGGCTCTGCTCCCCATTTATGCACGCGACATCCTTGATCTCGGCCCCTGGGGCCTGGGACTGCTACGCTCCGCTCCGGGCATCGGCGCTGTTCTGACAGCAATCTGGCTGGCGGGACACCCGATCCGCGACCATGCGGGGCGCGTGATGTTCGTCTTCGTCGGCCTCTTCGGCTTCTTCAATATTATTTTCGGTGTCTCAACTCTGACATGGTTGTCCGTCGTTGCCCTGGCACTTGCGGGTGCCGCTGACATGATCAGCGTCTATATCCGCGAGACGCTTATGCAGCTTTGGACGCCCGATCACGTACGCGGTCGCGTCAATGCCGTCAACATGGTCTTTGTCGGCGCATCGAACGAGCTGGGCGAATTCCGCGCTGGCCTGATGGCGGCTGCTATCGGCGCTGTTCCCGCCGTCGTCATCGGCGGTTTGGGATCGATCGCCGTTGCGATTGCCTGGGCGGCCATGTTCCCGCAATTGCGCAAAGCCCGTCATTTGCAAGGACGGACCTGATCGTCCGAAATATAGGAATCCGTCAGGAAGCGGAGGTGCTGCGGTCCACCTTGTCCATACGATCCTGAATGGCATTACGGTCATCTTGCCGGATGCCGACGAGTTCGGCCACACGCCACATCACGTCGGCCTCGACTTCACTCACCTTGCCATCGGCATAGACCATTTCCCACATCAGACCAATCAGGTCTAAACGTGCCTGATAGTCGAGCTGCCGCTTCAGAACCGACGTGAAATCTGACGGGTCGATTGCTTCCTGATCGGCCTTTTCCGCCGCACGGATCAGCCGTTTCAGGCTATCGCCTTTCAAGCCATATTTCAGCGATAGCATGGACGAAAGCTTCTTCCGCTCGCTTTCACGTGTTTCGCCGTCGGCGTCCATGATGTGATAGAGCAGAGCGGCAGCGGCCAGCCTTGGATCGTCATTGGAAAATTTTTCGCTCCGGTCGCGAAAACTATTAGACGGAAGTTCCTTCAAAAAATCCAAGAGACGATCGAACATTTACCCTCGCTGCCACATTCACTGCTTGCCGACTGTAAACCGGTTCCCGGATATTTAGTTAGCAACATCGAAGGTAACGGGCTAAATGCACCAGGCAAGGCGGTAAACTGTCTTACACCGCCGTTTGCCGCCCAAGAGATACGCAGCGTTGTTTTTCGGCAACGATTCGCGGAAAGCCTGATCAGAAAAGCTTCAATCCGCTCTGCGCCTTCTGCGAAGATTTGCTTTCGTCGACGCCCGGATCGTCTACCACGATATGAGCGCGGTGCGGCTCGCCCTCTGCATCGTCTGCCACCACATCGGCCATGGGAGGCCGCGCCTCGTCGGCCTTTTGTGCCGGAGGGACCGGCGTCAGTCTGACAGGCTCGGCAGCAGGAACGACGACTTCAGCTTCCTCCACCTCCTGAACCGGCGGCGTTCGCTCCACAGGGGCAGATATTTCCGCCGCGTCAGCCTTGTCCCGAGGCTCTGTCAGAACAATCTGATTGACCGACTTCGCTTCCACCGGGCCCTTGATTTCGGGCTTTTCCGCTTCAATCGCTGGAGCAAGTTCCACGACGGGAACTTTCCACTCGAAACTGTTGAGCCGCCCTGTAACCGGCGATACCGGTGACCATTGTTCGGAAACATAGCCATCGGCAGTCCACGCGGGATCGCGCGGCGCCTTGACGGCGCGCGCCAGCCATTCACGAACCTTGCCCTGATCGCCGGTTTCAGCTTCTTCAATATCGGCAAGCAGCAGATAGGCGCTTTCACGCGGCGAAGCGCGCAGGACCTGCTCGGCATTGTCGCGAGCAAAACGATAATCGCCTGCCTCATAGGCAGCCCGAGCGAGAACAAGACTGCCTTCGACATTGTTGGAGCGCAGCGATACAAGATGCTTGGCGCGCTTCAGGCGATCCTGTGCTGTATCGCCGGACCGGGCATAGACATAGGTTGAAGCGATATCGGGATGCGGAAACCGCTTCCAGGCCGCTTCCAGAATTTTCGAGCCTTTCCGCACATCACCATCGGCGAAAAGAGCACGCGCAGCAACCACGGCGGCGGGCACCAGGTCGGGCGCGAGCTTGTTCGCCTCCAGCGCCATCGCCTTGGCCCGTGCATGATCGACATCGACCACCGCCATCGCCTTGGCGGTCAACAGTGCGGCGCGTTCCTTCTTCACCACATCCTTGCTATGGCTAAGCGCCTGCTTGCGCGCGTCGACAAGCTTCAGCGCCGCATCCCAATCACCCTCTGCACAAAGCTGCCCCATCATGGCCGACGAGGCCCACTCCAGCTGCGGCGCTTGGGCAGCAGCTTCGGCGGCATAATGATTGGCGGCTTCACGTGCACCGACGCGCTGGGCTTCGATATAAAGCCCACGCAGACCGAGCAGGCGTGTCTCGGGGTCTTCCACCATCGCCTCAAAGCCCCTGCGAGCATCTTCCGTGCGCCCTTCCAGCATCGCGGTCTGCGCTTCGAGAAGCTTTATCAGGGGTTCCTGGTCGGAGCTGAGCAGCTTGCCCGCCTGTTTGGTCATGCGGCGCGCTGCTTCCGCATCGCCGGCACCGGCTGCAATCAATCCGGTTGACAGCGACTGATAGCCACGATCACGCTTGCGCGCGCGAAAATGCCGGCGCAGTGTGTAGGGAGACTGGATAATGCTCTTAATCAGCCACCACAGAATGAGAATGGCCGCGACAATGGCAACGATCCCCGCAACGGCAGTTATCAGCGGCACATTATAATGGTTACCCGCGAAGGTGACATCGAGTTCGCCCGGACGGTCCGCAAGCCAGGCAAAGCCGAAACCAAGCGCAGCAACAATGACGAGATAGAACAGGACACGCAGCATCGGCCCGCCTCCTATTGACCGGAAGAGGCCGGAGCCCCGCTGGTTTCACCTGCCGAAACCTTCGGTTTCAGGCTGTCCGCAACGAGACGCTGTACAAGTATATCCGCATCACGCCGCGCCCGCACCTGGTCGGCAAATTCCTGCGAGGCTGCCTTTGCATCGGCAGGCAGTTGCTCCCATTCGCCAAGAGCCCGCTCCAGATCGCCAGCCTGAATCGCGGCCTCCATGCGGGCCGTGATCGGCCCGACCCCGGTGCCGCTGACATTGCCTGCAACAGGGCGCACACTGACCAGCCCCCTGGCGCTGGCGACAAGCTGGTCCCAAATCCCGGCATCGGCAGGCAGTTTGTTTTCGGTCGCGACAATCCGGTTCGCGACTGCACCAAACCACGCATTCAGATCGGCAACGGTCGGCACGCCCTTGTCGGCGAAAGCGCGCAGTTTTTCGATGGACGCGGCATTTGGAGCAACCGAAGCGTAAGTGTCGAGCTCCGTCTTGAACGAACCGCCACGATCGATCGCCATTTTCAGCGCATTTGCCGCAATGAGCGCCGTCGCGTCGGGCTGGCGTGAAGCCTGAGTGACCTTTTCCTGCAGGGATGTCAGTTTCGATTCGAGCGATGAAATCGTACCGCTGTTTCCCGTCACTCCGGCGCTCGCCTCATCGGCCCGGCTTTGCGTCGCTGAAAGCTTGTTTTCCAGCGCGTCCAACCGCTCTGTCAGGGCAGAGGTATCGGCCGCCACTTCCTGTCCCGCCTCTTTCGGCAAGGCCGCGAATTGCTGCTGAAGATCGGCCAACGAACCTGCGACCGCTTCCGCCTTGATCTCGGCTGCCTGCACATTCTTTTCCAGAGATGCAAGTTGCGCACGGCTTGCATCGTCCAGGGGCGCAGGTGTCGGATTGCTCCGCAGATCGGCGATCTGCTGCTCCATATGCGCCAGCTGTTCCGCTGCCACTCTTGCGCCTGGAGAGGGAATTACATTGCCCCATTGCAGCGCAAGCAAGCCGCCGAGCCCGATAATACCACCGGCGATACCAGCCAGAAGATGCGACGCCCCCGTCCCGTTCTTTTGCGCAGGCTGCTGGGTTTCTGGTTTCACGCCCGAGGTAAAGGGCGGCTTGGTATATGTCGAACTTTCCGGCGTTTCCGTCTTCGGGGTCTTTTCGGCGGTTGCCGCGTCCGGTTTGGGTGATGCAGGCTTCGGGGTTTCCGGCTTTGGGTTCTGAGGTTTCGAAAAATTTCCTACCGGCTCCGCGTCTGGCATCGCCTTCGCCGGTTCGTCAACCCGCTTCACGTCCGATGGATCGAGATTGATCGTCACAGGATTACGGGCCGGTTTGGAATGTCGCGGAGTGCCGGGTTTCGCCATGGATCCTCTCGTAAATGCCGATTGGTTGCCTCAGACTCTAACAGATAAAATCGCCAGATGAAGGAAGGTTGCGCCGAAATGAGTCAAAGTTTGGCAAACAGCCGGAAAAGTCCTGCTTCATCGGGATGGTCTGCCACAAGGGCATTTGCCCGCCAGATCGGCGGCAGGCAGTCAGCCACACGGGCAGAAATGCACAAAAACCGCGTTTTCTCGTCAAAAGGCGGTGTGATTTCACGCATCGCTTCAACGAAGCTCGTCGCAGCAACGCCGGAATAAAGCATGACCGCGACAAAAGGCGCGCCATGAAGCACGTCCAGAAGTGCAGCGGTCGCATAGGAAACCGTCTCCGTATCGTAGACATCCACCACACGCATATCGAGTTTCGCAGCCCGCATCTCGTCTTCGAACACCGGCTGGCGTACGCGACCAGCGAGATAAAGAACACGAGATTGTTGGGGAAGATCGCACCGCATCGCCGCCGCGAGACGAACCGCATCGCCGCCGCCATCGATCACCTGACCGAACCCGGCCTTCCGCGCCGCCTGCGCTGTTCCCTGCCCCACGGCAAAGAGCGGTAAGCCAAGAAACGGCTTCAACTGTTCCGTGTCGATGTGGTGAAAGGCATGGGCGCTCGTTACCGTCAAAGCCGCAAACGGGCCTTCTGGTACAGCAAAAGAAAGCGCAACAGTCCGGCTGAGCGGAAGCAGAACCGGCTCATAGCCCCTCGACGCCAGTTTTGCGGCGGTCCGCGAGCCAGCCGGTTGCGGTCGCGTCACCAGAACGCGGCCGCGAGATGGGATTTGTGCTGGCTCCGCCAAATCTACTCCCAGCCCTCGAAGAATTGGGGACCGGCCTTCGCGCGCAGATATTCTGCGGCTTCCGTACCGAGTGCGGCAGCGTTCGATACCGGACCTTCCGCTCGTGTCTCGTGCGCCTCGGTCCCATCCGGTTTCAAAATCATGCCGTGGAACGAAACCCTATCGCCGTTCACTGTTGCAAGACCGGCAATCGGCGTGCGGCATGACCCGTCAAGCGCGGCCAGAAATGCCCGCTCGCAGGCAAGCGCAATACCGGTTTCGCGATGCGCAAGGGGTTCCAGCAGCGCATCGATGCGCACGTCACCGATACGTGTCTCAATCCCGATGGCGCCCTGTCCCGGCGCGGGCGGGAAACTTTCCGGATCGACGAGTTCGGTAATGACATCGCCAAGACCCAGACGCCGCAAGCCCGCACAGGCGAGAAACGTCCCGTCGACTTCTCCGGCGTCCAGCTTACGCAACCGCGTCTCGACATTGCCGCGGAAAATCACCACTTGAAGGTCAGGACGAAGGCGGCGGATCAAAGCCTGACGGCGCAATGATGACGAACCGACCGTCGCGCCCTGCGGCAGATCGAGAAGGCGGGAAGCCGTACGACCGATAAAGGCATCACGCGGATCTTCGCGCTCAAGGAAAATGGAAAGATGAAGACCATCAGGCAGAACCGTCGGCATATCCTTGGTCGAATGGACGGCAAGATCGATTCGCCCTTCCGTCAGCGCCAGCTCGATTTCTTCGGTAAAAAGTCCCTTGCCCCCGATCTCGGAAAGCGCGCGATCCTGAATGCGGTCGCCCGCTGTCGACATGGGAATGATTTCGATGGCTTCTTCCGGCAGACCATGTGCCTCCATCAGGCGGCGACGTGTCTCGTAAGCCTGGGCGAGAGCAAGCTTGCTGCCCCGCGTGCCTATCTTCAACGTGCCATTCTTCAAGGATGCTGTTTGCATATTGCGTCGTCCATGGTACCGGATTTTTCAATGAATTATGAGACAGGCAGGGTCTAACCGCAAATGCGCATTCTTGGAATAGAAACAAGTTGCGACGAAACAGCCGCCGCTATCGTCGAACGTGACGGGAAGGGCGAAGGACGGATTCTGTCCAATGTGGTTTTAAGCCAGATCGCAGAACACGAACCCTATGGCGGCGTGGTGCCGGAGATTGCCGCCCGCGCCCATGTCGAAGCGCTGGACCGGCTGGTTGCCCGCGCGCTGGACGATGCCGACATGAAACTTGTCGACGTTGACGCGGTGGCAGCTACAGCGGGACCGGGACTGATCGGCGGGCTGATCGTCGGGCTGATGACCGCCAAGGCGCTGGCCATGGCGGCGCAAAAGCCGTTTTATGCCGTCAATCATCTGGAGGGCCACGCCTTGACGGCGCGGCTAACCGATGGCCTGCCTTTTCCCTATTTGCTGCTGCTCGTTTCCGGCGGTCACACGCAAATGGTGCTCGTGCGCGGCATTGGCGATTATGAACGCCTTGGCACCACGATTGACGATGCACTTGGCGAAGCCTTCGACAAGACGGCAAAGCTTCTGGGCCTCACCTATCCGGGCGGTCCGGCGGTCGAACGCATGGCGCTTCAGGGCGATCCGAAGCGATTCGCCCTGCCGCGGCCATTGAAAGGCGAAGCACGGCTCGACTTTTCCTTTTCCGGTCTTAAGACGGCAGTGCGCCAGGCGGCAACCGAACTCGTTCCCTTGTCGGATCAGGACGTGGCTGATATGTGCGCATCTTTCCAGGCGGCGGTTGCCGACACTCTGTCCGACCGGGTGGGCCGTTCGCTCGAACGTTTCAGAAATGAATTCCACGATTGCGAAACACCGGCGCTTGTCGTGGCCGGCGGGGTCGCAGCCAACAAGACCCTGCGCGCAGCACTCGAAACGCTTTGCGCCCGCCACGGTTTCAGCTTCATCGCGCCGCCGCTTGACCTTTGCACCGACAATGCCGCGATGATCGCCTGGGCCGGGGCTGAACGCGCCGCAACCGAGGCTCCCGACAAGCTTGACCTTGCGCCGCGCTCGCGCTGGCCGCTCGATGAAAAGTCCGCACCGCTGATCGGAACCGGGCGACGGGGAGCCAAGGCATGAGCACGAAAATTGCCATTCTGGGCGGCGGCGCCTGGGGCACCGCCCTTGCGGCCATGGCAAGCACCAGCGGCCACGACACATGGCTTTATGCCCGCGACGACGAGACTGTCGAAGCGATCAACCGGACACACCGCAATCCGCGCTATCTGGGCGAAATCGCGCTTTCCCCCGCAATACATGCAAGCACGGATGCGGCGGCTGTCGTCGAACATGCGAATGCGGTTCTGGCCGTCATCCCGGCGCAGGCCATGCGCGCCGGACTGTCTGAATTGAGTGGCCTCATTCCGCAAGGCGCACCCATGGTGCTTTGCGCCAAGGGGATCGAACGCAGCACCGGACGGCTGATGTCGGAGGTCGTGGCGGAAGTCCTGCCAAACCACCGGATCGCCGCCCTTTCCGGTCCGAGTTTCGCCACCGACGTGGCGCGCGGGCTTCCGACCGCAGTGACAGTTGCCTGCGAGGATGCGGCAACTGCCGACCAGCTCGCAGCACTTTTATCCGGCCCGGCTTTCCGCTGCTATTCGACAACCGATCTCAAGGGCGTCGAAATCGGCGGTGCCCTGAAAAATGTGCTGGCCATTGCCGCCGGTGCTGCCGTCGGGCGCGGCTTTGGCGCCAGCGCGCAGGCTGCACTCGTCACACGCGGATTTGCCGAACTGCGCCGCATCGGTCAGGCCATGGGTGCAAGGCCCGAAACCATCATGGGCCTTTCCGGCCTCGGCGATCTGATGCTGACCTGCTCGTCGTCGCAATCGCGCAATTATTCCTATGGATTGGCACTCGGGCGTGGCGAGGATCTGACCAATCGCCCGCTTGCCGAAGGCGTAGCGACCGCACCGATTGCCGCCGAATTATGCCGCAAGCATGCTATCTCCGCACCCATCATCGATGCAACAGGCGCGCTGCTTGACGGCATCATCACCATTGACGAAGCCGTAACGGCTTTGCTCAACCGACCACTCAAGACCGAAGATTAGAGCGTGATCCCGAAAAGTGGGAACCGGTTTTCGGACAAGATCATGCTCGAACGGAAAGGATAATTGACAATGCTTTTTGCTCTTCTGTGCAACGACAAGCCGGACCATTTGCAAGTGCGCCTCGACACGCGCCCTGCGCATCTCGACTATCTCAAGGGTCTTGGTGACGGGTTGAAATTCGCAGGCCCCTTCCTCGGTGAAGACGGCAAGCCGAACGGCAGCCTTGTGGTCGTCGAAGCCGCCGACAAGGCTGCTGCAGAAAAGATCGCCGCCAATGATCCCTATGCACTGGCAGGCCTGTTTCAGGACGTGACCGTGCGTCCATGGAACTGGGCGATCAACAATCCGGCCAACGCTTGAGGCTCATGACTGATGGCTTATTGGCTATTCAAATCCGAACCGTTCAAATGGTCATGGGAAATGCAGAAAGCCCGTGGCGAAAAAGGCGAGCAGTGGGAC
Source organism: Brucella oryzae (assembly GCF_041929965.1). Classification (NCBI taxonomy): domain Bacteria; kingdom Pseudomonadati; phylum Pseudomonadota; class Alphaproteobacteria; order Hyphomicrobiales; family Brucellaceae; genus Brucella; species Brucella oryzae. Next base: position 219,513 of record NZ_JBHEEO010000004.1, on the reverse strand, counting down.
GGTGTGCGCAATTATCAGGCGCGCAACAACATGCGCGCCATGAAACTGGGCGACAAGGGCTTCTTCTACCATTCCAATGAAGGGCTGGAAGTGGTCGGCATTGTCGAGGTCTGCGCATTGGCGCATCCCGACAGCACGACGGACGATCCGCGCTGGGAATGCGTGGATATCAAAGCTGTCCGCGACATGCCGAAGCCGGTGACGCTGAAAGATGTGAAGGCCAATCCGAAATTGGAAAAGATGGCGCTCGTCACCTCGATGCGGCTTTCGGTACAGCCCGTAACGGAAGACGAATGGATCGAAGTCTGCCGCATGGGCAGACTAGATGCGAACGACATCTGATGCTCGATCCGGCCCATAAAAGCGCGCGCGATTTCATTCTGGCCAATACCAGTCTGCAAGCGCCGCCACACGTGCCGGAAATTCGTCTGCATCTGGCCGATGAAGCCCACGACCTCTGGCACAAGACGGAGGAAGAGCTCGCCACCATCGGCCTGCCGCCGCCCTTCTGGGCTTTCGCATGGGCGGGTGGTCAAGGTGTCGCCCGCTATATTCTGGATCATCCCGAAACGGTGAAAGACAAGACGGTGCTCGATTTTGCATCGGGTTCCGGCCTTGTCGCCATTGCCGCCATGCAGGCGGGCGCATCAAGCGTGCTGGCGTCGGACATCGACCCCTTCGCGCTTCCGGCCATCGAGATCAATGCATCCGCCAATGGTGTGTCGGTTGTTCCCTCATTGGATGACCTTATCGGGAAGGATGATGGCTGGGACATCGTTCTGGCTGGCGACGTCTTTTATGAAAAGCTGCTCGCCGGGCGGCTCATTCCCTGGTTTGCAAAACTTGCCGAACGTGGCGCAAGCATCATCGTCGGCGATCCGGGACGCGCTTATCTGCCAAAGGAGCGGTTGCAGCAGTTTGCCGTCTATACCGTGCCCGTCACCCGCGCCCTCGAAGACGCGGAAGTGAAGCGCACGACCGTCTGGGCGTTTATTTAAGCGAAGCGCTTGGCCCCGGCCACGCAGACGACAACCACAGCCGCCGTCGCCACCATGCCCATGCTGACGGGTTCTCCTGCGATACCGGCTGCCAGCATAAGGCCAAAGAAGGGCTGGAGAAGCTGCAACTGGCCCACCGTGGCCGCTCCGCCCTGCGCAAGGCCGCGATACCAGAAGAAAAAGCCGATCAACATCGAAAACAGCGAAACATAGCCGAGGCTTATCCAGGCGGGTGTGCCAATGCCTGCCCATGTCTCAGGTCGGGTCATGAAGCTCAGCGGCAGCATGACCGGCAGCGAGAACACCAGCGCCCAGCAGATTACCTGCCAGCCGCCGAGTCTGCGCGAGAGTTGAGCGCCTTCGGCATAGCCCAGCCCGCAGACGACAACTGCAGCGAGCATCAGCACGTCTCCCAGAAGCGTGGACTGGCTTCCCTGTCCATAGGCATAGGAAGCGACGATGAGGCTTCCAACCACTGAAAACAGCCAGAACATCGGGCGCGGATGCTCTCCACCGCGCAAGACGGCGAAGATTGCCGTGGCGAGCGGAAGCAGTCCTATAAAGACAATCGCATGGGCAGATGTCATATGCTGGAGGGCAAGACCCGTCAGAAGCGGGAAACCGACAACCACGCCGAGCGCCACCACGATCAACGAGATCGCATCGTTACGGCGGGGAAAGGGTTCCCGAAACGCCAGCAGAAGCGCCAGTCCCAGCACGCCTGCAATCGATGCGCGCGCCATTGTCAGGAAGGTCGGATCGATATCGATCACCGCCATCCGCGTCGCCGGCAGCGAGCCGGAAAAAATCAATACGCCCAAAAACCCGTTAATCCATCCAGCAGTTTTATTCATTGTGTCTTTTCGGCTTTCTCTAAAATCGTATAAGGATTCATGGGACAATGCCGCGAAACGGCCTGAATAATCAGGGACAGTTTGTAGACAATTTTGACAAACTGTACTGGTACGAAGGATAGTACAGATGATTTCGACGGGCCTCTTGCGCAGCCTCGAAGCCGTAGAAGCCGCCTATGCGGGCGGGGAAATCGAGCGCGGCGATGAAAACGCCGCCGCCGACAGGACTCCGCTCGTCGAAAAGGTGATGGGCATCATTCGCGGACGCATCACCGCGATGAGCCTCGCGCCGGGCGCGCGGTTGCCTTCGATCCGCCGCCTTGCGGAAACGATGAACGTCTCGAAATCCACCGTCGTCGAAGCCTATGACCGGCTGGTGGCTGAAGGCATCATCCAGTCACGGCGCGGCGCGGGTTTCTATGTTTCGGAGCGCGCACGCCAGCCCTTTTCGCTCGCCACCAACACGCCGCACAGGGAACGCCAGATCGATCCGTTCTGGGTCATGCGGCAATCACTTGAAGCAGACGACGCCACGCTGAAGCCCGGATGCGGCTGGCTGCCCGACGCATGGCTTCCGCAGGACGCGATCCGGCGCGCCATGCGCATGGTCGCCCGTGACGAGACGAGCAATCTTGCCACCTATGGCGAACCGCTCGGCTTTCGCCCCCTGCGTCAGCATCTTGCGCACCGGCTTGGCGAACAGGGCATCGACGTGTCGAGCGGCGACATATTGCTGGCCGATTCCGGCACGCAGGCCATCGATCTCATCTGTCGCTACCTGTTGCAGCCGGACGATACGGTTCTGGTCGACGATCCCTGTTACTTCAACTTTCAGGCAATACTCCTGACGCACCGGGTAAAACTCGTCGGCGTGCCCTATACGCATACCGGCCCGGACCTCGAAGCCTTTGCGAGAGCGGCCAGCGAACACGCGCCGAAACTCTATATATCCAATGCCGGGCTGCATAACCCGACCGGCGGCTCGATGACACCGGCCACAGCGCACCGGCTGCTGAAGCTTGCCGAAGCGCATGGCGTCACGCTGGTCGAGGACAATATATTCGGCGACTTCCACCCCTCGCCCGCGCCGCTGCTGGCCGAACTCGACGGTTTCGAGCGCGTGCTGCATATCGGCAGCTTTTCCAAGACACTCTCCGCCGCAGCCCGCGTCGGCTATATCGTCGGCCGCCGCGACTGGATCGACGGGCTGACCGACCTGAAACTCGCCACCAGCTTCGGCGGCAATGCATTGTCGCCGCAGATCGTGCACGCCCTTCTGACCGATGGTACCTATCGCCGCCATGTCGACAGCCTGCGCACCAAGCTGGCCGATGCCATGACGCTGACGGCCAACCGCCTGAAAGCGGAGGGCCTCACCCTTTGGACCGAACCGCAGGGTGGCATGTTTCTTTGGGCAAAATTGCCGGGTGGACTGGACTCCGGCCAGATTGCCCGGCATGCTCTGGAAAAAGGTGTGCTGTTGGCACCCGGCGATGTCTTCAGCCCGTCGCGCACGGCAAGCGGCTTTCTCCGCTTCAACGTAGCGCAATCGCTGGAACCGTACATTTTCGCAGTGCTGCGCGATGCGATGAGAGATGTCCGCACCAAAATCGACGGCTGAAAAAATCCTTCAACATTAGCGTTCCCGCATCGAAAACAATTTCAAGCAAAAGAGACACAGTCATCCGGACGGCTGCGGTTATACTCCTGCGACATGTCTTTGGAGGAGACATCGCGCAACTCATCGTCGGTACCGTGTCGAAAGACATGGCGCCATGACGGTTCTGCGCAGGGAGAACGGAGAGAGCAGGTTGGCGATGCGTTCGCGCCTGCTGGGAGGGAGTATCATTGAATACGCACCAGTCCGGGGCGGATACGCTTTCGCGTCCCGAAGATGAAAAACTGTCTGTCACCGCCAATTTGGCTTATGGCTTCCAGCATGTGCTGACCATGTATGGGGGCATCGTGGCGGTTCCGCTGATTATCGGTCAGGCGGCGGGTCTCAGCCCGACTGAAATCGGCCTGTTGATTACCGCATCCTTGTTTGCGGGAGGTGTTGCAACCGTCCTGCAGACCATCGGCATCCCCTTCTTCGGCTGCCAGCTGCCTCTGGTTCAGGGCGTCTCGTTTTCGGGCGTCGCCACCATGGTGGCCATTGTCACATCCAGCCAGACCGGTGAAGCAGGCTTGCAGGTTGTGCTGGGCGCCGTCATCGCAGCAGCCGTCATCGGCCTTATCATCACGCCGATATTCTCGCGCATCACGCGCTTCTTTCCGCCGCTCGTCACCGGCATCGTCATCACCACCATCGGCCTGACGTTGATGCCTGTTGCGGCGCGCTGGGCGATGGGCGGAGACAGCAACAGCCCGGAATTCGGCAGCATGGCCAATATCGGTCTTGCAGGCCTCACGCTGGTTATCGTTCTCATTCTCAGCAAGATGGGCAATGCCACAATTTCCCGGCTTTCGATCCTGCTTGCCATGGTCATCGGAACATTCATCGCCTGGGCGCTCGGCATGACCGATTTTTCGCGGGTCGGCGAAGGTTCGATGGTGGCCCTGCCGGAAGTTTTCCACTTCGGCATGCCGGTGTTCAGCCTTGCGGCAACGCTGTCGATGTTCATCGTCATCATGGTCACGCTCGTCGAGACGTCCGCCGATATACTGGCTGTCGGTGAAATCATCGGTACGAAAGTGGATTCGCGACGTCTCGCCAATGGTTTGCGTGCAGATATGCTTTCAAGCATCCTGTCGCCAATCGTCGGCTCCTTCACGCAAAGCGCTTTCGCGCAGAATGTCGGCCTTGTCGCGGTAACGGGCGTGAAAAGCCGTTATGTGGTTGCAACCGGCGGACTGATCCTCATCACGCTCGGCCTCCTGCCGGTGATGGGCCGGGTGATTGCCTGCGTTCCTCCCGCGGTTCTGGGCGGAGCGGGCATTGTCCTGTTCGGCACAGTGGCTGCAAGCGGCATCCGCACCCTCGCGAAAGTCGACTACGAGAACAATATCAATCTCATCATCGTGGCAACTTCGATCGGCTTCGGCATGATCCCGATCGCCGCACCCCAGTTCTATCACCACTTCCCGACCTGGTTCGAAACCATCTTCCATTCCGGCATCAGCTCGGCAGCGTTGATGGCCATTGCGCTCAACCTGATGTTCAATGAAATCAAGCTTGGTAACAGCAACCAGATGTCGGTCTTTGCGGAAGGAACCGAACGCATCATCCGCCATCACAACATCGCGGAACTGCACGACGGAGATTATTTCCTGAACGGCAAGCTCTACGATGCCAAAGGTAATGAAGTCAGGGTCGTCGCTGCCGCCGCACACTGACACAATTATCTCAGGACGCGGATCACGGTCCGGTCCGTCAAATGAGGCAAAAGGCGCGCCATGTCGGCGCGCCTCAATGCTATGCAGCCTTCAGTCGGGATGTAGCCAGGGCGCGCCAGATGAAAGAAGATCGCACTGCCGCATCCACGACGGCGCGGCGCGATATTCCAGTCCATAACTATGCAGACGTCATAAATATCGTCTCGCCGCCACATATCCTCGTGGCTTGCCGCATAAGGCAACCTTACCGGACGGTTGTAATTGGCGTCAGACGGTGCATCGCACCAGCCATCCAGACGGCGAACACGGCCCAACAGTAGCCGCGATGACGGCAGCAAACCCTTGTCGCCGCGCCGGTATCCGTAGAGCAGCCGCATGGTCGCCAGAGGCGTCGCTCCGTCACCTTCGCGCTTGAAAGCGCTGATTCCCCCCTTGCCAAGAGCGCATTCCAGCACCAGATTGCCCGCAACAAGCAAGCCGCGCGTTTTGTGGCCCGGCTTGGCTCGGACATCGATGATGCCGATTCCCCGGCTGTTTTCGCATCTGGTCAAGCCCCCGCCTCCGTGACATGCATGTTTCGAACCGTTGTCGGCGAGAGCAAAAACCTGTTTCGCGTTTCGCCGCTTCAACTTGTCTTCATTAAATGTCATAAAACACCAAGAGCCATTTAAATCAAAGAGTAACGAGGACAGGCATGACAGGCCGTACGATACTGATTGTGGACGATGACGAAGATCTCCGTTCCATTCTCGTCGAACAGCTGGAGCTGTGCGAAGAATTCCAGATTCTGCAGGAAGACAATGCCACAAAGGGCATACAGACTGCACGAAACGGCATTGTAGACCTCCTGATCATGGATGTCGGCCTGCCGGATATGGATGGACGTGAAGCCGTAAAACTGCTGCGTAAGGGCGGGTTCAAGGCGCCAATTATCATGCTCACCGGTCACGATACGGAATCGGATACGATTCTCGGTCTCGAATCAGGCGCCAATGATTACGTCACCAAGCCGTTCAAATTCGCAGTGCTTCTGGCACGCGTGCGCGCGCAGCTACGCCAGCACGAGCAGAGTGAAGACGCGACTTTTATCGTCGGGCCCTATACGTTCAAGCCGGGCCAGAAGCTGCTTCTCGATGAGAAGGGCAGCAAAATCCGTCTTACCGAGAAAGAAGCGGCAATCATCAAGTATCTCTATCGTGCCGGCGACAAGGTTATCGGCCGCGATGTGCTCCTTGAGGAAGTGTGGGGTTATAATTCGGGTGTGACCACGCATACGCTGGAAACCCACGTCTATCGTCTGCGCCAGAAAATAGAAAAAGATCCGTCGAATGCGGCGCTTCTGGTCACAGAAAGCGGGGGATACAAGCTTGTCCCATGATGGACAGCGCCCGATGCAGGTGTATTGACGATCCATGGCGCTTGATGACGATATTCGCATTCTCGGTACGGTAGGCCTGTTCGAGTCTTTCACGCCCGAACAGTTGCGGTTGCTTGCCTTCGGTGCGGAACGTCTCGTTCTCAGAGCCGGGCGCGAGCTTTTCCGTGAAGGGCAAAGCGCCGATTGTGCCTATATCGTCGTATCGGGCAACATCACTCTGTTTCACGAACAAGACGAAGGGCGGATTGCGATCCGCCCCGTCGGCCCCGGCGCCATGATCGGCGAAATGGCCCTGATCGCACAGACCTCGCGTCTCACCGGTGCGGTCGCTGAAGCGGAAACCGAGGTTATCCGCATAAGCCGCGCAATCTTCCGGCGCATTCTGGAGGAATATCCGGAAGTGGCGGCAGCGCTTCATGCCCATATCAGCCGCAATCTCGTAGAACTGATCGGCGAAATCGAAAAAGTCGCACCGCGCCTTAATGGCGATTAAAGCGCGAACACCCTTTCCATTCCGATAGCATCGAGAAATGTCTGATCGTGGCTCACGACGATCAATGCTCCTTCATAGGCATTGAGAGCGGTTTCCAGTGCCTCAATGGAATCAATATCCAAATGATTTGTCGGTTCATCGAGGATCAAAAGTTCGGGAAGCCTCGTTCCACCGAGAACGCAGGCAAGCGCTGCCCGCAACAATTCGCCCCCGCTGAGACTATCGGCAAGCCGTGAAGCTCCCTCGCCGCGAAACGAAAAACGTGCCAGCGCCGCATGCGCATCATTGTCGTTCGATCCCGGATTGAGACGCCGATAATTTTCATAAAGGGTTTGGCCGCGATCCATCAGGCTCATCTGCTGATCGAACATCGCCACGCGCGCCGGGCGCATAACGGTTCCGGCTACGGGCTGAAGCTCCCCCGTCATCAGCCGCAACAGGCTGGTCTTACCTGCCCCATTCGCCCCCGTGACAACCACCCGCTCGGCTCCGACAATCTTCAGCGACAGGTCGCGAATCACCGGGCAGTCGGCTTGAGGCCCGCCCGAGACATTCTGCATATCCAGCATGACGCGACCGGAAGGCGGAACCGCGCCAGCCACATCGAAATGCATCGGCTTTACCCGTTCGACTTTTGCCTCAGCCTCCCGCAACTGCTCGCTGGCCCGGCTGGATTGGCGCTCCGCCAGTGCATCGCCTCGACCTTTCGACTGCTGGGCGCGGTCTTCCCGGGCATCGAGCAGCATCTTGCTCATCCCCGCATCAGCCCGCGACGCGCGGCCACGCGCATCGCTGCGCGCCTGTCTTTCGGCTGCAGCCTGTGCCTTGCGTTCGACCTGCTTGACCTCGCGTTTCGCCATTGCGAGATCGCGCGCTGCCGTCTCCCGCTCTTCAGTCTTTTTCCCGTGGTAAAAATCCCAGTTGCCGCCATAGAGCCGCAGGCCATCTGGGGATAATTCAGCTATCGCGTCCATAGACTGCAGCAACTCGCGGTCATGGCTGACCACCACGGCTGCACCGCGCCAGGCAGCCAGCAAATCGACCACTGCCAAACGACCGGCGCGATCGAGATTATTGGTCGGTTCATCCAATAGAATCAGGTCAGGCTTCCGGAAAATAAGGGCTGCAAGCGCCGCGCGCGTTTGCTGACCTCCACTCAAGGCGGAAAGGAGAGTATCAGGAGCCATCTCGGGCAAACCCAGTTGCTGTAGCGCGTCGACAAAGCGCTGCGGCAAAAGCCAGTCGGCCTCATTCAGATCGCTGTCACTGGCCAATCCCTCTTCGACACGCGCCAGAATATCGAAATCTGCCCGCGCATCGAAAAGGTCTGCGAGCGTCTCGGGATCATCGCCGCCGGCATTCTGCCGCAGCACACCGATAGTCCCGTTTACGGTCACACTTCCGCTTGCTGGAAGCAGCGCACCACTCATCACGCGCAACAGCGTTGATTTACCCACGCCATTGCGCCCGACCAGACCGATGCGGCCTGCGGCTATGCTGAAATTGATGGATTCGAAGAGAGTACGGCCATCAGCCGTAACGCAGGAAATATCCTGAAGAGTTAGAAGAGCAGACATCGCGAACCATGGAAACGTTGAAAACACTGGTCATTTGAAACAGTGCGCTCCGATCCATCGTTCTTCTCTCCTTCAGAGCGCATCCCGAAAAGTGTAAAACGGTTTTCGGAAAAGATGCGCGGTTCAAAACAAATATTTAAAGCGCCGATCTGATTCAATCAGATCGAAATGCGCTTTGGACTGCTCTCTATATAAGCCTTACGACGCGATCAATCCAGATCGAATGTCGCGATGACCGGCACGTGGTCGGACGGGCGATCCCAGCCGCGCGCATCGCGAAGAATTTGCAGACCCTGCATATGCCCTTCAAGATCGGCAGAACCCCAGACGTGATCCAGCCTGCGGCCGCGATCCGATTCGGCCCAATCCTTGGCGCGATAGCTCCACCAAGTATAGATTTTCTGGTCCGCCGGAATAAGCTGCCGCATCAGGTCGCTCCAGCCGCCCTTCACACGCAGGTCTTCCAGCGTTTCGGTCTCGATCGGCGTATGGCTGACAATCTTCAAAAGCTGCTTGTGCGACCAGACGTCGTTTTCGAGCGGCGCGATATTGAGATCGCCAACGAGAACGGAGGAATGTCCGTCCTGCCGGTCGGCCACGATAGCGCGCATTTCTTCCAGAAAGGCCAGCTTATGCGCGAATTTCGGATTGATCTCCGGGTCCGGCTCGTCACCGCCAGCAGGCACGTAAAAGTTATGAATGCGAAGCTTCTTACCGCCCGCGTCGACCACCGCGCTCAAATGGCGACAATCGCCCATGTCGCAGAAACCGATCTTTTCCACGCCCGTCAGCGGGCGCCGCGATATGGTTGCGACGCCGTGATAGCCTTTCTGACCACTGATGGCGATATGTTCATAGCCGAGAGCTCGGAAACCCTTCGACGGAAACAGATTGTCAGGGCATTTCGTTTCCTGAAGACACAGAACATCCGGCTGATAATCACGCAGAAACTGTTCGACCAGCGGCATACGCAAACGAACGGAATTGATGTTCCAGGTAGCAACGGAAAAAGCCATGGAGATAAGTCTCGCAGCAACGAAAAAGATGCCGCGAACCTAATCATTTATCCGGCAAATGCAAACAGCTTGGCTATCACAAACTGACGATTACCGACCTTTGCGCTTCATGGCGATGCGCTGATAATCGATCTTGAACATATCGTTGGTAAACCGCACACCTGTACGCACATTGAAGATCATCACGGTCGTATCGAGCTTCTGTGCGTCGGTGATGGTCCACTGCTTCAACTCGTAGGATTTGGGGTCGAACATCATGGTGATTTTCGAATCGCCGAAGATCGACTTGTCGCCAAGCACCAGCGTGGTCATGTCCGGTTCCTGCTTCACATTCTGAAGACGACCGCCGCCCAGATCGATCCGGTCGGCCAGAAGCAGCTTCAAGGGCGTCTTCGACAGCGGATAGAGGTCCCAGGTGTCAAGCTTGCGATTGTTGATGACGACCGATTCGCCATCAGAAATCACCCGGATCGGGGAATTGTTGTAGTTGAAGCGAATCTTGCCCGGACGCTCGATATAGAAGGTGCCGCCCGTCTGCTCGCCCTTGGGGCCAAACTGCACGAACTCGCCGGTCATGGTGCGCACCGAGGAGAAATGATCGGCAATCTGTTGCGCCGCCGCACCGGCGCCCGCACCCTGCGCCATCGCGGCAACGGGAGCGAGAACCAGCGACGTCATGCCAAGCCCAAGCGTTCCCATTCCCAGCACGGCTGCAAGGCGACCAGCTTTCGCGAAGGCGGAGAAACGGGAGAACATCATCGGCAAACTTTCTCTTTTCATCATTCTGTTTCACTACGCCGCCAGTTGGGCGCGAGTATGGCGTCCCGCCATCATAGGGGCGATGAGATTTTGGCTATGGCAGCCTGCAAATGGTGGGGTTCGAGAACCGGAGCGGAGTGTACTTGAGGTACATGAGCACCGGAAGCGCAGATCCACGCCATTTGCAGGCTGCCAGAGCCGAAATATCCCGCCCCTAGAAGTCGTCGTCACCGGTCGGCACCAGAATTTCACGCTTGCCCGCATGGTTGGCGGGACCGACAATGCCCTCCTCTTCCATGCGTTCGATGATCGAGGCAGCGCGGTTATAACCGATACCGAGACGGCGCTGGATGTAGGAAGTCGAAGCCTTCTTGTCACGCAGAACCACAGCCACGGCCTGATCGTACGGATCGTCGGAATCCTCCAGATTGCCGGTTCCAGCCGGGCCGCTGCCGCCGCCTTCGTCCTCGTCTTCATCCTCGGTGATCGCATCGAGATATTCCGGCACGCCCTGAAGCTTCAGATGCTGCACGATGCGTTCCACCTCGTCGTCGCCAACGAATGGACCGTGCACGCGCTGAATGCGACCGCCGCCAGCCATGAAGAGCATATCGCCCTGACCGAGCAGCTGCTCGGCACCCTGCTCGCCCAAAATGGTGCGGCTGTCGATTTTCGACGTCACCTGGAACGAAATACGGGTCGGGAAATTGGCCTTGATCGTGCCGGTGATGACATCGACTGAAGGACGCTGCGTCGCCATGATGACGTGGATACCAGCGGCACGTGCCATCTGCGCCAGACGCTGCACCGCGCCTTCAATATCCTTGCCAGCGACCATCATCAGATCGGCCATTTCGTCGATGATCACGACGATGTAGGGCATTGGCTCCAGATCGAGCTCTTCCGTCTCGTAAATCGCCTCACCGGTATTACGGTCAAAACCGGTCTGCACAGTGCGGGCAATTGGCTCGCCCTTCTTCTGCGCCAGACCGACACGCTGGTTGAAACCGTCAATATTGCGTACGCCGACTTTCGACATCTTGCGATAGCGGTCTTCCATTTCGCGCACGGTCCATTTGAGCGCGACGACCGCCTTCTTCGGATCGGTCACAACCGGTGTCAGCAGATGCGGAATGCCGTCATAGACGGAGAGTTCCAGCATCTTGGGGTCGATCATGATGAGGCGACATTCCTGCGGCGTCATGCGATAGAGCAGCGACAGGATCATGGTGTTGATAGCCACCGACTTGCCCGAACCGGTTGTACCGGCCACGAGCACATGCGGCATCTTGGCAATATCGGCGATGACCGGCTCGCCATTGATGGTCTTGCCAAGCGCCAGCGCCAGTTTCGCCTTCGATTGCTCGAAGTCGCGGCTTGCCAGCATCTCGCGCAGATAAACCATTTCGCGCTTCGGGTTCGGCAGTTCGATACCGATGGCATTACGCCCCGGAATGACCGCAACGCGCGCGGCAATCGCGCTCATCGAGCGGGCAATGTCGTCGGCAAGGCCGATGACGCGCGAGGACTTGATGCCGGGGGCCGGTTCAAGCTCATAAAGCGTAACCACCGGGCCGGGTTTCACATTGATGATTTCTCCGCGCACGCCGAAATCTTCCAGCACGCCCTCAAGCAGACGCGCATTCTGTTCCAGTGCATCCTTGGAAAGCGACGGATCGCGCTGCACGAGCTTCGGCTCGGCAAGGAAATGCAGCGACGGCATTTCAAAAACGCCATTGTCCTTGAGGAAGGATGGTTGCGCCTCGCGCTGAGCGCGCGGGCCGGGCTTCGGCGATGGTGCGGCCTGTTCCACACGCGCCTTGCGGCTGCGGGACGGCGGCGCATCATGCCATTCCTGACCGGCGAGCGGCGTGCCGTTATCCATTTCATCCATATCGAAAGGCGGCTCGTCATCGACGGCGGCAGGCGCCCCGAACCCCGGTTCCCGGCGCGGCGCATTGCGCGTTTCGGCGTTGCGGCGCACAACACGCATATCGTCGAAATCTTCCTCGCGTGGGCGGCGACGGCCAAGCCCTGTCAAGCGCTTGAAATTCGCGGTCGTGGTCAAAGCCAGATGGGTGAGCGCACCGACGAGCTGGAAACCACCACCGGCAGATGCTTCATCGTCTTCCTCATCTCCGATAAAATCACCTTGCTCTGCACCACGACGAGCTGAGGGCTGCGCAGGATTGATGATCCCCGCACCGCGCCCGATGATGCCGCTGGCGAAAAGGCAGAGCCAGACAGCCGGCACGGCAAGGATGAGCGCAATACCCGATGCAATGGCACCTTGTGGAAAACTGCCGAGGAAAAGGCCCGGAAACTTCAGGATCATGTCACCGAAGACACCCCCGAGACCGATCGGCATCGGCCAGCTTTCCGGCACGGCAAAGCAGCTGGCGATTGCTGCAAACAGGAGTGCGGCGCCAAGCCACGCGAAACTGCGTTTAGCTATGCGCCCGATACCGCCACGCGTCATCAACAGCAGCGACCAGACGGCAAGCGGAAGCAAGGCGGGAACGCTGGCCAAACCGAAAAACTGCATGGCAATGTCGGAGAACACTGCGCCGGGATAACCAAGCGCATTCGTTACCGGATTGTCGGTCGCATGACTGAAGCTCGGATCGGCAACATTCCACGTCGCAAGCGCGCCGACAGCCATGCCGGTGAGCGCGAGAAGGCCCAACCCGAACAGGATATAGAATTGCCTGCGGAAGAGATTGGCCAGTTTCAGCCTGTCTTCCGTAATCCGCTCGTCACGCAGCGGGTATGAGGGCGAATATCCTTGCCGCATATAGCCTGTCCCGAACCGAAAATATTTGCTGGCCCTGAGCAGAAATGCTCCGGGCACATTGAATCGGTCCGATCCTAATTGCCGGATGGTTAATTCCTCATTAACCATGCACAAGGCCCGGCAAATAAAGAAAAGGCGCGGGGAATCGCCCGCGCCTTTTCAAAAGCCCGACAAGCAGGGAAACACCTTCCTACTCCCCTACTCCCGTTCTCACTGCACCGACTCCCCATGCAGCGCGATATCCAGCCCCTCGATCTCGGCCTGCTTGCTGGGGCGCAGGCCCATGAGGACCTTGACCACGTAAAGAATGATCGCGGTGGCAATTGCCGTATAGACGATCGTTATGGCGGCACCGAAGAACTGCTTGCCGATGGTCGCCCCTTCGCTGGCCGGATTGATTGCCGCATCGGCGAAGAGCCCTGTCAGCACCGCACCGACAAAGCCGCCGACGCCATGGACGCCGAAAGCATCGAGCGAATCGTCATAACCGAGTACATGCTTGATCTTTACCGCCGCCACATAACAGACCGCACCGGCAACAATGCCGATGATGAGCGCGCCCATAGGGTTGACGAAACCGGCGGCAGGCGTGATGGCAACCAGACCTGCAACAGCGCCTGAAATGATGCCGAGCACACTCGGCTTATCAGCTATTGCCCATTCTACGAACATCCAGGCGAGAGCCGCACCGGCGGTCGCAACCTGCGTGTTGAGCATGGCGACGCCAGCGAGCGCATTGGCACCGGCAGCGGAACCGGCGTTGAAGCCGAACCAGCCAACCCACAGAAGGGCAGCGCCAATGACCGACAGGACGAGATTATGCGGAGCCATATTCGTGTGGCCGTAACCATCGCGCTTGCCGATGATGAGCGCAGCAACCAGACCGGCAACACCGGCATTAATATGAACGACCGTACCGCCTGCAAAATCAAGCACCCCATCCGACGCCATGAAGCCGCCGCCCCAGACCCAATGCGCGACCGGGATATATACGATGAACAGCCACAACGTCAGGAAGACCAGCATGGAGGAAAACTTCATGCGCTCGGCAAACGAACCGGCGATGAGTGCGGGCGTGATAATGGCAAACGTCATCTGGAAGGTGATGAACACATATTCGGGGATGGTTCCGGTCAGCGATTCCATCGTGACGCCGGAAAAGAAAGCCTTGGAAAGGCCTCCTATGTAGGAATTGAGCGATCCGCCATCCGTAAAGGCGAGCGAATAGCCTGCAACCATCCACAGAATGGACATGAGACAGGTAATCGCAAAGCTCTGCATCACCGTGGACAGCACGTTCTTCTTGCGCACCATGCCGCCATAGAACAGTGCGAGACCCGGTATGGTCATCATCAACACAAGCGCGGTTGAAGTCAGCATCCATGCCGTATCGCCCGTATCGAGGGTTGGTGTCGGCGCGGCGTCCTGTGCCATTGCTGCTCCGGCCATGGCAACGAGGGCAGGCAGGGTAACCAGAAGGGCCGTTTGCTTGTTTCTTCCTGTTATGAGCATCGAATATCTCCGTCGAAGGGCGGCTTCAAACGCGGCTGCGCTGAAGGGCCGGTTCAAACAGAGAAACAAAATTCATGCCAGTTGCGCGAAACTGCGCCAATAGGCACGATTTTTCGCGTTTCGCACCCCAAAAGAATTGCACGGAAAGTGCGAAGCCTTTCACGCAAATCCCAAATTGATTACAATTTAATCGTCGTAAAAGTTGATGATTAAATAATCATCATTTCTCTTTCTCATGGACACGGATCAGCCCCTCCTGCGCGACCGACGCGATCAGCACGCCGTCCCGCGTATAAAGCGCGCCACGATTGAAGCCCCGCGCGCCGGAAGCGCTCGGCGTATCCTGCGTGTAGAGAAGCCAATCGTCGAGCCTGCAGGGGCGATGGAACCACATGGCATGATCGAGGCTGGCCACCTGCATATCGCGGTCGAAGATGAAACGGCCATGCGGGTGAAGCGAGGTATCGAGCAGCGTCATATCGGAGAGATAGGCGAGAATGGCGGCCTGCAAGGCGCGGTCATCGGGAACGAGCCCCCTTGCGCGCACCCAGACATGCTGCACCGGCTCCAGCTTCTCGCGCGAGAAATAATGCGTGAGCGAGACCGGCTTGATCTCGATCGGACGCTCCCGTTCCCAATATTTGCGGACGCTGGGCGGCGCCATATCGAGATATTTTTCCTTGATGTCATGATCGCCGACTAACTGCTCCGGTTGCGGCAGCCCTTCGGGCATCGGCATCTGATGATCGAGCCCGCCTTCATCGATCTGGAAGGAAGCGGAAAGCGAAAAGATCGCCTTGCCATGCTGTTTGGCCAGCACGCGGCGCGTGCTGAAGCTGGAGCCGTCGCGGATACGATCCACCTCATAGATGATGGGAATGGCAGGATCGCCCGGACGCACGAAATAGGCGTGCAGCGAATGCACATGCCGCTCGGGATCGACGGTACGCTGTGCTGCAATCAGCCCCTGGCCGATGACCTGCCCGCCAAAAACGCGCTGCCAGCCAACCTGCGGGCTGTTGCCGCGAAAAAGATCCATTTCAAGCGTTTCGAGATCAAGGATCGACAGCAGTTCGCGCATTGCCGCTGTCTGCTCGATCCCGGACTTTTCTTCATCAGACATGGACAGCCTGTCTCCTGGAACCATATATATGCTTTGGTTCTTGTTTGAGCCGGAGCATTGGAACCTGTCAAGAACCGCGCAGGAAAACTGTATCGGCGGAGGCTCGGATGCTCCGTTTCGGCAGTTCGCGTTACGATATGCGCCGCGGCAAAATATCGGGTTTCTTGAACAACGATATATGCCAAACAGCGCGAGAGCGGTTCCAGTTAAACCAGAATCGTGGAACCGCTCTACCTCTTTGTTTCTAAGCATTTGCCTCACGCAAAACCGCTTCGCACTTTTGCTGGAAATGCTATCGTGAGATGGAATCTCGAAAGGAAATGACAATGGCCGCCCGGAAGAAGCAGGAAGCAGCGCACAATAACGATGTGGTGATTGCAGGCGGCGGCTATGTCGGGCTCGTCACGGCAGTTGCGATCAAATCAGCGGCACCGCATCTTTCCGTCACTGTGATCGATGGCGCACCGGCTGGCGCCTGGAAGAACGACCCGCGTGCTTCCTCCATTGCCGCTGCTGCATCACGTATGCTTGACCAGCTCGGCTGCTGGCAGGAAATCCTTCCCGAAGCCCAGCCCATCACGGAAATGGTCATCACCGATTCGCGCACTTCCGATCCGGTGCGCCCGGTTTTTCTCACCTTCGAAGGTGAAGTCGAACCCGGTGAACCTTTTGCCCATATGGTGGAAAACCGCGTCCTCAACACCGCCCTCCACAACAAGGCTGACGCGCTTGGAATCGTCTTCCTTGAAGCCACCAGCGTAGAGAATTTCAACACGCTCCCTGAAGGTGTGACCGTTACTCTCTCCAAGGGCGATACGCTTGAAACGCGCCTGCTGATCGCTGCCGATGGTGCGCGCTCCCGCCTGCGTGACCTGGCAGGCATCAAGACCGTGAACTGGGACTATGGCCAATCCGGCATCGTCTGCAATGTGACCCATGAGCGTCCGCATGGAGGCCGCGCCGATGAGCATTTTCTGCCCGCCGGTCCATTTGCGATCCTTCCGCTCAGGGGCAATCGCAGCTCGCTGGTCTGGACTGAACGCACATCGGATGCGGAACGTCTTATCCGCGAAGACGACTTCGTGTTCGAGGCTGAACTGGAACAGCGCTTCGGTCATCGTCTGGGTGTCCTTCATGTCGAAGGTCCTCGCCGCGCCTTTCCGCTCGGCCTGACGCTGGCACGGGAATTTGTGAAGCCGCGCTTCGTGCTGGTGGGCGATGCGGCACACCGTATCCATCCTATCGCCGGTCAGGGTCTCAATCTCGGCTTCCGGGATGCCGCCGCAATCGCCGAGGTGGTGGTCGAAACAGACCGCCTGGGGCTCGACATCGGTTCGTTTGCTGCTTTGGAGCGTTACCAGTCCTGGCGTCGCTTCGATACCGTTCAAATGGGTGTGACGACGGACATCCTGACCAAGCTTTTCTCCAACGACAATCCGGCTATCCGCTCTATCCGCGATATCGGCCTGGGGCTCGTCGACCGGGTGCCGGCATTGAAATCCTTCTTCATCAAGCAGGCAGCCGGACTTTCAAGCGATACCCCACGTCTGTTGAAAGGACAGGCTATCTGAATTCTGGCCCAGTTCCGGCTGATTGCTGGAAGCTGTGGTCAAGCGCCCTATATCGGTAGCGGAATTCCCAACCGAGAGGAGAGCTTCCCATGGACAGAAAAGCAACCGCCGTCTGGCAAGGTACGTTGAAGGAAGGCAAAGGCACACTCAACACGCAAAGCGGCGCGCTGAAAGACCTTCCCTATGATTTCAAAGCCCGTTTTGAGGACGAAAGCGGGCGCGCAGGCACCAATCCGGAAGAACTTTTGGGTGCTGCCCACGCGGGCTGTTTCGCCATGCAGCTCTCCGCCTTTTTAACGGAACACGGGACGCCACCGGAGAAACTGGAAGCGACCGCAGCAGTCACCGTCGGTCCCGCAGCCGGCGGCGGCTTTGAGATCAGCCGCAGCGCACTCACGCTTAACGCCACGATCCCCGGAATCTCGGTCGAGGATTTCGAGGCGCTCGCCAACAAGGCCAAGCAATCCTGTCCCCTGTCGAAAGCATTGGGCGCTATTGAAGTGACGCTCGACGCAAAACTGCTCTGAACAGTTTCAAGACACGGAAACGATAAGCGGGCTTACGCCCGCTTATCTATTCAGGCAGGTGGCAAACCGCCTCGATATTATGGCCATCCGGATCGATCACGAAAGCTGCATAATAATCGGGATGGTAATCGGCACGCAAACCGGGCTTGCCATTATCGGTCCCCCCGGCAGCAATGGCCGCTTGATAGAAGCGATCAACCTCAGAGCGGGTTCCAGCCGAAAAAGCGACGTGAAGCACGCCCTCCAGCTTCGCTCCCTTCTGCTTGCCGATCCAGAATTCCGGCTTGCCGTTGCGACCATAGCCAACCCAGTCGCCAAACTCCATTGCGCGGCTTATGCCAAGGGGGGCGAGTGCCGCATCATAGAAAGCTCGCGACTTGGGCATGCTGGAAATGTTGAAACCGATATGATCGAGCATGATTGCCCTGTCTCCGATGGACCTATTCTCCAATGAAATATCGGCGCGGCTACAAAGATCAAGCCTTCTGCGACGGCAACCAGAGCTCAGATCAAGAAAAAGGGGAAGGTTTGCACCTTCCCCCTTCTCAAATTCCAGATCAGTCACGCTACTAGACGCGGCGTTCGACCATCATCTTCTTGATTTCGGCACAAGAGGCGTGGAGGCCGCAGGCCGACAGGGATCGTAGATAAAAAGCGATTGCCGCGATTACACGCGGCGCTCGACCATCATCTTTTTGATTTCGGCAATCGCCTTGGCCGGATTCAATCCCTTCGGGCAGGTCTGCGCGCAGTTCATGATCGTGTGGCAGCGATAGAGCCGGAACGGATCTTCGAGATTGTCGAGGCGTTCGCCCTTGGCTTCATCTCTGGAGTCAATCAGCCAGCGATAGGCCTGGAGCAGCACGGCGGGGCCGAGATAACGGTCGCCGTTCCACCAGTAGCTCGGGCACGAGGTCGAGCAGCAGGCGCACAGAATGCATTCATAGAGGCCGTCGAGCTTCTGGCGATCCTCATGACTCTGCAGCCATTCCTTCTGCGGCTCCGGCGAAACCGTCTTGAGCCAAGGCTCGATGGACCGGTGCTGGGCGTAGAAATTGTTGAGGTCCGGCACAAGATCCTTCACCACCGGCATATGCGGCAGCGGATAGACCTTGATGGCGCCCTTGATATCATCCATGCCCTTGGTGCAGGCTAGCGTATTTGCGCCATCGATATTCATGGCGCAGGAACCGCAAATGCCTTCACGGCACGAACGGCGCAGCGTCAGCGTCGGGTCGATCTTGTTCTTGATATAAAGCAGACCGTCCAGAACCATCGGGCCGCAATCGTCGCGATCGACATAATAGGTGTCGATGCTCGGATTGGCGTCGTCATCCGGCGACCAGCGATAGATCCGGAATTCGGTAACCCGCTTCGCACCGTCGGGGCGCGGCCAGGTCTTGCCCTCTTGCGGGCGCGAATTCTTGGGAAGTGCGAGTTCAACCATTGCTCTTTCCCTTAATCAATAAACGCGCTTCTTCGGCGCAATCTTGGCGAGGCTGATGCCGCCTTCCTCTTCCGTCGTTAACGGATCAAGGTGAACAGGACGGTAGTCAAGCTTGACCTTGCCGTCTGTCGACAGCCAGGACAGCGTATGCTTGCGCCACTCGGCATCGTTACGATCCGGGAAATCCTCACGCGCATGGGCGCCGCGGCTTTCATGACGCGCTTCGGCGGAAACAACCGTCGTCAGCGCATTAGCCATCAGGTTTTCCAGCTCCAGCGTTTCCACCAGATCGGAGTTCCAGATCATCGAACGGTCGGTGACCTTGATATCCGGCAGTTCATGCCAGAGCTTTTCCATGCGCTCAACGCCCTGCTTGAGCGATTCCGACGTACGGAACACCGCGGCATCTTCCTGCATGGTGCGCTGCATCTTCTCGCGCAGTTCTGCGGTCGGCTGGGAGCCGTTGGCAAAACGCAGACGATCAAAGCGTTCCATGATCTTGTCGCAGGCAGCGATGTCGAGGTCCGGAATCTTCGACTTGCGATCGATGACCTGCCCGGCGCGGATTGCAGCCGCGCGGCCAAACACGACCAGATCGATCAGCGAGTTGGAACCGAGACGGTTCGCACCGTGCACCGAAGCGCAGCCCGCTTCGCCCACCGCCATCAGGCCCGGCTGTACACGGTCCGGATCGGCTTCGGTCGGGTTTAGCACTTCGCCCCAGTAATTGGTCGGAATGCCGCCCATATTGTAGTGAACGGTTGGCAAAACCGGGATCGGTTCCTTCGTCACATCGACGCCTGCGAAAATCTTGGCCGATTCCGAAATACCCGGCAGGCGTTCATGCAGAACGGCCGGATCGAGATGATCGAGATGCAGGAAGATATGATCCTTGGCCTTGCCGACGCCACGACCGGCACGGATTTCCATGGTCATGCAGCGCGAGACAACGTCACGCGAGGCAAGGTCCTTGGCCGAGGGGGCATAACGCTCCATGAAGCGTTCGCCTTCGGAGTTGACCAGATAGCCGCCTTCGCCGCGCGCGCCTTCGGTGATGAGGCAGCCCGCGCCATAGATGCCGGTCGGATGGAACTGCACGAATTCCATGTCCTGCAGCGGCAGGCCCGCACGTGCAACCATGCCGCCGCCGTCGCCGGTGCAGGTATGGGCGGACGTTGCCGAGAAATAGGCGCGGCCATAACCGCCCGTCGCCAGAACCACCATCTTGGCAGAGAAGCGATGGATGGTGCCGTCATCGAGGTTCCACGCCACGACGCCGGTGCAGACACCGTCGGTCATGATGAGGTCGAGCGCAAAATATTCGATGAAGAACTGCGCATTGTTCTTGAGCGACTGGCCGTAGAGCGTGTGCAGGATCGCATGGCCGGTACGGTCGGCAGCAGCACAGGTGCGCTGCACCGGGGGACCGTCGCCAAAATTCTGCATGTGGCCGCCGAACGGGCGCTGATAGATCTTGCCTTCTTCCGTACGCGAGAACGGCACACCGTAGTGCTCCAGTTCGTAGACGGCGGCAGGCGCTTCACGCGCCAGATATTCCATCGCATCGGTATCGCCAAGCCAGTCCGATCCCTTGACGGTATCGTACATGTGCCATTGCCAGCTGTCCGGACCCATATTCTTGAGCGAGGCGGCAATACCGCCCTGTGCGGCAACCGTGTGCGAGCGCGTCGGGAAAACCTTGGTGATGCAAGCCGTCTTCAGGCCCTGTTCGGCCATGCCGAGCGTTGCGCGCAGACCTGCACCGCCGGCTCCGACCACCACCACGTCGAACTTGTGATCGACATAGGTG
This sequence comes from Brucella oryzae, assembly GCF_041929965.1. Lineage (NCBI taxonomy): Bacteria > Pseudomonadati > Pseudomonadota > Alphaproteobacteria > Hyphomicrobiales > Brucellaceae > Brucella > Brucella oryzae. The sequence continues at coordinate 198,318 of NZ_JBHEEO010000004.1, read as the reverse complement.
TACTTGCTTGCCACAGCGGCATCAGCCGCGTTGTTTACTGCACTAGCCATCGGGCTATCAACCTCCGAAGCTCAGCTTGAGAATCGCAAAAATGCAGGCAAAGCCGACCACCGCCGTAAAGAAGGTGTTCAGCATCACCAGCACGACCTTCATGCCTTCGCCATGCACATAATCTTCGATAATGACCTGCATACCCAGACGCATGTGATAAACGCCGGTCAGGACGAACAGCGCCATCACGATTGCCGTGAAGGGATGCGACAGAGCAGCCCGGGCTTCCGCATAGCTGGCGCCATTGAGCGAAATAACCAGACCGATGAAAAACATCACCAGCGGCACCAGAGCAACCGCACTCAGGCGCTGATACCAGAAATGACCGGTGCCTTCCTTGGCCGACCCAAGCCCCCGAACCTTGCCGAGCGGGGTACGCATATCATTGTTCATACCGTTCATGAAACCTGCTCCCCTTAACGCACCGAATAGGCAACGACCCAGACGAGGATCGTGGCGATGATGGAGAAAACAACGGTCGTCCAGGCGATCTTCGAAGCCGTGTGCTTTTCAAGACCTGCGCCCGTATCCCAGATCAGGTGACGAACGCCACCGGCCAGATGGTGCAGAAGCGCCCAGGTATAGCCGAACAGGATCAGGCGACCGATCCAGGACGAGAACAATGCGCTGACGAAATTGAAGCACTCTTCGCTGACTGCAGCCGAAATCAACCAGGCCGCCAGCAACAAGGTGCCGAAGTAAAGTGCGCCGCCTGTGATGCGATGGACGATGGACATCGTCATCGTAATGACAGGCTTGTAGATGGACAGGTGCGGCGACAAAGGACGCTGACGCGTTACAGTCGGTTGTGTCATGGCTCTGTAGGCTTCCCTGACGTTTCTCTCCGGCAACACCCCGCTGACGAAGATCAGCGAAGCAGCCGGATTGCGGGTTCTCCCGAACCCTCGTTCGATGTCATCCAAAGCGCAGGGAACCGGACTTTACGATCCCGCGCCGGTACGACCCAATAAATTATGGCTGGACCGTGGCGTACGGCCCTATGTGGCGCTTTCTACTGCGCTTTTACCATCACGTCAAAGAAGCTTTTTCACGAAAAGACTAACAATTGGTCGCACCTGGGCGACACATTCGCGTGATTGCGGCATTCAAACGATTGAAGACCGCAATAGGCAAAAACATGTGTAATTTCATCAACTTTCGGGAAATCGATTAATTACCGAATCGAATCACATAGCTCGACCAGTCCGCAGCCGTGGCAATCTGTTCATAGAGCTTGCGCCCGTCTTCCGGCACACGCGGCGCATTGAGCACCAGCTTGGACCAGCTGCGCTCTTCGGCCTTGTCGGCAAGCACGTCGATCAGCGCCTTGGCTATGCCTTTTCCACGATGATCGTGATGCACGTAGATATGATCCACCTGCCCGGCACGCAGCCCCGTCACGGGTTCGGGCAGATCATAGAAGATCACAAAGCCGACCAGATTGCCGTCAACCCTGGCCCCCAGCGTTTCAGCGGCGCGATCCTGAAGCAGGTGCTCGGCATAAAAATCATCGGGGCGACGTGGAGCACCGCGCTTCAGCGCCTGCGCATAGCTTGCCAGCAGCGGCGCAAATTCGTGGGCATCACGCAGATGGAGGAGCGCAATATCGACGGCATGATCTTGGGTCATTCAACGTTCCTTGGCGTTTCCAACTCTTCCGCCTGCAACCTGCTAAGCAGTAGCGCACGGGAAGACCGGTTCGATTTTAGCCAGCACGGATGACAAAGGTAAAGAAAGAGTTAAGATAGTCCTCATTCTCTTTGGGATCATGCATGATGAGGCTCTATCAACGATGGCAAACCGCAAACGGATGACGCTTGGTCTGGCTGTCGTCGGCGCTCTTGCGCTGACCGGTCCCGCGCTTGCCGAAGAAGCGGTGCGCTCTCTTGATGCATCGGGAAATCTTGTCATCCAGATGCCGGACAACGGCGCGAAGATCATTCGGATCGGGGTAGCACGGAAAACGGTTTCGCCCTCGCCGCAGCGCGTCAGGATCATTTCCGCGCCCCGCGATAATGCCGTCGCCTATATCGTCGCCAGACCCAACAACACCTGCGAAAGCGCAATCGTGCTGCACGGACGCTCTTTCATGTATGGGATCGACCGCGGAGAAACGCCGGTTCTGGAACATCCCGACTGCGGCTATCGATAAGCTTCGTTCAACGCCCGGTCTTTGAGCGGAATTCCACAACGTTCTCGTCTATCAGTATCGGCAAAGCGGTGCGGACACAGTTGCGTCCGCTTTTCTTCGCTTCATAAAGCGCGCCATCGGTCCGTTTGTAGAGATCGGAGAACACATCGTCGAATTCCATTTCGGCGACACCGAAGCTCGCCGTGAATGCGATAACGCCGTTCTTGCCCTGAATATGGATATCGGGGCAGGCAAGTCGGGCCCTGTCGGCAAATCGCCAGGCGGATTGAACCGTATTGCCCGGCAGGATAACCGCGAATTCCTCGCCGCCCACGCGGGCAGCAATTCCGCCTTTGGCGCTGGCCGCTTGACGCAGCTCGGTGGAAAAGGCCGCAATGACGCGGTCTCCCAGAGCATGACCATGCGTGTCGTTGATTGCCTTGAAGTGATCAATATCGCACAAAACAAGCGACAAAGCCTGCCGCATGCGCTTCGATTTTTCGATTGCGGCTTCGGCACGGAACTCGAAACCGCGCCGGTTGAGCAAGGTCGAAAGCTGGTCCGTTTCCGAACGGATCAGCATATTGGTAATCAACTCTCGCATCAGACTCAAAAGCAGGAGCAGCCCACCCGCAACGGAAAGAGCCGCACCAATCGACTGCGAGAACATCGCGTAGGTCGTATCAGTATAATCGGCAGGTTCAGCTCCTGTGCCTCCCGACAACATGGCGATAACCGGCTTGAACAGAAAATGGATTGCGCTGATGCCGAACAGCACCGCCATCAAGGTGTCGATACCGTTGCGATCCACACGCAGGATCACCCATACCGCAAGAAGGAGCACCAGGAAATAGGGCGCCTGATAAAGCAGCATGCCCGCCATCTGGCTGCGGGCAATGTCATATATTCCGTAGACCACGGCAAAGGACGCAATTGTCAGCAGACCGAGCGCAATCCACGGCACCGGTCGGGCATACATTCGAGCCAGACCGACGACCAGACATGACAATGTCAGATAGTAAGTCGCAAAGGCGAGCATATAGCCGAGACGAGGATTGGGAATGGAGGGCATGGCAAGCTCTGTCAGGAAATAGAGCATTGCGAAAATAAAGCCGAAGGCGAAGACAGGCGCTGCCGCATTATCCCGCGCATAAACGGCAATGCCGAGAAATGCGAAAGCAAACAGACCGGAAACGGTCATGTTGATCAGGAGGATAAAGTCGGCTCCATTCATCGATGCTCTTCCCCGTGCCGACCCTCAAAGACTCTGGACGCCAGCCACCCGCCCCCTCCTACAATCAAAGCGTGAAAAAGCTGCTAATATGCAGCCAAAGAAAAACCGCCGGGATGAGCCGGCGGTTTGATCTTTCGGAAAGCGCTTCAAAAACGCCTCATCTGATGTGAACCCTCAGTTCCACTCGCGAATATCGACGAAATGTCCGGCGATAGCAGCAGCGGCGGCCATGGCTGGCGACACAAGATGTGTGCGGCCCTTGAAGCCCTGACGACCCTCGAAATTACGGTTCGAGGTCGAAGCGCAACGTTCGCCCGGCTTCAGGCGGTCGTCGTTCATGGCAAGGCACATGGAGCAGCCCGGCTCACGCCAGTCAAAACCGGCTTCGATGAAGATCTTGTCGAGGCCTTCGGCTTCCGCCTGCTCCTTCACCAGACCGGAGCCCGGCACGATCATGGCGTTTACGCCAGCAGCAACCCTCTTGCCTTCGGCCATGCGTGCAGCATCGCGCAAATCCTCGATGCGGCCATTGGTACAGGAGCCGATAAAGACGCGGTCGATCTTGATGTCGGTCATCTTAGTGCCCGGCTTCAGGCCCATGTAATCAAGAGCACGCCACTTCGATGCACGCTTGGTTTCGTCCTTGATATCGTCCGGATTCGGCACGATGTCGGTAACGAACACAACGTCTTCCGGCGAAGAGCCCCAGGAGACGACCGGCGAAATCTTGGCCGCATCCAGCTCGACGATCTTGTCGAAATGCGCGCCTTCATCCGAATGCAGCGTCTTCCAGTAGGAAATCGCCTGTTCCAGCGCTTCGCCCTTCGGCGCGCGCGGCTTGCCCTGCACATAGGCGAATGTCGTCTCGTCCGGTGCGATCAGACCAGCGCGAGCGCCGCCTTCAATCGACATGTTGCAGACGGTCATGCGACCTTCCATCGACAGCGAACGAATGGCGCTGCCCGCATATTCGATCACGTAACCGGTGCCGCCTGCGGTGCCGATTTCGCCGATGATGGCGAGCGTGATGTCCTTGGCAGTGACACCTGGAGCCAGTTCACCCTCAACACGCACCAGCATGTTCTTGGCTTTCTTCTGGATCAGCGTCTGGGTCGCGAGCACATGCTCGACTTCCGACGTGCCGATACCATGCGCCAGCGAACCGAAGGCACCATGCGTCGAGGTGTGGCTGTCCCCGCAAACAATCGTCATGCCCGGCAGGGTGAAGCCCTGCTCCGGTCCGACGATGTGCACGACGCCCTGACGGCGATCACGCTCGGAATAATATTCGACGTTGAAATCGGCAGCATTCTTGGCCAGAGCCTCGACCTGAATGCGGCTTTCCTCGTTCTTGATGCCGTTGATGCGGTCCGGCGAGGTCGGAACATTGTGGTCGACCACGGCCAGTGTCTTTTCTGGATGACGCACCTTGCGGCCCGCCATGCGCAGCCCTTCAAAAGCCTGCGGACTCGTCACTTCGTGCACAAGATGGCGATCAATATAAAGGAGGCAGGTTCCGTCTTCCTGCTGATCCACTACATGGTCGTCCCAGATCTTGTCGTAAAGTGTACGCGGCGCGCTCATTGCGAGAGGTCCTTTGAATAGTTCGTAGAGCATTTCCAGCAAAAGTGTGAAACGGTTTTGCGTGGGCAAATGCGTGAAAAAAATAGTTAGGGCGGTTCCGACGATTCAGGCCTTGACTGGAACCGCTCTAACTTCCTGTCATATGCACCCGCCGCCACGGTTCGTCAAGAAACTGAAACCGCAACAGGGTGTCGCAGTAACAATCTTGCGAGATATTGGCAGAATTAAGCAATATGTTACGCAGCCCTCTGCCTTTGGCAAATAAAAAAGGCGACCCGAGGCCGCCCTTTTCAAACAGATTGCTGTGAAGCTTATTCAGCAGCAGCCTTTGCGGCGGCGTCACGTTCGGCGGCGCGCTTGTCAGCTTCGCGCTCGGCCTTGGTGCGGTTGTCCTTCTTCTCAGCAATACGTGCAGCCTTACCGGTGAGGCCACGCAGGTAGTAAAGCTTCGCACGGCGGACCTTGCCGCGGCGAACGAGTTCAACGCCTTCGACGACTGGCGAGTAAACCGGGAATACGCGTTCTACACCTTCGCCATACGAAATCTTGCGAACGGTGAAGTTTTCATTGAGACCAGCGCCGGAACGGGCAATGCAGACGCCTTCATAGGCCTGTACGCGGGTACGCGTACCTTCGGTGACGCGAACCTGAACGCGAACGGTGTCGCCTGGCTGGAAATCTGGAAGCTTGCGCTTTTCTTCGATCTTTGCTGCCTGTTCGGCTTCAAGCTGACGAATGATATCGGTCATCGTCTGACTCCTTCTGAATTCTTCTCAAACAGTCAGAGCGCTCTACACTTGCCGCCAAGCAATCCTTGGCCCTGCGGCTATGCCTTCAATCTCAGGCAGGAGCGGTACACCATTTATTGGTTTACGGACGTCTCGGGCTTTGCCCGAACGAGATATTAGTATCGGGTTTCCCCGAACTGGCAGGCACATACAGCATCACGGAGGATTTGTCACGCCCTGTCATAAATTTTCGTAGCCAGCCCCGCAGGACTGTGCCACAATTATCGTCAACAATAAGAAATTAAATCGTAAACAACTATAAAAGTTGTTACTAAAATGGGGACAATATGACAATCACGAATCCATCACCCTCTTTGTACAACGAGGATCTGGCACCAGCAGAAGAGCGTAAATGGGGCGCCTTCAGTATTTTCAACGTCTGGACATCGGATGTTCACAGCCTCTGGGGCTATTATCTTGCCGCAAGCCTGTTTCTTCTGTGCGGGAGTTTCTTAAACTTTGTCATAGCCATCGGTGCGGGATCACTGGTCATTTTCTTCCTGATGAGCCTGGTTGGCAATGCCGGCGTGCGAACAGGCGTGCCTTTCCCGGTGCTGGCTCGTGCATCTTTCGGCACATTTGGAGCCAATTTTCCAGCACTCGTTCGCGGCGTCGTCGCCTGTTTCTGGTATGGCGCACAGACGGCTGCCGCTTCCGGCGCGCTCGTCGCGCTGTTTATACGCAACGAAAGCATGCTGTCCTTTCATCAGAACAGCCATCTTCTTGGCCACTCCACCCTCGAAGTCATCTGCTATGTTCTGGTTTGGGCCGCTCAGCTTCTCATCATCCAGCGTGGTATGGAAACTGTCCGCAAATTTCAGGACTGGGCCGGTCCGGCAGTCTGGATCATGATGCTTATCCTGGCTGTTTATCTGGTCATCAAAGCTGGTACTTTCTCCTTCGGCAGCGAAATTCCACGCGATGTGCTCATCGAGAAAACGCGCGATGCAGGTGTTACAGGCGAGCCGGGATCTTTTGCAGCTCTCGCCGCCGTTGCGGCCACCTGGATTACCTATTTTGCGGCACTCTATCTGAATTTCTGCGACTTCTCGCGCTATGCCAAAGATGAAGCATCCCTGCGGCGTGGCAATCTATGGGGCCTGCCGGTCAATCTTCTGGCCTTCTGCCTTGTCGCCGGCGTCACCACGACCGCTGCCTTTACCGTTTATGGGGAAGTTCTGCTCCATCCGGACCAGATTTCGGCAAAGTTCGATAGCTGGTTCCTTGCGCTCCTTGCCGCACTCACCTTTACCGTCGCAACGCTCGGCATCAATGTGGTTGCAAACTTCGTTTCCGCAGCATTCGATTTCTCCAACACATTTCCGCAAAAAGTCTCGTTCAAGCGGGGCGGTGTTATCGCGGCGCTGATCGCGCTGATCCTCTACCCGTTTGCGCCATGGGAAACCGGTGCAGCGCATTTCGTCAACTTCCTCGGTTCCACCATGGGGCCTATCTTCGGAATCATGATGGTCGACTATTATCTGCTCCGTCGCGGGCAACTCAATGTGGCCGATCTTTATCAGGAAAATGGTGAATTCCGGTTCCAGAATGGCTGGCACGTCAAGGCTTTCATCGCTTTCGCCATTGGCGCACTGTTCTCGTCTGTCCTGCCAATGACCACCAATCTCCTGCCTAGCTGGTGGGCAACCTATGGCTGGTTCTTCGGCGTGGGCATTGGCGGCAGCGTCTATTTTGTGCTGCGCAGGTCGCAGACAGAACTTCGCAGTCCTGCAAATCAGCACTCTGCCTGATCAAGAAAACGAAAATGTCCGGCATAAAAACCGGGCATTTTTATTTAGAGCGCATCCCGAAAAGTGTGAAGCGCCTACACAGGGAAATCAGTACACTGGACTGATTTCTGATCCTGCTTCGATCAGAAGATACGCGTCAAAACAAAACGTTAGGGCACCGATCTGATCCAATCAGATCAAAACGCGCTCTAACGGCCAATCCGGCCAAGATGCGTATCCTGAAAACCTGATCCATATTTGAGACCGAAGCCCAGAGCGCGGTCGATACCGATATGCACGGACCAAATCAGGGCCATGGCGATGCAGACCTGCCAGTTCATCGCCCAACCCAGCACTGCCAAAAGTACAACACCGATCCAGCTGTGGGCGATATTGTAGACAACCGCACCTGTGCGCGGACCTTTGAGATAACCGAAGAACGAAAGATCGGGTGCCAGAATGAATATCGCGAAAAGCCACCAGCTTGCGCCACTGACCCAATAGGCTCCCAGCGCCAGCAGCGCGAGGGAAAGACTTTCAAGCCGCTGGATCAGGTTCATTTGCGTTTGCCCTCGCAATAGACTTCCCAAAGATCGGGGCGCCGTTCCCTGGTGATCCGTTCGGCCTGTCCGTGCCGCCATTTATCGATGGCGCCATGATTGCCGGAGGTCAGGATTTCGGGAATGGACCGATCTTCCCAAACCTGCGGACGCGTATAATGCGGATGTTCGAGCAATCCTGTCTCGAAACTTTCGGTCTCACCGGATTCGCGATTGCCCATCACGCCCGGCAAAAGCCGGACAATTGCATCCAACAGAACTATTGCTGCAGTTTCTCCGCCCGACAGAATATAATCACCGATCGATACTTCCTCGAGATTACGTGCCTCGATCACGCGCTCATCCACGCCCTCGAACCGTCCGCAGAGAATGATCGCGCCCGGTCCATCTGCCAGTTCACGCACACGCTTTTGCGTCAGCGGTTTTCCGCGCGGGCTCATCAGAAGCATCGGGCGATGGCCATCGGCAACGGAATCGAGTGCGCGGGCGATGACATCCGGCTTCATCACCATGCCAGCACCACCGCCAGAGGGTGTGTCATCGACCATACGATGCCGCCCTTCCGCAAAATCGCGAATCTGCACCGCATCGAGCTGCCATTTGGCCTCACCGAGCGCCTTGCCGGCAAGCGAAGCGCCAAGCGGCCCAGGAAACATTTCAGGATAAAGCGTCAGCACGGATGCATGAAAGAAATCAGCTCTGTCATCGACCTTGGAAACTTCGATCATGACTTCTTCGGCTTTTTCTTTTCGCTCTGCGGACGCTCATCCTCATCCTCGGCAATCAATCCGGCGGCATAGGGCTCGACCAGCAGCGTGCCCTTGTCCAGATCGATCTCCGGCACGGCAGCCTCCGTGAAAGGAATAAGCATCGGGCGCTTGCCCTTTTCGCTAAGCTCGATGAGGTCGCCGCCGCCGAAATCGAAGAGCGCGCTCACCACACCATAGGTCTTGCCTTCGGCATCCACCGCCAGCAAACCGATCAGGTCGGTCTGGAAGAATTCGTCTTCATCCAGTTCGTCGTCCGGCAGCTGCGAACGATCGATGAAAAGCTCCTTCCCGTTCAACGCCTCGGCGGCATTGCGGTCGTTGATGCCCTTGAAGCGCACGACCACGACCGTCTTGGCCGGGCGGGCTTCCAGAACCTCATAGCTCTTGCCCTGTTCGTCATAGAGCAGGCCGTAATCGGCGATGGCCAGCGGATCGCCGGTAAAAGTCTTCACGCGCACTTCGCCGCGCGTGCCATGGGCGGCGCCGATAACGGCGAGCTGGATCGGGTTTTCTGGACGCGGCATTGCCAACCTTGTTTCTGCTGCTCGGATGGAACTATTTTTTGTTCCATAGCTCTTTCGTCAGCTCAATTCACCTCATTTCGTAAGAATAGTGCTTTTCACTCCACGAACAACCAGCCGGTAACCTATCGCTGGCAGACTATCCGCAAATCCAGAACTAAGACCGGCTTGATTATGACGACGAACAGCGAATTTCTGATCCCCGCCCGTGCCGATCTCGCAGCGGCGCGTGAAGAATGGCTGAAGATGCTGAAAGATGCGCGCCGCCTGTCGGAAAATACGCTCGAAGCCTATGAGCGCGACACACGCCAGTTTCTCAATTTCCTGACCGGCCATCTGGGCGAACCGCCATCGCTGAAAGATGTTGGCAATCTGCGGGTCGCCGATCTGCGCTCCTTCCTGGCCAGCCGCCGCAATGAAGGTGTTGGTGCCCGAACGCTCGGGCGCGGGCTTGCCGGTGTGCGCTCGCTTCTGCGCCATCTGGAAAAGCGCGGCCTTGCCAATGCAGCAGGCGCAAGCGCCATGCGCGCACCGCGTCAGCCGAAATCACTGCCAAAGCCGCTGACCGCCGAAGACGCCCGGCGCGTGGTTGCCGCCGATGGCCAGATGGCAGAGGAGCCATGGATCGCCGCGCGCAACGCTGCCGTCCTGACCTTGCTCTATGGCTGCGGCCTGCGCATATCGGAAGCGCTCGGCCTCATGGGCGATGCGCTATCCGACGGCGCCGCCCTCTCGATCACCATCACCGGCAAGGGTAACAAGGCCCGCCTCGTGCCCTTGCTGCCCATCGTGCACCGCGCCGTCGCGCAATATCGGGCGCTGTGCCCGTTCGATCTTTCGGCCGACAAGCCGCTTTTTCGCGGGGCCAAGGGCGGTGTTCTGCATGCCGCGATCATCCAGCGCGAAATGCAGAAGCTGCGCGCCGGGCTCGGCCTGCCCGACAGCGCCACACCCCATGCGCTGCGCCATTCCTTTGCCACCCACCTTCTCGGGCGCGGTGGCGATCTCAGGACGATCCAGGAACTGCTTGGCCATGCAAGCCTATCGACCACTCAGGTCTATACCGGCGTGGACACCGAGCGGCTTCTGGAGGTTTACGACAAAGCGCATCCGCGGGCTTAATATTGGTCTCGCATCGGCGAAAACCGGACCTATATTACCCTTATGAAAAAGCTGCTTCTCATTCTTCTTTATGCATGTCTGGCAGGCGCAACATCTGCCCGTGCCGACGATGCATCTGCCATCTGCGCCATGCACGGCGTCAATCTCATTGACGGGCTTGAGACCAAGAATCCGGCAAGCTGGAAGGAATTGCAGCGCGAAGCTGATGCCGTTCCCAATCGAAAAGGACTTCTCTGGAAAATTGATAAGGACGGCATCCAACCATCCTATCTCTTCGGCACGATCCATCTTTCCGATCCCCGGGTGGTAACATTGCCAGAGGCCGCCGACACGGCCTATCGGTCGGCGAGTACTGTTGTCATCGAAACAACAGATATTCTGGATCCCAAGGTCTTCCTACGCCTCAAGCTTGAACAACCCGACCTGCTGCTCTTCACCGATGGCAGCACGTTGAAGTCGCATCTTCCGGCAGAACGGCGTGAAGAAATAGAACAGAAACTCGCGGACCGCGGTATCGTTCTCGACGCGGTCGCAAAAATGAAGCCATGGGTTCTGTCCAGCCTGCTGGCACTTCCAAAATGCGAGCGGGAACGCAAAAGCGAAGGCGAGAAATCGCTCGATGAGCGTCTGGCTCTTGATGCGCAGGCCGAAGGCCGCAATGTGCAGGGGCTTGAAAGCGCTGCCGAGCAGCTTGAGGCCATGAACAGGATGCCGCTCGACTTCCATCTCCGAAATCTGGTCGCTTCCGTCGACTATGGCGACAAGATCGAGGACGCCATGGAAACGACAACCGCATTATACCTTGCGGGCGAAATCGGGATGATTATGCCCGCGCTTCGGAAAATCGTGCCTGACGGACTTTCCGAAGCAGACTATGAACTATTTCTAAAATATCTCATTTCCGACCGTAATCACATTATGGCAGAGCGTGCTGTTCCGATCATCGACAAGGGAAATGCCTTTATTGCCGTCGGCGCCCTGCACCTGCCCGGCAAGGACGGGATAATCGAATTGCTGCGTACAAAGGGCTATCGAGTGACCCCGCTATAAATTCTGTGCGCTTGAATATTGCTAACCGGCTTTCAGATCGGTGATGCTGTTTTCAATAGCCGTAATATTGAGTTCGAGTTCGGCAATCTGTCTCAGTATGGATTTTCCCGGAAGTGCTTCTTCCCTAGCCGCCTCGTCCAGAAGCTTGAACTGTTCATCGCGTAGAAGCGAAGAGAGCCTTTCGAAACGTTCAATGGTTTTCAGATTTTCTTTCGACGGCATAATGTCATTCCTCAAATTTCGGTATGGTTTCTGAACGCTTATCAGTGCTTTACAGTGATAAAGCCTGGATAGCCAGTTGATCGACCATAATCCTGCTTACCGAAGCACTTCCATGGTTGAATATACATAGCAATATGCAGTTTCGTCCGGGTTAACGGCACCCTCGTCGCACGCCTTCGTACAGCTATTAATCCATATCCCTTCTTATATTGGAGTTTTGGGAACTATCTACTTTTTTTTGCATTAATATACACCGGGTTTGTTATCACAACGCAGGACGACACGCATCAGAAACGGTCAGAGCACGGATTGTCTCATGAATGACCGCAATGCCCGGTCAACTGTCGCTTCCAACTATCACTTCGATAACGGAAGAGACCATTGGAGGAACCCATTATGGTTGATCCCCTTGATCCACGAAACACCGATCCGCGGTCTTCAGACCCGTCCGGCCAATCGGGAATGCCGCCACCCCCACCAAACCGCGGCGGAAGCGGTTATCTGCTGGGCGCTGTGCTTCTGGCTGCGATCATCATTCTCGGTTATTTCTTTTACCGGAATGGCAGCGGAACCGACAGCGCCGCCCCACCCTCGCCGCCACCGGCAACGCAGAGCGAGCCCGCAACACCGGCTCCAGCCCCGCCAGCACAAAATTAAATATCGAAAAAGGCCCGCTCGCGCGGGCCTTTTCACAATCACTGAAATGGCAGCCAATCACATATGGATCGGCTTGGCGAAGGTTGCCAGAGCCGATTCGCGCACGGCTTCCGACATGGTCGGATGGGCATGGCAGGTGCGGGCCAAATCTTCTGACGAACCGCCGAATTCCATCAGCACGGCCAGTTCGTGGATCATTTCACCGGCATTGTAGCCGAGAATATGCGCACCCAGAACGCGATCCGTCGCCTTGTCGGCCAGGATTTTCACGAAACCGTCGGTGTGCAGCATGGCGCGCGCGCGACCATTGGCCGTGAACGGGAACTTGCCGATCTTGTATTCGATACCGGCAGCTTTCAGTTCTTCCTCGGTCTTGCCGACGGAAGCCACTTCCGGCTGCGTGTAGACGACGCTCGGAATGACATCGAAATTCACGTGACCGGCCTGACCGGCAATGATTTCGGCAACCGCAATGCCTTCGTCCTCAGCCTTGTGCGCCAGCATCGGCCCCTGCACCACATCACCGATGGCATAAATGCCTTCGACATTGGTGCGCCAATGATCATCGATCGAAACGCGGCCGCGATCGTCGACATTTACGCCCACTTCCTGCAAGCCGAGACCATCGGTGTACGGACGGCGGCCGGTCGCGATCAGAACCGCATCGGCTTCAAGCGTTTCAGCCGCGCCGCCCTTGACCGGCTCAAAAGTCACTTTCGCGCCCTTTGCGGCCTTTTCCACGCCCGTCACCTTGGCGCCGAGCTTGAAGGCAATGCCCTGCTTTTCGAGAAGGCGCTGGAACTGCTTCGACACTTCGCCGTCCATGGGGCCAAGCACCTTGTCGAGATATTCGACCACCGTGACCTTCGCCCCGAGACGCGCCCAGACGGAACCGAGTTCCAGACCGATCACGCCGCCGCCGACAACAATCAGGCTGCCCGGAACCTTGTCAAAGGAAAGCGCGCCGGTCGAGGAAACAATGACCTTCTCGTCAATATCGACCTTGACGCCCGGAATGCCCGCCACGTCCGAGCCGGTTGCAATGATGATGTTCTTTGCTTCGATTTCCTCGACCTTGCCGTCTTCGGCGGTCACAGAAACCTTGCCCTTGGCGACGATCTTGCCGGTGCCGATGTAAGGTGTGATCTTGTTCTTCTTGAACAGGAACTCGACGCCCGAGACATTGGCCTTCACGGTCGTGTCCTTGTGCGCCAGCATCTTTTCCAGATTGAGCTTCGGCGTTACTTCCACGCCGAGTGTGTCGAAGGAATGACCGGCTTCGGCAAACACTTCCGACGCATGCAGAAGCGCCTTGGAGGGAATGCAGCCGATATTCAGGCAGGTGCCACCGAAGGTCTTGCGCTTTTCCACCACGGCAACCTTGAGGCCGAGCTGTGCAGCCTTGATCGCGGCGACATAACCGCCGGGACCCGTACCGATGACAACCACATCGTATGACATTGAACTATCCTTCTTCAGTCTGTCCTGAACGTTTTCGAACCCCCGGTTCATCCGGGCCCGTTCTCTCATTCGCAATTATATCCATCCAACCGGCCCCCATGGGCTGCCGGTCATTCCTCGTCGGGCGTGCATCCCTGAAAGCGGAATGCTTCCCACTGAAGCGGCTTTTCGGGCTTTGCCGCTCCAAAATCATAACCATCGAGCGCCGTCACCAGATCAGGCAGTAGGATCGCCTGCGCCGCCGGTTCATCCGCCTTGGGCAGGACATCGGCTTCCGCGCCGTCCTTCAGCGCGTAGATGACGCTCTGCCAGATGCTGCAATCGTCAAGATCCTCCGGATTGGAACCATCGCCCTTGCAGTTGAAGGTCAGCAGCGCATAGGGACGCGCCACGCCCTCCTCCGGCCAGATCACCATGCCGTTCAGCTTGAACTCCGGCTTGTCATTGGCCGTAATGGTGAATTCATTCGTCGGGGCCGGTGTCATTTTCAGGTCGTTCGGCTGTTCCGGGCGGAAGGTCAGTGTATAGGCATCGTCGCGATCGCGATAAATCGCCCGGTTCTGGGTGCAGGCTGCCTGAACCGCAGTGGAGAAAACCGTGAGCGCCAGCACCGACATGGCCGTGACGTTGAGAAACTTTTTCGCGGTATGCATCTGTCGGTTCTCCCTGAATGTTCCGGCTGAGCTTTTCCGGCAGCGAATCTTCGGCATCCGAAGATAAGGATTACATAGCCTTTTCGGTGGCAAGTTTCAGCCCCAGCGCGATGAAGACAACACCGCTGGCCCGATCGATCCATTTGGACGCGCGCGAGAAGGCCGCGCGCATCTTCGGCGTCGTCATGAAAAGGCTGACGCCGACGAACCAGGAGATCAAGGCGGTTGCCATCACAATACCGTAACCAAGCTTCACTTCGGTCGGTGTATGGGCATGAACGACGGTGGAGAAAATCGACAGGAAGAAGAACACGGCCTTGGGGTTCAGCGCATTGGCGGCAAAGCCGAGGCCGAATGCCTTGGCAAAACTCTGCTGCTTGCGCAGTTCCTTCGGCGCCGTTTCCACGTCGATCTTCGTCGTTCCCGCCCGCAGCGCCTTGATCCCGATATAAACCAGATAGGCCACACCGCACCATTTGACGATGTTGAACAGATAGATCGATTTGGAAATGATGAGCCCGAGACCCAGCACCGTATAGGTGACATGCATCATCAGGGCGGCACCAATGCCGAAGCTCGTGATGATCGCCTCGCGGCGGCCATGCAGCAGCGATTGCCGGATAACCATGGCGAGATCGGCGCCAGGGGAAACGATGGCAAAGACGAAAATCGCCATCAGGGATGCAAGTTCGAACAGATAGGGATGCATCGCGTTTCCTTCATTGCACGCATTTCACGCGCAGGCTGTCATCACAGAACCAAAGCCAGAAGCATCACTCCGAGCCCCACCAGACCAATGAGCCAGACGAAGGAACGGAAATAGGGAATGCCCGCCAGATAAAGCGGAATATAGATAATGCGGCTGAAAAACCACAGCCACGCCCCGAGGATACCCCATCCGGACGGGTCGCCTTTCAGCACGAGCGCCAGCGCCAGACCGATGAAAGCCGGATAGGTTTCACGGAAATTGGCAGAAGCCCGCTCCGCGCGACCGGCAAACTTGCCGGAGGGTTTCAGCCCCTCGTCGCGCGGACCGGCATTCCATTGAGAGCCGAGTTCCTTCGTCGCCGCAAAGCCCTGCAGGAGGATATGAACCACCAGCAGAACAACGCTCAAGCCGACCAGCGGCAGAAACGGCGATGCGGAGAAGATGCCCGGCTCCATCATTTTTCCTTAGAGGTCGAGAACCAGACGTTCCGGATCTTCCAGGCTTTCCTTGACGCGCACAAGGAAGGTCACGGCTTCCTTGCCATCCACGATACGGTGATCGTAGGAAAGCGCCAGATACATCATCGGGCGGATCACGATCTGACCGCCGACGACAACCGGACGTTCCTGGATCTTGTGCATGCCGAGGATACCCGACTGCGGAGCGTTCAGGATCGGCGAAGACATCAGCGAACCGTACACGCCGCCATTGGTGATGGTGAACGTGCCGCCCTGCATGTCGGCCATGGACAGCGAACCGTCGCGAGCGGCCTTGGCCAGACGTCCCAGTTCCTTTTCGATCTCCGCAATCGACATGCTGTCGGCATCACGGATGACCGGAACCACAAGGCCCTTGTCCGTGCCGACGGCCATGCCGACATGGGCGAAATTCTTGTAGATGATGTCGGTGCCGTCGATCTCGGCATTGACCGCCGGGATTTCCTTCAGCGCATGGGTCACGGCCTTGGTGAAGAAGCCCATGAAGCCGAGCTTCACGCCATGCTTCTTCTCGAAGATGTCCTTGTACTTGGTGCGCAGTTCCATGACCGCAGACATGTCGACTTCATTATAGGTCGTCAGCATGGCGGCGGTGTTCTGGGCATCCTTCAGACGCTTGGCGATGGTCTGGCGCAGGCGGGTCATCTTCACGCGTTCTTCGCGCGATGCGTCGTCAGCCGAAGATGCCGGGCGGGCAGCAGCCGGTGCGGCCGGAGCCGGTGCAGCCGATACACCCTTTGCGATGGCGTCGAGAACGTCACCCTTCAGCACCTGGCCGCGCTTGCCGGAACCGTCCACCTGGTCGGCGGAAAGGTTATTTTCTGAAAGCAGCTTGGCAGCGGCAGGCGCTGGCTGCATCGCCGGGCCCGACGAAGCCGAAGCGATGGGTGCTGCAGCCGGTGCGGCAGCAGCAGGCTTGGCTTCTTCCTTCTTCGCAGCAGGAGCCGCAGCGACGGCAGAGCCATCGGTGGAAATCTGGCCCAGAAGCGCATTGACCTCGACCGTGTCGCCTTCCTTGGCCGTGATTTCAGCCAGCACGCCAGCAGCAGCAGCCGGAACTTCCACTGTCACCTTGTCGGTTTCCAGTTCCACCAGCGGTTCGTCGATAGCGATGGCATCGCCGACCTTCTTGAACCATTTTCCGATGGTTGCCTCAGTAACGGACTCCCCAAGCGTGGGAACGCGAATTTCGGTGGCCATGGTTTCTTCTTCCGTTGATCTTCAAACTTTGGATTTTGTGTTCAATTCAGGTTGGAGCAGTTTCGAAAAACTGCTCCAAAACTCTAACCCGGATCAGTTACCGAGCGCATCCTCAAGGAAAGCGGCAAGCTGCGCAAGATGCTTCGACATCAGACCCGTTGCAGGCGATGCCGCGGCCGGACGGCCCGCATAGCGGACGCGCTGATGCTTGGCGTCGATATGGGCCAGCACCCATTCCAGATACGGGTCGATGAACGACCACGCGCCCATGTTCTTCGGCTCTTCCTGACACCAGACCATTTCCGCATGGCGGAAGCGCGACAGCTCATTAATGAGCGCCTTGGCCGGGAACGGATAAAGCTGTTCGACACGCAGCAGATAGACATCATCGATGCCGCGCTTTTCACGCTCTTCGTAAAGGTCGTAATAGACCTTGCCCGAGCAGAGCACGACGCGACGGATTTTTGCGTCCTTCTGGAGCTTGATGCCTTCGTCCTTGTTGTACTGCGCATCGTCCCACAGCAGGCGGTGGAACGAGGATTCACCCGACATTTCGGCAAGCGTCGAAACGGCGCGCTTGTGACGCAGCAGCGACTTCGGCGTCATCATGATGAGCGGCTTGCGGAAATCACGCTTCATCTGGCGGCGCAGAATATGGAAGTAGTTGGCTGGCGTCGTGACGTTTGCCACCTGCATGTTGTCTTCGGCACAGAGCTGGAGATAGCGTTCCAGACGAGCCGAGGAGTGTTCCGGACCCTGACCTTCATAGCCGTGCGGCAGAAGGCAGACGAGGCCGGACATACGCAGCCACTTGCGTTCGCCGGACGAGATGAACTGGTCGAACACGACCTGTGCACCATTGGCGAAATCGCCGAACTGGGCTTCCCACAGAACCAGAGCGCGCGGATCGGACAGCGAATAACCGTATTCGTAGCCAAGAACGGCTTCTTCCGAGAGCATCGAGTTGATGACCTCGTAGATCGCTTGGCCCTTCTGGATATTGTTGAGCGGAATATAGCGATTCTGGCTCTCCTGATCGTAGAGAACCGTATGACGCTGCGAGAAGGTGCCGCGCTCGACATCCTGACCCGACAGGCGGATCGGATTGCCTTCGGCAACCAGCGAGCCGAAAGCCAGCGATTCTGCCGTCGCCCAGTCAATCCCTTCGCCCGTTTCCATCATCTTGGCACGGTTGTCGAGGAAGCGCTGGATCGTGCGGTGAACGTGGAAGTCCTTCGGCACTTCGACCAGCTTCTTGCCGATTTCCTTGAGCGTCTTCATCGGAACGGCAGTCTTGCCGCGACGCTGTTCGTCGGCATTGTCGGCAGTACGCAGACCAGCCCACGCGCCATCCAGCCAGTCGGCCTTGTTCGGCTTGTAGCTCTGTCCGGCATCGAATTCAGTTTCCAGATTTTCGCGCCACTGCGCTTTCATCTGGTCGATCTCTTCCTGCTTGATCAGGCCTTCCGCGATCAGCTTGTCGCTATAGAGCTGAACCGTGGTCTTGTGCGCACGGATCGCCTTGTACATCAACGGCTGGGTGAAGGACGGCTCGTCGCCTTCGTTGTGACCGAAGCGGCGATAGCAGAACATGTCGATGACCACCGGTTTGTGGAAGGTCATGCGGAACTCGGTCGCAACCTTGGCGGCAAACACCACCGCTTCCGGGTCGTCGCCATTGACGTGGAAGATCGGCGCTTCGATCATCTTCGCCACATCCGACGGATAAGGCGACGAACGCGAGAAGGCCGGATTGGTGGTGAAACCGATCTGGTTGTTGATGATAAAGTGAACCGTACCCGCGACCCGGTGGCCTTTCAGGCCCGAAAGACCGAGACACTCGGCCACGACACCCTGACCCGCAAAGGCGGCATCGCCATGCAGGAGCAGCGGCAGAACCTTGGCGCGCGTTGCGAGCGGCACCATGTCGTCACGATTACGGCCGGCCAGCAGATCCTGCTTGGCGCGGGCCTTGCCCATCACGACAGGGTTGACGATTTCCAGATGCGATGGGTTGGCGGTCAGCGACAGGTGGACCTTGTTGCCGTCGAACTCACGGTCCGAGGAAGCGCCCAGATGGTACTTCACGTCGCCCGAGCCTTCCACGTCGTCCGGCGCATAGGAGCCGCCCTTGAATTCGTGGAAGATGGCGCGGTGCGGCTTGCCCATGACCTGGCTGAGCACGTTCAGACGGCCACGATGGGCCATGCCGAAGATGATTTCCTTGACGCCCATGGCGCCGCCGCGCTTGACGATCTGCTCAAGAGCGGGAATCAGCGATTCACCGCCGTCGAGACCGAAACGCTTGGTGCCCTTGTACTTGACGTCGATGAACTGCTCGAAACCTTCCGCTTCGATAAGCTTCGACAGGATTGCCTTCTTCCCTTCCGGCGTGAAAGCAACCTTCTTGTCCGGACCTTCGATACGTTCCTGGATCCAGGCCTTTTCAGCCGGATCGGAAATATGCATGAACTCGACGCCGATCGTGCCGCAATAGGTACGCTTCAAAATGTCGAGCATTTCCGGCACGGTTGCATATTCGAGGCCGAGCACGTTGTCGATGAAGATCTTGCGATTGTAGTCGGCAGGCGTGAAACCGTAGTTTTCCGGCTCCAGCTCGTTATAATCGTTTGGCTTTTCGGAAAGACCGAGCGGATCGAGATTGGCGTGCAGATGGCCGCGCATGCGGTAGGCGCGGATCATCATGATGGCGCGAACGCTGTCGCGTGCAGCCTGCGTGATCTCTTCGCTGGTAAGGGCTACGCCGGTCGCACCCTTCGCTTCGCCCTTTGCAGCCTTGCCTTTCAGCTTGTCGGTGACATGCTTTTCGACCTCGGCCCAGTTGCCGTCGAGCGCAGAAACGAGCTCGCCATTGGCAGCAATCGGCCAGTTCTTTCTGGTCCAGCTGGGACCTTCCGCATTCTTCTTCACATCGTCGGCATTGTCGCCCAGCTTCGCGAAGAAGTCGCGCCACTGTGGATCGACCGAATTCGGATCGTCCTCATATTTGGCGTACAGCTCCTCGATATAGTCGGCATTGCCGCCATAGAGGAATGAAGTGAGGGCGAAAACGTCGTTGGCCCGATCTGGGGCTTGTTCCTGCCTTGCCATAGCCTATCCGGAGCAGTGCTCCGTCTCCTTGTCAGCGGCTCATCTGCGCGGGCCGGAAGCTTTTGACCTTCATCCCTCACGCCGCCGGGGAGGAACCGCTACAGACCCCGGCATATAACTAAACTCTACGCGTCGGAACGGATATCCGCTCCTCCAGGCCGGATCACATGACCCGCTTTATGCTAAACCCGGCAGCGGCTTTCGCCGCCGCCGGGATATTCAGACCGATACGCGATCTCAGCCCTTGAGGACTTCAACCAGCGTCTTGCCGAGCTGCGCCGGCGACGGCGACACGCGAATACCAGCCGATTCCATGGCTGCAATCTTGTCTTCCGCGCCGCCCTTGCCGCCGGAGATCACGGCGCCGGCATGGCCCATGGTGCGTCCGGCAGGCGCCGTACGGCCAGCGATAAAGCCGACCATCGGCTTCTTGCGACCGCGCTTGGCTTCGTCCTTGAGGAACTGAGCCGCATCTTCTTCAGCCGAGCCGCCGATTTCACCGATCATGACGATCGACTTGGTTTCGTCGTCGGCCAGGAACATTTCCAAGACGTCGATGAACTCGGTGCCCTTGACCGGATCGCCGCCGATACCGACAGCCGTGGTCTGGCCAAGGCCCTCATTCGAGGTCTGGAACACTGCTTCATAGGTAAGCGTGCCGGAGCGGGATACAACACCCACCGAACCCTTCTTGAAGATATTGCCCGGCATGATGCCGATCTTGCATTCTTCAGGGGTCAGGATGCCGGGGCAGTTCGGTCCGAGCAGGCGCGACTTCGAGCGTTCCAGACGCTCCTTGACGCGAACCATGTCCATGACCGGAATGCCTTCGGTGATGCAGACGATGAACGGGATTTCAGCTTCGATGGCTTCGATGATCGCGTCGGCTGCGCCTGCTGGCGGAACATAGATCACGGATGCGTCGGCACCCGTGCGTTCCTTGGCTTCGGCGACGGTTGCGAAAATCGGGAGCTTTTCGCCCTTGGAGCCTTCCCAGGTTTCGCCACCCTTCTTCGGATGGATACCGCCGACCATCTGCGTGCCGTAATAGGCAAGCGCCTGTTCGGTGTGGAAGGTGCCGGTCTTGCCGGTCAGGCCCTGTACGAGAACCTTGGTGTCCTTGTTGACGAGAATGGACATGCCTTAATTCCCCTTCACTGCAGCGACGATCTTCTGCGCCGCATCGTCGAGATCGTCGGCCGAAATGACGTTCAGGCCGCTCTCGTTGATGATCTTCTTGCCAAGCTCGACATTGGTGCCTTCGAGACGGACAACCAGCGGAACCTTGAGGCCGACTTCCTTGACCGCGGCGATCACGCCCTCAGCAATGATGTCGCACTTCATGATGCCGCCGAAGATGTTGACCAGAATGCCCTGGACAGCCGGATCGGCGGTGATGATCTTGAACGCAGCCGTCACCTTCTCCTTGGAAGCGCCGCCACCAACGTCGAGGAAGTTGGCAGGTTCAGCACCGTAGAGCTTGATGATGTCCATCGTCGCCATGGCAAGGCCTGCGCCGTTGACCATGCAGCCGATATTGCCGTCGAGAGCGACGTAAGCGAGGTCGTACTTGGAAGCTTCGATCTCTTTTTCGTCTTCTTCCGACAGATCGCGCAGTTCCTGAATGTCAGGATGACGGAACAGCGCATTGCCGTCGAACGACACCTTGGCGTCGAGAACGCGCACGCGGCCATCGGTCATGACGATCAGCGGGTTGATTTCGAGAAGGCTCATGTCCTTTTCGGTGAAAGCCTTGTAGAGGATCGGGAACAGCTTGAGGCCGTCTTCGCGAGCCTGACCTTCAAGCTTCAGCGCGTCGGCGAGCTTGCCCGCGTCTTCGTCCGTCACGCCCTTGGCCGGGTCGATGGCAACGGTGACGATCTTTTCAGGCGTTTCTTCGGCAACGGCTTCAATGTCCATGCCGCCTTCGGTCGAAACGACGAAAGCCGGACGACCGACGGTGCGGTCGATCAGGATCGAGAGATAGAGTTCGCGATCGATATCGGCGCCGTCTTCGATGTAGAGACGGTTGACCTGCTTGCCGGCAGGGCCGGTCTGCTTGGTGACCAGCGTGTTGCCCAGCATTTCCTTCGCATTGGCAACCACTTCCTCGACAGACTTGGCGAGGCGCACGCCGCCCTTTGCATCGGCTGGCAGTTCCTTGAACTTGCCCTTGCCGCGTCCGCCAGCATGGATCTGGCTCTTGACGACATAAAGCGGTCCGGGAAGCGTCTTTGCCCATTCTTCCGCCTGTTCGACGGAATAGACAGCCACACCATTGGCGATCGGCGCGCCGTAGGTGTGGAGCAGGCGCTTGGCCTGGTATTCGTGAATATTCATCTGGTTGTCCTCTGCGGATTCCCGGTCCGTTGCCTATTGGGATTGAACGGAACCGGTACGGATTGACAGCCGGAAAAGGCCGGAGCCGCCCGCAAGCAACAATCCGGCCTTGTCTGGAATTTTACTTCAGCGACGGAGCGATTCCGATGCAGGCTTCGCAAAGACCGGCGACGGATGCCACCGACTTGTCGAACTGCGTCTTCTCGTCCTTGTCGAGATCGATTTCAATGATGCGCTCAACGCCATTGGCACCGATCACGGTCGGCACGCCGACATACATGTCCTTGACGCCGTACTGGCCAGAAAGCTGGGCAGCGACCGGCAGGACGCGCTTCTTGTCCTTGAGGTAGGATTCAGCCATCTGGATTGCCGATGCAGCCGGAGCGTAGAAAGCCGAACCGGTCTTGAGCAGGCCGACGATTTCCGCGCCGCCGTCACGGGTGCGCTGGATGATCTTGTCGAGCTTGTCCTGGCTGGTCCAACCCATCTTGACGAGGTCGGGCAGCGGGATACCGGCAACGGTCGAGTAGCGAGCCAGCGGAACCATGCTGTCGCCGTGGCCGCCAAGCACGAATGCGGTGACGTCTTCAACCGAAACGTTGAATTCTTCCGAGAGGAAATAACGGAAGCGGGCGCTGTCGAGAACGCCAGCCATGCCGACAACCTTGTGAGCCGGAAGGCCCGAGAACTTCTGCAGGGCCCAGACCATCGCATCGAGCGGGTTGGTGATGCAGATGACGAAAGCTTCAGGCGCATATTTCTTGATGCCTGCGCCAACCTGCTCCATCACCTTGAGGTTGATGCCCAGAAGGTCGTCGCGGCTCATGCCCGGCTTGCGCGGCACACCGGCGGTCACGATGACAACGTCCGCGCCTTCGATGGCTGCGTAATCGTTGGCGCCGGTAAACTTCGCATCAAAACCGTCAACCGGAGAAGATTCGGCGATATCCAGTCCCTTACCCTGCGGGGTGCCTTCCGCAATGTCGAAAAGGACGACGTCGCCGAGTTCCTTCAGACCAGCCAGATGGGCGAGCGTGCCGCCGATCATGCCGGAGCCGATGAGGGCAATCTTGTTGCGTGCCATGATTGTTTCTTTCCTCACTTTTGATCCAGAAACGCATCAAGCCATCCGGAATCCTCCCCGGAAACGCTCAAGCGTTGGAACTGCGAGATAGGACTCTTTGGCGATAAACTCAACTCATTATTTTGCGACTAATGTTTTCAATCGGTTAGAATTAATGGTTCTTACGTAAACGTAAGATAATTTGTCAATATCAAGGCAAAACAACCCTTCCCTACCGTCGCAGACCATCCCCGGCGAAGCGGTGAAGGAGCGACCGGCAAGCTGCCAATTCCAACCTCGTTATGCACCCGTTAAAAACCGGCCCCGATTTAAAACCGATGCTGTATCAGAAGCTGGCACGAATGCGCCAAGCCTTCCAAATGAATTGCGTGAGCAACATAGCCCACCGGGCTTATAAGTCCAGTCTGTGGCAGTCTGATGATAGGGCAGTTGATGTGCAGGCTGCTTATCCGGCCTTGCCGGGCGGCTCGGCCAGATAGTCAGCGCTCTGCATCTCGAAGAGACGGGAAGCGGTACGGTCGAACTCGAAGGCCTCCGTGCCCTTGCTGGCAAGATAGAGCTTTTCCGGCTGGGCTTCTGCGGAAATGAACACGCGCGCGTGATGATCGTAGAGCACGTCGATCAGCAGAATGAAGCGCTTGGCCTCGTTGCGGCGCGAATAGTCGAGCACCGGAACATCATCGATGAACAAGGTCGGATAGTGCTTCACGATAGAAATATAGTCCGAGGCACCAAGCGGCTTCGAACAAAGCGCATCGAAAGTGAAGCGCGCCGCGCCATGCACAGTGCGTGGGACCTCTATGTCGCGCCCCTTGATGCGGATGACGTCCGGCTTTTCATGCGCGCCGTCCTTTTGCGCCGTCCAGGCCGCATCCATGCGCCTGGTCGTCTCGGACCCCAGCGGCGACAGATAGACCGGCTGGCGGTCGAGCTTTTCGAGGCGATAATCGGTGCGGGAATCCAGATTGATCACATCGACATGCTGCTTGAGAATATCGATGAAGGGTAGAAAGAGCTGGCGGTTCAGCCCGTCCCGATAAAGATTATCGGGCGCCACGTTGGATGTGGCTACCAATACAACGCCACGTGCAAACAACGCACTGAAGAGGCGCGACAGGATCATCGCATCGGCAATGTCCGTCACGGTGAATTCGTCGAAACACAAGACCCAAGCCTGCTGGCTCAAGGCATCGGCGACCGGCGGGATCGGGTCGTCCTGCTTGGTCTCGCCGCGCTTATGCGCCTGACGATGCGCATAGATGCGCTCATGCACATCGGCCATGAAATCATTGAAATGCGCGCGGCGCTTGCGTTCCACCGGCAGAAGCGAAAAGAACATGTCCATCAGCATGGTCTTGCCGCGCCCGACCTCGCCGTGCACGTAAAGCCCCTTGATGATGCTCGTTGCTTCCTTGCGCTTGCCGAACAGCCAGCCGAGCGCGCTCGACTTGCGGGACAGGCGTTTGGTGCAGATTTCCTCGATCAGCCGGTCGTAACGGACAGTGAGTTCGAGTTGAGCGGGATCGGCTTCCACATCACCCGCCGCGACCATCGCATCGTAATGTTCACGAACAGAGGGGAACGCCTTGAGATTGCCGTCGAAAGACATGATTGCGTCCGTTCAACCTTTCAATTGCAAAAACGGCGGACCATCTCGCGATGATCCGCCTGTCTTTAAAGCGCATCCCGAAAAGTGTGAAACGGTTTTCGGGCAAGATGCGCGGCAGAACAAAACAACTGAAGCGCCAATTTGATTCAATCAGATCGAAATGCGCTCCAAGCGAAACAATGTCTTAGCGCGAAAGCGACACAGCCTGACCGCCGGAGGTCTGTCCATCGAAGCGGCTCTGTCCCGAAGAATAGAGCGAAGCGACGGTGCCGCCATTCGCATCATAGAGAACGAGCTGCTTGCCGTTGACGGCCCATGAAGCGAGATTGCCCAGTTCACCCGGGCAGCGTAACGGACCCGCGCGATAGCCCTGGCCATATTTGGTCTGCGGCGTTGCGATCTTGCAGCTCTGGCCGCCAAGCGATGCGTTCCAGACGCCGGCAACAGAGCCTGGTGTCAGATCGGGCGCGGATGCCGGCGGCAGGCTTGCAACCTGTGTGCCGGGCTGCTGCGCATTTGGGTCCGTGCCTGGAGCCGTCGGGAACTGCGAAGCATTGGGAGAAGAAAGATTGCCCTTCTGCACCGTGCCTGCCGGAGCGGCCCTGACCGGCGGTGGCGGCGGCGGTGGTGAAACCGTGTCGAGATTGCCGAACCGGGAGCTCTGGCACCCGGCCAGGACAATGCCAGCCGCCGCGAGGCTGAGCAGACTTGCTTTCGAAATTCCCATCAGGTTCTCCATTTCCGCATTTCTCATCAGGGGTGGGGGCGCCCCGGGCTATCTACCGAAGCCGTGCAATATGACAATATTGGACCGATAAAATGGCTATATGGTTAAAAAAGCAACAGCGACATTTGTCATTTTTGCCCTCAAAGCTCTTCAAGAAGGCTTGAAACGACCTAATAATCTTGAAACTGGGACAGGAAGGCCACAGTTTCCCCGATATTGGCGTTTGTTCTGGGACATGTCTGCGTCGCAACTTCTCGCAATCTGACGCGGGTACTGGCAATTTGCAGGCTTTTCCGCCATATAGACGCTAATTGTCCCATAGGCTTTATCGACCAAAGCCACAGGAAAACGGAACCACGATAGTTATGGCCACCAAGGCAGCCTTCGCCAAGATGAACGGGCTCGGCAATCAGATCATCGTTGCCGACATGCGCGACCGCGCGGACCGGATTACGCCTGAAGCCGCGATCCGTCTTGCGAGCAACAGCGAAACTGCCTTCGATCAGATCATGGCGATCCACGATCCGCGCACAGCAGGAACCGACAACTATATCGCCATCATCAATTGCGACGGCACGGAAGCACAGGCTTGCGGCAACGGTACGCGCTGCGTCGTGCAGGCGCTGGCCGCCGAGACCGGCCGGCAGGCTTTCACGTTTGAGACCCGCGCCGGAATTCTGACCGCGACCGAACACGAAGACGGCCTGATTTCGGTCGATATGGGCAAGCCGCGCTTCGACTGGCAGGACATTCCACTTGCCGAAGAATTCCGCGATACCCGCATGATCGAACTGCAGGTCGGTCCCATCGACGCGCCAGTGCTGCATTCGCCGTCGGTTGCTTCCATGGGCAACCCGCATGCAATCTTCTGGGTAGACCGCGATGTCTGGTCCTATGAGCTGGAGAAGTTCGGACCGCTTCTGGAGCATCATCCGATCTTTCCGGAGCGCGCCAATATTTCCATCGCCCATGTCACTTCGCCCGAAACGATGGACCTGCGCACATGGGAGCGCGGTGCGGGCCTCACCCGAGCCTGCGGTTCCGCCGCCTGCGCCGCCGCCGTTTCGGCAGCGCGCACGCGCCGCACCGGGCGCACGGTCACCGTCCATGTTCCGGGCGGCCCGCTCAGGATTGAATGGCGCGACGACGATCACGTTCTGATGACCGGCCCCGCCGAATGGGAGTTCTCAGGCACTTTCGATCCTGCAACCGGCGAATGGAGCCGCGACGCCCAGAATGACAAGCCAACTGACAGGGGTGCGGCCTGATGTCGGTAGAAGTCGTAACATTCGGATGCCGCCTCAACACCTATGAATCCGAGGTGATGAAGCGCGAAGCCGACGCCGCCGGACTGGGCGAATTGAAGGACGGCGCGATCATCTTCAATACCTGCGCCGTGACGGCGGAAGCCGTGCGTCAGGCGCGTCAGGCGATCCGCAAGGCCCGCCGTGAAAACCCGGAAGCGCGCATCATCGTCACCGGCTGCGCAGCACAGACCGAGGCGGACAATTTTGCCGCCATGGACGAAGTCGATCTCATTCTCGGCAATGAGGAAAAGCTCAAATCCAATTCCTACCGGATGCTGCCGGATTTCGGCGTCAACCAGTTCGAGAAGGTTCGCGTCAACGACATTATGGAAGTGCGCGAAACCGCAAGCCATATGGTCGATGCCATTGAAGGCAGGGCACGCGCTTTCGTGCAGGTGCAAAATGGCTGCGATCATCGTTGCACCTTCTGCATCATTCCCTATGGCCGCGGTAATTCCCGCTCCGTTCCGATGGGCGCGGTGGTGGATCAGGTCAAACGCCTTGTCGGCAACGGTTATGCCGAAGTGGTGCTGACCGGCGTGGACATGACCTCCTATGGTCCCGATCTGCCGGGAAGCCTGCGTCTCGGCAAGCTGGTGAAGACTGTTCTCACTCAGGTGCCGGATTTGCAGCGGCTGCGTCTTTCCTCCATCGATTCCATCGAGGCCGATGACGATCTGATGGATGCGATTGCCAATGAAAAGCGCCTGATGCCGCATCTGCATCTATCGCTACAGGCCGGCGACGACATGATCCTGAAGCGCATGAAGCGGCGCCATCTGCGCGACGATTCGATCCGCTTCTGCGAAACAGTGCGTTCTCTGCGTCCCGACATCGTCTTCGGCGCGGACATCATCGCCGGTTTCCCGACCGAAACCGAAGATATGTTCCAGAATTCGCTGAAAATCGTTGAGGAATGCGGCCTGTCGCACCTGCACGTCTTCCCCTATAGCGCACGCGAAGGCACGCCCGCCGCGCGGATGCCGCAGGTGCGGCGCGAGATCGTCAAGGAACGTGCAGCGCGTTTGCGTGCCGAAGGCGACCGTGCCTATGAAAAGCACCTCGCTTCTCTCAAGGGTACAGGCCAGCGCCTTCTGGTCGAAAAAGAAGGCATTGCGCGCACCGAAGGCTTTACGCTGGCATCGGTGGACGGCGGCGCACCGGGCGAGATCATCGAACGTATCGTGACAGGTCATGACGGTGAAAAACTGCTGACCCGTCAGGCAGAGCCGCAAGCGGCTTAAAGCTTAAGGGCATCAGATTTCATGGCAATGGGTTTCATCAAGAAAATGTTCTCCTTCGGCAAGAAGGAGGTCGAAGAAAAGCCGGTCGAACAACCGGCTCCCGACGTGATTGAAGCGCCGATCGCAGAAGAGCCTGTTGTTGTCGGCGAGCCTGAGCCGATTGAAGAGCCTGCGTCTGAAACAATTGAGGAAGAAAAGGCAGAACCGGCGCATCCGGTTGCCGAGATTGAAATCCCGATTGAACAGCCTCCGGTGATGGAACCAATCGCGGTTGAAGCGCCTGCGCCTGTTATTGAACCCGTTGTCGAGCCTGTTGTTGAGCCCGCTGTCGAGCCAGAACCAGAACCTGCTGCCGAACCTGAACAGCCTGAAGTCGCGAAAACTCCAGATGAGCCAGTGGTAGAGGAAGCGGTCGAACCCGCGCCTCAGCCAGAGCCGGTGAAGCCCAAAAAGGTCAAGGTCGCCAAGGCCGTTGAGGAAC
Source organism: Brucella oryzae (assembly GCF_041929965.1). NCBI lineage: Bacteria > Pseudomonadati > Pseudomonadota > Alphaproteobacteria > Hyphomicrobiales > Brucellaceae > Brucella > Brucella oryzae. The sequence continues at coordinate 169,475 of NZ_JBHEEO010000004.1, read as the reverse complement.
ATCAGGAAGAAGCGCCGGTTGAGGCAGCGCCTGAGCCAAAGCTGTCCTGGTTCGAGCGGCTGCGTCGCGGCCTGCTCCGTTCATCGAATTCATTAAGCGAATCCATCGGCGGCATTTTCACCAAGCGCAAGCTCGATGATGACACGCTGCAGGATCTCGAAGACGTACTCATTCAGGCCGATCTCGGGCTTGAAACCGCCATGCGCGTGACCGATGCACTTGCGTCGGGTCGCTACGGCAAGGACGTGACGGGCGAGGAAGTGCGCACCATCATGGGTGCAGAAATCGAAAAGGTTTTAGGCCCTGTGGCAAAGCCGCTGGAGCTTGATCTGTCGCACAAGCCGCATGTGATCCTGGTCGTCGGCGTCAACGGCACCGGCAAGACCACCACAATCGGCAAGCTTGCCGCGAAACTCACCGCAGGCGGCCTCAAGGTCATGCTGGCGGCAGGCGACACATTCCGCGCCGCAGCCATCGAGCAGTTGCATATCTGGGGCGAGCGCACCGGCTCGCCGGTCGTCTCGTCAAAGCTCGGCGCCGATGCGGCGGGGCTTGCCTATGACGCATGGGAAAAGGCCAAGGAAGCGGGCAGCGATGTTCTCATCATCGACACGGCAGGCCGGTTGCAGAACAAGGCCGAACTGATGGACGAGCTTGCAAAGATCGTGCGCGTGCTGGGCAAGCACGACCCGGAAGCGCCGCATACGGTGCTCCAGACGCTCGACGCCACCACCGGCCAGAACGCCCTTAATCAGGTCGAAATTTTCAAGAATATTGCCGGTGTCAACGGACTGGTCATGACCAAGCTTGACGGAACTGCCCGCGGCGGCATTCTTGTCGCCATCTCGGCCAAGCATAAATTGCCGATCTATTTCATCGGCGTCGGCGAAGGTGTCGACGATCTGGAACCCTTTGCGGCCAAGGATTTTGCCCGCGCCATCGCAGGAGTTGCCTGATGGAGCATCCCGTTTTCGAACGCGATCCGTCTGAGAAAAGCGAAGCCGAACGCCGGGAAGTCCCGCCGCTGCTCAAGCTGGTGCTGGAGCTGGGGCCGCTTCTCGTCTTCTTCTTTGCCAATGCGCGCGGCGAAATGCTGATCGAGCGTTTTCCGGTGCTGGCCTCCATCGGCGCACCGATCTTTCTGGCGACAGCCCTTTTCATGGCGGCAACCGTGATCGCGCTTGCCATTTCATGGTCGATGACGCGCACGCTCCCCATCATGCCGCTTGTCTCCGGCATTGTCGTGCTGGTGTTCGGCGCGCTGACGCTCTGGCTGCACAACGACACCTTCATCAAGATGAAGCCCACCATCGTCAACACGCTGTTCGGCGCGATCCTTCTCGGTGGACTCTTCTTCGGCAAGTCCCTGCTCGGCTATGTGTTTGATTCGGCCTTTCGTCTCGATGCCGAAGGCTGGCGAAAACTGACGCTGCGCTGGGGTCTGTTTTTCATCTTCCTCGCCGTGGTCAACGAGGTTGTCTGGCGGAATTTCTCGACCGATGCATGGGTATCGTTCAAGGTGTGGGGCATTATGCCCATCACCATTGTCTTCACGCTTTTACAAATGCCGCTTATCCAGAAGCATTCACTGACGGAAGACAACAAGTCCGCATCGTAATCAAGCATTTCCAGCAAAACTGTGAAACGGTTTTGCGTCGGATAATGCGTCACGCTTTAGGAGGAAGGACGCCATGAACGGGATCGCACCACGGCTTGAAATCGAACAGTTCATCTGCCGCAGCGACAATTACGGCGTCCTCATCCACGATCCCCAAAGTGCACTGACAGCATCCGTCGATGCGCCCGATGCAGCGGCAATCGAGGCCGCGCTGAAACGGCGCGGCTGGACGCTCGATTTCATCTTCACAACGCATCACCATCTCGATCACGTCGAGGGCAATGATGCGCTGAAAGCGAAGTTTGGGGTCAGCATCATCGGCCCCAAGGCCGAAGAAGCAAAGATTCCCGGCATCGACCGCACGGTAAAGGACGGCGACGAATTCACCTTCGGTCTCTTCCGGGTGAAGGTCATCGCAACGCCCGGCCATACGGCGGGCGAAGTGTCCTATTATCTTCCCGATGCGAAAGCCGTCTTCACGGGCGATACGCTGTTCGCGCTGGGCTGCGGACGGCTTTTCGAGGGAACGCCGCTCACCATGTTCCAGTCATTGCGGAAGCTGGTTGCGCTTCCCGGCGACACGGCGGTCTATTGCGGCCATGAATATACTGAAAGCAATGCCCGCTTTGCGCTGACCATCGATCCGGCCAATTCCGCACTCAAGGAACGCGCTGCCGAGATCGCACGGCTTCGTGCCGCTGATCGCATGACATTGCCGTCAAGCATCGCGCTTGAAATGGCGACAAATCCCTTCCTGCGCTGGCATGATGCCGGCATTCGCAGCCGCCTTGGCCTGCAAGATGCACCCGACGAAGCCGTGTTTGCCGAAATCCGCAAGCGCAAGGATATGTTCTGACATATGCTATTGCTATTTGAGAGCGCGAATCGTTCCACAGTTCGAGGATAGAAGAATGACGGTGTTTTCCCGTTTCAAGATTGCAGGCTGCGCCGTTTTCCTCGGCCTTTCACTTGCCGCCCTGCCCGTTTCCACCCATGTCGCATTTGCCGACGATCTGCTCGATGTTGCCCCGAAGCAGACGCCAGCCGAAATCAACAATTTCAAGCTGAGCGAAGATTTCCTGTCACGCATGGAAAAAGTGCAGGAGCAACTGGGTGCGATGGAACTTTCCGCGACCGAAGAGGAAGGTCAGGACGCCACGCCTTCCTTTGACAAGATGGTGAAGAGCATCGAAACCCGCCCACAGGTGGTGGAAGTACTCAAGGCCCAGAACATCACGCCCAGCGATTATATTCTTGGCTATTTTGCCCTGATGAGCAGCCTTGCCGCCGCTGACGCCGAGAACGAGCCGCAGCTGGTGGACGAATTGAAGGATATCAATCCTGAACACCTCGCCTTCGGCAAGCAATATAGCGAGCGCATCCGCGTATTGATCGGCGAGTAATACCTCGCGAAGAAGGAGAGAGGCGAACCGGCGATTTCGCCGGTTCTTTTGTTTTATCGCGCCGGTTGTCTCAAAAGCCGCAACGCATTGATCGTCACAAGAACGGTTGCGCCTGTATCGGCAAGAATTGCAGGCCAGAGGCCGGTAACGCCCAGCACGGTGGTTACCAGAAAGACAGCCTTCAAGCCGAGCGCGATGGTAATGTTCTGATGGATATTGCGCATGGTCCGCTTGGAAAGGTCGACCATTTCAGCGACATCGCCAACCCGGCCATGCAGAACCGCAGCGTCGGCCGTTTCCAGCGCCACGTCGGTGCCGCCACCCATGGCGATGCCGACATCGGCAGCTGCAAGAGCGGGCGCGTCGTTGATACCGTCACCGACCTTGGCGACAATCAGCCCCTCTTTGCGCAACTCGCCGACAATACGCTGCTTGTCTTCCGGCAGAAGCTCTGCCCGCACTTCGATCCCGAGATCGCGTCCAATGGCTTGCGCAGTGCGACGATTGTCACCGGTCAGCATGACCGTGCGGATATTGGCACTTTTCAACTCCTGCAGACCAGTAATGGCATCGGCGCGCGGTTCATCACGCATGGCGATTGCACCGGCAATCTTGCCATTGGCCACGAGGACAGAAACGGTCTTGCCTTCATCGTTGCAGGCAGCAATACGACCGGCCAGCGCATCCGGAATGGCCGCAATATCATTGGCGGCCCGACGCGAACCCAGAAACAGGTCCATTTTACCAACCGTACCTGACACACCCTTCCCGCCATGGGCCTTGCCCTTTGTGATGGCAGACAGTTTCAGGCTGCGCTGCTCTGCGGCGCCGACAATCGCCAGCGCCAGCGGATGGCTTGAGCCCGCATCCAGGGACGCCGCAAGACGCAAAACTTCATCCTCGGGCAGATCGCCTGCAAGAATATCGGTCACCTTCGGCTTGCCTTCGGTCAGCGTTCCGGTCTTGTCAAAGCAGGCCGCCGTGATCTTGCCGATGGTTTCCAGCACAGCGCCCCCCTTCATCAGAAGGCCGCGTCGCGCACCCGACGAGAGAGCCGCTGCAATTGCAGCAGGCGTGGAAATGACCAGCGCACAGGGACAACCGATCAAAAGGATCGCAAGACCCTTGTAGATCCACTCATCCCAGTTAGCACCCGCAACAAGCGGCGGCAGAATGGCGACGAGTGCGGCCACGACCACAACGCCCGGCGTGTAATAAGTCGAGAAACGATTGATGAAACGTTCAGTCGGCGCCTTGGCTTCCTGTGCTTCTTCCACCAATCGCACGACGCGGGCGATGGTGTTGTCCTGCGCGGCAGCCGTGACCCGGACCCGCAGCACGCCATCGCCGTTGATCGTGCCGGCAAAAACCGTGTCGCCTTCAGCCTTCCCGACCGGTGTGCTTTCACCGGTGACCGGCGCTTCATCGACAGCGCTTTCTCCCGTCAGGATTTCACCGTCGGCAGGCATACGGTCGCCGGGACGCACGGAAATCACATCACCAACCGCCAAACTATCGGCAGCAACTTCAGTAGTTGTCCCGTTTTTCTCAAGGAATGCAGTCTTCGGCACCAGCGCGGTCAAGGATTGGATGCTGGCGCGCGCCTTACCCGCAGCAACACCTTCCAGAAGCTCACCGACCAGAAACAGGAACACGACGGCTGCCGCTTCTTCGGTCGCGCCAATGAACATCGCGCCCACAGCAGCAATCGTCATCAGCATCTCGATGGAAAATGGCGTACCGTTGATCGCCGCCATATAGGCGCGTCTGGCAATCGGCACGAGGCCGATCAGCATCGCAGCCGTGAAGGCCCATAGCTCGATTGCCGGATAGAGATGTCCGATAATATACGCGGCGACCAGTCCCCCGCCGCAGGCCAGCATCATCTGGCCTTTCTTCGAACGCCACCAGGGCAGCGGCTTTGTTGGCGCGGCTGCCTTTGGCGCAGAACCGGTACCGTTGGTGGCCGTTGCGGCAAGCGTGGTCTTGTAGCCCAGCGTTGTCACCTTGCCGGCAATTTCATCGCTTTTTGCCGATCCGTCATGATTGACGGTCATCGCACCATTGGTAACCGAGACGGATACATCCGTCACGCCCGGCACCCGCCGCACGGCAGTATCGATTTTGGCCGCGCAGGATGCGCAATCCATGCCATCGACCTGAAAGCGGAAACTGTTGGCCGTTACCGTAATGACCTTGTCATGGGCTTCATGATCATGATCATGGTGGTCATGATGGCCACCGCACGCCCCGTGATCATGGTCATGGTCATGGTCATGGTCATGGTCATGGTGAGAATGATCATGCGAATGCTCATGCTTCGCCAGCGCTTTTTCCTGGACGGGCGTTTCCGAGGCAATCGGTTCCACGCCATAGCCGAGGCTGCGTACCTTGCTTGCGACCTTGTCGAGATCACTCGTTCCATCATGGCTCACCGTCATCGTGCCCGCCGTGACAGAAACGGATACATCCTCGATACCACGCACACGCCGCACGGCAGTATCGATCTTTGCTGCGCAGGATGCGCAATCCATACCGTCGATACGAAAGCGAATCTTATTCAACGTTTCATTCATGATCTGCTCTTTTCAGGACCGCTCTTGAATTGTCTCAAGCAAGGTCTACATCCTCTAGTGACTAGAGGAGCAAGCGGAAAATGATCACAAACGTACCGATCGGTGAAGCATCGAAAGCAAGCGGCGTCAAAGTGCCGACGATCCGTTATTATGAGCAAATCGGCCTTTTGCCCTCACCGCCACGCAGTGATGGCAATCGCCGCCTTTATGACCAGAACGATGTCCAGCGGCTGCTTTTCATTCGCCATGCACGTGATCTGGGTTTCGAGGTGGATGCTATCCGCACCCTTCTCGATCTTCAGGATAATCCTGACCAATCCTGTGCGGCAGCCGATGCCATTGCCCGCGCACGCCTGAGCGATGTGGAACACCGCATCACAAAACTGCTGTCGCTTAAAACGGAATTGCAGCGCATGCTGGAATGCACCGCCCATGGCCGCATCGACCAGTGCCGCGTGATCGAGATCCTCGGCAACCATGAGGAATGCGTGCATCCGAAGCACTGATTGGGATCGACTGCCGGTCAGTTCACCTTGGAAAAACGGGTGGCTTCGATCTTGAGCGTGCCGATCCGCGTGCCGATCCGCGCCACAACAGGCGCATAAATGCCCGAATTGCCGAGCGACGCGAAGGATATCGTCATCCGGCTGCGATTGCTCAGATAATCGATAGCCTTCTTGCCCTTCTGATATCCGGAAATCGGAACGAACTTTGCAGAGCAGATGACCGATTCGCCGGTAAAGCCGTCGGTCGTAAACGATTCGGTGCCATTGAAGGAAAGCTTGATCTCCGCGCGGGTCTGTCCGTCGAACACGCTCAGCGACCGGTCGCACACCGCCCGGCCGTTCTTTGCAGGTATCATGAGCGCACTCAGCGGATCGCTGACATTGAGAAGATCTTGCGGCGACGTTTCCACCCAGGGATCGCGCTTTTTCACCGGAGGCTGGTTTTCCGCCGAGACAACATTGCCATTGGCGAAGCGGATTGTGGTGCTCTTGTTCTTGCGGCCATGCTTATAGGCCAGATCGAAGCTCTTCGGCACGACCTTGCCACTGACGGCGCTGCCGGTGACATGCACCGTTCCATCCGTATCGTCGAATACCCGCGCCAGACCGGAAGTCAGAAAACGGCCATTGAGGTTGTAATTCGCGCCATTGACCGTGGTTTCTATGGCGGACTTTGCAATCGAAAGTCCGAAAATGGAGATATCATATTCAGTCCGATAAAGATCGTTGGTTCTGGCCGGTTCGCTCGCAATCATCGATGCCGCAAAAACCAGGCCCGCAAAGGCCAGCGCGCCATAATGGGCCTGCCGGTGCCAGATGGGCTTCAACATATGCGACGGTTCGATCATGCGCGCATTCCTTCCGCTAAAGCACATCTCGGAAAAGTGGAGCCGGTTTCCGATAAAGACATGCGTAAAGACAAAAACTCAAAACAAATCCGCTTTATCCTATCTTGCGACCTGTTTTTCATCCGGCAGCTCCGTGATGGTTTTCAACCACATTGGGACGCCACAAAGTTGCGTGAGATTCTTCGATACAGTATCTGTGCAACAGGCAAAACGGGCGAAGTTATGATCGCAAGCTTTCGTGAAGACCGTGCGAAAGCCGGAAAACCGCGTCTTTGCGCGATGGATACGGAATCTCACTTGACTGCAACCGCTGCTGTCACTATAGAAACGCGACTTTCCCAATAGGCCGCCTGTCCGAGATCGCGCGCCAGCAGCATCAAACTGCGTTGATTGCTTGAATTCGGACATTCGGGTCGGGGCCTGAAAAGAACGTAATTGAAGGTGAGACCAAAATGTCCCGCGCTTGTGAATTGACCGGCAAGTCGGTCCAGTACGGCAACAATGTCAGCCACGCGAACAACAAGACGCGTCGCCGCTTTCTGCCGAACCTCTGCAATGTTACGCTGATGTCCGAAACGCTCGGCCAGAGCTATCGCCTGCGCGTTTCCGCCAACGCTCTGCGTTCGGTTGAACATCGCGGCGGTCTCGATGCGTTCCTCGTCAAGTCTGACGACAAGGAACTGTCGCAGCGCGCTCGCCTGCTGAAGCGTCAGATCGCAAAGAAGCAGGCTGAAGCAGCAGTCGCTGCCTAAGCTTACGGCCAAAAATTTCGACAAAAAAGGCCGGCTTCTGTCGGCCTTTTTTGCTGGTTCCATCACCCAGGATAAAAAAATGTCAATTGAGACACCTTCTTATTCCCGGCTTATGCCTGCCATATTGGCCATGTGCGTGGCGGTTGCTGCGTCGAACATACTTGTCCAATATCCGTTCCAGCATTTCGGCCTCGGTGAAGTGCTGACCTACGGCGCCTTTACCTATCCCATTGCCTTTCTGGTCAATGACCTGACGAATCGCCGCTACGGCCCTGCCGCCGCGCGCAAGGTCGTTTATGCCGGTTTCGTGCTTGGCGTCGTCATGTCGATCTGGCTCGCGACCCCGCGTATCGCAATTGCCTCCGGCTCGGCTTTCCTTTTCGCACAGCTCATGGACATCACCGTCTTCGATCACCTGCGGCGCAAGACCTGGTGGAAGGCTCCCTTTGCTGCCGCCATGTTCGGCTCTGTGCTCGATACGATCCTGTTCTTCTCGATTGCCTTCGCAGCCGGTTTTGCCTGGATCGACAGGCTGACCGGGATGCCCGATTCGTCACTTGCCGAACCGGCATCCTTCCTGGGCCTCGGCGTACCGCTCTGGGCGTCGCTTGCTTTCGGTGACTTCTTCGTGAAGGTTATCATGGGAACGCTGATGCTGATCCCCTATGGCGCTATTCTCGCCGTCTTCGCGCCGACGCTTTACGCGCCAAACCGGACAACGGCGGAAAAGGCATGAAAAAGGGCGCTTAGCGCATTTCCAGCAAAAGTGTGAAACGATTTTGCGTTCGGAAATGCGTAAAAAATAAACTTAGAGCGCCCTTTTCTTTGACCGATAATCTATCGCCGACCAGCGCGCCGTCTGCCTTTGCCGGAGGCCGCAGCACCCTGCTCCTCGAACAGCGAAGCAAGCTGCTCCGTCATGGCGCCAGCCAGCTCTTCCGCGTCGACGATGGTGACGGCACGCTGATAATAGCGCGTGACATCATGGCCGATACCGATTGCAATCAGTTCTACCGGAGAACGCGTTTCGATCTCTTCGATCACGGCGCGCAGGTGACGTTCGAGATAATTGCCCGGATTGACGGAAAGCGTCGAGTCGTCCACCGGCGCGCCATCCGAAATCATCATCAGGATCTTGCGCTGCTCGGGCCGACCCAGCAGACGCTGATGCGCCCAGATCAGCGCCTCGCCGTCGATATTTTCCTTGAGCAAGCCTTCGCGCATCATCAAGCCAAGATTGCGCCGTGCACGCCGCCATGGGGCGTCAGCGCTCTTGTAAACGATGTGGCGCAGATCATTGAGACGGCCCGGATTGGCAGGCTTGCCGCGTCCAAGCCACGCTTCGCGTGACTGGCCGCCCTTCCACGCCTTGGTCGTGAAGCCCAGAATTTCCACCTTCACGCCGCAACGCTCCAGCGTACGGGCCAGAATATCCGCGCAGGTCGCGGCAACCGTGATCGGACGGCCGCGCATGGAACCGGAATTGTCCAGCACCAGCGTCACCACCGTATCGCGGAAATCCGTATCGCGCTCCTGCTTGTAGGAAAGCGGCTGCGTCGGATCGATGACGATGCGCACCAGACGCGCCGAATCGAGATAGCCTTCTTCCAGATCGAAATCCCAGGAGCGGTTCTGCTGCGCCATCAGGCGGCGCTGCAGGCGGTTGGCCAGACGCCCCACCACACCCTGCAGATTGGCAAGCTGCTTGTCGAGGAAACCGCGCAGACGATCAAGTTCCGCCTCGTCGCAAAGATCGGTCGCCTCGACCTCTTCGTCGAATTCGCGCGTGAAGACCTTGTAGTCGACATGCTCGGCAAAATTGGCGAAGGGCTGGTTCGGACGGCGCGTATCGCCCGGCGTTTCCGCGTCGATATCGTCACTGTCGTCCATGTCGTCGGCGGAAGCATCGGCGGCATCCATCTCGCCCTGCTCGCCTTCATCGCTCGAACTGTCGGATTCCTCGCTTTCAGCGGAATCGGAGCCTTCCTGGCTTTCGTCGCCGCCTTCCTCGTTCTCGTCGGAATCCGGCGTCTGCTCGTCGTTCTGCTCTTCTTCGTCGCTCGGCTCTTCCTGCGACAGCTCTTCCGCCATGTCCATGGAAGCGAGCATGTCGCGCACCGTGCGCGCAAAGGCCTGCTGGTCTTCGAGATTGTCACCGAGCCGCGCAATGTCAGCGGCGGCCTTCTGCTCGATCCAGTCGCGCCACAGTTCCAGCACCTGTCCGGCTTCCGCAGGCGCGGCCCGTCCGGTCAGCTTTTCACGCAGCAGAAGCGATACGGCTTCCTCAAGCGGAGCATCTTCCTTGGCATTGATGGCGGAGAAATTGGCTTTCGAATATTTGTCGGCCAGCATGGTGGAAAGATTATCCGCCATGCCTGCCATGGCGCGGGCGCCGATGGCTTCCACACGCGCCTGCTCCACCGCATCGTAGATCGCGCGCGCCTGCTTTCCCTCCGGGGCAAGTGCGGCGTGAATGCGCGGATTGTGACGCGCCTGACGCAGTGCCATGGAATCGCCAAGGCCGCGCGTGACGGCGATATCGTGTGCGGTCGGGCGCTTCGGCAGGTCGGGAAGACGGGCGCGATTGGCGCTCAAGGCCGGGCGGTCATTGGTGAACGCCACTTCCAGCTCATGCTCGCCGGAAATGGCGCGGACGCAAGCCGTTAGAGCACGCTTGAACGGTTCGGAATCCACCGGTCCCGGTTTACGCTCGCGCGAATTATCGCCTATTCCTGACTTCTGGCCCGACATATGCCTATCCTGACTTCGCTTTCAAGCAAGGGCGAAGCTGACCGCCCCCGCATCAGACAGTGCGCTGCCGCCGGACATGATCAGGCGGCAGGCTTCTTCCGCATCAAGCGAGAACGATATTGGCTGCCGATTCCGGCAGTTCAACGCCGAAAGCGCGCTGATAGAACTCGGCCACAATCGGGCGTTCCAGCTCGTCGCACTTGTTGAGGAAGGTCAGGCGGAAGGCAAAGCCGACATCGTTGAAGATCGCGGCATTTTCGGACCATGTGATGACCGTACGCGGGCTCATGACGGTCGAAAGATCGCCATTGATGAAGGCCTGACGGGTCATGTCGGCCACGCGCACCATCTTGTTCACGATCTCGCGGCCTTCGGCATTCTGATAATGCTTGGCCTTGGCGAGAACGATGTTCACTTCATTGTCGTGCGGCAAATAGTTCAGCGTCGTCACGATGGACCAGCGGTCCATCTGCGCCTGGTTGATCTGCTGGGTGCCGTGATAGAGGCCGGTCGTGTCGCCGAGGCCGACGGTGTTGGCGGTCGCGAACAGGCGGAAAGCCGGATGCGGACGGATGACACGGCTCTGGTCGAGGAGCGTCAGGCGGCCCGAGGACTCCAGAACGCGCTGGATGACGAACATCACGTCCGGACGACCGGCATCATATTCGTCGAACACGAGCGCGACATTGTGCTGATAGGCCCAGGGCAGGATGCCGTCCTTGAATTCGGTGACCTGCACACCGTCCTTGACGACGATGGCGTCCTTGCCGACGAGATCGATACGGCTGACATGGCTGTCGAGGTTGACGCGAACGCAAGGCCAGTTGAGACGGGCTGCGACCTGCTCGATATGGGTCGACTTGCCGGTGCCGTGATAGCCGGAAACCATCACGCGACGATTATAGGCAAAGCCTGCAAGGATCGCGAGCGTCGTCTGACGGTCGAAAAGATAATCCGGATCAAGCTCCGGTACATAGGAATCGCCTGCCGCATAGGCTGGCACCGTCATGTCGGAATCGATTCCGAACACGTCACGCACCGAAACCGTTGTATCCGGCAAATTGGCTATATCCCGCTCAACCTTGTTCATCATGCCTCCAGAGCGGCAGGCAGCGACCGCCGCGAATTAATACCGGCAAGCTGCCGACCGGCAACTTTCACCCGTGGGCATGTTTTTCCGGCGAGCCGGACGGTATGCCCCTTCCGTAATTTGTTGCGGGCATCCGTGCTTGCGCCCGCGCAATCGCGCGGCAGAAGAATGTCCGTCGGAGCCATCGAGGACAGCTCCATAGTCGGCCTGTCAAGCCCAAACAGGCTTTAGCAAAAACCTGCCTGCTTGAGCAATTGATAAGCCTGAATAACATCGCGAAATCTTTCTTCCGATCCGCGATCACCACCATTCGCATCCGGATGGTGTTGCTTTACCAGCTCTTTATAGCGCGCCTTGATCTTATCGCCAGTCGAATTTGGTTCAAGACCGAGCGTCGCCAGCGCCTTGATTTCGAGCGTACGCGGTTTGCGCTGCGCTTTCTGGCCCGGCGCGTGTCCCTTGGCTTCCTTGAAAAGGTTGAAGGGATCGCGGATGCGGTTGTGATAGGAGGCCGAACCGGAACGCATCTTCGCCATATCCGGCGAGGTGCGCGCCTTGGCGGTAGAATTCGCAGCCGTCGACCATGTCGGGCGATGACCCGTGATCGCATCCTTCTGGAATTTCGCGATATCGCCATCGGAAAGACCAGAGAAGTAATTGAAATTCTTGTTATATTCCCGCACGTGATCAACACAGAAGCGGAAATATTCGCCTTCGCGCATGCGTCCGACAGGCGCGCGATGCGTGCCTGGCTTGTCGCATCCGTCCCACTGGCAGCAAGGACCCGAAGCCTTCGCTTCCGCGGTCTTCTTGGGCTTGATACGGATACTGTCGAAAAATTTTGAGTTCGTTGTCATCGAATCGAATTATGCGGATTATCAGTTGCTGAACAAGAATTGACATTTCGTCCGGTCTGGCGTTGAGCCATTTCAACTGGGCGAAATTTTGAAGCAGGTTGCTTTCCTGTGCGGATTTGCCCCACCTTTTGCCGCCGAAGCAACGTTATATGAGGCACAGCGTCTATATGGGGAGAAGTGGTCCAAATGTCCATTCAAAATAGCAAACAAAGCGCGATGGAAGCGAAACTGACCACGGCTTTCGCTCCCGAACGGCTTGAAGTCATTAATGAAAGTCACCTCCATGCCGGACATCATCACGAAGAGCGCGGCCATCATGAGGTCTATGACGGCACCGGCGAAACCCATTTCCGCATCCGCATCGTTGCTGACGCCTTTGCCGGAATGAGTCGCATCGAGCGCCATCGCGCCATCAACGCGCTGTTGAAGGAAGAACTCGATAGCGGTGTCCACGCATTGGCGCTTGAACCTTCTGCGCCCGGGGAAGCAGCGCGCCGCTAGGGGGGGGCTATCACGGCAGATCGCAAATTGAATGCGAGCACGTGCTCAGTGCATATAGCGATATTACTCGATCTATAGCGTGAAGGTGTCGATGCCGGAACAGACCACAGCGCACCGGCCTTTATGAATCAGACTGGCGCTCAAACGACTTATAACAACGTCTCTTTTAAAGCCGTTTCAGATTGCCGAGCATCAGCTTTTAGGGCGCTTTTCGATCTGATTGAATCAGATCGGCGCCCCAACATTTTTTATGAAACATAATCTTATCGGCCCTCATTTCACTCCGGTCGGATTATGCTCTATTTGGACAGCCACGCCAGCGCCTTCGGCAACCGCTCCCTCAACCAATTGTCGAGAGAATAACGACCACCGCCCGTCAAGACGTAGGTGAGGCAAATGAACGCCCATAATGCTGGATATTCCCACCCACCGCCGGGATTGGCCCAGGTGAAGCCCATTGTATCGTGATGCCCCATGAACAGGGCAATCACCAGATATAAAGCCGTTCCAACCGCCGCTACGCGGGTAAACAAGCCAAAGGTAAAACCAACAAACGCACCGAACTCACATAAACCCGCAAGCAACACCATTTCCGCAGGCGCAGAAGTAACCGTTGAGAAATAATGCAGAACCCCCTGATAGGCATCGCTGCCAAGCAGACCGAACTTTTCGGAGAAATGATGAATAAAATCAATCCCTATATAAGTACGTATGAATAAAAGATGTATATCTTTATTATTAAATAATATAATTCTGGATTCTTTCTCCGGAGTATTCGTGAAAGGTAATAAATTCTTGTTATGCAAATCATCATATGATTGAGACATAACCAAGTCTTCTCTATGAACAACAACATTAAAACCGATATTATAGAGAAAAGCAAATATTTATTGCCGAAAATCCGATATGGTTAATCGAAAATATTTAACCAATAATTATAACTACTTATAATATTACTTAATAATAAAGTATAGAATAATGGATTATTCTATACTTTAACGAGAAAGATTTACCGCAATCGGGGCCGGTTTACCATCGGCATCAAGCGGTACGATGCGCAACCGTGTCAGACGATTCTTTTCTTTCTTCAGCACGGAAAAGCGTTTCCCGTAAAATGTGAAAGCCTGCTTTACTTCCGGAATGGTCTGGGTCTCATGAATGACCAGACCGGCAATCGTCGTTGCCTCTTCATCCGGCAAAGACCAGTCGAGCGCACGGTTGATATCGCGAATCGGCAATGAGCCGTCGACGATCACCGAGCCGTCCGGCTGCAAGCGAACGCCCTGGATGTCGATATCGTGCTCGTCGGCAATATCGCCGACAATCTCTTCCAGAATATCCTCAAGTGTCACCAGGCCCTGCACGTCGCCATATTCATCGACAACGATGGCGATATGCGCCTTGCGGCGGAGAAAGGCGTCGAGCTGGTCCTGCAATGTCGTCGTATCGGGCACAAACCACGGCTTGCGGGCGACTTTCATGATGTCGATGCGCGTAAAATCATTGTCGACATCGTAAAGCGCACGCAAAAGGTCCTTGGTGTGAATAATGCCGACAATATTGTCGATATCATCGCGCCAGAGCGGCATGCGGGTATGCGGACTGGCCAGAATATCGCGCACGATCTCATCTGCCGGCGCATCGGCATTGACAGTGCCCATCGAAGTCCGGTGCACCATCACGTCGCTCACTTCCAGTTCCTTGAGGTCGAGCAAACCGCCCAGCTGATCGCGGTCTTCCTTGATCACAGAACCGTCGCGATGCAGCACTTCCACCGCGCCGCGCAATTCCTCATGCGCCGAAAGCATCGAGCGGCCCGCCGCCAGATTGACGCCGCAGAGCTTCAGAATCGCCCGCACGATCCAGTTCACCGCACTGGAAATCGGACCAAGAATCAGGACGACCAGCGACACGCCACGCGCAACCGCAAGCGAAAACCGGTCCGGACCGGAAATCGCCCAGGATTTGGGCAGCACTTCCGCGAAGATGACCAGAATGACCGTCATTGCCAGCGTGGCATAGGCAACGCCCGCATCGCCGAACAGGTTCAAAAAGATACTGGTTGCAATTGAGGACGCCAGAATATTGGCGAGGTTGTTGCCGATCAGCAGCGCACCGATCAGCCGATCCCGACGGCTGATGAGACGCTGGACCACACCTGCGCGCTCATCACCATTATGTTCAAGCGTATGCATCCGGGCGCGCGACGCCGCCGTCAGCGCCGTTTCGGACCCGGAAAAGAATGCCGAGAGAATGACGCAGAGCAGGATGATGCCGCACATAACCCAAAGCCCGAAAGCCATTCGCTTGTCCTCTTATTTGGTTTCTAGTGCATCTCATTCAGTCGGGATTCAAACGTCGAATTCAATCCACCAGACGTTCTTTCAGAAATTCCAGCACAGCTGTTGGCGGCACGTCCTTTGCAATGAACGACTGGCCGATGCCGCGCGTCAGGATGAAGGTGAGCGCGCCGCGCGCCACTTTCTTGTCCTGCGCAATATAATCCATCAATTTTTCCGCCGGTGGCAATCCGCCCGGTACATCCGACAGCCGGTAAGGCAGGCCGACGGCCTTCAGATGCGCTTCGACACGCTCCGCATCCTCGATACCGCAGAGATTCATCTTGACCGAAAACCGATGCGCCAGCGCCATGCCGATGGCAACACCTTCGCCATGCACGAGACGGCTCGAATCATAGCCGGTCGCAGTTTCCAGCGCATGGCCGAACGTATGACCGAGATTGAGAAGCGCACGGTCGCCGGTTTCGCGCTCGTCGCGCGCAACGACAGCCGCCTTGCAGCGGCAGGATTCGGCAATGGCTTGCGTCCGCGCAGCACCGCCGGAGAAAACGTCCTGCCAGTTCCGTTCCAGCCATTCAAAGAAGTCGGGGCGGTCAATCAGCCCATATTTTGCAACTTCGGCATAACCGGCCCGGAATTCACGCGGGCTCAGCGTGTCGAGAACTTCCGTATCCGCCAGAACCAGCTGCGGCTGGTAGAAGACGCCGACGAGATTCTTGCCATGGGCGGTATTGATCCCGGTCTTGCCGCCGACCGAGGAATCGACCTGCGACAGGAGCGAGGTCGGCATCTGCACGAAGTTCATCCCGCGCCGCACGATACCGGCAACAAAGCCCGAAAGATCGCCAACTACGCCGCCGCCGAATGCCACCACGGCATCGCCGCGTTCCAGACGCGCCGCCAGAACGGCATTGGTGACGGTTTCCAGCGTGGAAAAGGATTTGGATTTTTCGCCCGGCGCAACGATCACCGGCGTCGCATCGATACCGGCGCTGGCAAAGCTTGCCGTCAGGCGCTCCAGATGAGCCTTGGCGACATTTTCATCCGTCACCACCGCCACGCGCACGCCTTTCAGACGCTTCACCACTTCCTCGCCCGCGCGATCCACCAGCCCCTTGCCGATCAGAATCTCGTAGGAACGGTCGCCGAGCGACACGGGAACGGTGGTGATACCGGGAATGGAAGGCGCGTTCATGCATAGTCTCCAATATCAGGCAGCGAGAACATCAGCGGCTTTTACTGCCGGTCATGCCTCTGATCTTTCGAGGTGATCGGCCAGAACATCGATCAGTTCAGCGGCAATCACTTCCTTCTTGTCGTCACGGGACATCAATTCCAGATCGGCCAGCGCATAGACGGGATAACGCTCATTCATCAGCCGCTTCATGACGCCGCGCGGATCGCTGTTTTTCAGAAGCGGGCGGTTCTGGCGGCGCGATACGCGTTCCATCAGAATATCGATTTCCGCATTGAGCCAGATGGAAACACCTGCACGACCGATTGCCGCGCGCGTTTCGGCGTTCATATAGGCCCCACCGCCGGTTGCGAGAACCATCGGCCCATCTTCGAGCAGGCGCATGATGACGCGACGTTCGAGATCGCGGAATTCGACCTCGCCATAGGCCTCGAACAATTCGGGAATGGTCATGCGGGAAACCGCTTCAATCTCCGTATCGGCATCGCGAAACGGCAGTCCGAGCAAGGCCGCCGCCTTGCGTCCGACAGTGGATTTGCCTGCGCCCATCAACCCCACAAGCACCACGACTTTCGAGCCGAGCAGATCGCGGATCAGCGCCGCTTTCTCATGTGGATTGTTTTGTTTTGCCGTACTGCTCATTGACCTCGTCCATTTGTCCCGGTTCCACATGAAAAACGGGGCGACGTCAATTGCTTTGATTGGTTTTCGGGGCATGCAGGACCGGATCCATGGGTTTTTTATACGATTGCACACTTGCTCCCTCTTTCGCCGCCCTCCTTGCTTTCGTCCAAATGCCACAGCATAAAAGATGAATGCCTACGCTGACGCGCCTCGTCCTCTTTATCGCTCTTGTTGCCGCCATCGTTTATGGCGCGATGTATGCGCTTGCCAATTTCGTCAAACCGGACACGCGCGAGATCACCGTCGACATACCGGCTTCCAAGCTGAAACCGGTCGCGATTGCCCCTCCGCCAGCCCCTACGGTCTCGGCAGAAACTGCCGATACCGGCTCCCAATTGCCCCAATCGCCACAGGCACCGCAGGAGTGACAATGCGCGCATCACTGGCGATCGAGAACTTTCTGGAAATGATGAGCGCCGAACGCGGCGCAGCGCAAAACACGCTTGAATCCTACCGGCGCGATCTTGAGGCGGTGGCGGAGGCAATGGCGGCCCGCGGCGTCAATCTTGCCGAAGCCGGGCCGGACCATATTCGCAGCGCTATCGATGCAATGGCAGCGCAAGGTTTTGCCGCGACATCGCAGGCAAGGCGCCTGTCGGCGCTACGCCAGTTCTTTCGCTTTCTCTATTCGGAGGGCTATCGGCAGGACGATCCGACCGGCACGGTCGATGCGCCCAAAAAGCAAAAGCCGCTGCCGAAGATCATGAGTGTCGAAAACGTCACGCGGCTTCTCGACCGCGCAGCACTTGAAGCCGGTGAAGCTGCCGAACCATCTGATCGGATCAAGGCCCTGCGCCTTCACGCGCTTCTCGAAACGCTCTATGCGACAGGGCTTCGCGTCTCGGAACTTGTCGGCCTGCCTGTCACAGTCGCGCGCACCGATCACCGCTTTCTGCTGGTCCGCGGCAAAGGTTCCAAGGAACGCATGGTTCCGCTTTCACCCAAGGCACGCGACGCTTTGCAGCGCTTTCTCGCCTTGCGCGATTCCTTGGCCCACAGCGATGACAATCCCTGGCTGTTTCCGGCTTTTTCGGAAAGCGGCCATCTGGCGCGCCAGGTTTTTGCCCGCGAATTGAAGGGGCTTGCCGCGCGGGCAGGATTATCGGCAGCCGCTATTTCACCGCATGTCCTTCGTCACGCCTTTGCCAGCCATCTGCTGCAAAACGGGGCCGATCTGCGCACCGTGCAGCAATTGCTTGGCCATGCCGACATATCCACGACGCAAATCTATACGCATGTGCTGGAGGAAAGACTGCATAAACTTGTCAGCGAGCATCATCCGCTTGCCGATTAGCCTCCGTCCAGCTATGAGAAAATCGAAAATTTGCAAGATGAGCCAGTAGTGAATATGTAAGGCGCCGTAAAACAGCCTTTTTCAGGCTCGCAATAGCGCCAATCCCTTTGGAAAACGCACGAACAGTCAGGCCCGATGTACAACTATCTCGACTTTGAAAAACCCGTCGCCGACCTTGAAGGCCAGATTCTTGAGCTGAAAAAGCTCGCGCAGGAACAAGGCAGCGTCGAGATGAGCGACGAGATTCGTCGCCTCGAGAAGCGTTCGGCCGATGCACTGAAGGACATCTATCGCAAGCTGACACCGTGGCAGAAGACACAGATCGCCCGCCATCCGGACCGTCCGCACTGCCTGGAATATATCGAGCGGCTGTTCACGGAATTCACCCCGCTTGCCGGCGACCGCAAATTCGCCAATGACGAAGCCATCCAGGCCGGTTTCGGTCGCTTCAACGGTCAGGCCGTCGCCATCATCGGACAGGAAAAAGGTTCCGACACCAAAACGCGCCTGAAGCACAATTTCGGCTCGGCCCGTCCGGAAGGCTATCGCAAGGCTGTCCGCATCATGGAAATGGCCGACCGTTTCCAGCTGCCGCTCATCACCTTCGTCGATACGGCAGGCGCCTATCCGGGTGTCAGTGCCGAAGAGCGTGGCCAGGCGGAAGCCATCGCCCGCTCAACGGCAGAAAGTCTCAGACTGCGCGTTCCGGTCATCTCGATCATCATCGGTGAAGGCGGATCCGGCGGCGCCATCGCCATCGCCGTCGCCAATCGGGTCTACATGCTCGAACATTCGATCTATTCGGTCATTTCGCCAGAGGGTGCAGCCTCGATCCTCTGGCATGATTCGACCCGCGCCAAGGATGCCGCCTCAAGCATGCGTATCACCGCGCAGGACCTGTTCGATCTCAAGGTCATCGACGGTGTCATTCCTGAACCCATGGGCGGCGCACATCGCGGCAAGGAAGCCGTCATCGATGCTACCGGCGATATCATCACAGCGTCGCTGCGCTCGATGAAGGACATCGACGGCGAAACGCTGAAGCAGGAACGCCGCCAGAAGTTCCTCGCTATCGGCCGCACCCTCTGATTTTCACCACGAATTAGAGCACATCCCGAAAAGTGTAATGCGGTTTTCGGAATAAGATGCGCGCTTCAAAACAAAGAGAAACCCGTCCGGGAGGCCTCGCGCCTCCCGGATTTGCATCATGCTGCAAATTCGGCCATATTGCCGACGCGCTGGTTTTTAGCTATCTGAGCAAGGATTTATAAACGATACCGTAAGGTTTCAGTTATAGAGTCCAACCTTCAGGAAATTGGCTTTTGCTCATAAAGTCTCTGGCGTAGCTCTAACAGACTCGATGCGACATGAAGATCAGAACCGCAATTCTAGGCTCCGTAATGGCAACCGCGCTCCTCGCGGGCTGTCAGGGTTCGTCCGTATCCGATCTTGCATTGAAGGCTGAAAAGCCTCTTCCTGCAAAAATCGTTGCCAAGATGAAGGCAAAGGGTATGACCCGTACCTCGCCGATCATGGTGCGCCTTTTTAAGGAAGAAGGTGTTCTTGAGGTCTGGAAACAGAAAAATAACGGCAAGTACGACCAGATTGCATCCTACGAAATCTGCAAATGGTCAGGGAAGCTCGGCCCCAAATACATTGAAGGCGATCGCCAGGCACCAGAAGGTTTCTATAACGTCCGTCCGACGCAAATGAATCCCAATTCGAGTTATTATCTCTCTTTCGATATGGGATTCCCCAACGCTTATGATCGCGCCAATGGCCGCTCCGGCCAAAATCTGATGGTGCATGGCGCCTGTTCTTCATCGGGTTGTTATTCGATGACGGATGAAAGCGTCAGCGAAATCTATGCCTTCGGACGCGACGCTTTCAAGGGCGGACAGCGTGACTTCCAGGTTCAGGCATTTCCGTTCCGCATGACCGCCGCCAATATGGCGCGTTACAAGAACGATCAAAACTATCCCTTCTGGAAGATGCTGAAACAGGGATATGACTATTTCGAGGCCAATAAGGTGCCGCCGAAGGTCGATGTCTGCGAAAAACGCTACGTGTTCAACGTCGCGACGGCGGACGGCCAGCCGCTGTCCCCGACAGGGGCTTGCCCGCCATCGGTCGGCGGCGAGGCCATGTCCTATGCGTCTTACGAAAAGACCTTCCAGTCGGCTTTCAGCGCCAGCCAGAAGGCACCGGCACCTTCCATTCAGGGCATCGCCGAAGCCAAGCTCGTCTCCGCCTGGAGCGCAGCGCGCGCACGCGGCGAGAAAGTAACGCGCGAACCGCCGTCACTTTCGCCTTCCTCTGCCGAAAAAGCAGGCGCGCCGGATATTCGCCCGGCAATGCAGTCCCCACAGCCGACAGCCATTGCGGCGACGCCGCAACCGGCAGCCGTGCCCGCACCGCAGCCTAACCCGGTTGCGGCACAGGCTGTACCGTCCCAGATCTCGCCTATGACCACCGCCAGTACGGTGGCGCAGAATGTCGAGCAACCGGCACCTGTCGCAGCTCCCGAACCGAAAAAGCCATGGTGGAAGATCATCGGGAACTGACGACTTTGCAGGATGACGTTCCTGTCTACGACCTGAGGGGGCTTAAATGCCCCCTTCCGGTTTTAAAAACCCGCAATCGGCTTGAGAAGATGGCAAGCGGCGCGCTTCTGTGGGTCGAAGCGACCGACCCGCTGTCAGGCATCGACGTCCCGCATTTCTGCACGCAGGAAGGACACACCCTCATCGCGCAGGAGCGTCAAGAGACGTTGCATCGCTTCCTTATTCGCAGGAAATAAATATCAATTCCGGGGCGAGAAGCCCGGAATAGCTAACGGGTTTTCGGTCAGCGCGGCACGGTCGGGCCTATCCAGCGCCGGTCGCCCGAGGAATGCATCGAAAAGCTCGCGCACATAGGTTTCCGGCAAGTCCTTCACGATCATCACCAGAAGCGTCTGCCGTTTATCCTGCGGCCACTGCGGCAGGCGTGCAGGCGGATGGAAAATCTTCTGCACGCCGTGAATGACCACTGGTCGATCCGGGTCTTCGGCAATCTGCACAATGCCCTTCACGCGCAAAAGCTTCTCCCCATGCGTCGAACGCAGAAGATCGAGGAACATGTCGAAGGTCGATAGCGGGATCGGCGCATCGTGACGAAGCGAAAAGGACCGGATTGCATCGTCATGGTGGTGATGATGCGCGTGACCATGATCGTGGTCGTGGTGATGATGGTCGTGATCGCAATCCGGCCCGCATACATGGTCATGATGGGAATGACCGTGATGCTCATCCTCATAGGCTTCCGCCTTGAGCCAGCGCTGCACATCCGCCGATTTCGTTTCCGGATTATAAAGCCCGCATTCAAAAAGGGCGGCATAGCCTGTGCGCTGTTCACCGGCTTCCAGAATATTGGCACCGGGATTGAGCGCATGGAGACGCGCCTTCAGTGCCGCCAGTCCCGCCTGCGCTTCCGGCAGGTCGGTTTTGGTCAGCACGATACGATCAGCCA
Organism: Brucella oryzae; assembly: GCF_041929965.1. Classification (NCBI taxonomy): domain Bacteria; kingdom Pseudomonadati; phylum Pseudomonadota; class Alphaproteobacteria; order Hyphomicrobiales; family Brucellaceae; genus Brucella; species Brucella oryzae. The sequence goes on along the minus strand of NZ_JBHEEO010000004.1, from coordinate 147,590 downwards.
TAGCTGCTTGCTTGACGGCTTCCTCGTGGTTGTCGAGTGTCGCCATGCCGTTCACGGCATCAACGGTCGCCAGAACCCCATCGAGCCGAAAAGCCTGCATGAGCACCGGATGCCCCATGATCGAATGCAGCACCGGCGCCGGATCGGCAAGCCCGGTGGTTTCGATGATCACGCGCTTCAGTGCCTTGATGCGCCCGGTCTGGAGCCGGTCGATCAGATCGGCCAGCGTATCCACCAGTTCGCCCCGCACCGTGCAGCACAGGCAGCCATCGGAAAGCTCGATCACGCCTTCGCTCGCCTGCTCGACCAGCAGGTGATCGATGCCGACTTCGCCGAACTCATTGATAATGACCGCTGTATCACTCAGCGCCGGATCTTTCAGAAGCCGGTTGAGAAGCGTCGTCTTACCTGAACCGAGAAAGCCGGTCAGCACGGAAACGGGAATGGGATTTCGCATATCAGTTGATGGCCGTTGTCTTCACGCCCGCCGCCCGTTGCGGACGCGGCATAGGCAGCGGAACCTGCGAAATATCGAGCTGGCTCGGGCGGGTGATCGGGCCCGGTTGGGAAACCAGTCCCACCTGCACCGCAACCGGATCGCGATCCATGGTATGGATATAAGGCGAATTGATTTTCAGCTTGCCCTCGACATCGCGCCCGTCCCAGCGGTCGGCCATGGCCTGCTGGCTGCAGATCGCCTTGCGCATGTCGACGGCCTGGTTGAGGTTGCCGCCCGCCGTCGGACGCAAGGTCGCCAGCGTCGCGCCACCACGTGGACTTGCGCGAAAAGCATCGGTCATCAGCTGCGCGGCCTGAACGGCGCGCGCTTCCTGCCGATCCGCGCCGAGAATGATCGCCAGCACGGTGCGGCCATTGCGCGTGGCCGAACTTGCAAGATTGAAACCGGACGCGCAGACGAAACCGGTCTTCATGCCGTCCGCACCGTCATAACGGCCAAGCAGAATGTTGTAATTGGCCTGGACCTTCTTGCCCGCGCCCGGATCAATCGCCTCGGTCGCGAAATAATGCGCATATTGCGGAAATTCGCGGCGAAGCTGCACGGCCAGAACCGCGAGATCGCGCGCCGTCGTATAATTGTTCGGATTATGCAGACCGTTCGGATTGGCGAAATGCGAGCCGACCATACCGATACGCTGGGCTTCCTCATTCATGCGCTGTACGAAACCGGATTCTGTCCCGCCCACGGCTTCGGCAACGGCAACCGCAACGTCATTGGCCGACTTCACCAGCATGATTTTCAGCGCCGTATCGAGCGTCATGACCGATCCCGGCTTGTAGCCCATCTTGCTCGGCGGCTCCTTGGCGGCGTTGACCGTCATGCGCACCGGCGAATCCAGCGTCATCTGACCCGACTGAAGCGCACGGAATGCCACATAGGCCGTCATCATCTTGGTCAGCGAAGCGGGATACCAGCGCTGAAAAGCTTCCTGCTGCTGATAGACCTTGCCGGTTGCGACATCCACTGCAATCGAGGGATTAGCCGCAGCCGACGCCAGCGCGGTAGCCGACAGGCCGGCAGCTGCAAACCAGATTTTCAATGATTTCGACATCATTCCATAGTTCCAATCGAAATTGCCTGCAATTTCTGCGGGTTCGAATTGTGCTCTAGAGCATTTCCAGCAAAAGTGCGAAGCGGTTTTGCGTCGGATAATGCATAAAAACATAGAGGTAGAGCCGTTCCAATGACTCTGTATCAACTGGAACCGCTCTGATGGGAGATTAACGCTTTCTTTATCTATGCCATGTGGCGATGAAAAGGCAAACAGGGATTGCCCGCTTTCATCGAAACGTCATATCCTGTTTCCTTCTAATCATGCCCAATCCGGGGAGCCCTCAGAAAATGCCAGTGTTGAATCGTGCCGTTGAAACGCAAGCGGAAATTGCTGCATGGCGGCGTAAACTGCACCAGAACCCCGAACTTCTCTATGACGTGCACGAAACTGCAAAATTTGTCGAAGACAAGCTGAAATCCTTCGGTTGCGATCTTGTGGAAACCGGCGTTGGACGCACCGGCGTCGTCGGCATCATCAAGGGACGCCACGGCGATGGCCCGGCCATCGGCCTGCGCGCCGATATGGATGCCCTGCCCATCCTTGAAACCAGCGGCGTCGAATGGGCTTCGCAAAATCCCGGCAAGGCGCATTCCTGCGGTCATGACGGCCACACATCCATGCTGCTTGGCGCGGCGCAATATCTTGCCGAGACCCGCAATTTCCGCGGCTCGGTCGCCCTCCTGTTCCAGCCCGCCGAAGAAGGCGGCGCCGGCGGCCTCGCCATGGTCGAGGACGGCGTGATGGATCGTTTCAACATTTCGGAAGTCTACGGCGTCCACAATATGCCGGGCCTGCCGGTCGGGCAGTTCGCAATGCGAAAAGGCCCGATCATGGCTGCAACCGACGAATTCGATCTTTTCATTACCGGGCGCGGCGGCCATGCGGCGCAGCCGCATCGCACCATCGATCCGATCATGGCCGGTTCCCAGCTGATGATTGCCCTTCAGGGCATCGTGTCGCGCAATAGCGATCCGCTCGATTCACTTGTAATCTCGGTGACGAAGTTCATTGCGGGCGAGGCTTATAATGTGATCCCGGAAAAGGCGACGCTGTCGGGCACTGTCCGTACACTCAAGAAGGAAACCCGCGCCTTTGCCGAACGCCGCATCCGCGAAACCGCCGCCGGTATCGCAGCCGCCACCGGTGCCGAAATCACCGTGCGCTACAAGAACAATTATCCCGTCACCTTCAACCACGATGCGCAGACGGAGTTTGCCGCCCGAGTCGCCAGCGCCGTGGCGGGTGAAGGCAAGGTGGACGAGAGCGTCGAGCCGATGATGGCAGCGGAAGATTTTTCCTACATGCTGGAAGCGCGCCCCGGCGCCTACATCTTCCTTGGCAATGGCGACACGCCCGGCCTGCACCACCCGGCCTATGATTTCAACGACGATGCCATTCCCTATGGGGTCAGCTATTTCGCATCACTGGTGGAAACGGCGCTTGCGGCCTGAAACTGAATAAAACCGCCCGCCCCGCTTTTTGCGGGGTTGGCGACAGCTATGAAAAACAGTATGTGTCTGAAAGCATTCACAATGCCGGAATCACCGGCGAATGCTCATCGGTTGGTCCCGTAGCTCAGTAGGATAGAGCGACAGATTCCTAATCTGTAGGTCACAGGTTCGATTCCTGTCGGGATCACCACCGAAAACCGCGTCTTTCTTAAAAAGTTTCAACGGATCCCAGGAAACGTTCAACCGCTACGTAAATATTAATTTTAATTTCTTGTAGATAATGACTTGACTCGACAAATCACCTATATGTTTGGGTGAGTCGTAGCGAATTTGAGAAAGGAGTGGCTATGTACAATGTTATTACAATTGCTGATGCCATCCTAAAAATCGCTAAAGAGGCGGGCAGAAGTCTTACGCCTATGCAACTCATGAAGCTGGTTTATATAGCGCACGGATGGAGCCTGGGTTTAGGCCGTGGTGACCTGTTCCAAGATCGGATTGAAGCTTGGAAGTATGGACCGGTTATTCCCGATCTGTATCATGCAACAAAGGTATGGGGCCGAGGCGGTATACCCTTTGACCGCATCGTAGGACAGATTGAGGTGGATAAGGACACCGAGAAATTTCTGCGTGAAGTGTTTGGTAAATATGGAAACATGAACGGCATAACCCTATCCAATCTGACCCACAAGTCAGATACCCCGTGGGACCAAGTTTATCGTGAGGGTGTTTTCAATATTGAAATACCAGACAGTGTGATCGAAGCACACTATAAGAAGCTTTTGCATGAACGATCGCCAAACACTCCCGCCTCCCAGCCAAACTGATATAAATCCGCCTGCTTGGGCCGATTTGAAACAGGCAAAGCTAGAAGAAAAACTCTGGCCTGATGAAGATAAGCTTCGGGGCCAGAAACTTAAGAACGACCTTCTATGGCATAAATGTTTCGGTTGGATCGTAGCGTTTATGATGGTGTTTTTTACGACTATCTTTGTAGTCTCTTTAGGTGTTTGGATTTTTCATTATGTAACTTCCTGGGGCTGGCTCAAGGATGATCAACTATCTAAAATACAGTCCGTGGTTTTCAGCGGTAGTATTGGCGCTATTGTTTCTTCCTATATGCAAAAACAATTAGCAAAATAAATTCTTCAGCGTATTATCAAGCTCAATGATTACTTTCCTTTCATGAAAACCTTAGATAACCCAACAAAAACGTAGTCTCTATACGACCTCATTTTATCCCTCATATGGCCAGTTGGCCTGCGAAAAGACACCGCCGTCGACCCAGATCGTCTGGCCGGTAACAAAACGCGCCGCATCGGAAGCAAAGAACAGGACCGGGCCGGAAATATCCTCAGCCGTGCCCACCCTGCGCAGCGGCGTGATGCGCGCCCAGGTGCCCGCATAGTCGGGTTGCTCTTCTGCCGTACGTTCATTGAGGATCGCACCGGGCGCCACGCAATTCACCCGGATGTCGTGCGGCCCAAGTTCCACTGCCGAAACCTTGGTGAACTGCTCTATGCCGCCCTTCGATGCCGTGTAGGAAACCAGTTTCGGAAAGGCGAGCTTGTTGCAGCCTGAGCCGATATTGACGATGGCGCCACCCTTGTCTGCCTCCACCATGCGCTTCGCAGCAGCCTGCGTGTTGAGGAAACAACCTTTCAGATTGGTGCGAATGACATCGTCCCAACCATCCTCGGAAAGTTCCAGCAAGGGTGCCCAGGTCTGGATGCCCGCATTGTTGACCAGCACATCGGGCGCATCGCCGAACCAGTCGCAGACCTCATCGAAGAAGGCTTCAACCTCGACGCGCCGTCCGACATCGCAGCCAAGTCCCAGCGCCTGACCACCCGCCTCCTCGATGGCCTCCACGAGCGATTGCGCAGCTTCGTCATCGTGCTTGTAGCTGAAGGCCACCGTGTAGCCCGCATCGGCAAAAGCAGAAACAAGATGTCTTCCGATGCCGGTGCTCCCACCCGTGACGACTGCAAATTCACCCATGCCAAATCCCTCCCGGAAGTATCTCCAGCCACGAATTTAATCGGTTTTCAGCGGTGGTAAACCGGCAAAAAACAAAATAGCTTCCATATAAATACAAGGAGACAAAATGAATCCCGACATCAAGGAAGCCAATGGCGCGTGTCACTGCGGGACTGTGCGTTTTCGCGTCAGATTATCCAATGGCTTGCATACAGCACGGCGCTGCACCTGCTCTTATTGCCGGATGCGCGGGGCCGTCGCTGTTTCCGCAGAACTGGACGGGCTGGAAATCCTTGAAGGTGAAGATGCGCTGACGCTCTACACCTTCAATACGGGCCTTGCGAAACACTATTTCTGCTCGAAATGCGGGATTTACACGCACCACCAGCGTCGTTCCAATCCGAACCAGTTCGGCGTGAATGCGGCTTGTCTTGAAGGCGTGTCGCCGTTTGATTTCGCTGTCGTTCCGGTGACCGATGGCGTCAATCATCCGTCAGACAATCCCGAACGGCGCGGCTCGAACATTGTGGGCTATCTGCGCTTTGAACCCGCTGACAGCCCGGATTAAATCCTTGCACGCGGCTTCTGTTCGTTTTTCTCCCACGAAAACACGACCGGCGGCAGCGGATCAAGGCCGCGAATAATGTCTGCTCCCTTTTCGCCGATCATGATGGTCGGCGCATTGGTGTTGCAGGAAGGAACGCGCGGCATGATCGAGCTGTCGCACACCCGCAAGCCTTGGAGACCGCGCACTTTCAGATCGAGATCGACAACCGCCATTGCATCAGTTCCCATCTTGCAGGTGCCGACGGGGTGGTGGTCGGTCTTGGCATTGGCGCAGGCATAGTCGAACAGATCGTCATCGGTGACCACTTTCGGTCCCGGCAGGCGCTCGGCCATGACATAGGGTTTTAATGCATCCTGCTGCATGATTTCGCGCGCGATCTTCAGCCCTTCCAATGACATTTTCAGATCGTGCGGATCGCTCCAGTAATTGGGGTCGATCAGCGGGGCCGTTGTCGGATCGTTGGAAGCAAGCCGCACTGTCCCGCGAGAGCGTGGATGCAGATAGGCAGAATTGAGTGTCACGCCTGCATTCTTGAGCTTCTCGACACCGGCTTCAATTCCAGAACCAAGCCCCAGATGGAACTGGATATCCGGTGAACGCGCATCCGGGTCCGCATACCAGAAACCGCCCGTTTCAAACAGGCTCGACGCCACCGGGCCGGAACGCAGCAGCATATATTGCAGGCCCGCGCCCAGCGTGCGGTGCAGCTTCGCCACGCCGTCATAGGTGTGATCGCCGGTGCATTCGGCAATGACAAACAGATCGAGATGGTCCTGCATGTTTTCGCCAACGCCGGGCAGATCGTGCTTGACCGCGACACTCACCTTTTTCAGATGATCGGCCGGGCCGATGCCCGATTGCAGCAGAAGTTTCGGCGAGCCGATCGCGCCCGATGAAACAATCACCTCGCGGTTGGCGCGCAGCACCTCGCCGCTCAACAGCGCAACGCCGGTTGCGCGCGTCTTTTCCAGCACGATGTTGGCTACCGCAGCATTCATGCGGATTGTCAGGTTTTTACGATCCCTGATCGGCGCGAGATAAGCAAGCGAGGCCGAGGAGCGGCGGCGGTTGCGCTGGGTGAGCTGGTAAAAGCCGACGCCCGCCTGCTCGCGCCCGTTGAAATCGGGATTATACGGAATGCCCAGCTCCTGTCCGGCGCGGATATAGGCATCGCAGATCGGCAGCGGCGCGGAAGGCATGGAAACGCCAAGCGGCCCGCCATAGGAATGATAGTCATCGTTGAAACGCTGATTGTCCTCGGCACGTTTGAAATAGGGCAGGACATGGCGATAATCCCAGCCGGTGCAGCCATCCTCACCAGCCCAGAGATCATAATCGGACGCATTGCCGCGCGTATAAATCTGCGCATTGATGGTGGAGCCGCCACCGATGACTTTCGCCTGCGTATAGCGCAGCACACGGTTTTTCATGTGCTTTTGCGGAACGGTTTCAAAACCCCAGCTGGCCACACCCTTGGTCATTTTGGCAAAGCCCGCAGGCATATGGAACAGCGGATTCCAGTCGCTGCCGCCTGCCTCCAGCAACAGCACTTTTATCGATGCATCTTCGCTCAGGCGATTGGCGAGAACGCAACCGGCAGGCCCGCCGCCAACGATGATATAGTCATAGTTCATCGCGCACTTCCCCTAAAGCTTCGCTATCGACAGGCCGCCATCGGCATTGATCACCGACCCGGTGGCGAAAATGAAATTACCGCCCGCAAGCCCGGCCACGATGGCGCCAACATCACCCACCTCGCCCCAGCGCTTCATGGGCACCAGCCCGCCGTCAATCAGCGTGTCGTAGCGCTCTGCGACCTTCGCCGTCATGTCGGTGCGTATGATGCCGGGACGCACCTCGAACACACCGATCCGCGCTTCGGCCAGACGCAACGCCAGCCCCTGCACAAAGGCGGTCAACCCGGCCTTGCTGATGCAGTAGTCGAGCCTTTCCGGCGAACTCATCACCGACGAAACCGAACTGATCGTTATAATGCTGCGCGGAAAACGCACTTCGGCTGCGGCCAGCATGGCCTTCACCACGGCCTGCGTGAAAAACACCGTGCCGCGCAGATTCACATCCATGATGGTGTCGAAGTTTTCGGGCTTCAGCCCAAGAAAATCACCGCGCTCGACCGAACCCATGCCTGCATTGTTGACGAGACAGTCGATGTTGCCGAACTCTTGCAGCACGGCGGCAACCGTCGCCTCATGGGTTTCGACGGCAGCCAGATCGCTTTCAAAGAAAGCCACTCGTCCGCCAAGCTCGCGCAATTCATGGATGACCGCATCGTCACGTTCGCGGTCGGTAATCGCCAGATCGAAACCCTTGGCGGCAAGCGTGCGGGCAATGCCAAGCCCGATCCCGCGCCGCCCGCCAGTTACCAGTGCCACAGGTCTTTGGCGATTCATGCCAGCACCTCCCGGTTCAAATGGTCTGCAACGCGCAAGGCTTGCGCAGCGATGGTCAGCGCCGGATTGACCGCCGCCGATGTCGGCAGGAATGACGCATCCACCACATGGAGATTGGGATGGTCATAGGCGCGGCACCAGGGATCAAGCGGCGCTGTCGCCGGATCATCGCCAATGCGCACCGTGCCGCATTGATGCGACGGTGTGCGCCGGTCGAAGGCCCGCGACAGAACCACCGGAAAGCCCGCTGCCCGCAGTGCGGATTTGAGCTTTTCCACCAGCATCAGATGCGCCTTCCAGTTGCTGCGCACCCAATGCAGAACAATGCGGTCGCCATCCACCGTCACGCGGCTTTCTGGCGACGGCAGGTCTTCGCTCATCGCGTAGAAATCGATTGTGTGTCCGGCAATCCGGTTCAACAGCCATTCCGGCACGCGAGGCATATTGGATTTCAGGATCGCGCCCGACACGCGCCCAAGCAATTGCACATTGCCGAGCGGCGGACCGCCTGCCCCGTCCGACAGATAGTAATCGTTGAAGCCAAAGGTCTTCTGATAGACGCTGTCATTGCGATAGCGCGGATCGAAAGCGATCACGGCACTCGAATTATGGTTCATGAAATTGCGACCGACCTGATCGGAACTGTTCGCCAGTCCTGAGCGCAGCAGAAGTGCCGCCGACTGCACCGCGCCTGCGGATAAAACGACCAGCTTCGGGCGCAGCACCAGCGCCTCGCCGTCCTTCACATAATGCACCGCCGCGATAGTCTTCCCATCCGGACCGGCTTCCAGCCGTGTCACCCGCGCCGAGGTTTCCAGCCGGACATTGGGATGCTTGAGCGCCGCCGCGAGCGGACAGGTTTCTGCATCCATCTTGCCGTCATTGCTGTTTGGATGCGCATCCCACGGCGTTTTTGCCTTGGCGAGCCAGCGGTCAATATCGACCCCCAGCGGCAGCGATGCCGGATGCAAACCCGCTTCCTTCAACCGCGCCCGCACATCGGCAATGGCCGGCTCGTCGCGGATCGCTGGATGGGAATAGGGCTTCGAATGATGCGGCTCTGTCGGGTCATCACCCAATTCACCCCGCACCTGAAAAAGCTGCTCGGCGCGGCTATACCACGGTTCCAGCTCGTCATAGGCAAAAGGCCATGCGGGCGATACACCTTCCAGATGCGCAAGCTCCTCAAAATCCTCGCGCCGATAGCGCACCAGCACTGCGCCATAGAATTTGGAATTGCCGCCGACATTGTAATAGTTGCCGGGATTGAATGGCGTACCGCTGGTCTCGTACCAGAACTCCTTCGGGCGAAAGAAGCCTTGTTGGAAAATGGCACGCGGGTCGCGGTTTTCCGGCCTGTCCGGGAGATGCTCCCCCGCCTCAAGAATGAGAATGTCGGCACCCGACGCGGCAAGACCGGCGGCCATTGTCGCGCCGCCGATACCCGATCCGATGATGACGATATCCGGCTGTCCTCCCAAAGCCGTCACTCCTTATTTTCCTTGTGGCATCCACCAGCCGGTGCGCGCGCCGATATGCATATTGAGCGTCTTGGTTTCGGTGTAATCCTCCACCGCATGACGACCCAACTCGCGGCCCAGACCCGACTGGCGATAACCGCCGAAAGGCAGTTCCGGCGTACCGTCCATGAAAGTGTTCATCCAGACCGTACCGGCGCGCACCTTGCGCCCGATGCTCATGCAGGTATCGAAATCGCGGCTCCACACACCGGCTGAAAGCCCGTAATCAACCGCGTTGGCAATGGAGATCGCCTCATCCACCGTATCGAAGGACAGGACCGACAGGACAGGACCGAACACTTCTTCACGCGCCACGGCCATATCGGCTTTCACACCCGCAATGATGGTCGGTCCCATATATTGGCCAAGGCCGAGATCCAGCACGTCGCCGCCATGGACAATTGCAGCGCCCGCCTTCTTGGCCTGATCGACATAGGCGCCAACCTTGCTCAGATGCTGCGGCGTGATGATCGCGCCAACCTGCGTGGTAACGTCCAGCGGGTCGCCAACGATCACCTTTTTCGACAGATCGGCAACGCGCCTGACAATCTCATCGACAATCGAGCGATGCACGATGAGTCGCGAACCGGCATTGCAGCACTCGCCTGCATTGAACCAAGCGCCGAACACGGCGGCATCGATAAACGCATCCATATCCGCATCCGGGAACAGGATTTGCGGGTTCTTGCCGCCAAGTTCCAGCGATACTTTTTTCAGCGTTTGCGCCGCATTGGCCATGGTGAGCTTACCCACGCCAGTTGAACCGGTAAACGACACCATGTCGACATGCGGATGCGTGCTCATATGCTGGCCGACATCGGCCCCCGTTCCGGTGACGATGTTGACGACGCCATCCGGCACGCCTGCCTCGGCCAGAATTTCACCAAGCACCAGCGTCGATCCGGAGGTGAGTTCCGAAGGCTTGACGACCGCCGTGCAACCTGCCGCCAGCGCGAAAGGCAGTTTCTGCCCGACGATCAGGAACGGAAAGTTCCACGGCGTGATGATGGAGACAACGCCAATCGCCTCACGCAACACGACACCCAAAGTACCGTCGCCCAAAGTATTGTAGCTTTCGCCATGCAGATCACGCGCAAGCGCTGCCGCATAGCGCCAGATATCCACGGAACCGGCAATCTCGCCGCGCACCTGACTGATCGGCTTTCCAGCCTCAATCGCGTCGAGATAGGCGAGCTCTTCTGCCCGTGCCTCAATCAGATCGGCAGCTTTCAGCAGAACCAGCGAGCGCTGCGATGCCGTTTTGGACGACCAGCGCCCATCATCGAAAGCCTTGCGCGCAGCTGCTACGGCGCGTTCCACATCCGCCTTGTTGCCAGCGGGATAACGGCTGACCGTGACACCATGACCGGGAGCCACGCGCTCGATGCTGCCGCCGCTCTGGCTTTGCACCCATTGGCCATCGATCAGCATGGAGAATTCGCGGACTTCCAGCCCGGTCAACGGCTGCGGTTTTACGACTACGCTCATCACCATTTTCCTTCAAAATTTGCTTCGCGCTTTTCGGTAAACGAGCGCACGCCTTCTTTCAGATCGCCGGTCTTGGCAACCAGAATGGAACCCAGCGCCTCGACGGCGGTTCCATTGTCCTCGCCATTGGCGACGGACAGCATCAGTTTGGAAATTTCCAGCGCAGCCGGTCCGCGCTTGGCCACCCGCGCCGCATAATCCTGCGCCGCCTGCAAGACTGTACCCGTTTCCACAACGGCATCGACCAGCCCATGCGACAGCGCTTCTTCGGCTGTAAACATTTCGCCGCCCAGCACCATGCGCCGCACGATCTGCGCACCGAACCGGCGCACAAGACGCTGTGTGCCCGACCAGCCGGGGATCATGCCAAGCGAGGTTTCCGGCAGGCCGATTTTTGCCTGCTTTTCCACAATGCGGATATCCGCGGCCCCTGCCAGTTCCAGACCGCCGCCCAGCGCATGACCATTCATCGCCGCAATCAGCGGCACACGCAAAGTCGCCAGACGCTCAAATACGCGATGCCCATAACGCACCCACGCATGGCCGAATTCTGCCGGTTCCATGCCGCCCCAGGCCTTGATGTCGCCGCCTGCGGAAAAGGCTTTGCCCTCGCCGGTCAGGATCGCAACCCGCACGATGCTGTCCGCTTCCACCCGATCACAGGCCACAGACAATTCCTGCAACAGCTCGATATCAAACGCATTGAGCTTTTCGGGCCGCCTGATCGTCATGACGGCGATGTGGTTCTCAATCGAGATTTCTATCCGATCAGCCATTTACGCCTCCAGCTTTCGCGCCGGTTTCTGTGGCAATTCAAGCCCAATCGGCTCTTCGCGGAACAGCGCTTCATCCATGATCTTGAGCTTGTCAGAAACGATCAGCGGAAACTCGGATTGATCGAGAATATGCGCCTGCAAATCCACACCCGGCGCGATCTCGGTGAGTACAATGCCTTGCGGCGTCAGCTTCAACACCGCACGTTCCGTGACATAGGTAATGTCCTGTCCCTGCGCGACACCGCGCGGGCCAGAGAAGGTGACATGCTCGACCTCTTTAACAAGCTTTTTCAGCTTGCCTTCCTTCTCGATCACCAGCTTGCCGTCAGCGACCGACAATTTCGCCCCTGCATTGAACATGCCGGAAAAAACGATCTTCTTGGCTCTTGCAGTAATATCGACAAAACCGCCAGCCCCTGCAGTCACATGCGGACGGAATGACAGCTTCGACACATTGACCGAGCCATCGCGCCCGATCTCAAGGAAGGAGAGCAGCGAGGCGTCGAAGCCCGCACCCTGGAAATAGGTGAACTGATAGGGCGACGGCATATAGGCGTCGGCATTGGAGGCGCAGCCAAAGGCAAAATCCAGCAGCGGCACCCCGCCGACAGCGCCCTGCTCGATCACCCATGTCACGGCGCCATGCAGGCCTTCTTCCAGCAGAATGCGCGGCACATTGGCGGAAATGCCAAAGCCGAGATTAACCGCGCTGCCCGCCTGCAATTCCTGCGCGACACGGCGCGCAATCGCCTTCTGAATATTGAATTCAGCCAACCGGAACGTATCCAGCGGACGGAAAATCTCGCCCGAAATCGCCGGATCGTACAGCGTCTGCGTCGTCTGCTTCTGATCGGGATCAACCACGATATAATCGACCAGAACGCCCGGCACGCGCACGTCATGCGGCTTCAGCGTGCCTTCCTTGGCGATGCGCTTCACCTGCGCAATGACGATGCCGCCATTGTTGCGCGCAGCCAGCGCCTGATCCAGACCGCCGAGATAAGCGCCCTCGTGCTCATAGGTGAGATTGCCCCGTTCATCCGCCGTCGTCGCGCGAATAATCGCCAATTGCGGGATGATGGAAGGGAAATAGAGCCAGTCCTCGCCCTCGAAGCTGACATGTTTCACGACCGGCGCCTCACGCGCCTTGTCATTCATCGCCGTGCCCTGACGCTTTGGGTCGACAAACGTATCGAGCCCCACCTTGGTCAGCACGCCGGGGCGCTTGGCGGCGGCCTCGCGATGCATGTCGAATAGAATGCCGGACGGAATATTATAGGCCGGGATCTCATTATTGGTGATCATCTGCCAGATCAGCGGCGGCTCGGCGCTGGATGGACCGGACGGATAGGAACCGCCGATGATCTTCTTGAGAAGCCCCTTCTTGGCGATGTAATCGACACCCTTGATTCCGCTCATATCGCCCGCTGCAATCGGATGCAGCGTGGTGATATTTTTGGGGTGGCCTGTCTCGTCAAACCGCCTGCCGATGGCTTTCAGCATCAGATCGGGACAGCCGAGACCGCTGGACGAGGAAACCGAAACGACAGCATTGTCGGGGATGAGTGCAGCCGCTTCCGCAGCAGAAATATGCTTGTTCATGGTGTTCAAAGCCCAGATTGAACGGCGGTTGCCTTGCCCGTCTTCGCGGCTTCAAGCACCGCAAGCCCGGTGGCGAGCGACCAGATGCCGTCCTCCAATGTCGCCGAAGGCTGGCCTTTTCCGGCAATCGCATCGTGGAAAGAATGCAAGGCGGTTTCATAGAGATTTTTGTGGTCGAGCGGCAGTTCGTGCTCGCCGTTTTGATCGCGTAGCAGCACCGAGCCGACCGGCTTTTGCGTCATCACATTGCGTGCAATCAGCGAACCTTCACTGCCATGCACCTCGAAGCCGGTTTCGGCATATTTCGTGGTAAAGGCATCATGAAACTGCGCAATCGCGCCGGATGGGAAGCGCAGAACACCCATCACGCCATCTTCCAGACCCGCGCCGCTTAAGCCTCCCTGCTGGCTGAAAGCGACCGCTTCGACCGGGTTTTCACCCAGCACGAAACGCAGCGTATCCGCATCATGCACGGTGATATCGAGGATCACGCCGCCGCCTGCATCAGGGCGTTCAATACGCCAGCCTTGCAGATGCGGCGGCAGGTAAACCGCATGGAAAACGCGGGCACCCAGCACCTTGCCGATCTTGCCTGCAGCAACGGCATCGCGCATGGCGCGGTGGCTGGCCGCATTGCGCAAATGATGGTTGGTGCCTGCCACAACGCCCGCCTCGCGCACGGCTTTCAGCATTTGGTGCGCGTCGCCAATCGTCAGCGCCAACGGCTTTTCACAAAGAATATGCTTGCCCGCATTTGCCGCGGCAATCGCCTGATCGCGGTGCAGTTCATTGGTGGTGGAGATATAGACAGCGTCGATTTCCGGATCGGACAACAGCGCATCAAGGCTCGTCACCGAGCGGCCAATCCCATTATCGCGAGCATAGGTTTCGCCCCGAGCTTCATTGGTGCTGTAAACGGAAACGACTTCGCCGCCGGTGGCGCGAATGGCTCCGATCACCCACTCTTTCGCAATCGTGCTTGCGCCTATAAGGCCCCACTTTGCCATTCGAATTTCTCCTCCGGTTTTCTGAACGGCGCGCCGCAACTTGCGCGCACCGCAAGGCGCACCGCCAGACGCTGCGCCTCCGCCTCCACCCGTTCCGAATTGATCTGTTTGAGCAAAAGCTGCGCCGCACGTTCTCCCAAACCTTGCGGGTCAACAGCCACAGTTGTCAGTGCCGGAACAGCGGTCTTGGCTTCGATCACATCATCGAAGCCCACCACGCCGAAATCGCGTCCTGGCTCGAGATTTGCAGCGCGTAAACCATCGCAAACGCCAAACGCCACCGCATCATTGAAACACACCGTGGCCGTTGGCTTGGCACCCAGCAGCAACATGAGCTCGACCGCTTCCACACCGCCCGCCCGCGACGGTGCTGATGGGAAAACCAGCGCCTCGTCAAACACGATGCCAGCCTGCTCCAGCCCCGTGCGATAGCCGGAAACACGCTCGGCAAACACCGCCGTATCCGCATACCCGCCCATGAAGGCGATGTTTCTGTGACCGAGGCCGACCAGATGCTCGATGGCCTTTGCCACGCCGCCGCGATTGTCGGATAAAATGGACGAAACGCCGGAACCCGGCACATCGCGCACCATCTGCACAACCGGCAGACCGCTTTTCGCCAATGGTTTCAGATCACTAGCGTCAGTTCCACGCGCCGGTGAAACAATCAGCCCGGCAATGCCATGTTCGCGCATGGAGGCGATAACTTCGCGCTGCCGATCAATGCTTTCCGCCGTATTGGCAAGAAATTGCACATAGCCCGCAGACTGCATCACGCGGTCCACGCCGACCGCCAGTTCGGCAAAGAAACTGTTGGTCAGGTCATTGACCACAAGGCCGATGATCTTTGACTTCGCCTGACGGAGATTGGCAGCCGAACGGTTATAGACATAACCGAGCTTTTCGATTGCCGCCTGCACTTTCACCCGCGTTTCGGCATGAACCAGCGGACTGCCACGCAGCACCAGCGAGACGGTCGATTTCGACACACCAGCCTCGTGCGCAATGTCGATAACGGTGACGCTGTTCTTGCTCATGGTCGGCTCCGGTTTCGATTACTGATTTAATTGGAACGTTCCAAATCTGTCAAGAGCCAAGAGGAAAGCGGCCTTTCGCCTTGTGTTCGCCACAATTGAAGCCGTTTTCAATGCGTGTTTTTTCTGAAAAACTGTTTTCTACGCCAAAACCCACTCAAATCACACTTTTGCCATAATTTATAACCGAATTGCCATTTGGAACGTTCTAAATTAAAAACGGGCATAAGGGACGGAGGAGCAATCATAGGCATGAGCGACCATCAACTGATCTTGCCGGAAGGCAACGGAAGCCTGAGTTCCTACGCGCTGAGCGGCACGCCAACCCCGCGCCCCAAAAGCCCGCCGCAGTTCAATCGCATCGCCTATGCAGCAGCGCATGTGGTTTCCGATCCGCTGAAGGATGCCCGTCCATGGAACGATCCGGCCATAGACTGGGAGGCGACGATGGCTTTCCGGCACCATCTGTGGAGCCTCGGCTTCAGGATCGCGGAAGCGATGGATACGTCGCAGCGCGGCATGGGATTGAACTGGGCGGGCGCGCAGGAACTGATCCGCCGCTCGCTGGCCGAAAGCAAGACCGTGGCAGGTGCCGATCTTGCCAGCGGGGCAGGCACCGATCATCTCGATCCGGCAGAGGCAAAAAGCCTTGACGACGTCATCAAGGCTTATGAGACGCAGGCCGCTTTCATTGAAAAACATGGCGGGCGCTTCATCCTGATGGCAAGCCGTGCACTGGCCCGCATCGCCAGATCGCCGGACGACTACATCAAGGTCTATAGCCGGATTCTTGCGCAAGCCCGCGAAAAGGTCGTGCTGCACTGGCTGGGCGATATGTTCGACCCACAGCTCAGGGGCTATTGGGGTTCGGAGAATTTCGAGGACGCGCTTAATACGGTGATCGGCATCATCGAAGCCAATCGCGACAAGGTGGAAGGCATAAAAATTTCGCTTCTGGAGGAGCGCTATGAAATCGCCTTGCGCAACCGCCTGCCGGAAGGTGTTCTCTGTTTCACGGGCGATGATTTCAACTATGCACCGCTGATCGAAGGCGACGGAAACCGGCACAGCCATGCCCTGCTCGGCATTTTCGATGCCGTGGCGCCACAGGCATCGAGCGCTCTGGCGGCGCTGGCAACCGGCGACAATGACCGCTTCCGCGCAATCATCGAGCCGACCGTGCCGCTATCGCGCAAAATCTTTGAAGCACCAACGCAATATTACAAGGCAGGCGTTGTGTTTCTTGCCTGGCTCAACGATCACCAGAACCATTTCACGATGCCAGCCGGAATGCAGTCGGCGCGTGGCATTTCGCATTACGCCGACATTTTCCGCCTAGCCGATCGGGCCAATGTGCTCGACCGGCCAGAGCTTGCCATCCGCCGGATGAAGCGGCTTTTGGCGATTCATGGCATAGAATGAAAATAGGCGGCGGTCTGTTTCACCGCCTGTATTTACGAGTGATTACCGCCAGCCAAGGCCCGGTGCAACATGCTTGAGAATCGACTCGATCACATGCGCGTTGTATTCGACACCAAGCTGGTTCGGCACGGTGAGAAGCAGCGTATCGGCTTCGGCAATCGCCTCGTCCTTGGCAAGTTCCTCAATGAGCCGGTCCGGCTCGGCGGCATAAGACCGCCCGAAAACAGCGCGCAGATCTTCCTCGATATAGCCGATGGAATCCTGCTCCTTGCCGCCATTGCCGAAATAGGCCCGGTCGCGATCATCGACCAGCGCGAAGATGCTGCGGCTCACCGAAACACGCGGTTCGCGCGTATGTCCGGCTTCCTTCCACGCTTCGCGATAGGCGCGGATCTGCTTGGCCTGCTGAATGTGCAGCGGCTCGCCTGACTCGTCCTTCTTCAAGGTAGAGCTTTGCAGATTCATGCCAAGCTTTCCGGCCCATATCGCCGTGGCATCCGAGGCAGCCCCCCACCAGATGCGATCCCGAAGACCTTCCGAATGCGGCTCGATGCGCAGCAGACCGGGAGGGTTCGGAAACATCGGGCGCGGGTTTGGCTGGGCAAAGCCTTGCCCCTTCAGCGCTTCGAAGAACACCTCGCCATGCTGGCGACCCATATCGGCATCGGTCTTGCCCTCTTCCGGCGCATAACCGAAATAACGCCAGCCATCGATCACCTGTTCCGGCGAGCCACGGCTGATACCGAGTTGCAGGCGCCCCTTGGAAATCAGGTCCGCAGCGCTGGCGTCTTCGACCATATAGAACGGATTTTCATACCGCATGTCGATGACAGCGGTGCCGATCTCGATCTTGCTCGTCTTGGCGCCAATGGCTGCGAGCAGCGGAAACGGTGAGGCAAGCTGGCGCGCAAAATGGTGCACGCGGAAATAGGCGCCGTCCGCGCCCAGTTCCTCGGCAGCAACAGCCAGATCGATCGATTGCAAAAGTGCATCGCTCGCCGAACGGGTTCCCGATTGCGGCGACGGCGACCAGTGGCCGAAAGATAGAAAGCCGATTTTCTTCATGATGATGTTCCCTGATTGCGGGCAAAAGATTGGTTCCTGTCCAATATGGCGGCGCGGCGCCGGATTGGAAGGGCGCTGAACACTGACACAGTGTTCAGCGTTCGGTGCCTGCGGCTTTCGCGCATTCCATATGGGCGCTTCCTTCGGATACGTTGACAGTCTATCCGGACCCGATTAAGCCTCAAATCTGGCGGATAAACCTTCAATCTGAGGTTATTGGAGAAAAGGTGTTTGCCGATAAGCAACGCACCAAAACAGGGGAGATTTTCATGCGTTCCATGCTTCTGGCCTTGCTGGCCGCAACGGCCATTGCCACCTCGGCACAGGCAAAAGACGTCACCGTCGCCGTAACCGCCATTGTTGAACATCCGGCGCTGGACGCCGCGCGCGACGGCGTGAAGGATGCGCTGGCCGAAGCAGGCTACAAGGAAGGCGAAAACCTCAAATTCGTCTATCAGTCCGCGCAGGGCAACCCGGCCACCGCCGCACAGATCGCCCGCCAGTTCGTCGGCGAAGGCCCCGATGTGATCGTTCCGATCTCTACGCCGTCGGCGCAGGCTGTCGTTTCGGCAACTCGTGATATTCCAATCGTCTTCACCGCCGTTTCCGATCCGGTCGGCGCACAGCTCGTCAAGGATATGGCAAAGCCCGGCGGCAACGTAACCGGCCTTTCCGACATGTCGCCGGTGGCAGAGCATATCAAGCTCATCAAGGAAGTGATGCCGAACATCAAGAAGCTCGGCTATCTCTACAATTCCGGTGAAACCAATTCCGTGTCGCTGCTGGCCGCACTGAAGGAAGCCGCTTCCGCCGAAGGCATCGAAATCGTTGAATCGGCAGCCACCAAGTCGGCTGAAGTCCAGGGGGCAGCGCGCGCCCTCGTCGGTCGTGCGGACGCCATGTATGTTCCGACCGACAACACCATCGTTTCAGCTCTGGAAAGCGCCGTCGGCGTTGCCGAGGAAAGCAAGCTGCCGCTCTTCACCGCCGATACGGATTCGGTCAAGCGCGGCGCACTGGCTGCACTTGGCTTCAATTATTACGATGTCGGCAAGCAGACCGGCGCCGTCGTGGTGAAGATCCTCAAGGGCGAAAAGCCGGGCGATATCGCTGTCGACATCGCCAAGGGCACCGATCTCGTCATCAATCTTGGCGCCGCCAAGAAGATGGGCGTCGAATTCCCGCAGGCTGTTATCGACCGCGCTACCAGCAAGATCGACTGATCGGGCCTGGAAACTGGATGAGAAAAGGCGGAGCCTCAAAAGGGCTTCGCCTTTTTGCTAATGGATTGAATTTGACGTTTGATACCCGTCCGATACAAATCTCGTCTCAAACGTCAAATTCGAAAAATCCACTAGATTCATAAAGTTATTAGTGGTCCTTTTGCTTCCGACATTGGCCCAGCGCTCATATCCAAGGGATGCAAATGTCGGAATCAGACCACTAAAGCGCATCCCGAAAAGTGGGAACCGGTTTTCGGATAAGATGCGTGTTAAGGATAGATAGAGCATTTCCAACAGCAGAAATCAGGCAGAAATGCTCTATGTTGCAATTGCCCCACAAAGTGCCGCATTTCGAGGCTTGCCGGCAATATTGCTTGCGTACTGGAACTTGTGGGTTGTATCCCCCCTGAGATATAAAGCCGCAAAAATGCGGTTTCGCATAAACAACCGGGGAATGGTCTGACGCAGCTCGATGGCTGGCAGGCGAACTCAAATCAAAACCGGTCGTGACTGAAGCTGGCCGCGTGGAATCGCCGGGACTTCCGGTTTCCACAACGCCGATGATCGATGCCGCGTTGAAGCGGCGATCTTTCATTTTGGTCGCGGCGAGAAACAAGGAATGACATTGTGAGTCAGATCGCCTTCTGGGGTGCGGTCGAATTGGGCCTCGTCTTCGCATTTGTAGCCATCGGCGTCTATCTGGCGTTCCGCGTCCTCGATTTCCCCGATCTGACGGTTGACGGTTCGTTTCCGCTGGGTGCTGCCGTTACCGGCGTATTGATTATTGCGGGCGTGAATGCCTGGCTGGCTGCTGCCATCGCCATGGTCGCGGGCGCAGCCGCGGGGCTTGTGACCGCAACATTGAACGTGCGCTTCAAGATCCTCAATCTCCTCGCCTCCATCCTGACCATGATTGCGCTGTTCTCGGTCAATCTGCGCGTGATGGGGCGCCCCAATATCGCGCTCATCAATCAGGACACCATGCTGACGCCGTTCTTCGGCCACGGCATTCCCGAATATTATGTGCGTCCGCTGTTCCTCTTCGTTCTGGTCGCCATCGCGGTGTTCGTCGTCTGGCGCTTTCTGGAAAGCGATATGGGGCTTGCCATGCGTGCGACCGGCGCCAATCCGAGAATGGCGCGCGCACAGGGCGTCCGCACCGACCGGCAGATCTATCTCGGCATGGCGCTTTCAAACGCACTGGTGGCGCTCGGCGGCTCTCTCTTCGCACAGACAAACGGCTTTGCCGACGTGACCTCGGGCGTGGGCACAATCGTGGTTGGCCTTGCGGCGGTCATCATCGGTGAAACCCTGCTGCGCAGCCGCTTCATTCTGGTGATCCTGATCGGCTGTGTGCTTGGCTCGATCATCTATCGTATCGCCATCCAGCTCGCACTTTCGAACGGCGATGTTGTCGGCCTGCAGGCGTCCGATCTCAACATTGCGACGGCCCTTCTCGTCACCTTCGCCCTGATATTGCCGCGCCTGCGCCGCGGAGGAGCATCCTCATGATCGAACTCTCCAATCTTGATGTCGTGTTCGGTCGCGGCACCCCGCTCGAAAAGCAGGTTCTCAACAAGATCAACCTGACCATGGACAAAGGCTCCTTCGTCACGGTCATCGGATCGAACGGCGCCGGCAAATCGACGATGCTGGGCGTTCTCGCAGGCGATGTGATCCCGACCGCCGGCAAGGTGGTCATCAGCGGCAAGGATGTAACCCGCAAGTCCACAGCCGACCGCGCCGGTCTCGTCGCCCGTGTGTTCCAGGACCCGCTGGCAGGCAGCTGCGGCACGCTGACAATCGAGGAAAACCTGGCACTGGCCGCTTCACGCGGCAAGAACCGCGGCCTCACCCACGCACTCAATTCGAACCGTCGCGCATGGTTTAGGGAGCGCGTGGCAAGCCTCAATCTGGGGCTGGAAAATCGCATGCACGACCGCATGGAGCTGCTTTCCGGCGGGCAGCGTCAGGCTCTGTCGCTCATCATGGCGACGCTTTCCGGTTCGGAAGTTCTGCTGCTCGACGAACATACCGCAGCGCTTGACCCCGGCATGGCCGAGTTCGTCATGGAACTGACGCGCACGCTCATTGCCGAGAACAAGCTGACCGCCCTGATGGTAACCCATTCCATGCGGCAGGCGCTCGATTATGGCGACCGCACGATCATGCTGCATGGCGGCAAAATCCTGCTCGACGTGACCGGCGACAAGCGCAAGACGCTGGGTGTCGAAGACCTTATCGAAATGTTCCGCAAGGTACGCGGCCAGACACTCGACGATGATGCGCTGCTGATCGAATAGGTTTTGCAAACAGCTTTGTTTCACAGCCGTCGTTCAGTTTTGAGCGGCGGCTGTTTCGTTTGCGGGCGAATTGCGCTAGAGCATTTCCAGCAAAAGTGTGAAACGGTTTTGCGTTTGGAAATGCGGAAAAGACAAAGAGATAGAACGGTTCCAACGATTCCGTTAAAACAGGAACCGTTCTAGTGAAATTCCATGGCGCAGAAGAAAGCAAACGAAGTCGATAGTTTTCTGGCAAGACCGACGAGCTCGTTCCCGGTCGTGCTGCTTTACGGCCCCGACAAGGGGCTGGTGAGCGAGCGTGCGCGCCGTTTTGCCGAGGCAAGCAAATTGCCGCTGGATGACCCCTTTGCCGTCATTCGCATGGAAGCGGACGAGATCGAAGCCGATCCGGCGAAACTCGCAGACGAGGCCCGCACCATCTCCATGTTCGGGGGCCAGCGCCTGATCTGGATCAAGAATGCCGCGGGCCAGAAGAAGCTGGCCGAAGCGGTCAAGCTGCTTGCAACCGAGCCGCCCCATGAAACATTCGTCCTTGTCGAAGCGGGCGATCTCAAGAAGGGTGCGGGTTTACGCAGTGCCGTCGAGAACGCTTCGGCGGGCATGGCCCTGCCCTGTTATTCGGATGATAGCCGCGGCATTGATGGCGTCATCGACGATGTTCTGGCCGAATGGAAGATGCAGATCACGCTCGATGCGCGCCAGCTTCTGCGCGCAAGTCTCGGCGGTGACCGTCTTGCCACACGCGGGGAGCTCGAAAAGCTCTGCCTCTATGCGCGCGGCAAGGAGCGGATCGATATCGATGACGTGCGCGAGGCGGTCGGTGATGTTGCCGGTCTTTCCACCGACGAGGTGATCGATGCGGTTCTTGCCGGCGATCTTCCGCGCTTTGAAGTCTCCTTCGACCGCATCGTGAAATCCGGCACCGCACCCTTTCTGCTGCTCAACACGGCGATGCGTCAGTTTCAGCAGATACAAACCTTGCGCCATATCGCTGATACCGATCGTAAAAGTGCATCCGTCGTTGTAGCGGCGGCTCGTCCACCAATCTTTTTCAACCGCAAAAAGCTCATTGAAAATGCCGTGAGTCGCTGGACGGGAGAAAGCCTCGCGCGCGTTATGGAGCGCCTGCAGCGCGCTGTTCTTGAAAGCCGCCAGAATGCGGCCCTGAGCGTCCCCATCATTCGCCAATGTTTGCTGGCAATCAGCGTTGAATCGCTGCGGAATGCCCGTCGATAATAGAAGTCACTTCAAGTAATAAAGAATAAACTCGCCGCACCTCATAGCGGCGAGTTACTATTGTCTCTATATAATTCCGAATATCAGCTCTGGAGACGACGGCAAATTTCGTCAAGTTGCTCAAGAGAACTATAGCGTATCTTGACCTCACCGCCACGATCACGGTGATTGATATCAACTTTCATGCCAGTAACATCCGAAAGCAGCTTTTCAAGCGCTTTGGTGTCAGCATCTTTCTCGATAGGCCCTGCTTTACCGGGCTTGGCTTCGACACCGCCACGGGCCTCTGCCTGCGCGAGCGCTTCCACCTGTCGTACAGACAGACCGTCCTTGACGATCCGTTCCGCGAGCGCAGTCGGATTTTCCATCGTGATGAGGCTTCGGGCGTGACCTGCGGAAAGCGCACCGTCGACAATGAAATCCTGCACGGGTTGCGGCAGTTTCAACAGGCGCAGCGTATTGGCAACATGGCTGCGGCTTTTACCGATCACCTGCGCCAGATCATTCTGCGTATAGTCATGATTATCGATAAGCTGTTGATATCCCAGCGCTTCTTCAACTGCATTCAGGTCGGCGCGCTGCACGTTTTCAATAATCGCAATCTCAAGCGCAACACGATCATCCACGTCCCGAACAATAACCGGGATCGTGTCGACACCGGCTCGCTGCGAAGCGCGCCAGCGACGTTCACCGGCAATCAGCTCGAAGCGATCCGGCTGACCTGGTGCCGGTCGCACGACGATTGGCTGCACAACGCCATGTTCCTTGATCGACTGCGCCAGATCTTCCAATTCCGCCTCGGAAAACATGCGACGCGGATTGCGCGGATTGCGTGTCACAAACTCAATCGGAAGATTCCGCTCGATAGGAACAGGTGCCTTGCGCTCTTCGACAGGGCGGTCGATTTCACCGATCAGCGCCGCTAATCCGCGGCCAAGGCGCTTTTTTGAAGGATCGTCATTCATCGTTCGGCTTATTCCTGAATTGTTTCGTCGTCGAATCGATTGGTTTAAGCGGCCTGCAATTGTCGCTCACGCTGGATAACTTCCGATGCGAGTTGCAAATAGGCCTGACTTCCGGCGCATTTCAGATCGTAGAGAATAGCCGGTTTTCCATGAGATGGTGCTTCAGATACGCGCACATTACGCGGAATGACAGTGCGATAGACTTTCTCACCCATGAAAGCACGAACATCATCCACCACTTGTGCGGCGAGATTGTTGCGGCTGTCAAACATGGTCAGCACGATGCCTTGGATCGACAGCTCGGGATTGATCGATGACCGCACCTGATCGACAGTCTGCAAAAGCTGGCTCAAACCTTCCAATGCAAAGAACTCGCATTGCAGCGGTACCAGTACGGAATCGGCTGCAGCCATTGCGTTCAACGTCAGAAGATTGAGCGATGGCGGGCAATCCACAAGCACATAGGAAAAACGCTCGGACACACCGGAATCAAACCGCAGCGCATCGCGCAAACGGCGCGTGCGATCAGCTGACTGCGCTATTTCCATTTCAATGCCAAGAAGATCCAATGTCGATGGCACGATATGGAGATTTGGAACATCGGTCGCCATCGCCGCATCGGGAACCGAAGATTCCTGCGTCAGCACATCATAGGAAGACAAGGGCCGATTGCGACGATCAATACCCAAACCGGTGCTGGCATTGCCTTGCGGATCGAGATCGACGATCAATACCGTCTCACCGATTGCGGCCAGGGCCGTAGCCAAATTGATGGCGGTGGTCGTCTTGCCCACACCGCCCTTCTGGTTTGCAATGGTTATGATTCTGGACATTTTGTTCATTACCGTCGCCTTGCTGCTGCCCGCCCCTTCGAAATTTCCAGCCATCAGACAAATTTACGCCGAAGATTGGTGATTTCGAGTATGACCGAAGCCTGATCGATAGCACTTTGATGTTGTATCAGATCGAAACTCCAACCGACACGGCTTTCATCGATCTCGCGCTGGTAATCCCGACCTTTTTGGAAGAGAGCCTTGGCGCCATTGGTCAGCCACGGCTCTGCCAGACCGAAAAGATCGTTCAGCGATGCCAATGCACGCGCCGTAACCACTTGAGGTGTTTCGATTTTTTCCCACATCGCTTCAATGCGGGCGGAATGAACACGTGCCGGTACACGCAAATGCCCGGCTGCAGTGCGCAAAAATGCTGCCTTTTTCCCGGCGCTTTCAATAAGATCGATGGCGCCACCGGGTTGGTCAGCGAGGAAACAGGCCGTCACAATGCCCGGAAACCCGCCGCCCGAGCCAATATCCAGCCAATGTCTGGCATCGCTTGCCAGGGGGAAGAGCTGGGCGCTATCCAGAATATGACGGGTCCACAACTCGTTCAGGGTCGAGGGCGACGCGAGATTAATCGCCTTCGACCATTTACGAAACAGTTCTTCAAAGGCAATCAGGCGGTCCGCTGTTTCACGTGAAACAGCGGGAACGATTGCTTTCAAACTTGCAAAGTGTCTATCGGCACTCATGCAGCGCCCTGCTCTTCAGACAATTCCGATGCAGCACGATGACGATATCCAAACTTCTTGATCTGTGCGATAAGAAGTGCCAGTGCTGCCGGTGTCATCCCGTCAACACGCTGTGCTTCGGCAATCGTTTCCGGCTTGCGTTGCTTGAGCTTGTGCTTCAACTCGTTGGAAAGACCAGATATTCCGTCAATATCCAAACCCGCCGGAATAAGCAGTTGCTCCTCACGCTCCATCACAGCGATATCGCTCTTCTGCCGATCCATATAGACCGCATATTGAGCTTCGATCTCCAATGCTTCCCGCGTTATCGGATCGATAGTTTCGAGCTCAGGCCAGATCGGCTTCAACCGATCCAGATCGATTTCCGGATAGGACAAAAGGTCATAGGCTGAACGGCGCACACCATCCTGATTAAGACGCAGATCATAGCGACCGGCCAGATTGGGTGTGATCGTCAGTGACTGCGCCAATGACCGCGCCTTAGCCAGAGCCGCCTCGCGTGCTTCAAAGCGTTCCTTGCGCGCCTGCCCCAGTATGCCGAGTTTATCGGCCAAGGGCGTCAGGCGCTGATCGGCATTATCCGCACGAAGCGACAGACGGAATTCTGCACGCGAGGTAAACATGCGATAGGGCTCGCTGACACCGCGTGATGTCAGATCATCGACCATGACACCAATATAGGCTTCCGTGCGCTGAATGATGACCGGCTCACCACCCGATGCGCGGCGCGCGGCATTGATGCCGGCGAGCAACCCCTGGGCACCCGCTTCTTCATAGCCGGTCGTACCGTTGATCTGCCCGGCCAGAAACAGACTGGTAACTTTCCGGGTTTCAAGGCTGCGCTTCAACTCGCGCGGATCGATGAAGTCATATTCAATCGCATATCCGGGCTGCAGCATGACCGCCTTTTCGAGTCCCGGTATGGTCTTCAATATGTCGAGCTGTACGTCTTCGGGAAGCGATGTCGAAATACCGTTAGGATAGACAGTATCATCATCCAGTCCCTCCGGTTCGAGGAAGATCTGGTGCCCGTCGCGATCACCGAACTTGACGATCTTGTCTTCCACTGACGGGCAGTAACGCGGACCAATCCCCTCGATAGAGCCCGAATACATCGCGGAGCGATGCAAATTGGCTCGAATGATCGCGTGGGTTTCTGGCGTCGTGCGCGTAATACCACAATCGATCTGCGGCGTGGTGATGCGATCCGTCATCAGGGAAAAAGGGATTGGTTCTTCATCAGCCGACTGCATGTCGAGGCTCTGCCAATCGATGGTGCGTCCGTCCAGCCGTGGCGGCGTGCCTGTCTTGAGACGACCAAGCGCGAAGCCAAAAGATGTCAATCGTTCGGAAAGACCGAGCGCTGGCTTTTCACCCATCCGCCCAGCCGGTATCTTCTTCTCCCCAATATGGATCAAGCCGTTGAGAAACGTGCCGGTCGT
Source organism: Brucella oryzae (assembly GCF_041929965.1). Taxonomy (NCBI): domain Bacteria; kingdom Pseudomonadati; phylum Pseudomonadota; class Alphaproteobacteria; order Hyphomicrobiales; family Brucellaceae; genus Brucella; species Brucella oryzae. The sequence goes on along the minus strand of NZ_JBHEEO010000004.1, from coordinate 120,995 downwards.
CAAAACGACAGCACCACATGTCAGGGTTCGCCCATCGGACAGAACAACCCCGCTGATGCATCCGTCTTCTTCCAGAAAATCCTGCGCACCGCCTTCCACCACAGTCAGATTATCCTGTGCGGCAATCATCTTCTGCATGGCAAGCCGATAAAGCTTGCGGTCAGCCTGGGTTCGAGGGCCCCGGACGGCGGGCCCCTTGCGGCGGTTAAGCAAACGAAACTGAATGCCTGCCTCGTCGGCCACACGCCCCATCAAGCCATCAAGTGCATCGATTTCGCGCACAAGATGGCCCTTGCCCAATCCACCGATAGCAGGGTTGCAAGACATAATGCCAATAGTATCAAAGCGATGTGTAACAAGCGCGGTCTTGGCACCGGCGCGCGCAGCTGCAGAAGCAGCCTCGCATCCCGCGTGGCCACCGCCGATTACAATAACATCAAAGACTGTGGCTTCGGTCGAACTCATTTGGTTCATCCTGACGCAACTCGAATCCGTTTCTGAAAGATGTCTCTTTGCCACGAATGGGTTTGAAACGGAAGATCAAATTGACCAGTTGCGCGATCAAATCTCGTCGACAGCTCGACTCATGAATGAGAGAGGGAGTCAATCACCCCGGCGAGATTCCACAGATGTTTCACGTGAAACAATCCTCAACACAGATCATTCCATGTTTCACGTGAATCATTTCCCGATGCAGAACTGGGAGAAGATAACGTCGAGAATCTCCTCCACATCCACATCCCCGGTGATGCGTCCGAGATACTGCGATGCCAGTCGCATGTTCTCAGCGCGGAGTTCAAGCGGAAGATTTGTCCCGTTTATAGCCTTGTCGATTTCAGCAACAGTAGATCGCAGAAGATTGATATGCCTCTGCCGTGTGGGAACAGCATCCTCAATCTGGCCGATCTGCGCTTCAGCAAAGCTCTGGAGTGCATTCAGCAATCCATTCAATCCCTGACCGGTTTTCGTCGAGATGCGATAGGACCAGTTATCAGAAGGCCCACTCTTCAGATCAGCCTTCGTCCCGATTTTCCATAACACTGCTGATGTTTCATCCGGCGTGACCTCAATGGGATCGCTCATATCCTCCAGCAGCAAAACCAGATCCGCATCCGCCATACGTGCGCGAGCGCGTTCGATTCCAATTTTCTCGACGGAACTTTGGGTTTCGCGCAAACCCGCAGTGTCCGTGACATAAACCGGGATGCCGCCCAGATCGAGTTTGACTTCCAGAAGATCGCGAGTCGTACCCGCCTCTTCCGAGATGATTGCTACTTCGCGACCGGCCAGAAAGTTCAACAGGCTGGATTTACCGGCATTCGGCGCACCAACGATCACGACATGCAGCCCGTCGCGCAGCATCGAAGCACGCTTGCCGCTCGCTATATGGTTTTCGATCTCTCTCTCCAACAGTGTCAGCGATTGCCACACCTGGTCCGACACCGAACCCGGCACGTCACTTTCATCAGCGAAGTCCAGTTCCGCTTCGATGAAGGCACGCGCGCGCAACAATCGCTGACGCCATTCCGTGTAGAGTTCGCGCTGCGCACCCGACGCGACCTGTAAAGCAAGCCGCCTCTGTCCCTCGGTTTCTGCCGCGATCAGATCTGCGAGACCTTCAGCAATGGTCAGGTCCATCTTGCCGTTGGAAAAAGCGCGTCTCGTAAACTCTCCGGCTTCCGCAATACGACAACCGGGAAGCTCTCCCATTTCAGACAAGAGCTTTTCGACAACCGCTTTACCACCGTGCAAATGAAATTCGGCACAATCCTCCCCGGTAAAACTGTTCGGCCCAGGAAAAAAGAGTACAAGTCCGCGATCGATCGGATTACCATTTCGGTCACGGAACAGCTTATAGGCTGCATATCGCGGCGGCGGCACGGTCCCAATTATTGTTTCGAGAACGAATCGAACTTTCGGACCGGAAATGCGTAAGACGGCAACACCGGACGGCAGACGCCCGCTCGATAAAGCAAAAATCGTATCTTGAAGGGAAGCGATCTCGCTCATTCCATTTCCTGACCTATAATCATAAGGGAAGCAGCTGAATATTGCTGAAGGAATGGCATATTCATTCGCGCCGTGAAAGAAAAGCTTTATGACAGAGTTAGACCGGAAAAGCCTCGCTGACAGCAACCGCCTCGCCGAAGAGCCGAGCGCCTATCTGCGCCAGCATGCCGAGAATCCCGTGCATTGGCAGCCGTGGGGCAAAGATGCACTCGATGCTGCGAAAGAGCTCGACCGGCCCATTCTGCTTTCCGTCGGTTATTCCGCCTGCCACTGGTGCCATGTCATGGCGCATGAGTCCTTTGAAAATCCAGATGTGGCGGAAGTGATGAATGCCTTGTTCGTCAATGTGAAGGTGGACCGCGAGGAACGGCCCGACATAGACCAGATCTATATGGCAGCACTCGGAGCGATGGGGCAACAGGGGGGCTGGCCGCTTACCATGTTTCTGAGGCCGGATGGCAAGCCTTTCTGGGGCGGCACCTACTTCCCCCCACACAAGCGCCACAACATGCCCGGCTTTGTCGATGTGCTGCATGCGGTCAATAATCTCTGGCATAAGGATAAAGAGAAAATTAACCATAATGCCGATGCCGTCTTCGATCATCTGGAAGGCCGTCTGGCAGCGCAGATCGCCGCGGTGACAAACGAAGTGGAGCGATTTGACGAGATCGCAACGCGCATCAACAGCCTGATTGATCCGGTCCGAGGCGGCATAGAAGGAGCGCCCAAATTCCCGAACGCGCCCTTCATGGACAATCTCTGGCTCTCCTGGCTCTACAGCCGCGATGAGACGCATCGCAACAATTTCCTCCTGTCGCTCAGGGTTATGCTCCAGGGCGGGATTTACGATCATCTGGGCGGCGGGCTTTGCCGCTACTCCACCGATGCCAACTGGCTGGTGCCGCATTTCGAGAAGATGCTCTATGACAATGCGCAATTCATTCGTCATGCGACCTATGCTTTCGCAGAAACCGGCAATGATTTGTTTCGTCTGCGAATCGAAGAGACCATCGATTGGCTGGTCCGGGAAATGCGCCTGTCTGACGGCAGTTTCGCGTCCAGTCTCGATGCCGATAGCGAAGGTGAGGAAGGACGGTTTTACGTCTGGAGCGAACCGGAAATCGATCAGGCGCTTGGCGACGATAGCAAAGCCTTCAAGGACTATTATGGCGTCACAGCAAGCGGAAACTGGGAAGGCCGGAATATTCTGAACCGCCTTCATGCGGTCAATGATGATGCGATCCTGCCCCCAATGATAGAAGCGTTACGGCAGAAGCTGCTTGCGCGTCGTGAATTGCGGGTACGGCCCGGACGCGACGAGAAAGCCCTGACCGACTGGAACGGCCTTGCTATCCGGGCATTGGCCGAAGCAGGTCGGAGCTTTGGGAGGCAGGACTGGATCGATCTTGCAATCAGTGCCTATCGCTCCACAGTAAGCAGCTTTCGGGATGGCCGCATCGCGCATTGCCGTATGGAGAACTCGCTTCTCTACCCTGCCCTTTCGACCGATTATGCTTCGATGACCAATGCAGCCATTGCTCTTTATGAAGCAACGAGCGAACAGGCTTACATCGATGACGCATTGAAGTTCAAGAAGGCGCTCGACGACAGTCACCGCGATGATGCCGGTAACTATCGTCTATCCGCGCTGGACGCCGACGACGTCATCCTGCACGCCTATGGCGACTATGATGAAGCGATACCGAGCGCGACCAGCCAGATCATTGAAGCACTGACAAGACTGTTTCTGGCGACGGGTAATATCGATCTCTATCAGAGCAATGAGAAGCTGATTGAACAGGCGCTTGGGCGAGCCTTCGCGCAGCAATATGGACAGATTGGAATATTGAATGCGGCGCGCTTCGCAGTCGAACCGCTTTCTCTTGTCGTGGCCACGGAAAACAATAACGGGGAACTTGTTTCTACAGCGAATCGAAATCCCGATCCACGACGTGTGGACAAGTTTGTGCGGTTCGAGGCTGGCAAGACGATAGAACTACCGACCGGAGGAACTACAGAGGCAGCTAATCCATCCGCCTGGTTTTGCAAGGGCCATGTGTGCCTGCCGCCCGTTGAAAGCGCCGATGCATTGCGGCTGCTCCTCGGTAAGACTTCCTGAAACAAGAAGCGCCGCAACGGTTTCCCGTGCGGCGCTTCTCAAACGGTTTGCACCGGGCAATGTTTAGGTATTCATCGAGTCGAAGAATTCCGAATTGCTCTTGGTCTGCTTGAGCTTGTCGATAAGGAATTCGATCGCATCGGTCGTGCCCATCGGCGCGAGGATGCGGCGCAGAACGAATATCTTCTGCAGATCGGCGCGCGGAACCAGCAGGTCTTCCTTACGCGTGCCGGACTTGAGAATGTCCATGGCCGGGAAGATGCGCTTGTCGGCAACCTTGCGGTCGAGCACGATTTCCGAGTTGCCGGTGCCCTTGAATTCTTCGAAGATCACTTCATCCATACGGCTGCCCGTATCGATCAGCGCGGTTGCGATGATGGTCAGCGATCCGCCTTCTTCAATGTTACGCGCGGCACCGAAGAAGCGCTTCGGGCGCTGTAATGCATTGGCGTCCACACCACCGGTCAGAACCTTGCCGGAAGACGGCACGACCGTGTTGTAGGCGCGACCGAGACGGGTGATCGAGTCGAGCAGGATCACAACGTCGCGACCATGTTCGACGAGGCGCTTGGCCTTTTCGATAACCATTTCAGCCACCTGAACGTGACGTGCTGCCGGTTCATCGAAGGTCGAGGAAATCACTTCGCCCTTCACCGAGCGCTGCATGTCGGTCACTTCTTCCGGACGTTCATCGATCAGAAGAACGATCAGATAACATTCCGGATGATTTGCGGTGATCGAATGAGCGATGTTCTGGAGAAGTACAGTCTTACCGGTACGCGGCGGCGCGACGATCAGGCCGCGCTGGCCCTTGCCGAGCGGTGCCACCAGATCGATGACGCGTGGTGACAAATCCTTGGAGGTCGGAACCTCCAGTTCCATCTTGAAGCGCTCATTCGGGTAGAGCGGCGTCAGATTGTCGAAGTGAACCTTGTGGCGAATTTTTTCCGGGTCTTCGAAATTGATCGAATTGACCTTGAGCAGTGCAAAATAACGCTCGCCTTCCTTGGGACCGCGGATCGGACCTTCGACCGTGTCACCGGTCTTGAGAGAAAAACGACGCAGCTGCGAGGGTGAAATATAAATATCGTCTGGACCCGGCAGGTAGTTGGCATCGGCAGAGCGCAGGAAGCCAAATCCATCCTGCAGCACCTCGACGACACCCTCGCCGATAATTTCGACGTCCTGGGCCGCCAGCTTCTTGAGGATCGCGAACATCAGTTCCTGCTTGCGCATGGCGCTCGCGTTTTCGACCTCAAGCGTTTCGGCAAAAGCCAGCAGCTCCACCGGTGTCTTGTTTTTTAGTTCTTGTAGTTTCATTTCCTGCATGGATGAGGAACTCTTTTTAAAATGTAAGGAGAAAATGCAGTTGTTCGGAAAGGTGGCCACCTGAACGTCGTGACCGGCATCGAAGGCCTGCTGTCTTGAAGGGAAGAGGCTTTCTACATACTGATTTGCAGCATGCAGAGCAAGTCTCATGTAGGGATAGCGCGAAATTTCTGCAACAGAAAAATGGCAGAAACCCGGCAATCGGGTTTCTTTTTTGGAGATGCTTTCAGATCAGAACGGCTTAACGATCACCAATATGACGATCAGAATCATCAGAACCGTCGGCACTTCATTGATGATTCGCCAGTGCTTGGCCGAGCGCATATTGCGATCTTCAGCAAAAAGCCGCGTGGATTTTGCCAGATAGCCGTGCAGGCCGGACATCAGCACGACCAGCAGCAGTTTTGCATGCAGCCAGCCGCCCTGGAAACCGAAGATTTCCCAGGCCATCCACAGGCCGGCAATCCAGGTCACGATCATGGCCGGATTGATGATGAAGCGCAGCAGCCGCTTTTCCATCACCTTGAAGGTCTCCGATGTTTCGGAACCGGGCTTTGCGGCACAGTGATAGACGAACAGGCGCGGCAGATAGAGCATCCCCGCCATCCATGCGATGACGGCAATGACATGCAGCGACTTGACCCAGAGATAGGCATCGGCTGGATTCACGTGAAACAATGCCCATACGCCGAGCGCCACCACAACCAACGAAACGACAGTGCGTATGGCAACTGCCGATCCGCGATTTTCCGGAGCTGTCTGGCTCATGATTTTCCTCCGCGAATACGGTCGATCATGCGATGCACATTCTCAATCGGTGCCTGTGGCGTGATTCCGTGCCCGAGATTGAAGATCAGCGGGCCCTGGCCGAGACGTTCGAGAATCGTATCCACGCCTTCATCCAGCGCATTGCCGCCTGCCACCACGCGCAGCGGATCGAGATTGCCCTGTATCGCACCTTCTTCCTGAAGGGCGGCTGCAAAGGAAAAGGGAACGGACCAGTCGAGACCAAGGGCATCCACACCGGTCTTTTCGCGATAGCCTGCATAAAGCATCCCTGCCCCTTTCGGGAAACCGATGATGCGCGCCTCCGGATAGACCGCCCTCACCTTCTGGACGATCCGGGCAACGGGCTGGATGCAGAAACGCTCAAAGCAGTTCTCGTCCAGAACGCCGGACCATGAATCGAAAATCTGCACCGCATCGGCACCGGCATCCAGCTGCTCGATGAGATATTCGGCGGAAACATCGGCAAGATCGTTCAGGAGCTTTTCAAAAGCTTCCGGGAAGCGATAAGCGAAAAGACGGGCAGGCGCCTGATCCGGCGTACCATGACCGGCGATCATATAGGTCGCAACGGTCCAGGGAGCGCCACAGAAGCCGAGCAGCGTGGTTTCGTCGGGCAACTGCTCCCGCAGCAGCCGAACCGTCTCGTAGACCGGCTCCAGCCTTTTGGCGACGCCTTCCGTCTCAAGCCAGAAAATCTCGTCGGCATCGATCGGCGTCATCAAGGGTCCCTTGCCTTCTTCAAAGCGAAGGTCTCGTCCAAGGGCGTGAGGAATGACAAGAATATCTGAAAAGAGAATGGCTGCATCAAAGCCAAAACGGCGGATCGGCTGAAGCGTTACCTCGACAGCAAGATCGGGCGAATAGCAGAGATCGAGAAAGCTCCCTGCCTTTTTTCGTGTCTCGCGATATTCGGGAAGATAACGTCCGGCCTGGCGCATCATCCAGATGGGAGGTGGAAAGACCGTTTCACCGTCAATCACTCTCAAGACTTTGCGCTTCATCTGATTTTTATCCGCCCTGTTGGTTACCTGATCCGGTTTGGTCTGAAGTTATCCAGTCCGGCTCTCATAAAGAAAGGATGATTCAGGAATCTTTTGATTCTTAGAGTCTGTTGGAATCGGGGATTAAGGTCTGTCCCGATTTTCCCCACAGTTCCGAAATTGCCATCTCATCCTGTGCAATCATTCACCGATAGTCTGACCAAATACAATGAAAACTCAATTCCCTCTTTTAATATAAAGGGTTACCAATTGACGCAGTTCATGCTGATTTGTGGAAAAGCTGGGAATTACGACGGGATTTCGTGATTTCATGAGTCTTGTCCACATTTGTTGAAGACCGGTTCGCACATGTTCGCCTGCTGTGGATGACTTGCCAAGTTTCCCACGGCCTGCCATGGCTTGTGGAAGACGTTCGGCCTTTACGCACAGCCGTCAACAGGAGGGCAACAAAACTGTGGTGAGACCGCTTTCCTACTTTCATCTTCATCTGATTTCTGATGCGACGGGAGAGACTCTCCTGGCGGCAGGCCGGGCGGCGGCGGCGCAATATGCCAATGCGCGCGCTATCGAACACATCTATCCGCTGATCCGCACTGAAAAGCAGCTGCGCAAGGTTCTCGAAGGCATCGATGCTGAACCCGGCATTGTTCTCTATACGATTGTCGATCAGAAACTGGCAGCGATCATCGATGAATCCTGCACGGAAATGGGCGTGCCGAGCGTTTCCGTGCTGGAGCCGGTGCTGAACACGTTTCAATCCTATCTCGGTGCGCCGGCTCATCGCCGCGCGAGTGCGCAGCATGTTCTCAATGCCGATTATTTCCGGCGGATCGACGCGCTCAATTTTACGATGGAGCATGATGACGGGCAATTGCCCTACGACATCGAGGAAGCCGACGTCATTCTTGTCGGCATTTCGCGCACGTCCAAGACCCCGACGAGCATCTATCTTGCCAATCGCGGCATCAAGGCCACCAATGTTCCGATTGTACTGGGAATTCCCCTGCCGGAAGTCCTTTTCACGGCGAAGCGGCCGCTGATCGTGGGACTGGTCGCCACCGCCGAACGGATTTCGCAAATCCGCCAGAACCGACCGCTCGGCAATGTGCCGTCGCTGGATACCGGGCTTTATACGGATCGCGTTTCCATCTCGGAAGAACTGGCTTATGCGCGTAATATATGTAATCGGCACGGCTGGCCGATCATCGATGTGTCGCGCCGGTCGATCGAGGAAACCGCAGCTGCCATTCTGGCGCTGCTTCGCGCGCATAGCGAAAAGGGATAAACAAGGATTCCAGCCATGACGGACAAACTCGTTCTCGCCTCCAAAAGCCCCTTCCGTTCGGCTTTGCTGAAAAATGCCGGCATAGAGTTTTCGACAGCAAGCGCGGATATCGACGAGCGCGCGGTGGAAGCCCCGCTTTATGAAACGGGGGCTACGCCGGAAGAAGTCGCACAGGTTCTGGCCGAGGCGAAGGCGCTCGACGTGAGCGAGAAGAACCCCGGCGCGGTGGTGATCGGCTGCGATCAGACATTGTCGCTCGGCGACGAGATTTTCCACAAGCCTGCGGATATGGAGGCAGCGCGCCGCCAGCTTCTGAAATTTTCCGGCAAGACCCACCAGTTGAACAGTGCTGTCGTGCTGGTGAAGGACGGCAAAACCCTGTGGCGTCACGTTTCGATTGCCCGCATGACCATGCGCGATCTCGATCCCGGCTTTGTCGGGCGTTATCTCGGTCGTGTGGGCGATATCGCGCTTTCGAGCGTCGGCGCCTATCAGGTCGAAGGACCGGGCATCCAGCTCTTCGAGAAGATCGAAGGCGATTATTTCACGATTGTCGGTCTGCCGCTCTTGCCGCTGCTGGCTGAACTGCGGAAGGAAAAACTGATCGATGGCTAAGAAGGCGTTTGTCACCGGCTTTCCGATAAAACATTCTCGGTCGCCGCTGATCCATGGTTTCTGGCTCAGGGAACTTGGGCTCGACGGTTCTTATGAGGCGATAGAAGTGAAGCCGGAGGATTTCGGCTCCTTTGCTTCGTCGCTTGCTGAAAACGGTTTTGCCGGTGGCAATGTCACCATTCCGCACAAGGAAGCAGCCTATGCTGCCGTGGAAAGTCTGGATGAGGCCGCCAAGGCCATCGGAGCGGTCAATACGCTCTGGCTTGAAAATGGTAGGCTTCATGGCGGCAATACCGATGCTTACGGTTTTGCGGCCAATCTCGATGCATCGGCTCCCGGCTGGGACGATGCAGAAAATGCGCTCGTTCTGGGGGCTGGCGGCGCAAGCCGGGCCATTGTTCATGCACTTTTGTCGCGCAGCTTTACGAAAGTCGCCATCGTCAATCGCACGGTGAGCCGGGCGCAAGATCTCGCGGCCCATTTCGGATCGCGTGTCTCGGCGCATGGCTGGGATGAGGCGCAAGATCTGGTTTCCGACGCCGGACTGATCGTCAACACGACATCGCTTGGCATGAGTGGCCACGACGAGCATGAACCATTCCCGCTCGATCTTGGCAGGGCATTGCGAAAGGCAGTCGCGACCGACATTGTCTACGTGCCGCTCAAGACGCCATTCCTGAAAAAGGCCGAAGAAGCGGGGCTGACGACTGTGGATGGGCTGGGCATGCTGCTGCATCAGGCCGTTCCAGGTTTCGAGCGCTGGTTCGGCCAAAGACCGCAGGTGACGAAAGCGCTGCGTGAGCATATTCTGGCAGACATGGCAAAGGCTGGCGCCCTGGTATCTGAATCAAAAAGCGTCAGGCCGTCGTGAAAATGGCGATTTTGGAACAGATAGCATGATCGTGCTTGGACTAACCGGCTCCATCGGAATGGGAAAAACAACGGCGGCGAACATGTTCGCCGAAGCCGGTGTGCCGATCTATAGCGCCGACGATACGGTGCATCGGCTCTATTCCGGGCGTGCAGCGCCGCTGATCGAGGCTGCGTTTCCGGGCACTGTGGAAAACGGTGCGGTTGATCGGGAAAAGCTTTCAGCTGCCGTTATCGGAAAACCCGAAGCCCTGAAAAAACTGGAAGCCATTGTTCATCCGCTTGTGCGTGAGGAAGAGGAAGCCTTTCGCCGCAGCGCGGAAGAAGCCGGCGCCGCTCTGGCGCTGATCGATATTCCGCTGCTTTTCGAAACCGGCGGCGACAAGCGCGTGGACAAGATCGTGGTTGTCTCCGCCCCTGCCGAGATACAGCGCATTCGCGTGCTTGCGCGACCGGGCATGACGGAAGAAAAGCTCGACGCCATTCTCGCACGTCAGACGCCGGATGCCGAAAAGCGCGCAAGAGCCGATTTCATCATCGATACAAGCGGGAGTTTCGACAATCTGCGCCGCCAGATTCGCGAAATCGTCGCGGAATTGAGTGGAAAGCCTGCGGTCGCGACCGAATAATCGTCGGCGGCGTGCTATAGGTACCAAAGTTATTTCCCGAGAGGTTCTTCAATGCGTGAAATCGTTTTCGATACGGAAACCACCGGCCTGGAAAGGCTCGAGGACCGTGTGATCGAAATCGGCGGCGTGGAACTGATCAACAAGTTTCCCACAGGCCGCACTTTCCATAAATACATCAACCCGCAGGGGCGTCAGGTTCATCCTGAAGCGCTTGCGGTGCACGGTATCAGCAATGAACAATTGTTGGACAAGCCTACATTCGCGGAAATTCTGGACGAGTTCCTGGAATTTTTCGATGGCGCCAAGCTGGTGGCGCATAATGCCATGTTCGACCTCGGCTTCATCAATGCTGAATTGGCGAGGCTTAAACAGGCTGAAATCCAGTCAGAGCGTATCATCGATACATTGGCGCTTGCCCGCCGCAAGCATCCGATGGGGCCGAATTCGCTCGACGCGCTGTGCAAGCGCTATGGCATCGAGAACGGACACCGTACCCTGCATGGCGCATTGCTCGATTCCGAGATTCTGGCTGAAGTCTATATCGAACTGATCGGCGGCAAGCAGACAGCGCTTGGGCTCAGCATGGGCGGTGCCGCCAGCGGCAGCAATGCCGGAGAGAGCGGCGCTGCAATCGTTATTGCCGCGCGCCCGAGGCCGCTTGCTCCACGCATTTCCGATGCGGAGCGCGCTGCTCACGCTGCGCTTGTGGACAAGCTGGGCGACAAGGCTATCTGGAAGAAGTACTAAAAAGCTGAATCTTGATACGAAAAAGCCCGGTCAAAACCGGGCTTTTTTGCAACTGGAACTGCTCTATCGTTCGAAACGATCAGCTCTTTACAGCGGACTTGGCCTGTTCTTCGGCCATACGGGTCTGGAACATCTGCGCGAAATCGATCGGGTCGATCATCAGCGGCGGATAGCCACCGTTGCGCGTTGCGTCGGCAATGATCTGGCGCGCGAACGGGAACAGAAGACGCGGGCATTCGATGAACAGAAGCGGAAGCATGTGCTCCTGCGGGATGCCCTGAATGCGGAACACGCCGCCATAAACGAGCTCGGTGTTGAAAAGGACGTCCTTGCCGTCAACAGCCTTGGCTTCCAGCGTCAGCACAACGTCGAAATCCGTTTCGGAAAGCGGATTGGCGTTTACGTTCACGTTGATGTTGATGGACGGTGCCTTCTCGCGCGGACGCAGCGACAGCGGCGCGCCCGGGCTTTCGAAGGACAGATCCTTCACATATTGCGCCAGAATGTTGAGGGACGGCTCGGCCGTCGCGCCATTGCCGTTCTTTACTTCGCCCGCGGCCTTATCGCTCATTATCGGTATGCCTTCTATCGGTGATTAAGATTTTTGCCCCCTCAGGCGCGAGCTGCATGCAGCTTGCCCCGAAAGGTCGGAATGTTTGGCTAGCATGTGCGCGGGCATGAGGCAAGAAAGGCTTTTTAGGTTGGTATTTCCGTATTCATTGATCTTTGCGGTCGTCTTTCCACGGAGAATTTTCATTCGTCTTCGTGGTGTAATCCTCCGGATCGAGATCGATGACATGATCCTGACGCGGATTTGGACCGGGGCGCTGCTGCCCATAGCCGTCTGAATAGCGCGCAGATGTAGTGACGACCATGCGGCCGCGCATGAATTTTTCCCACATGAAATCGCGAATGAACGGAACGAACAGCAGAATACCGATGGTGCTGGTCACAAAACCGGGCACGATCAGCAGGATCGCCGCCAGAACCATCATGGCGCCATGCACCATTTCGCGATCCGGCACGCGTCCGGCAGCTGTTTCGGTGCGAATGCGCTGTAAAAGCCCGATGCCCTGCACGCGCAGCAGAAAGAAACCCAGCATTGCGCTCAGAATAACAAGGCCCAAGGTCGCGAAAACGCCGATCTTGCTGCCAATGATGACGAAACCGGCAATTTCGATGAAAGGCATCGCCAGCATGACGAGAGGGGCGAGAGAGGAGGACACGTAAGTTACGACCTTTGTTGTTTGGTTTCAGCTTGCCAATTTATCCTGAATTGTAACTTTTTCAGGTTCGGAACGAAATTGAAACTGTCTGTCATGCAATATCAAATAGGTACGCATGATCGGGATTTGAATGATGACGTAAGCCGATCTATATGTATGAGATACAAATGAGAGCGCATCCCGAAAAGTGCGAAGCGGTTTTGGAAAAAGATGCGCGTACAAACAAATGGATAGAGCATTTCCAATGGTTCAATCAAAACGGGAAATGCTCTAGGGATAGGGAAAGGCGAAATGCCTGATCCTTCAATCAGCGGCAGGCGGCATGGAATTTTTTGATTTTGGCACGATATTCTTCTTCATCGCAGCGGTGATCATCTTTCTCCAGCTCAGGAATGTTCTTGGCCGTCGTACCGGAAGTGAAAAACCGCCCTTCGATCCTTATACATCAGCCCGCAGTGCCGATGCGGCACCGGCGAGCGGTGAGACGGATAATGTCGTTTCCCTGCCGCGCCGTCCGGGCGAAAAAGATTTCACCGCCATCGACAAGGCAGCGCCGGTCGGCACGCCGATCAATGACGGTCTGCGCGCGATTTACGCAGCCGATCCTTCGTTCGATCCGGCCAGTTTCGTGGATGGCGTGAAGATCGCCTACGAAATGATCGTGATCTCCTTTGCCGATGGCGATCGCAAGGTTCTGCAAAACCTGCTTTCCAAAGATGTTTTCGAAGGATTCGTTTCGGCAATCGATGAACGCGAAACCCGTGGCGAAAGCGTGCGTTCGTCCTTTGTCGGTATCGACAAGGCGGAAATTGCTGGTGCCGAGATGAAGGGCTCGGAAGCGCATGTGACGGTCAATATCGTCAGCCAGATGATTTCTTCCACCTATGACAAGGACGGCAAGCTGATCGACGGCGATCCGGAAAACGTGCTTGAGATCAAGGATCTGTGGACCTTTGCCCGCGATACACGATCACGCGATCCAAATTGGAAGCTTGTCGCGACCGAGGCGGAAGATTAAGAGAAAGCTATGAATCGGGCCGCTATAGCGCATCCCGAAAAGTGTGAAACGGTTTTCGGAAAAGATGCGCGTTCCAAAAAGTCCAGCGGCCTTTTTGTTTATATATAGCTAAACGGATGCGGCGATGAACGACTTGGCGAGGATTTTGCGCCCGGTGGCTTTTTCCGATTGTCCGGGCTGGAACCGGGACGATCAGTCCGCTGCATTCGCTGCATTTCGCCGTTCTGCCGATTACGCAGCGCGCCAAACCTACAAAAGCGGCAGTCTCGGCATCCATTTCGAAGCGCTGGAGCCGATTTTTGCCGCTGCGCGCAGCATCGACAATCCGGGTGTGGACGAAGCGCGCTCTTTCTTTGAACGGCATTTCATCCCCTGCCGGATCGTTCCCGATCACGGAAACGGTTTTGTGACGGCATTCTATGAACCGGAGATAGAGGCCTCCCTTCAGGCTGACGATCAGTTCAAGGTGCCCTTTCTGCGCCAGCCGGACGACCTCGTGAAAGTCACGGATGAGAACCGCCCGATGGGACTCGATCCAGCCTTTGCCTTTGCGCGCCGGGCGGAAAAAGGCCTTGCAGAATATGACGACCGCCGGATGATCGAACAGGGAAGCCTTTCCGGATACGGGCTCGAAATCGCTTTCGTCGCCGACCGGGTTGATGCCTTTTTTGCGCATGTGCAAGGTGCGGCTCGCCTGAAACTGCGCGATGGCGGGTTGTTGCGCGTCACATATGCAGCCAAAACCGGCCACCCGTTTACAGGCATCGGCCGTATTTTGGTGGACAAAGGTGAAATTCCGGCTTCGGAAATTTCCATGCAGTCGATCCGCCGCTGGCTAGCCGGGCATCCGGACAAGGCCGACGATCTCATCTGGCAGAACCGATCCTATATTTTCTTTAGGGAAGCTCCGGTGGATGACCCGGATGCCGGTCCGATTGCTGCCGCAAAAGTTCCGCTGACAGCCGGGCGTTCGCTTGCTGTCGATAAATTGCTCCACACATTCGGAACACCGATCCATGTCAGCGCCCCGACAGTGACGGTGTTTGACGGAAAGCCTTTTGCACGCCTCATGATCGCGCAGGATACGGGAACAGCTATCATCGGCCCTGCCCGCGGCGATCTTTTCGCCGGTTCGGGCGATATGGCGGGTGAAATCGCCGGTGGCGTGAAGGAAGACGCCGATTTCTATGCGCTGGTGCCGCGCACCCTGCTGGGGGCTTGAGCGGGATGGCGCGCGCGACCGACAAGCCGGAAAAGGATTATCTGCGGCCCGAAGACCGCATCCTGTGGGAAATGGTCGCGAAAACCGCAAAGCCGCTGATAAAGCCAAAGGCGAAACAGGATGAGCTTCCCGATTTCAAATCGTTGATGGCGGAAGAGGAAAAGCGCCCTGCCAAGGCGAAGATTCCGCCTGCGGTGGAGGCGAGCAAGCCGAAGAAGGGCTTGTCGGCGCTCCGCGAAATGCAGATTCAATCGCTCGATAAGCCGACCCATCGAAAGATAGCCAAGGGTCGCGTGGATATTGAAGCCCGGATCGACCTGCATGGTCTCACACAGGGAGAAGCACACGGCCTGCTCTATGGATTTCTGGTCAGCGCACATGCACGCGGCCTGCGTCATGTCATGGTCATTACCGGCAAAGGCCGCTCATTCGGCAGCGAAGGGATTTTGCGGCAGGCGGTGCCGCACTGGTTTTCCACGCCGCTGTTCCGGCTTCTGGTGAGTGCCTATGAGGATGCAGCCCGTCATCATGGCGGGCATGGCGCGCTTTATGTGCGGCTTCGCCGCCAGACCCAAAACATGGCACAGACCGTATTGCCGGGGGGGAACAGACAGCGATGACGCCATTTGGAATACGCCTGCGCGAATTGCGGGAGGAACGGGGGGTGACGCAAAAGGATATGGCGGCAGCGCTCCGCGTTTCGCCCGCCTATCTGTCGGCGCTGGAACACGGTCGGCGCGGCCAGCCGACCTGGGACCTGCTTCAGCGCATCATCACCTATTTCAATATCATCTGGGACGAGGCGGAAGAATTGCAGAACCTCGCCGCCGTCTCGCATCCGCGTGTTGTAATCGATACGTCGGGCCTGTCACCGCAGGCAACCGAACTCGCCAATCTCCTGGCACGCAATATCCGCATCATCGACCGCGAGACGATCAGGCATCTGAGCGACGAAATCGAGGCGGCGCGCAAACGCCGCCGGGGAATCAGACCGGCGGGCTAAAAAATCGGATCATTGCGGGTTCGACGGCCCGTATAATGTATAGGATTTGGGAACGCCCATAAACCATTCGGTCGAGAGTTTTGCGTTCGGCGCGTAACCCTGGAATTCCTTCAGGGTCAGAATCTGGATTTCATTGAAATAGTCCTTGATGTGTTCCTCTGTCGGCTTCGACATGAAACGCCAGGGAGAAATGCGCACCGCGTGTCTGGCTACGGACCGTGGAAGCCAATGCAATGCCGGGCAGAAGAAATGCGGCTCGATCGGAAAGATGAAGGCGGGTGTCTGGATGAAGAAATAGTTCGAGACGCGTTGTACCTCTTTCACGAGATTGGCGCGCAGATGAAGCGGCACATGCTCGATGACCGAATTGCAAACGGCGACATCAAACGACTTGTCCTCGAACGGCAGATGTTCGCCATCATAAAGAACAACCTTCATGTGCCCGAAACCACCGCCGAACGACCTGGCTTGACCGTCATCCCGGATATTGACCAGCGTGATGTCTCCGGGCACGTTGACGGCATCCTGCTTTTCCCAGAAATGACGCGAGCCGCCCACGTCGCAAATTTTCAGCGAGGTGAAATCAGGCAAGGCTTCACGGAAAAGCGCACCGCGCTTGCGACGAAAATATTCCGATGATGAATGAACGAGCCGATCCCAGGCAGTTGATTTAACATTGCGTTCGACACGATTCATTTGCAGCCCTTTTCCCAGCACCAATAGATTGCGAAGTTCAACCTAGTTGGTTTCAGCTTACGGGTCATCAGAAAACAAGACTCGTTGTTAAAAGAGTGTATAGCGGCTTCTTTATTATTAGATTTACCTAAAATAGACTGCGCAGCTCGTCCATCTTGGTGTTGACCAGCCAGCCGTAATAGTTTTCCTGCGGCAGCACCGGTTCCAGACCGGCTGCTTTGCGCCGTGCGTTCTCATTGGCAAGCGTGCGTGCGCGCATTTCGGCCCCGCCCGTATTGTAAAGCGTGGCCGTGATGCCGGGATTCTTCGAGATGTCGAAGTCGGCGATCTGGCGGTAGGAGTTGATCGACTGTTTCAGCGTTGCTGCGATATAGGGCAGCGTCAGATCGGGATCCATGATCGTCTTGTAGACCACGTTGCCGTCTTCTGCATTGAGCTTGGGCAGACCGGAAACGCGGTTCACCATGTCGGACATCTGCAATGCCGTCAGCGGATTGATCTGGCCGAGACCGAATGTCTGCCCGGCATAGAAAGGCTGGAAGAAGACCGCACTGAAACGGTTGTTGGGATAGGCATTGCCACCAACCGATTTGCCGCGGAAATTCTTGTTCCAGACATTTTCGCGGCAGGACCACAGCGAATAGCTGTCCTTGTGTTTCAGGCAGTCGGCAAATTCCGGCCGCTTGATGAACTGGCCGATGCTTTCGCCATTGTAGCCGAAGCTCACGCCCTGGTTCACATAGGACATGGCCTTGACGTAATAGGTCTGCAGCCGGTCGTAGACGTCGACATTATAGGTGTGCTCGCCCACAATCGCGCCGACAATGTGAATTGGGTCGATACCATAGACGGCCGCCGTGGAACGGATCTTCGAGCGCAGCGAGGCGTCCTTTTTCAGAAGATTGTAAATCTTCTGATACTTCTTCTCATAAGTGGTGCTTAGTTCCCGCGTGCGTTTGGCGGAGGCGCCGGGAATCGGCGGCTGTTCCGCATTGCGATTGCCGGGTGGCACGACCGTCGCCGCATAGGCGCTCTGGCTGGCTACAATGAAGGCGAGGCAAAGGCCAGCAAAGCGGTTCAGTGATCTGGTCATTGTGCGGAAACGGCCCCAATATGGTGAAGATCTGGTAAATTTGCCGGAAAATAGAAAACCCCCCGATGCAAGTCGAGGGGTTTTTGCGTAATCGCTGAAAGTGACCGGAAGCCGTGGCTTTACTGCCACTTAAATGCGGGCGCTTTTACAGGATGAAGCGCGACAGATCGGCGTTCTTGGCAAGGCTGCCGATCTTGTCTTTTACATAGGCGGCATCGATGACGAAGGTTGCCCCGGTCTTGTCGGGCGCAGTGTATGAAATTTCATCGAGAACGCGTTCCATCACCGTCTGCAACCGCCGCGCACCGATGTTTTCAACCGTCGCATTCAGATCGACAGCAATATCGGCCAGAGCGTCGATGGCGTCATCGGTGATTTCGAGCTTCACCTCTTCCGTCGCCATCAGGGCGATATACTGCTTGATCAGGCTTGCTTCGGTCTCCGTCAGGATGCGGCGGAAGTCCTCGCGCGTCAGCGCATTAAGTTCTACACGGATCGGCAGACGGCCCTGCAGTTCCGGCAGAAGATCGGACGGCTTGGATACGTGGAACGCGCCGGACGCGATGAACAGCACGTGGTCGGTCTTGACCGGCCCGTATTTGGTCGCAACCGTCGTGCCTTCGACCAGCGGCAGCAGATCGCGCTGCACGCCTTCACGCGACACACCGGCACCCATGCCGCCTTCCCGCGATGCGATCTTGTCGATCTCATCGATGAACACGATGCCTTCGTCTTCGGTGACGCGAAGCGCTTCCTGTACGATCTGGTCCTGATCCAGCAGCTTGTCGGATTCATCGTTGATAAGGATCGGATAGGAATCCTTCACCGTGGTCTTGCGCGTCTTGGTGCGCCCGCCCATCGCCTTGCCCAACATGTCGGACAGGTTCATGACGCCGATATTGGCGCCCGGCATGCCCGGAATTTCGAAGCTTGGGCCGGAACCGGTATCGGCGACCTCGATTTCGATTTCCTTATCGTCCATTTCGCCATTGCGCAGCTTCTTGCGGAAGCTGTCGCGGGTGGCGGGGCTTGCCGTCTTGCCGACCAGCGCATCCAGCACGCGTTCTTCTGCATTGAGATGCGCCTTGGCCTTCACGTCCTCGCGGCGCTTTTCGCGAATGAGACCTATGGCGACCTCAACGAGATCGCGGACGATCTGCTCAACATCACGGCCGACATAACCGACTTCGGTGAACTTGGTCGCCTCCACCTTGACGAAAGGCGCACCGGCCAGCTTTGCGAGACGGCGGGAAATTTCCGTCTTGCCGACGCCGGTCGGTCCGATCATCAGGATGTTTTTCGGCATGACCTCTTCGCGCATCTGGCCTTCGAGCTGCTGGCGGCGCCAGCGATTGCGCAGCGCAATAGCCACCGCGCGCTTGGCGTCGTTCTGGCCGATGATGAAGCGGTCGAGTTCGGAGACGATTTCACGGGGAGAGAAATTACTCATAATTATAACCCACTTTGCCACTGCTTGATGAACTCGAACGGATGCAGCAGCATGATCACGTTGAGCGTAAGATTGTCGCGAATGACGATCAGCGCCAGAACTTCCATGAACAGCGCGATGGCGACGGTTATTTTCACTGGCAGCCTGGCTGCGATCAGAAAACCGATCATGGCGGCAACCGTGTCGGCAACCGAGTTCACGATGCTGTCGCCGAAATAGTCCACCGAGGACGTATTGGCGCGATAGCGTTCGATGATGAAGTTCGAATTCTCGACCAGTTCCCATACGGCTTCGATGCCGACCGCAGCTGCAAGCCTCAGACCGAGTGGGGCTTTGGGTGCGATGATCGTGAAAAGCCAGTAGAACAGAAAGCCATGGATGATGTGCGACAGCGTATACCAGTCGGATATATGCTGCGAGTTTTCGGTCATCAGCGAACCCGACCATAATTTTATGGTTCCGCATTCGCACATGGCAATCCGCCCGTCGAGGTAAAGCCAGGAGGCTTGGACCGCGAGTATGGCGAGAACGATCAGGGCGCCCAGGCCCCAGCGTTGCGCGCCCGGTTTTGAGGCCTGCGCGAGCGAGCTCATTCTGCGTCCAGGCTTTCCACGATGATATTGTGGTTGGTGTAGATGCAGATATCGGCCGCGATATCCATCGCCTTGCGGGCAATTTCCTCGGCTGACTTGTCGGTGTCGACCAGCGCGCGGGCGGCGGCCAGCGCATAATTGCCGCCCGAACCGATGGCCATCACGCCATGTTCGGGTTCAAGCACGTCGCCGGTGCCGGTTAGCGCCAGCGTAACCTTGCTGTCGGCAACCAGCATCATGGCTTCCAGCTTGCGCAGGTAGCGATCGGTACGCCAGTCCTTGGCAAGTTCGACCGAAGCCCGCATGAGCTGGTCGGGATATTGTTCGAGCTTCGCTTCGAGGCGTTCCAGCAGGGTGAAGGCGTCGGCGGTGGCTCCTGCAAATCCGGCAATCACATTGCCCTTGCCGATGCGGCGAACTTTTCGCGCATTGCCCTTCATGACGGTTTGGCCCAGCGAAACCTGTCCGTCACCGGCAATGACGACCTTGCCGTCCTTGCGCACGGTAACGATGGTCGTGCCGTAAATTGTCGTGGGATGATGTTCGATCATGGATGCTCCTTTGGCGGCACATGCAATCCCGGAAGGCAATTGCAGGTGCCCCTTCATCTGTTAGAGAAACAGCTTCGGCCGGCCAGCGGCGGATGAATCGTGCTTCGCTGAGAATATTTAAGAACGTACGGACGAATTGCAAATGCCGATTTGCAGCTTGCCAAACCGGCAAAAGGAATTGGCAAAATGGGCAAGCTGTTCTAGAACGCCTCCAAGCTATTGAATGAGGAAAGCTTATGACTGCTGAAAGCACCCGCAAGGCAAGCATCGAACGCTCGACCAAGGAAACGAGCATTGCCGTTTCCGTCGATCTGGACGGCGTCGGCAAGTTCGACATCACGACCGGTGTCGGCTTCTTCGATCACATGCTGGAGCAGCTTTCCCGACATTCGCTCATCGATATGCGGGTCATGGCCAAGGGCGACCTGCATATCGATGATCACCACACGGTCGAGGATACCGGCATCGCTCTCGGTCAGGCCATTGCCAAGGCGCTTGGCGAGCGCCGGGGCATCGTGCGCTATGCCTCGATGGACCTGGCCATGGACGATACGCTGACCGGCGCTGCCGTCGATGTATCGGGGCGCGCCTTTCTGGTCTGGAACGTCAATTTCACCACAGCCAAGATCGGCACATTCGATACCGAGCTGGTGCGCGAGTTCTTCCAGGCTTTCGCCATGAATGCGGGCATCACGCTCCATATCAACAATCATTATGGTGCCAACAACCACCATATTGCAGAGTCGATTTTCAAGGCGGTGGCACGGGTTCTGCGCATGGCGCTTGAAACCGATCCGCGCCAGAAGGATGCAATTCCCTCCACAAAGGGTTCACTGAAAGGGTAAGCCATGGCGCAATTCGTCGTTCTTGAACCGGAAGATACTCAAAACCTTGAGCAAGCCGTGTTCGTGCGCGACGGATTCCATGTGCTGGCGCTGGTCCTGCCCTTCGTCTGGCTTCTGACCCAGCGTCTGTGGTTTGAAGCTTTTGCTGTTCTGGGCATTACGATCCTGCTCGGACTTGCCGGAACTTACTTCGGCATCGCCGATGCGGTTCCGCTGTTGACCTTGCTGGTGTCGCTGTTTGTCGCGCTGGAAGGCGTCAACTGGAAGATAGCCAAGCTCAGGCGCCAGGGTTTTGTCGAAAAAGCGGTCATCGATGCATCCGATCTGGAAGAAGCGGAAATTCGCTATTTCTACGGTCTCGAAGATGCGGCCCGGCCAACAACCTCTCTCGCGGAAAAGCCCGCGCCGGAATGGGCGCAGCAGCCCCCTCGTCCCACCTATTCCTCATTTGGCTCGACAATCGGCTTTGTCGGCCATCGCGGAGAAAACTGAAAATGCGTGTTGCAATCATCGATTACGGCTCCGGCAATCTGCGCTCGGCCACCAAGGCTTTTGAGCGTGCTGCGCATGAGAGCGGTATCGCGGCAGAAATAGAACTGACGGCGGATGCCGACCGCGTGGCGACGGCTGACCGCATCGTGCTTCCGGGTGTTGGCGCCTATGCCGATTGCCGTCGCGGACTTCATGCCGTTCCGGGCATGGTGGAAGCACTGGAAGATGTGGTTCTGAAAAAGGCGTACCCCTTCCTTGGCATTTGCGTCGGCATGCAGCTCATGTCGGAGCGCGGCCTTGAAAAGGAAGTGACCGAGGGCCTTGGATGGATTGCGGGCGATGTGCGTGAAATGACGCCATCCGATCCTTCGCTCAAAATTCCGCAGATCGGCTGGAACAGGATTCACGTGAAACATTCTCACCCGATCTTCGAAGGTATCGAGACCGGTGAGAACGGCTTGCACGCCTATTTCGTCCATTCCTATATGTTTGACGCGAAGAACAAGGCTGATGTGCTGGCCGTGACCGATTACGGCGGCGATGTCACCGCAACGGTCGGTCGCGACAATATGGTGGGCACCCAGTTCCATCCTGAAAAGAGCCAGCTTTTGGGGCTGGCTCTAATCGCTAACTTTCTAAGATGGAAGCCTTAGAATGGCAGACGAAGTTGATGGTCTGTTTTCAAGGTTCTTTGGAAGCGAGGGACATGTTTGTCGAACAATCCATCAATTGGTTTTCCTGGGAAGAGGCGAAGAAACAGATGCATCGCTTTATAGCGACACCCTTTAAACTCCTTTTCTTCCCACACGTCATATAGACGACGCGGGTCAACGTCGAAGCGCTTTTGAATGTCTCTTACTTTCCATCCACAGGCACGCAAGACCCACGATTTGGTGGCCTCAATGTTTGTTAAGTATCCGTCTGCCATTGGGGAGGTTCTCCGGCTATGTAAAGTGTCCGCACTTTTTGCCCAGATTATTCCAATTTGGCATTTGACCAGATTCTGCGGATATGCGGAAATGGCATCTGCCTATCACACTTCGAGGGCACCGCTGGCATGCACGTTGAGCGGTAGGAAAGTCGGGATTCGGCCCCCGACTTTCCTAATTTACAGTCAAGATGAGTCGCACACCGAGAGTCAACTGAACATCTCGGCTTCTCCCCTTACAACCTCGGAATCGAACTGCTAACCTGTAGATTGTGGGGATAAGCTGTGGCTATCCCTGTGGATTAACGTGGATAACCTGTTGAAATGATCCTTTTTCCCGCCATCGATTTGAAAGACGGTCAATGCGTGCGCCTGAAGCTTGGCGACATGGATCAGGCCACCGTTTACAACGAAGACCCGGCAGCACAGGCCAAAGCCTTCGAGGATCAGGGCTTTGAATGGCTGCATGTGGTTGATCTCAACGGAGCCTTTGCCGGCGAAAGCGTCAACGGCAAGGCTGTGGAAGCGATCCTGAAAGCCACGAAAAATCCGGTGCAGCTCGGCGGCGGCATCCGCACGCTCCAGCATATCGAGAACTGGCTTTCCAAGGGATTGCGTCGCGTTATCCTTGGTACGGTCGCCGTGCGCGATCCCGCACTGGTTATCGAAGCCTGCAAGGCATTTCCGGGTCAGGTTGCCGTCGGGATCGACGCCAAGGGCGGCTATGTCGCCGTTGAAGGCTGGGCGGAAGCATCCGAGCTTGGCGTGGTGGAACTGGCGAAAAAATTTGAAGGTGCTGGTGTTGCCGCCATCATCTATACCGACATTGACCGCGACGGCGTACTGGCTGGCATCAACTGGGATTCGACGCTCAGCCTCGCAGATAGCGTTTCCATCCCGGTGATTGCATCCGGCGGCCTGGCTTCCATGGACGACATCAGGCGTCTTGCCGCTCCTGATGCCCGTAAGCTGGAAGGCGCGATTTCCGGTCGCGCGCTTTACGATGGCCGCATCAATCCGGCGGAAGCCTTGTCTGTACTGAGGGCCACAGCATGACCTTGAAAGCACGTGTCATTCCCTGCCTCGATGTGAAAGACGGCAGGGTTGTTAAAGGTGTAAACTTTGTCGATCTGATCGATGCTGGTGATCCGGTGGAAGCTGCCCGCGCCTATGATGCGGCGGGTGCCGACGAACTGTGCTTCCTCGACATCACTGCGTCTTCGGACAATCGCGAGACAATTTTCGATGTGGTGGCCCGGACGGCAGAACAGTGCTTCATGCCGCTGACGGTTGGCGGCGGCGTGCGACAGGTTGCCGATATACGAAAACTGCTTCTGGCCGGTGCCGACAAGGTATCGATCAACACGGCTGCGGTGAAGAACCCGGAATTTGTCGCCGAAGCTGCCGACAAATTCGGCGACCAGTGCATCGTGGTTGCCATCGACGCCAAGAAGGTTTCGGGCGAAGGCGAAGCCGACCGGTGGGAAATCTTCACCCATGGCGGACGCCAGACGACGGGCATCGATGCGGTGGAATTTGCGCAGAAGGTGGTGAGCCTTGGTGCGGGTGAAATCCTGCTGACCTCGATGGATCGCGACGGAACCAAGTCCGGTTATGATGTGGCACTGACGCGGGCTGTTGCTGACAGCGTGCGCGTTCCGGTGATTGCATCGGGCGGCGTCGGCAATCTGGACCACATGGTTGCAGGCATTCGCAACGGTCATGCGACGGCGGTTCTCGCTGCTTCGATTTTCCACTTCGGCACCTATACGATTGGCGAGGCCAAGCGCTATATGGCCGAGGCTGGCATCCCGATGCGGCTCGATCCGGTCCGTTGAGAATACAGCATGTCGCGGAAAAGTGGGAATCGTCTTCGCGGGGAAATCAGTCCACTGGACTGTTTTCTGATCCCGCTACGATCCGATAACGACATGCACAGAAATCTGAAGGAAATCCGATGACTGAGTTCACACTTTCCGACCTTGAACGCATCGTCGCGGAGCGTGCCAGCGTGACGGACGGTTCGTCCTATACGGCAAGTCTGGTGGCAAAGGGCCAGGCACGGGCCGCCAAAAAGCTTGGTGAAGAAGCTGTGGAAACGGTTATTGCCGCAGTGGAAGGCAACCGTTCGGAAGTGGTCACCGAAAGCGCTGATTTGCTTTATCATCTGCTGGTGGTTCTCAAGGTTGCGGACGTGCCACTCAATGAGGTTCTTGCAGAGTTGCAACGCCGCACGGCGCAGACCGGCCTTGAAGAAAAAGCCGGTCGTCCGAAAGCCTAAATGCAAATAGGATCGGAAGCTGTTAGTGCAGAATTGGCGTTGAGGGAGAGCAGCGACAATATGTGGGAAAAAGTGGACCAGCTAACGCCGTCGCGTTACTCGCCTTACCGTTTCTTTTCGGCTGAGGAATGGGCGGGCTTTCGCGCCGACACGCCGCTCACTTTGACGTATGATGAGGTCAAGCGGCTGCGCTCGCTGGGCGATCCTATCGATCTTGACGAGGTACGGCGCATCTATCTGTCGCTGTCGCGATTGCTGTCGGCGCATGTGGAGGCAAGCCAGCTTCTGTTTGAGCAGCGCAAGCAGTTCCTCAATATGGAAGAGTCGTTCAAGACGCCTTTCATCATCGGCATTGCCGGTTCGGTTGCGGTCGGGAAATCCACGACTGCGCGTATCCTGAAAGAGCTTCTGGCACGCTGGCCGTCGAGCCCGAAGGTCGATCTGGTGACGACCGACGGTTTTCTCTACCCCAATGCTGTCCTGCGCGAGCAGAACATGATGGAGCGCAAGGGCTTTCCCGAAAGCTACGATGTCGGTGCGGTCTTGCGCTTTCTGTCAGCGATCAAGGCAGGCATGAGCCAGGTGCGAGCGCCGCTCTATTCGCACTTAAGCTACGACGTATTGCCGGGTGAATATCAGATCGTCGATAAGCCGGATATCCTGATCTTCGAAGGCATCAATGTGCTGCAGGTGCGCGATCTGCCGGAAGACGGCAAGATGGTGCCCTTCGTCTCCGATTTCTTCGACTTCTCGATCTATATCGATGCGGAATCGCAACTGATCCACAAATGGTATATCGACCGCTTCATGCGGTTGCGGGAAACGGCTTTCGTCAATCCGGAATCCTTCTTCCATCGCTATTCGCAGCTTTCGGAAGATGCGGCGCGTTCGATTGGCGAAGGGCTGTGGAACAATATCAACCTGAAGAATCTCAAGGATAACATCCTGCCGACGCGCCCGCGCGCCGATCTGATCCTGCGCAAGGGCAGCGATCATCTGATCGAGGAAGTTGCACTCAGAAAAATATGAAAAGGGCCCGTTTCGGCCCTTTTCATTTGGGGGCAAGGCAGCCGATCAGGCCGCACAGTCGCGTATGAAACGCTGCAGATATGCATCGAAGACGGCTGGTGTCTCGCGGAAGGGCGCATGCCCGGCTCCGTCGATGACATGGGTCCTACCTTCCCACAGATTGCCGAAACGGACCTTCGAGACGAAATCGAGTTCGACAAACGGCTCGTCGCGCCCGTTGACCACGGCTATGGGAAGCGTTGCCGCGGCAACGATATCGCGCTGGTTGCCGCCGGTTCCGGCTGCAAATTTTTCGAACATGATGCGTCGCGCGCGTCCGTCCGTACGGGCGACGATATCGAGCAGCGAGGCTTCAAAAGGTTCGCCGCAGGTACTGCGCGCGTAGGATTCGACATCACGGGTTGAAAAGATTTCCTGTCCGGCGAGCGCCATATCGGGACCGCTCTTGAATCCCTGCCCCACTTCCTCGCGCGCCACCGGCGGCGTGCCGGTAATCATCAGGCCGCGCATGCCGGGAAAGCGCGAGATCATCTCGATGCCAATATGGCCGCCGAGCGACCAGCCGAAAACGACCGCCTCCGAAATGCCGAGTTTTGTGAGAACTTCCGTCATCGCGTCGGCATAGCCTTCCATGGAATAGCTGCGATCCGGATCGAGCGCGTCGCCAGACTGGCCATGGCCCGGCAGATCCGGTGCGATCACTCGCCAGTTCCTGCCAATCTCGCCTTCGAGCTGAGGCGCGAAGATGGCGCCCGCGCTGGAATTGCCGTGAATCATCAGAAGCGGCATCCCCTCGCCCGTGCTTTCACGGATGGCAATGCGACCGTGGCTGGTCTCGACTTGGTGGAGTTTCATGGTTCTGCGTTTCCCTGGATGGAGGTTTTTCGTTCAGCCGAAGGAAACCTTGCCGCGGCTCTTCTTGATGTCGGATCGTCCGGACTTGGCCTTGAGGCGACGTTCGATGGAGCCCTTTGTCGGCTTGGTCTTCTTGCGCGGCGGCGGCGGTGGCTCGGCAGCCTTGGCAATGAGCGCGATCAGCCGCTCGCGCGCGTCCTCGCGGTTGCGCTCCTGGGTGCGGAAGCGGTTGGCTTCAATGAGAATGTCACCGTCCTTGGTGCCTTTCTGACCGGCGAGCTTAAAGAGCCGTGACAGAATATCGTCTGGCAGACCCGCTCTCACGGCATGAAAACGCAGCTGCACGGCGGTGGAAACCTTGTTGACATTCTGACCGCCCGGCCCGGAGGCACGGATGAAGCTTTCCTCCAGATCGTCTTCACGGATCGTCAGGCGATTGGTGATGCGGATAATGTTTCGGTTCTCTTCCATGCCGGAAGGCATACACTGATTTGGCAGAAGACGAAATTCTCGCGACAAAGCCAAAGAAAACCCGGCACTATGGCCGGGCTCCCTCCTCCTCCTCAGGATAGCTCGATTATTCTGCGGCGATCCGGATCGCTGGCGCCGCGTCCTTTACCTCGTGATCGACATGGCTTTCGAACTTCTCGAAATTCGTGACGAACATGTCGACCAGCTTCCTGGCCTGCGCGTCATAGGCACCCTTGTCGGCCCAGGTCGAACGTGGATCGAGAATGGACTGGTCCACGCCCGGCACATCGACCGGAACGGCAAAGCCGAAATTCGGATCGATGCGGAATTCGGCATTGTTCAGCGAACCGTCGAGCGCGGCTGCGAGCAGAGCGCGGGTTGCCTTGATCGGCATGCGCTTGCCAACGCCGTAAGCGCCGCCGGTCCAGCCGGTATTGACCAGCCAGCAATCGACCTTGTGCTCGGCGATCAGCTTGCGCAGCAGATTGCCGTATTCCGATGGATGACGCGGCATGAACGGTGCGCCGAAGCAGGTCGAGAAGGTTGCTTCCGGTTCGGTCACGCCCTTTTCCGTACCGGCAACCTTGGCCGTGTAGCCGGACAGGAAGTGGTACATGGCCTGTGCTGGCGTCAGCTTGGCAATCGGAGGCATCACGCCGAAAGCATCGGCGGTGAGCATGATGATGTTCTTCGGCTGGCCGCCCTTGCCCGTCTTCGATGCATTGGGGATGAAATCGAGCGGATAGGCGCAACGGGTGTTTTCCGTCAGCGAGCCGTCGTTGAAATCCGGCTGGCGGTGTTCGTCGAGAACGACATTCTCCAGAACCGTACCGAAACGCTGCGTGGTTGCGTAGATTTCCGGTTCCGCTTCGGCGGACAGGCGGATGGTCTTGGCGTAGCAGCCGCCTTCGAAGTTGAAGATGCCGTGTTCGCCCCAGCCGTGCTCGTCATCGCCGATTAGCGTGCGCGTCGGGTCGGCGGAAAGCGTGGTCTTGCCGGTGCCGGACAGGCCGAAGAAGACGGCGGTGTCGCCGTTCGGGCCTTCATTGGCCGAGCAGTGCATCGGCATCACGCCCTTGGCAGGCAGAATGTAGTTGAGCGCCGTGAAGACCGACTTCTTCATTTCACCGGCATAGGAGGTGCCGCCGATCAGCACGATCTTGCGGGTGAGATCAACGGCAATCACCGTTTCTGTGCGCACGCCGTAGCGTTCCGGATCTGCCTTGAAGGATGGCAGGTCGATAATTGTCATTTCCGGTACGTAAGCAGCGAGTGCTTCCTGTTCCGGGCGGATCAGAAGATTGCGGATGAACAGCGAATGCCAGGCATATTCGGTGATGACGCGGGCATTGATCTTGTTGTCGGCATCGGCGCCGCCGATCAGATCCTGCACGAAAAGCTCCTTGCCCTTCGCGTGGTCGATGAAATCGGCATAGAGCAGCTCGAAGGCCTCGCGGCTCATCGGCTTGTTGTTGTCCCACCAGACGTGATCTTCCGTGTCGGCATCGCGCACGACGAATTTGTCTTTCGGCGAACGGCCCGTGTGCTGGCCGGTGCGTGCGACAAGCGCACCCTGCGCCGACAGTTCGGCTTCGCCCCGACGGACAGTTTCTTCATAGAGCCGGGCGGCTCCGAGATTGTAAAAGACTGCGGAGAGTTCCTTCAGTCCTGAAGTGGCAATGGAAGCGGCCGTGTTGTGAATGCCGGTCTCTCTCATGATGTCTCCGCCATATGGTTTGACAATTGATCGGTCTCTTTTCGCGCCTACCAGATTGATCGCGAAACAGAGGATGGCAGTCAGAAACAGATTAATCGTGGCAATTCAAATATTTAATCGATTTAAAATTTTTGAAATTTTTTTAAATCGTTTAATCTGTGCGTTATGGGCTATGAGTTTCGGGGATTGGCGGTCGCGCTGCCATGCCCTCGCTATTAACCAAAGCGCGATTCGGTCTGTGATGTTTCATGGCTTCTTCTGGTACCGCCACATTTTGTACCTAATTTGTACTGCACAAGCAGGCACATTATAATAGTATCGATGTGTAATCAGGCGCTCGATCTATAACCCGCCAGTTTCCTGGCGGCTGAAAGACGTCACCAGCCGGACCTTCCGGTTGGTTTAGTTGAAGGAGAAAGGTTCGCATGAAGGAAGCCTCGGCAACGCAGACAATTGCGCTGGTCGACGACGACCGCAACATCCTGACCTCCGTGTCCATCGCGTTGGAATCGGAAGGCTATCGGGTCGAAACCTACACCGATGGCGCGTCCGCGCTTGATGGTCTGATGGCGCGTCCGCCCAATCTTGCGATCTTCGATATCAAGATGCCGCGCATGGACGGTATGGAGCTTCTGCGCCGTCTGCGCCAGAAATCCGACCTCCCCGTCATCTTCCTTACGTCCAAGGACGACGAGATCGACGAGCTTTTCGGCCTCAAGATGGGTGCGGACGATTTCATCACCAAACCATTCTCGCAGCGTCTTCTGGTTGAACGCGTCAAGGCGGTGCTTCGCCGGGTTGCCGCGCGCGACGGCACGGCCAAGCCGTCCGGGCAGCAGGCAAAATCGCTCGAACGCGGCCAGTTGGTCATGGATCAGGAGCGCCACACCTGCACCTGGAAGGGCGAACCGGTCACGCTGACGGTCACCGAATTCCTGATCCTTCATTCGCTGGCGCAGCGTCCGGGCGTTGTGAAAAGCCGTGACGCTCTCATGGATGCAGCCTATGATGAGCAGGTCTATGTGGATGATCGTACCATCGACAGCCATATCAAGCGCCTGCGCAAGAAGTTCAAGGCGGTTGACGACGATTTCGAAATGATCGAAACGCTCTACGGCGTTGGCTATCGCTTCCGCGAGGCTTGATAGATAATTGCATATCGCCAGTCCGCGAGGTCTGGCGATAGCTTAATGAGAGCAGACAGAGCGACATGGTCGCAGAAACCCGGAACGACGGCCTCATCGGCCAGAAATCGGATTTGCGCGAACGCAGGGCCCGGCGGCAGCGCTCGGTGTTCTGGCGTCGCTTTTTTGCGCCCCTGCGCAAGTTTCTCGGCCAATATCTGTTCTCGAGTCTGACCCGCCGTATCCTGTTTCTCAATCTGGCGGCGCTGGCGGTTCTGGTTTCCGGCATTCTTTACATGAATCAGTTCCGTGAGGGGCTGATCGACGCGAAGATCGAAAGCCTGCTAACCCAGGGCAAGATCATCGCGGGCGCAATTTCGGCATCGGCGACCGTCGATACCAATTCGCTGATGATCGACCCGGAAAAGCTTCTGGAGCTTCAAGCCGGACAAAGCCTGACGCCCTCACCGGATTCACCCGACAACTGGGAGTTTCCGATCAATCCGGAAAAGGTTTCTCCCCTGTTGCGCCGGTTGATTTCACCGACGAGCACGCGCGCGCGCATCTATGATCGCTATGCCAATATGCTGCTCGATTCGCGCGCACTCTATTCGCCGAGCTTTCCTTCGGCGGGGCCTGTGCTGCGCTATGACCTGCCGCCCATCGAGGAAGAGACACCAACTATCTGGGAAAGGGCCGGAACGTGGATTTCGCACCTGTTCTATGGTGGAGGTCTGCCGGTCTATCAGGAACAGCCGGGCGGCAATGGCCTTGCTTTTCCCGAAATCGTAAAGGCGCTGGCCGGTTCGCCGCAAACGGCGCAGCGGCGCAATGAAAAGGGCGAACTGGTCGTCTCGGTTGCCGTCCCGATCCAGCGTTCGCGCGCAATATTGGGCGTACTCCTGCTCTCCACCGAAGGCGACGATATTGACAAGATTGTGCAGGCCGAACGCATGGCGGTTTTCCGCGTGTTCGGCGTCGTGTCGCTGGTCATGGTCATCCTGTCGCTTTTCCTCGCATCGACGATTGCAAGCCCGTTGCGCAAGCTTTCCGCTGCTGCAGACCGGGTTCGTCATGGTGTGAAAAGCCGTGTGGAGATTCCCGATTTCTCCGAACGTCAGGATGAGGTCGGCCATCTTTCCACGTCTATCCGCGAGATGACCGATTCGCTCTATACCCGTATCGAAGCTATCGAAAGCTTCGCCGCCGATGTCAGCCATGAGCTGAAGAACCCCCTCACCTCGCTGCGCAGCGCCGTCGAAACGCTGCCGCTCGCCAAGACTGAGGAATCGCGCAAACGGCTTCTCGATATCATCCAGCACGACGTTCGCCGCCTCGACCGCCTGATTACCGACATTTCTGACGCTTCGCGTCTTGATGCTGAACTTGCGCGCGAACATATCGACCGCGTCGACATGAAGACGCTTCTGACCAACCTCGTGACGGCAGCGCGCGAAGTGCGCCGCAACAAGGTCGGAACGGAAATCGTCTTCAATACCGGCAAGCTGCCCGCCGGAAAGAAGGGTTTCAATGTTGCCGGTCACGATCTGCGTCTCGGTCAGGTGGTGAGCAACCTGATTGAAAATGCCCGTTCTTTCGTGCCCGACGATACCGGGCGTATCGTGGTGTCGCTGAGCGGTGAAGGCAGCCGCTTGCGCGTGCTTGTCGAGGATAACGGTCCGGGCATTCCGATTGAGAATATCGAACGCATCTTCGAACGTTTCTACACGGATCGTCCGGCATCGGAGGCTTTCGGCCAGAATTCCGGTCTCGGTCTTTCGATCAGCCGCCAGATCATCGAGGCCCATGGCGGCACGCTGACGGCGGAAAATATTGTCGATCCGGCAAACCCCGATCAGTTCAAGGGCGCCCGGTTCATCGTCGACCTGCCTGCAAGCGCATGACACCTGAAGAGGAAAAAAGCGGGCTTCACGCCACCACGCTTCAGGTTCGCGGTCGCGGTGTCATGATCATGGGGCGGTCCGGCGCCGGCAAGACCGAGCTTGCACTGACACTTGTGGAAAGAGCACTTCTTCGTGGAGAGGCCGCATCGCTGGTCGCTGACGACCGTACATTGCTTCATGCGGAAAACGGCAGGCTGATCGCCAGTGTTCCGGCCGCTCTTGCCGGGGGGGTGGAGATTCGGGGCGCGGGGCTTTTCAAAGTCGCTTTTGTGGAGGCCGCACCGCTCTATCTCGTTGTTCGGCTTGTGGATCGTGACGAAGCCGAACGCTATCCGAGTGGTGAAATGTGGGAATTCGAGAGCATTTCACTGCCCCAACTTCTTTTGCCGGCTTTGTCGTCGAATGGCGATTCCAACGCGCTTTCGCGGGCTATCGAGGCTACTTTGTTCTACGAAAAATGGCCGTCGGACCAAGGCTGAATCCAGCTTTGTTACGAATCTGCTAATTTTTCACGGCGCTGCGGCATTTTGCTTTTTTCATGGCAGCGTGGGAATTTTTCACTTGCTATCAGGATTTGCGCTGCCAAGATGCACAACTCGCCGGTGCTTTTCCGGCGTGGTTTCAGTGCCATCTGACACTCTGGCGGGGTGATGCGGCGGGCACGCGACGGGAGCTTTTATAGTATGATCGGACTCGTGCTTGTCACGCACGGAAGGTTGGCCGAAGAGTTTTTGCATGCTGTCGAGCATGTAGTCGGGCCGCAAGACAATTTCGAGACCGTTTGCATCGGTGCCGAAGACGATATGGAACAGCGTCGGCGGGATATCGTTGATGCGGTGGAACGCGCCGATAATGGCAGCGGGGTCATCATCCTGACCGATATGTTCGGTGGTACACCGTCCAATCTCGCCATTTCCGTCATGAAGGAAGGCAAGGTCGAAGTCATCGCAGGTGTCAATCTGCCGATGCTGATCAAGCTGTCGAGCGTCCGCATCGGGGGCGACATCAAGACAGCCCTGCGTGAGGCGCAGGATGCGGGGCGCAAATATATCAATGTTGCGAGCCAGGTCCTGACAGGAAAGTAATTCATGCACTCCAGCGTGCCCGTTACCGGTGAATACGAACCCGAAACTGCAGTTTCCCGATCCTTCGAGATCGTCAACAAGCGCGGGCTTCATGCCCGCGCTTCGGCCAAGTTCGTGCAGCTGGTCGATGGTTACAATGCGCATGTCCGCGTGAGCAAGGACGGCATGACCGTTGGCGGCACCTCGATCATGGGGCTGATGATGCTCGCCGCGTCACCCGGCTGCTGCATCGACGTCAGTGCCTCCGGTGAACAGGCCGATGCCGTGTTGGAAGCCTTGCAGACACTCATCGCCGACAAGTTCGGCGAAGAATGCTGAAGAATAAGACTGTGGCCGCCGTGGGTGATCTCAACGATCCGGTGGCCGTTTTTGATGCAGGGATCGGCAGTTATGCTCTGGTTGAACTGATCAGGCGCAGCCAGCCGCAGCGCGACATCATCTATTTTGCCGATCGGGCCAGTTTCCCCTATGGCGCCAAAAGCCGCGATCAGCTGCTTTCCATCATGCGCAGCACGATCCAATACCTCACAAGCCTTGGCGCTCAAACAATTGTCCTTGCTTCCAATGCGCCCTCGGTCATGGTCCTCGACACATTGAAAAGCGAGTTTGCCGTACCGGTCTATGGCGTGGCGCCGCCGGTTCGCGCCGCTCTTGCGGCAAGTCGCAGCGGCAAGGTTGCCGTTATGGGTGTGCGTTCGATGATCGAGAGCGAAGAGCTTGCAGGTTTTGTCCGGACACAGACCGATAACCCGGACGATGTTGCTTTGATTAATGCGTCTGCGATGGTGGAACTGGTGGAAAACGGCGCTTTTCTTCGGCAGCCGGATGAGACCGCGCAAAAGGTGGCCGCATTCTGCGATGATATTGCTGCCAGCTACCCGCTCATTGACACGCTGACACTTTCCAGCACCCATCTGCCATGGCTCAGATCGTTTTTCGAAACGGCCCGTCCCGACTGGCAGTTTCTTGACCCGGCAGACGACGTGATCGCTGCGCTCCCGCAGCCCAAAGGCGGCTCCGGTCGCACGATTGCCCTTGTCACGGAAAGCGAAGCCTATCCCGTTGCCGGGTTTCGCCGCATGCTTGAAATATTGCAGATCGATCTTCCTTTGACGGTCATTGATCCGGTATCTGACAAACCTGCCTGATATGCACGTATAAAGATTTCTTTATATTGCGTTGTGCTTCGGGCTGCGATCTGCTAGTCAAGGCGGCAGCCGGAGCGCTTTCCCGCACGGAAAGCCGCCCCATATTGGAATGCAATTCCGGCCGCTGATTACATTTTATCGAGCTGGAACTGTCTTTTATTGGAGCACGCGATGACCGCAAGCCAAGATTTTGTCGTCAAGGATCTTAGCCTGGCCGATTGGGGCCGCAAGGAACTGGATATTGCCGAAACCGAAATGCCGGGCCTGATGGCTGCCCGCGAGGAATTCGGCAAGTCGCAGCCGCTGAAGGGCGCACGCATTTCCGGATCGCTGCATATGACGATCCAGACCGCCGTTCTGATCGAAACGCTGCAGGCGCTGGGCGCACAGGTCCGCTGGGCCTCCTGCA
The DNA here is from genome assembly GCF_041929965.1 of Brucella oryzae. Classification (NCBI taxonomy): domain Bacteria; kingdom Pseudomonadati; phylum Pseudomonadota; class Alphaproteobacteria; order Hyphomicrobiales; family Brucellaceae; genus Brucella; species Brucella oryzae. The sequence goes on along the minus strand of NZ_JBHEEO010000004.1, from coordinate 86,461 downwards.
ACATTTTCTCGACGCAGGATCATGCAGCCGCCGCGATCGCCGCAACCGGCACGCCGGTTTTCGCCATCAAGGGCGAAACGCTTGAAGAATACTGGACCTATACCGACAAGATATTCCAGTGGCCTGACGGCGAACCGTCCAACATGATCCTCGACGATGGCGGCGACGCCACCATGTATATCCTCATCGGCGCACGTGCCGAAGCGGGCGAGGACGTTCTGTCGAACCCCGGTTCGGAAGAAGAGGAAGTGCTTTTCGCGCAGATCAGGAAGCGCATGGCTGCAACGCCGGGCTTCTTCACGCGTCAGCGCGACGCCATCAAGGGTGTGACGGAAGAAACCACCACCGGCGTCAACCGTCTCTACCAGCTGCAGAAGAAGGGCCTCCTGCCCTTCCCGGCGATCAACGTCAATGACAGCGTCACCAAGTCGAAATTCGACAACAAGTACGGCTGCAAGGAATCGCTCGTCGACGGCATTCGTCGCGGCACCGACGTCATGATGGCAGGCAAGGTTGCTGTCGTGTGCGGTTACGGCGATGTCGGCAAAGGCTCCGCCCAGTCGCTGGCCGGTGCGGGCGCCCGCGTGAAAGTGACGGAAGTCGATCCGATCTGCGCGCTTCAGGCTGCAATGGACGGGTTCGAAGTCGTAACCCTCGATGATGCTGCTTCCACCGCCGATATCATCGTGACCACGACCGGCAACAAGGACGTGATCACCATCGACCATATGCGCAAGTTCAAGGATATGGCGATTGTCGGCAATATCGGCCACTTCGATAATGAAATTCAGGTGGCGTCACTTCGCAACCTCAAATGGACCAATGTGAAGCCGCAGGTCGACCTGATCGAATTCCCGGACGGCAAGCGCATCATCCTGCTTTCTGAAGGCCGCCTGCTCAATCTGGGCAACGCAACCGGCCATCCGAGCTTCGTCATGTCGGCTTCGTTCACCAATCAGGTTCTGGGCCAGATCGAGCTGTTTACCCGTACCGACGCCTACAAGAATGAAGTCTACGTGCTGCCGAAACATCTCGACGAGAAGGTCGCGCGTCTGCATCTCGACAAGCTCGGCGCCAAGCTGACTGTGCTTTCCGAGGAACAGGCTGCCTATATCGGCGTCACTCCACAGGGCCCGTTCAAGTCGGAACACTACAGGTATTAACCATACGTTAAGTATTGCACTACATGTTGAGGCCGGGCGGTTGACAAACTGCCCGGTCTTTCTTTTTGCGTGCAAGATGCTTCACGTGGATTCGCCGGAAGGGTATTGTGTAGGCGAATCAAGGTGTTTGAGCGGGTGTTTGCGTTGCGCGTTTTTTGCCGGTTGTGGCGGGAAGCGGGAGGACGATTCATCCCCTGAATACCTGAAAATGCGATGACCATCGTGCACTGTGGCGGCGTGCGTATGGTCAGGCTTTGATGTGTATTGAAGTGTTTTAATACGGCCAGTCTGCCTTCGTGGCGGTTTTCATGGCCGGGTGGCGGAGAAAAGGACGATATGCCAGAGTTCGGCGCAACGGGGAATTTGCGGAATGTTTCCGCAATCGATATTGGCAGGCAATGGCGTCCTGCCGCCCATGTTGCAAAGCCGTTCGCACGGTTTTCTCCGAAAAAAGCCCTGATGAAGGCTTCCGTTTCTCTTGCAACGCTTTTCGCGGCCATGCCTGCCTTTGCGCAAGGCACGGAATCGGCGCGTATCGCCCTGCCCTTCGGCGGCGGCAGCATCGGCGCTTTCGAGGTTATCCAGTTTTCCATGTTCCTCGGCGTTATGGGCGCAGCTCTGCTTTCTGCCGGCTGGCTGATCCGCGAACGGTCGCGCGTTGCCGCGGAAAACAAGGAACTGCGTTCGAAATTCGCCGATCTCAATCTTGTCGCCCAGCGCAATGAAGCCCTGCTCAATCTCAAGGATCAGCGTATTGTTGTCTGGGACGGTCACAGCACGCGCGCCGAAGTTGTCGGGCTGCTGCCGGATGACAGTGCTGCCCCGCAGGATCGCTCGACTTTTCTGGCTTTTGGCCGCTGGCTGCGCCCTCAATCGGTCGTGGCGCTTGAGCGTGCCATTGGATTGCTGCGCGAACAGGCGCGGTCTTTCGACCTCACAGTTGAAACCGTCAACGGCACCCTGCTCGACGTGCGGGGACGCACATCGGGTGGCTTTGCGGTGGCGCGTTTCCTGAGCCTGCAAGGCGTACAGGCGGAACGGGCAGCACTGCAGGCACAAAATCGCGAATTTTCCGAGCGTATCGAATTATTCCGGCGTCTTCTCGACCGGATCGACCAGCCGGTCTGGACCCGCGACGCCAGCGGCCGCGTCGAATGGGTCAATGCCGCCTATGCGCAGGCTGTCGATATGGCCGATGCAAGCCAGGTGATTTCCGAAGGGCGCGAGCTTTTCGGCGCACAGGCGCGCCAGCGTCTGGAGCGCGACCGCTTTGCCGAGCCTGTCCTGCAGGACCAGCTGACGGCTGTGGTGCACGGTGACCGCCGCCTTTTCAACGTGACGGATGTCAGCGCGGAAACAGGTTCCATCGGCCTCGGCTTCGACCAGACCGAAGTGCAGGCGGTGCGCGAAGAACTGAACCGCACGATGAAGAGCCATGCCGAAACGCTCGATCAGCTTTCGACCGCTGTGGCGATTTTCGATCCCGAAATGAAGTTGCAATTTTTCAATCAGGCTTTTGCCAAGCTGTGGTCGCTCGATACGGCATGGTTGGAATCGCAGCCGAGCAACACGCTGATCCTCGATCGCCTGCGTTCGGAAGGAAAGCTGCCCGAACAGCCGGAATGGCGCAAGTGGAAGGATTCGGTGCTTTCCGCCTATCGCGCTGTCGAGCCGCAGGAACATATGTGGCACCTGCCGGATACGCGAACCATGCGCGTCGTTGCCAATCCGCATCCACAAGGCGGCGTGACCTGGTTCTTCGAGAATATGACCGAAAAGTTCGAACTTGAAGGCCGTTACAACACGCTCATCAAGGTACAGGGCGAAACACTCGACCATCTGGCTGAAGCCGTGGCGGTGTTCGGTTCCGATGGCCGCATCCGGCTTTCCAACCCGTCCTTCGCCGATCTCTGGGCATTGCCGATGCCGCTCATCGTCGAAGGCACGCATATTTCATCGATTGCCAAGATCTGCAGCGAGCGTGGCGGCAACGGTCTGTGGGACGATTTTGTCTCCACGGTTACCGGCTTCCTCGACAAGCGCGACGGCCGCATGGGGCAGGTGGAACTGGACGACGGCGCTATTCTCTCCTTCGCTGTGGTGCCGCTGCCGAAGGGCCAGACCATGCTGACCTTCATCGACGTCACCGACACGGTGCGCGTCGAACGGGCGCTCAAGGAAAAGAACGAGGCGCTGGAACTGGCCGACCAGATCAAGAACGATTTCGTCCAGCACGTGTCCTACGAATTGCGTTCGCCGCTGACCAACATCATCGGTTTCACCGAACTGTTGCAGACACCGGCTTTCGGATCGCTCAACGAGCGCCAGATCGAATATCTCGACCATATCAGCACGTCGTCATCGGTATTGCTGACCATCGTCAATGATATTCTCGATCTTGCGACCGTCGATGCAGGCATCATGGAACTGGAGGTCGGCGAAGTTTCCGTCGTGGAAGCGATTTCTGCTGCCGCTTCCCGCGTCGGTGAGCGCATGCGCGATCACGATATCGGGCTCGACATCGACATTGCCGACGACGTTGACGTATTCAAGGCCGATGCGAACCGCGTCCGTCAGGTACTTTTCAACCTGTTGTCCAACGCTACCAACTATGCGCCGGAAGGCTCCAGCATCCAGCTGCAAGTGGCGCGAGAGGGGACGGAAGTGGTCTTTGCCGTCCATGATGACGGTCCCGGCATGCCCGGAGAAGTGCTCGACACGGTTTTCAAGCGCTTCCAGTCCTATCCGAATGGTGGTCGCCGCCGTGGTGCCGGACTCGGACTTGCCATCGTCAAGAGCTTTGTCGAGCTGCATGGCGGGTCGGTCGATATTGATACGGGTTCCGGTCGTGGAACAACGGTCATTTGCCGTTTTCCGTCGGAAACACGCAGCTTCCGCGTCGCCGCCGAATAAGGTAAAGGGTGCCCATGAGCGCCTCACAATCCAGCATCAGCTATTTCTTGCCCGACGAAGCTGCAACGCAGCGTTTCGGCGAGGATTTCGCCCTCGCCCTGCAGAAGGGCGATCTTGTCACGCTTTCCGGTGATCTGGGAGCGGGAAAATCCTCGCTTGCCCGCGCGATCATACGCGCAATTGCCGATGATGAAGGGCTGGATGTTCCAAGTCCGACTTTTACGCTAGTGCAAAGCTACGAGACTTTGCGCATTCCTGTTGCCCATGCCGATCTCTACCGTATTTCACACGGTGAAGAACTGGATGAGCTGGGGCTGCCGGAGTTTCTGGAAGATGGCGTGGTTCTGGCCGAATGGCCGGAGCAGGGCGAGGGATTCCTGCCTGAACCGTCATTTGCTGTCACGCTGAACCACGAAGGGGGAGGACGGCGTATTGCCGTGTCCGGACCTGTGGCCGCGATCCAGCGGCTGGAACGCAGCCAGGCAATCCGCGCTTTTCTGGACCTCCACGGCCGCGCCGATGCAACGCGCCGCTATTTGCAGGGGGATGCATCTCCGCGCAAATACGAGACGGTCCAAACGGCTGCTCACGGTATCGAGATTTTGATGAATGCGCCGCAGATGCCGTATGATCCGCCGCTGCGTGACGGAAAATCCTATCGGCAGATTGCGCATCTTGCGGAAAACATCCTTGCCTTTGTCGCTGTCGATGCGCTTCTCGACAGCCATGGTTTTCACGTGCCGCAAATGCGTGCCGCCGATCTCGATGCCGGTTTTCTCATCCTTGAGAATCTCGGAACCGAGGGCGTGCGGGCAGCTTCGGGTGAACCTGTTGCGGAACGCTATGAGGCCGCCGGACGTTTTCTGGCGCATCTGCATGGCGTTGCCTGGCCAGACCATGCACCGGTGGCGGGGCATCCCGACCACATCATTGCTGGCTTTGACCGCGATGCGATGATGATCGAGGTCAGCCTGATCGGCCAGTGGTACGCGCCGCGCATGATGGGCAGGCAACTTACAGACGCAGAAAAGCAAGCTTACGAAGCCGCATGGGGTCATGTGATCGCCGACATTGCCGATGTTGAGAAGAGCCTGCTCTTGCGCGACTATCATTCGCCCAACCTGTTCTGGTTCCCGGAGGCGGGAGGCAAGGACAAGATCGGTGTCATCGATTTTCAGGATGCGATGATTGGACCGGCGGCCTATGACGTGGCTTCACTGGCGCTTGATGCGCGAGTGACGATTTCGCCAGAGCTGGAACAGGCTGTGGTCGCTGCCTATTGCGATGAGCGTCGCACGCTCGGACATGCGTTCGACGAGGCTTTGTTCCGCAAGGCCTATGCAGCCATGGGCGCGCAGCGTAATGCCAAGCTGCTCGGTCTTTTTGTCCGGCTCGACGAGCGCGATGGTAAGCCGGCTTATTTGAAGCACCTGCCACGCATTCGCGATTATCTCGGACGTGTGCTTAAAGATCCCGTCATGGCACCTGTGGCGGCATGGTTTGAGGAATTGGGGCTGATGCAGCAGGAAGAGGCCGCGCAATGAAAATGCCTGAAATGGCCCCCAAAACGGCAATGATTCTTGCCGCCGGACTTGGCAAGCGCATGCGTCCCATCACCGAAACCATTCCAAAGCCGCTGGTCAAGGTTGCGGGTAAGCCCTTGATTGATTGGGGGCTGGATGCGGCTGTGCAGGCGGGCATTGGCACGGCAGTCGTCAATGTCCATTATTTAGCCGACCAACTGGAAGAGCATCTTCGTCGTCGCAACGATCTGGAGATCGTTATTTCGGACGAACGCAAGGAGTTGCTCGATTCTGCTGGCGGCGTCGTGAAGGCGTTGCCGATACTCGGAGCAGAGCCGTTTTTTATATTGAATGCCGACACATTTTGGGTAGGCGACGAGAAGGCGCCCAATTTGTCGGCGCTCGCTGAGATATGGGATGCGGACCGGATGGACATTCTCCTGATGACAGCGCGCCTCGATCAGGAAACGGGCTATGAAGGCAAGGGTGATTTCGTTACCGACGAAAACGGGCATCTGCGCCGCGCACGGGACGTCTCCGGCGAGCCGGTGATCTATGCGGGAGCAGGGATTATCCATCCCCGCATCTTCGATCACGTGGAGCCGGGTGTGTCCTCGCTCAATCGCTATTTCGACGAAGCGATTGCAGCGGGCCGCCTTTATGGTATGCCAATGACCGGGCACTGGCTGACCGTTGGAACGCCGGACGCCATCGGCGAGGCGGAGGCAGCGCTTACCGCATTTGCATGAGGAGGCAGTAAGCATGAGCGCACGCAGGCCCAGAGATGGGAAACAGCGCCTCTTTTCAATTCCTCCCGGCACGCCGTTTCTGCCCGCTTTTGCCAAGGCGCTTCTGGAAGGGCGGCTGGTTGAGGGCTTTCCTGCCAACCCTTCCGATCCGCTGGCATTGGCCAATGCAACCATCTATGTGCCAACGCGCCGTGCGGCGCGTGCGCTAAGATCGATACTGGTCGATAGGAATCCAGCTAAAAGCGCTATTTTGCCGACGATAAAGCCGCTTGGCGATGTGGACGAAGATGCCGCTTTCTTCAATGCCGGCTCGTCAGGCGTCTTTGACATCAATCCACCGATTGGTACAGCAGAGCGTCTTCTGCTTCTGGCACGATTGATCCGCCCGTGGCGGGAATCGCTGCCTTCGCATGTACGTGCCCTTTTCGGTGTTGACGACGTTTCCGTTCCGGCAACGACCGCCGATGCGATCTGGCTTGCCCGCGATCTGGCGGGGCTGATGGATCAGGTTGAAACCGATGGGGCGAAGTGGAGTGAGCTTAAGGGTATTGCTCCGGAAGACCTTGCCGATTGGTGGCAGGTCACGCTCGGCTTTCTCAACATCGTCACCAATCTGTGGCCGGATATTCTGGCGGAACGCAGGCTTTCAAATCCGGCTGCGCATCGCAACGATCTCATCTGGAGTGAAGTAAAGCGCCTGCGCACCCATCCGCCAACGGGGCCGGTGATCGTTGCGGGTTCTACCGGTTCCATACCTGCGACTGCCGAACTTATTTCCGCTATTGCGGATTTGCCCAATGGCGCGGTGGTGCTGCCGGGGCTGGACCGCGATCTGGATGATGCCGCGTGGCAAATGCTGGCATCGGCAACCGACAATCCCTCGACCTTCGGTCATCCGCAATTCGGCTTGCGCAAGCTTCTTGATGCAATGCAGACATTACGCGCAGATGTGGAACATCTGGACGATATGCCTGCTTCCAAACGCCTGCGCGAGCGGGTGGTGAGCGAAGCGCTCCGCCCGGCGGAAACGACCGATGCATGGGGCCAGCTTGCGTGCGATCCCGATATGCAACGCGAAGCCTTGCAGCAGGCAGCGCAGACCATCGATCTGATCGAAGCCGCCAATGAGCGGGAAGAGGCGCTTGCGGTCGCTCTTGCGTTACGCGATGCAATCAATGATGAAGGCAAGACGGCTGCGCTTGTCACGGCAGACCGCAATCTGGCGCGACGGGTGGTGGGCGAGCTTGCCCGTTTCGGGATCGATGCCGACGATTCCGGCGGGCGGCATCTGCGTGATGTCGAGACCACGACATTGCTGCGGCTGCTGGTCGAAACCGTGTTCAATCCGGGCGATCCGGTCGCCCTGCTGGCGCTGGTCAAGCATCCGCTGCTGCGGCTGGAAGCGCCCCGTATCGAGCGACGCCTTGCCGCCGAAACCTTGGAACTCATTGCCTTTCGCGGCGGTACGGGCCGTGCCTCGGTGCTCAATCTTCCCGCATTTTTCGATCGGCGGCTGGAAGAAAGCGCCAGTCAGTCATGGCAACCGGCATGGCACGATACAGTCACGCCGGATATGATCGCCGCCGCCCGCAATCTTTGCGAAAGCCTGTCTAAGGCGGTGGCGCCATTGGCGCCTTTCGTCATCGCCGGACGCCGGACCGAGATCGGCGAAATCGCGCGTGCAACGGTCGAAGCATTGGAAAATCTTGCGCGTAATGAAAAGGCCAGCATCGCGCCTTTCTATTCCGGCGAACGCGGAGAACAGCTCGCTGCCTTTTTGCGTGGTCTGGTTTCAAGCGAAGCCGGGCTCGACTTTGAAGCGTCGGAATGGCCGGCTGTGCTCGATGCGCTGATGGCGGGCGAGACGGTCAAGCCGCACCCCGGCGGCCATCCGCGCCTCTTCATCTGGGGTGCGCTGGAAGCACGCCTGCAAACCATGGATACGGTGGTGGTCGGCGGTCTCAACGAGGGGAGCTGGCCTGCCCGTACCCGTAACGATCCATTCATGTCGCGTCCGATGAAGTCTATGATCGCGCTCGATCCGCCCGAGCGCCGCACCGGCCTTGCTGCCCACGATTTCCAGATGGCGCTGGGTCAGGATCATGTTGTGCTGACGCGCTCGCAGCGTTCCGACAATGCGCCGACGGTTGCCTCGCGCTGGCTGCAGCGGCTTGAAACTGTGCTGGGCGCAGATGTGACGACCGAAATGCGCAAGCGTGGGGCGCGTTTTATTCAGTGGTCACGCGAAATCGACCGGGACGAAGACGTGCCTTTCGTCAAACGCCCGGAACCGGCCCCGCCTGTAACTGCCCGTCCGAAGCATTTTTCGGTGACGGAAATCGAAACGCTGCGCCGCGATCCTTATGCGATCTTCGCCAAGAAGATCCTGAAACTGCGTCCGCTGGAGCCCCTGATCCGTGACCCGGCTGCTGCCGAGCGCGGCACCTTGTTCCACGATATTCTGGGTCATTTTACGCAAGAGGCAATCGATCCGCTAGCGCCCGATGCCGCCGAACGCCTGATGGAGCTTGGCCGCATTCTTTTTGCCGACATGGACCTGCCGACCGAAATAGAGGCTGTGTGGTGGCCGCGCTTCACGGCGCTCATTCCGCAGTTTCTGGCTTGGGAGCGCGAGCGCGCCTATAATGTCCAGACCCGCTTTGCGGAAATTTCATCCGATAAACGCGAGGTCGAAGGGCTTGGCGTCACGCTTTCCGGCCGCGCTGACCGCATCGATCTGATGCGCGACGGGACAGCGGAAATCATCGATTACAAGACCGGATCGACGCCATCGCCCAAACAGGCGCATGTGCTGCTGTCGCCGCAGCTGGCGCTGGAAGCCGCGCTTCTGGTGCGCGGCGCATTCCGCGAACTGGGCTCGGTCCGCGCTTCGGACCTCACCTATGTCCGTCTCAAGGCGGGCGGCGAGGTCAAGCCGGAATCCATCCTCAAGATCGGACGACCGCCATCGGAGAAAACCGCCCCGGCGCTTGGCGAGGAATCCTGGCAGCGGCTGGCGCAATTGCTGGCCGAATATCAGAAGCCGGAAAAAGGGTATCTGTCGCGCGCATTGCCGTTCCGTGAAACCGATCTGACGGGCGATTACGATCATCTGGCGCGGGTGCTGGAATGGTCTGCCGGAGGCGATGCAGGCGGCGAGGGCGGCGAATGAAGAAAGCACCTGTTATTCCAGAAGAAACGCTGCGGGCGCAAAGCAATGCAGCAAATCCGGCAGCTTCCGTCTGGGTTTCCGCCAATGCGGGTTCCGGCAAGACGCATGTTCTGACCGAACGTGTTATTCGCCTGCTGCTCGAAGGCACGGACCCATCGAAGATTCTCTGCCTCACCTATACCAAGGCGGCGGCTGCGGTGATGCAGAACCGCGTGTTCATGCGGCTTTCAGAATGGGCTGTCCTGCCGGATGAGGAACTGGCCGAACGCCTGAAATCATTGGAAGGGCGCAGACCGGGCGATGCCCGTCTTGCCGCCGCGCGACGGCTGTTCGCGCGTGCGCTCGAAACACCGGGCGGACTTAAAATCCAGACCATCCATGCTTTCTGCGAAGCGATCCTGCACCAGTTCCCGCTTGAGGCAAACATTGCCGGTCATTTCGAGATGATGGATGATTTGATGCAGGTCGCCCTCGTGGGCGAAGCACGGCGCCAACTGCTCGAAACCGCGCATGGAGGCGGCGATATTGAGCTCGCAGCGGCCTTTGCGGACGTTCTGCAAGCATCGGGCGAGATGGGGCTTCAATCGCTTCTGGATGAGGCGGTAAGCAGGCGCAACGGCCTGCAGACCTATATCACCGAACTGGGTGTGGCGGCGCATCGCAGCGAAGCCCTGCACCGGGCTTTCCGCTTCGACCCGCAAACCAGCGAAGATGATATCATCGCCGATCTCTGGCCGATACCGGAGTTTTCCGACGACGCACTCGACCTCATCATGTCGATCCAGAAGGGGGCGTCTCGCGCGCAGGATTTTGCGCTGCAGCTTCGGCGTTTCGAAAAGGTGACAAGCCAGCGTGACCGCGAGGCCGTGTTGCGTGCAGCCTTCCTGAAAAGCACGGGCGAACCGAAATCCGGTTCTTATGTCGGCTCGGCGGCGGTCAAGAAGCTTCTGCCGGATTTCGAAGAGGATTTCGACGCGGCGGCGGCGCGTGTGGAACAGGGTCTCGACCGGCTGAAGGAATTGCGCCTTGTGCGGCTCAATCTGGCCGCGCTGACGCTGATCGACAATCTGCTGCAACGCTATCACGACCTGAAGCGTCAGCGCGGCCTGCTCGATTTCGAGGACCTCATCACCCGGACCGTGGCGCTGCTTGCCCGAAACGGGGCAGGGCAGTGGGTGCAGTACAAGCTCGATCGCGGCATCGATCATATTCTGGTCGATGAGGCGCAGGATACCAGCCCCGACCAGTGGCAGGTGATCCGCATGCTGTCGGAAGAGTTTTTCTCCGGTCTCGGCCAGCGCAATATCAGCCGCACGCTCTTTGCCGTCGGTGACGAGAAACAGTCGATCTATTCGTTTCAGGGCGCGGTGCCGGAGGATTTTGCGGCGCAGGGGCGGTCCGTCAGTCTTCGCGCGAAAGATGCGGAGCTGAAATTCGAGCGTGTCAGCCTCAATTTTTCGTTCCGATCCGCGCCCGATGTCCTGCAGGCGGTGGACGAGGTTTTTGCGCGACCCGAGGCCAATCGCGGCCTTGCGGGCGCAACGGTCCATGAAGCCATTCGTTCAGATGCGCCGGGCGAGGTGGAAATATGGGATATGCTGACGCCGGAAGTGGTGGAAGAGCCTGACGATTGGCGCGAGCCGGTCGATCATCTGGCAGCACCTGCCGTGCGGCTGGCGGATCAGATCGCGGCCACCATTCGCCACTGGCTGGATAGCGGCGAACCCATTCCGGGCCAGAACAGGCGGATCATGCCGCGCGACATCATGGTTCTGGTGCGAAAGCGCGACCAGTTCATGCCTGCCCTGTCGCGGGCGCTGAAAAACCTGTCCGTGCCGGTGGCCGGTGCGGACCGCCTGCGGCTCACCAGCCATATTGCCATTCAGGATCTGATGGCGCTCGGTCGTTTCGTGCTTCAGCCCTCGGACGATCTTTCGCTGGCATCTGTCCTGAAAAGCCCGCTGTTCGGCTGGGATGACGACCAGCTGTTCGAGCTTGCCCATCCGCGAGGTTCAAGCCTCACTTTGTTCGAGCGGCTTTATCAGGTCTCGCGTGGCGATGCCGCGCTGGCCGAAGTGCACAAGACCTTGAGCCGCTGGCGCAATATGGCCGACACCATGCCGGTGTTCGAATTCTATGCACGCATATTGAGCGCGGACGGCGCGCGGCGAAAACTCCTGGCGCGGTTGGGGCCGGAGGCGGGCGATATCATTGACGAATTCCAGAATTATGCGCTTTCCGCCGAGCGCGCCGGTCTGCCCGGCCTGCAGGCTTTTCTTGAAACGCTGGAAGCGGCATCGCCGGAAATCAAGCGCGAACTGGATCAGGGGCGCAATGAAGTGCGCATCATGACCGTCCATGCCGCCAAGGGGCTGGAAGGGGCGGTGGTGTTTCTTGTCGATCCGGGAAGCGCGGTCTGGACTGGCAGCCGCGCGCCAAAGCTCATTCCTTTTGATTTTTCGAACGATAATCCGCCGGTGAAAGGCTATCTCTGGCAACCGAATGCCGGATACCAGACCGGCTTCACGGCAGCACAGATCGAGGAGCTGAAAATGCGGGCGGAGGAAGAATATCGCCGCCTGCTCTATGTCGGCATGACGCGGGCCGAAGACCGGCTTATCATCTGCGGCTATCGCGGTACGCGCGAAAGCGGCGAAACATGGCATCGCCTTGTTGAGGATGCGCTGGCCACCAAGGCCGAGACATTCGTGCATCCGGTTCTGAAAGTTGCTGCAAGGCGCTATCGCAAGACACCGCGCGGAATGGTCGAGATTGCCGAGCAGGATAGAACCGAGGATCACGCACTGCCGTCACTACCGCGCGATTATCTGCGGCCGATAAAGCCTGAAACCGGATTGCCGCGGCCGCTGGCCCCGTCCGGCGCGTCCGCGCTGATCGAAGCGGATGAGGAACCGCCGCTCGATACGTTTTCGCCGGTTCTGGGGCCAGGCAACGGGACTCCCGCCTTTGCGCTGCGGCGCGGCACGGCGATCCATATGCTGCTGCAATATCTGCCGGACATTCCACGGGATGGGTGTGAAACGCTGGCACGCGGCTACCTTGATCGCATCGCTGCCGACTGGCCGGAAACGGAGCGCCAGATAGCTTGGCAAAGTGTGCGGACCATTCTGGACGACCCCACCTATGCACCGGTCTTTGCGGAAGGTTCGCGCGGGGAAGTGGCCATCATGGGCACAATCGAGCTTGGCGGGCGCGATCATGCGGTGTCTGGCCAGATCGACCGCATCAGTGTCGGTGAGGACCGGGTGTTGATCGTGGACTACAAAACCAATCGACCGCCACCGAAAACCATCGAGGCGGTTCCTTTCGCCTATCGGGCGCAGCTTGCACTTTATAAGGCGCTGCTGGAGCCGCTCTATCCGGGACGGACGGTGGAAACAGCGTTGCTCTTTACCGAAGGGCCGTTTCTGATGCCATTGTCCGACACTGTTCTCAATGAAGCCATGCAGACGCTGAAAGACTCTCAAGGAAAGGTGAGTAACTAGAACTTGACGGATGGCGGCAGACGCGCCACATGATATAGCGAAGATAGAGCGGATTGCGTGTGAGTCTGTGAAGATGCCTGCCGTTCTTAACCATATAGAGGATAGCCCTATGGCAACCGTTAAGGTCGATAACAGCAATTTTCAGTCGGACGTTCTTCAGTCGAGCGAGCCTGTTGTGGTGGATTTCTGGGCGGAATGGTGCGGTCCCTGCAAGATGATCGCCCCGGCTCTGGACGAAATCGCAACGGAAATGGCTGGTCAGGTCAAGATCGCCAAGGTGAACATTGATGAGAACCCGGAACTGGCTGCTCAGTTCGGCGTGCGTTCGATCCCGACGCTTCTGATGTTCAAGGATGGTGAACTCGCCGCCAATATGGTCGGCGCTGCTCCGAAGAGCCGTCTCGCCGACTGGATCAAGGCGTCGGCTGCATAAGACAGCATCATAAAACGCAAAACCCGGCCTTCGAGCCGGGTTTTTTTGTTTAGAATTTGCCGTTAAGTGGGTGGCGTGCTGTTGTCCCTCAAGACTTCACCTGCAAGGTAAAGCGATCCGCTAATCAGGATACGCGGCGGCGCTTCATCCGGGGGCCATGTATCACGCAGAAGTTTCAATGCGTTGGCAACCGAATGCACGGGCTCCGCCGACAGATTGGCTTTTTGGGCCGCGACGGCCAGCTCATCATTGGGAATGCCCGCATCGCTGGACGGAATAGGCACGGTGAAAACGTGCCGCGCCATACCGGCAAAGGCTTCGAAATAGCCGACCGGGTCCTTGGTATTGATCATACCGGTGATGAGGAACAGCGGGCGCTCATTGCGCTCTTCAAGATCGCCAAGCGACTCGGCAATGACTGTTCCCGCACCCGGATTATGCCCGCCATCGAGCCAGATTTCGGACGCTGCCGGGGCCAAATCCACGAGCGAACCATGGGTCAACCGCTGCATGCGTGCTGGCCAGTCCACCACCATTAACGCCTTTTCGACGGCTTTGTCGGTCAGGCTGAAACCAGCCATCTGCACAGCCTCGATTGCTGCTGCGGCATTGGAAATCTGATGGCGTCCGGGAAGGCGCGGCAATGGCAGGTCGATCAGACCATCCTCGTTCTGGAACACCATGCGGCCATGTTCCTCGAAAGCGAGGAAATCCTGCCCGTAAACCGAAACGGGACAGCCCAGCCTGTCGGCAGTCGAGACAAGAACTTCCCGTGCCGCATCGAAGGGCTGGAAACCGATGACGACCGGACAATCCTTCTTGATGATACCGGCCTTTTCGGCCGCAATAAGCTCCACATGATCGCCAAGATAGGCCTGATGGTCGATGGAAACCGGCATGATGAGCGACACGGCAGGATCGGTAATGACATTGGTGGCGTCGAAACGCCCGCCGAGACCGACTTCCATGACGACGACATCCGCCGGATGTTCGGAAAAGAGCACGAAGGCCACAGCCGTCAGGATTTCAAAAACGGTGATGTGCTGGCCGTCATTGGCTGCTGCAACGCGCTCTATCGCGTCGGCCAGAACATCGTCACTGACCAGTTTTCCGCCACCGGGCGCTGCCAGACGATAGCGCTCGTGCCAGTTGACGAGGTGCGGCGAGGTATGGACGTGAACATCGAAGCCGCCCGCTTCCAGAAGTGCGCGGCAGAAAGCTGTCGCTGACCCCTTGCCGTTGGTTCCGGCAATGTGAATGACCGGTGGCAGTTTCAGATGCGGATTACCAAGCTTTCCCAGAAGACCGCGAATGCGGTCCAATGAAAGATCGAAGCCCTTTGGATGCAACTGCATAAGCCGCTCGATTGCGGCGGCGGCTTTTCCCGTCACGATCAGGCTGCCTTGTCGGTTGCTTCCGTCTTTTCGTGTTCCGGCGCGTCGCTATTGCCGGGCTGCCTGGTCATGATCTTGAGAAGGCGCGCAATCGTGCCCTTCAATTCCAGACGCGAGACGACCATGTCGACCATGCCATGTTCCATGAGATAGTCGGCGCTCTGGAAGCCTTCCGGCAGCTTTTCACGGATCGTCTGCTCGATGACGCGCGGGCCGGCAAAGCCGATCAGGGCGCCTGGTTCGGCGATGTGGATATCGCCCAGCATGGCGTAGGAAGCCGTTACCCCGCCCGTAGTCGGATTGGTCAGCACGACGATATAGGGCAGACCTGCCTCTTTCAGCATTTCAACTGCAACCGTGGTGCGCGGGAGCTGCATGAGCGACAGGATGCCTTCCTGCATGCGCGCACCGCCCGAGGCGGCAAACAGGACCAGCGGGCGTTTCAGCTCGATGGCCTTTTCAAAACCCTGAATGATGGCTTCGCCGGCACCCATGCCGAGCGAACCGCCCATGAACCCGAAATCCTGAACGGTGGCGACAATCGGCAAGCCTTCGATTGTGCCGAGGCCGTTGACGATGGCGTCATCCATGCCGGTGCGGGTGCGATAATCCTTGAGACGGTCGATATATTTCTTCTCGTCGCGGAATTTCAGCGGATCGACAGGCACTTTTGGCGCTTCAAGCGTCGTATATTCGCCATTGTCGAAGAAGAAGCGCAGACGGTCCTTCGCCTTGATGCGCATGTGATGACCTGAGGAGGGGATCACAAACTGGTTGCTCTCAAGGTCCTTGTGAAACACCATTTCACCGGTCGACGGATCCTTGATCCAGAGGTTTTCCGGCATTTCACGACGGCCGAGCATCGAATTGATCTTCGGACGAACGTAGTTGGTGATCCAGTTCATGACGTTTGGTTCCGTTTCTTGTTCTTCGGCAACGACTTCTCAGCCGCTTAAATGGACGATTTATTGGGCGGCTTCAAGGCGTGTGGCGCGCACGCTTTCAGCAAGAGCGTGGACAAGCCGGCTTGCGGCGGCGACCGGATCGCCTTTCACCTTGCCCTTTTCATCGAGTTCACCGGCAATCGCGTTGACGATGGCCGTGCCGACGACGACGCCATCGGCATGGGCGGCGATGGCTGTGGCCTGTTCCGGCGTCTTGACGCCGAAACCGACACAGATCGGCAAATCGGTGCTTTTCTTGATGTGGCGCACGGCTTCACCAACTTTCGCGGTATCGGCGATTGCCGAGCCGGTGATGCCGTTCATCGAGACGTAATAGACGAAGCCCGACGAATTATGCAGCACTTTCGGCAGGCGCTTGTCATCCGTGGTCGGCGTGGTGAGGCGAATGAAATTGATGCCCGCCTTCATGGCCGGAATGCAAAGTTCCGCATCCATTTCGGAGGGAAGATCGACGACGATCAGCCCGTCGACGCCAGACGCTTTGGCATCGGCCAGAAAGCGTTCCACACCATAGATATAGATCGGGTTGTAGTAGCCCATCATGACGATGGGGGTGGTGTCGTCTTCCTTGCGGAATTCTGCTGCCATGTGCAGCGTCTTGGCAAGCGTCTGCCCGGCGTTGAGGGCGCGCAGACCTGCGGCCTGAATGGCGGGTCCATCTGCCATCGGATCGGAGAAGGGCATGCCAAGCTCGATCACGTCGGCACCGGCCTTTGGCAATGCCTTCATGACCTTGAGCGAGGTTTCCAGATCGGGATCGCCACCCATGAAATAGGTAACGAGCGCCGGACGGCCCTCGGCCTTCAGTTCAGCGAATTTGGTGTCGATGCGAGTAGTCATACCGTGCCCCGTGGCAAAGTGCGCGTCAGATAGTCGGCAACGGGCTTGCCCGCCATCGCCGTTTCCATCCATGCACGCCGTTCAAAGTCTATGATTCCGAGTTCCCACACGCAGGCCATCAGCAGCGGTTGTGCGGTCATGAATTCCACCTCGTCGCCGAGTTCCGACTGCCAGAGGACTTCCGTGGCGATACCGCCTTCCAGCCACCAGTGCAGAAGCAGCCACAGGCCCTCCTCACCCTGATGCAGAATGGCAAAACCTACGCCCATATGCGGCAAGGCGACGAGCTTTTCAGCGGCGGCTTCGATCTGCCTGCGGGCGAGGCCGACAGCGGCCTCCGCGACAGGATTGGCCGGATCGGCTTCTATGATGTTGAGCTTGATCGTCGCCGGACCGCACGTCGTCAGGCCGTCGAACCATGCGGCGCGCGGCTTGTAGACGGAGATTTCGGCGACGTCGTTACCCATGTCAGATGTCCATGCCGAGAAGCTTGCCGACCGTATGGACATCCTTGTCGCCACGACCGGACAGATTGACGATCATAACTTGGTCCTTGCCCATGGCTGGGGCCATCTTGACGGCCTGCGCAATGGCATGGGCGGATTCGAGCGCGGGGATAATGCCTTCGGTGCGGGTGCAAAGCTGGAATGCATCCAGCGCCTCAGCGTCGAGGATCGGTACGTAGTCGACGCGCCCGCTATCTTTCAGCCATGAATGTTCCGGGCCCACGCCCGGATAGTCGAGACCGGCGGAAACGGAATGTCCTTCAAGAATCTGGCCGTCGTCATCCTGGAGGAGATAGGTGCGGTTACCATGCAGTACGCCGGGACGACCCGCGCTCATCGATGCACAATGCTCGTCACCGTCCAGACCGTGACCGCCTGCCTCGACACCGACGATCTTGACTGATGCGTCATCGAGGAAGGGGTGGAACAGGCCGATGGCGTTGGAGCCGCCGCCGACAGCCGCGATGATGACATCCGGCAGACGGCCTTCCTGTTCGAGAATCTGCTGGCGTGCTTCATTGCCGATAACCGACTGGAAATCGCGCACCAGTTCCGGATAGGGATGCGGACCGGCAGCCGTGCCGATCAGGTAATAGGTGTCTTCGACATTCGTCACCCAGTCACGCAGGGCTTCGTTCATCGCATCCTTGAGTGTGCCGTTGCCTGCCGAAACCGGAATCACTTCGGCACCAAGCAGCTTCATGCGGAACACGTTCGGCTTCTGGCGTTCGACGTCGGTTGCGCCCATATAGACCATGCAGGGCAGGCCGAAACGCGCGGCAACAGTAGCCGAAGCCACGCCATGCTGTCCGGCGCCGGTTTCGGCAATGATGCGGGTCTTGCCCATGCGCTTGGCGAGGAGAATCTGGCCGAGGCAGTTGTTGATCTTGTGGCTGCCGGTGTGGTTGAGGTCTTCACGCTTGAAGTAGATTTTTGCGCCGCCCAGATGTTTCGTCAGGCCTTCCGCGTAATAGAGCTTGGAAGGACGACCTGCATAGTAGGTGGAAAGCGCGTTCAGCTCCGCCTTGAATTCAGGATCGTTCTTCGCCGTTTCATAGGCTTCCTGCAATTCGAGGATCAGCGGCATCAGCGTCTCGGCAACGAAGCGTCCGCCGAAAATACCGAACATGCCCTCTTCATCGGGGCCTGTCTTATAGGAATTGGGTGCAACCGGCTTGTTCAACGCTTCCGCTCCGTCAGTTCAGGCTGTCTACAGGGCATCGGCGCGCATCGGCGACAGCCCGGAAAAAATTCTCGATGAGACGCACATCCTTTTCGCCGGGCGCGCGTTCGACGCCGGACGATATATCGATGCCGGGCGCTTGGGTTTTGTGGAGCGCCTCTGCGATATTGTCCGCATTCAATCCACCGGAAAGCATGTAATCGATATCCGCGTCAAGCGCCGCCAGAAGTTCCCAGTCGAATGATACGCCGTTGCCGCCCGGAAGGTCCGATCCCTTCGGCGGCTTGGCATCGAACAGGAAACGGTCTGCTATGCCCTTATAGGCCGCAATCGCGGCAAGATCGCTGGCGTCGCGCACCGAAAAAGCCTTCATGACCGGCAAGCCATAACGCGCTTTGATGAAGGCCACGCGATCCGGCGTCTCGTGGCCATGAAGCTGCAGAATATCGGGTTTCACCGTTTTCACGATATCATCCAGCGTTTCATCGTCCGCATCGACTGTAACGGCAACGACAAGCGCCCGCCCGTTGACCGCATCGCGCAAGCCTGCTGCCATCTGCGGGGTTATATGGCGCGGGCTTTTGGGAAAGAAGATGAAACCGATATGCGTCGCACCGCCGTCGAGGGCGGCGGCAACGGCGTCGGGGGTTTTAAGCCCGCATATCTTGATATCGAGAACCATGGTTGTCCGTCGCATAAATCCGGGGGCTACTCAAGCTATTCCGTCTGTTCCGGAACTATTCGGAGACGGGATGGCCATCAAAACCCTGTGCGATCAGGAAATCATACGCCTCCATGACCTCAAGGGGAACAGCCTGCGCGATCTGATAACCCTTGGCAGGATATTCAAGAATGCGCTGGAGATCGCCGGTCATCTCATTGATAAGCATTTCGACCGGATGGTCTGCCGTTGGCTGGCCTTGGAAGGAAACGAGCGGCGCGGTGATGCTTGCGCGTGCTTCCGGCCATTGGCGGGCTACGGTCGCCAGAACGCGACGCTGCGTCTGCGGCTTGGTCACAAGGATGGCGCTGATTGCGCCGGGCGCAAGCCGTTCACGACTGAACCTTATGTTTTCGCCGATATTGGTAGCCTCGGGTTCGACCGTGATCGCTTCTTCGGGCACGCCGCGCCTGATTGCGATTTCGGCAAAAGCTTCTGCTTCGCTTGCCTTATAGAGTTTGTCCGTCCAGTGGCCGCTTTTGCCGGTGAACACCAGCCACGTCGCCATGCCTGCGAGAAAGAGATCGGCTGCCCTTTCGGCAACGCGCGGATCGTAGCTGCCAAGCCCGATAATGACATCGGCGGTTTCCAGCGGATCATAGATGCAGTGATAATCCCACAGCACGTTGGCGGCGGTCAGTATGGATGCGGTCATGTGAAGTCGATAGCCTGTAATGCGCTGCCATTGCGCTTCAGCCAAGCCTTGCAGCGTTCCGTGTCGGGACAAAGCTCATGGCAGAGTTTCCAGAATTTCGGCCCATGGTTCATCTCGATGAGATGGGCCACCTCATGGGCAACAAGATAGTTGATCACCGGGGCAGGGGCCATACCTATGCGCCAGGAGAAGGAGAGGACGCCGTCCGAGGTGCAGGAACCCCAGCGGCTCTTCGTGTCCTTGAAGCGCACGGATTTGGCCTTGCGACCGACCGTGGCGGTATGTCGGACCACGAGTGCCTCGATCTCGCGCTTCACTTCGCGTTTGATATGATCGGCGACGCGGCGCGGCAGATGTGCCGGGTCGCCATGAACGAGCAGAATATTGCCTTCAAGAAGCTGGGTGGTGCCGCGGCCTGATTGATGCACGATCTTGTGTGGCACACCGCGCAGGGGAATCTTGATGCCGGCGCGCACGCCCGGCTGGTCAGGCAGCTTTGCGATGCGGCTTTCGATCCAGCCTTCGTGACGGTTGAGGAAACTCAGCACTTCACGCTCGGGAAGTCCGGGCGGAACCGTAATGCGCAGTCCCTTGCCACCTGCTTCGATACGCAGGGTCAGTCGTTTGGCACGCGGATTTTCGAAAACACGCAAGGGAAGTTCCCGTCCTGCGACCGCATGGATGCGTTCGCTGCGAACGGTTGCCGTCCCAGCAGACGCTCCTTTGCCACTGATTTGCCGAAGGAAGGATAAGCCCATCGCTTAAGAATAAGTGATTCGCGTAAAAAGCCAGAAAAAATTGCTATTTTGACTGAAACGGCGCAGCCAAACTGCGCCGTTTCAAAAGATTTCAGGGTGTTATACCCTATCAAAGATCGGTGATGTCGTCCTTGCCGCCTTTGGTGCGCGGGGCAGGCGTCTTCTTCGAGGCCGCACGGCGCTCAGCCATGAAGCGGTCGAATTCTTCCTTGTCACGGGCACGGCGAAGTTCTGCGGCATAGGCCTCGAATTCGGCGCGCGCTTCTTCGAGCTTGCGGCGTTCTTCGGCCAGCCGCTCCAGCTCGGCGCGGCGCCAGTCGTCAAAAGCCTCATTGCCAGTGGTGCCACCGAAGTTGAAGTTTTCGCCCTTACGGCAGTTGCGGAACGAGCCGAACATGGAATCGGTCTTCTCGTTCACGCCGCGCTTGAACCCTTCGAGGCGATCACCCCAGAGGATATAGGCGAGCATGGCAAGGCCAAGCGGCCAGAACAGGAAAAAGCCGAGCACCATCAGCGCAATCGTGGCTGGCGTCCATGCCGGGCGGATCAATGCAGTATTGGTCATGGTCTGCTCCGTTGAAAAGCGCATGCCATTCAACCGTTCGACATCGTCCGGCAACATGCGCGAAACCAAGGCCTGCCAGCCCGCCTCATGCGGACATTTTCTTCTGGCGGCTTGACTTCGACGTGGTGAAAAGATTGCGGCTTTTCAAGAATACAACCGGAGGATTCGCAGCCCTCTTCACTTAACCAATGCAATTAATTCGAGATTTTTTTACGAAAATGTTCGAGAAAAGTGACGGCGAGCCCGGCGATCAGCGCCCAGAAGGCGGAGCCGACCCCGAAAAATGCCATGCCGGAGGCCGTCACGGCAAAGGTTATGGTCGCTGCAAGGCGCTCATGCTCGTCCTTCAGCGCCAATGACATGGCGTTGATGAACGGACCGGTCAGGGCAAGCCCGGCAACAAGGGCGATGAGCGTTACCGGCAAGACGGCAAAGATCGCGACCAATGATGCCCCGAAGAGGGCGAACACCACATAGATCACGGCGTAGACCGGGCCGGTAAGCCAGCGTTTGGTGTGGTCTGGATGTGCGTCGGGATTGGTGCAGAGTGCTGCCGAGATAGCGGCCAGATTGGTGGTGGAAGCGCCAAAAGGAGCCGTCAGCAGTGAAAAGAGGCCGGTCACGCGCAAGCAGGCGCTGGTTGGCGGCTCATAGCCTGAAGCACGCAGCACGGCAAAGCCCGGCAGGTTCTGCGAGGCCATGGTTACCAGATAGAGCGGGATCGCGATGCCGATCATCGCGCCCATGTGAAACTCTGGCCAGATGAGGGTGAGCGTGGAGATTTCAGGCGCGGGCAGGGCAGGTGAGCGCCCTGTGAGCAGCGCGAAGATCATTCCGATCACCAGAACGGCAATGACGGCGAGCGACGGGTTGAACAGGCGGATGATGAAGAATAGCGCCACCAGCGGCAGGACGAAAACCGGGTCGCCGGGCACTGTCTTGGCAGCGGCAATGACGAAACTCAGCAGCACACCTGCCAGCATGCCAGACGCGACGGAGGCTGGAATACGGGAAACGAGTACCGACAATTGACGGATCAGCCCGGTGGCGACCAGTGCGAGTGCTGTTACGATGAATGCGCCCACCGCTTCCGGCATGGTGAAACCGGCACTGGCGCCGATCAGCGCCAGCCCTGGTGTGGACCAGGCCGCGATGATCGGCATCTTGTAGCGGATGCTGAGCCAGGCGGAAGAGGCGGCAATCGCTAGACAGATCGCCGTGACCCAGCTTGCCGTTTCGGCCTGAGTGGCGCCTAGCACCTGCGCTGCCGCAATGATGAGTGCCAGCGTACCGCCGAAGCCGACAATGGCCGCAACCGCTGAGGAAGCGAAAACCGAAAACCGCATAATTATGCCCCGTTATGCTGTTGCTGTGATGCGCTCTGCCAGACCGGAAACCGTACGGATGAGAAGATCGAGATCCTGCGGTCGCGACAGGCGATGATCGCCGTCGCGCACCAATGTAAGGGTCACGTCATCGACGGGCAGGTGTTCCACAAGCGTCAGCGCATGCTTGTAGGGGACATCGGGGTCCTGCATGCCCTGCAGGATATGAACCGGGCAGCCGGTCTCGATGATGCCCTTGAGCACCAGATTCTTCCGCCCGTCTTCGATCAGCGCGCGGGTATAGATATAGGGGTTGGGCGAATATTCGGAGGGTTCCTCGAAATAGCCCTTTTCCCGAAGATCATTTTTCTGCGCTTCGGAAAGTGTTGGTTCCACAAGCATGGCCGTAAAATCGGGTGCCGGCGCTATCAGCACGATCCCGGCAGGCGGGTTGCCTTCCGCCTTAAGTTCCTGCGCCATGCGCAGCGCGATCCAGCCTCCCATGGAGGAGCCGACCAGAATCTGCGGACCTTGGGCAAATTGCCGGTAGACGGCCAGACTTTCGCTCAGCCAGCGCGAGATGGTGCCCTGATTGAAATCGCCACCGGATTCGCCATGGCCGGAATAATCGTGACGCAAAGCGCTGTGTCCGGTCTCTGCTGCCCATTCGTCGAGAACGACCGCCTTGGTGCCCAGCATGTCGGAACGATAGCCGCCGAGCCAGACCACACCCGGAGATTTGCTTCCGGCTCTGTAGCGCAGGGCGATTTTCGCTCCGTCCACGTCGATGAATTCCGGCCCCGCAACGCTCATGTCAAATCTCCTCAATTTCCTACAGCATCGGCCCGAAAATCGATTCCGATTTTTGGAAAGCACGATGCGTAGATTAAATAGATTAGAGCGTCCTTTGTGCGTCCGAAGGGACACACGGCGCTCTGGATTGTTTTGGCATGTTCGCAAAAGAGAGAAAACCCGCCATATGGGTCGAGGCCCTTGAAATGGCGGTAAATGTGACCGATATGCCGCTTGTCCGCCGCGAAATGAGGACAAAAAGAACGTTTATCACGCGGGGGTGATTTTTCCTGTCAAAGATGCTATTGACTTCGCCGCCTGCTTGACGACATTTCCGCGATCAACTGCGGTTTGATCGGGGACATGCCGTCTGGCAGCGAGTATCCGACCGCATGAGACGTAACAATTCAGGAGATAACGACCATTCGCCGACCCTTCAGAGCGACGCCGGTTCAGAAAGACGGACCGCGCTCCAACCGTGATATCCGGGTTCCCCGGGTTCAGCTTATCGATGCCGAAGGCCAGAACCACGGTGATGTTTCCATCCAGGAAGCGATCGCCATGGCTGAAGAAGCAGGTCTCGATCTCGTCGAGATCGTGCCGAACGCGGAGCCTCCGGTTTGTAAGATCGTCGACCTCGGCAAGCTGAAGTATCAGAATCAGAAAAAGGCCGCCGAAGCGCGCAAGAAGCAGAAAACGGTTGAAATCAAGGAAATCAAGATGCGACCGAACATCGACACCCATGATTATGAGGTGAAGATGAAGGCTGCTCTGCGTTTCTTTGAGGAAGGCGACAAGGTCAAGGTTACCTTGCGTTTCCGTGGACGCGAAATGGCGCACCAGGAACTTGGCATGAAGCTTTTGCAGCGCGTCAAGGAAGACACTGTCGAAATCGCCAAGGTCGAGTCCGAGCCGAAGCTTGAAGGCCGTCAGATGATGATGGTTCTCGCCCCGCGTTGAACATTTCGAAATGCCTTGGAAAAGCCGCCTTCGGGCGGCTTTTCATTTGTCCGGATAAATATGGGATCGTGGAACTGCAATGAAGACTTTGGGCGAACTGGGAAAATATCAGCAGCGTCGACGCCTTGCGATCGGCGCCGTTGTGGTGCTTCTGGTCGTGGCGTTGCTTTTTGTCAGCTCGCAATCGACTGGCCATTTCCATGAATATATCGAGGCGTTCGGTCTGAGCCTGATCGTTGCGGCGATCATCGGCCGTATGTGGTGCACGCTCTATATCGGCGGGCGCAAGAGCGCGGAGATCGTGCAGAGCGGACCGTATTCGGTTACGCGCAACCCACTTTACGTCTTCAGCAGCATCGGTGCGATGGGCATCGGCGCGCAAACCGGGAGCCTCATCATTGCGGTCGCCTTCGGTGTGCTTTGTTATCTTGCTTTCTCGATCGTCATCCGAACGGAAGAGAAATTTCTCAAGCAGAATTTCGGCAAGCCTTATGAAGCCTATTGTGCGAACGTTCCGCGCTTCTTCCCTAAGTTTTCGCTGTTTCGCGACGACAAGGAGCTGATCGTTCGTCCTGACCGGCTTTATCGTACCTTCACGGATGGCCTGGTGTTTTTCGTCGCCTATCCGTTCTTCGAGTTTGTGGAATATCTGCAAGATAGTCATATCCTGCCGGTGCTTCTGCGAATTTATTGACGTTTCGACCGCGATTCAGCCCAATTCGGGCATTGCGTTTTGCAGTCTTTCAACCTATAAGGCCGCGTTGAAGCATTTCCAGCAAAAGTGCGAGAAGCGGTTTTGCGTTCGGAAATGCGACAAAGAGACAGAACCGCCCGGCAGGGCATGCCGTGGCGGTTTCGTATGCTTTTCGGGCTTGGTCAGTCCGGAAGTGAAAACAAGGTTCCGGTCGGTTGCAGATACCGACGCCGCTTAAAGCAAGAGGCGTGGAGTGCCGCAGGCACGACGGGGACTAAACAAAGGAGTAGCAAAATGCCCAAGATGAAGACCAAATCGGCCGCCAAGAAGCGGTTCAAGATCACCGGCACCGGCAAAGTCAAGGCCGCAGCTGCCGGTAAGCGTCATGGCATGATCAAGCGTTCGAACAAGTTCATTCGCGATGCACGCGGCACCATGGTTCTCGCCGATGCCGATGCAAAGATCGTGAAGCAGTTCCTGCCGAACGGCCTCTAAGATTAGTCTGAGAAGGAGATCATAACATGGCACGCGTAAAACGCGGCGTTACCGCCCACGCAAAGCACAAGAAGGTTCTGGATCAGGCTGCTGGTTTCCGTGGCCGTCGCAAGAACACCATCCGCACCGCCAAGGCTGCAGTTGACCGTTCGAAGCAGTATGCTTACCGTGACCGCAAGAACCGCAAGCGCTCGTTCCGCGCTCTCTGGATCCAGCGCATCAATGCTGCTGTCCGCGAGCAGGGCTTGACCTATGGCCGTTTCATCGACGGTCTGGCGAAGGCTGGCATCGAGATCGACCGCAAGGTTCTGTCCGACATCGCAATCCACGAACCCGATGCATTCGGTGCACTGGTTGCATCGGCAAAGAAGGCTCTCGAGTACCTCAAGAACACCGAGACGCCGAACGCTTTTGAAGGCGCTGTCCGCTAAGCCAGCCGCCTTTCCCAAGCAGTATTGATAATTTGGGGACCCGCGCTGGCTCGGCTGGCGCGGGTTTTCTCGTTTTAAGGATTCAAAGCGGGCATGAAGGATGAACCGGGCAAGTTGAGGCTGGATCTGGATGCGGATGATCTCCGCAGCCTGCTGGTTCTGCTTGCCCAGAGCCAGGGCAAGCGCATTTCCAGCACCGTCATTGGCGGTCATCGCGTCTGGATCAAGCGCTATGATGCCGAGAGACGTCCACTCCCCAAGCGCCTGCACAGCCTGATCTCACCGCTTCTTCCCTATCCGTTCCTGCGCAGCCCGAAGGAAATTGGCGAAGCGGGCATGGCTGACCGCGAAGAGCGCAAGATGAGCGCCTTTCTGCAGGCAGGCTTTCAGGTGCCCAGGATCGTCTACCATCAAGGGGCGGTGATGGTTCTGAGCGACGTTGCGCCCATCATCCAGGATCGACTCGACCAGTTGCGTCGCGATGATCCGCAGGGCCATGACGCTCTTCTCGTCCATTGTGCCCGTGCTTTGGGTGAGGCTCATGCGGCAGGGCTCTGCCATGGGCGCCCGCATCCGCGTGATTTTTTCGAGAAGAACGGTGTTGCCGGATTCCTCGATTTCGAGGAGGAGCCGGAATCGGTCATGCCGCTTGCCGCCGCACAGGCGCGCGATGTCTGGCTTCTGTTTTTCCAGATCACGGCGCAGGCACGTCTTGCCGGGACACCGCAACAGGCATTCGCAGCCTATCGTGCGGTTGCACCCGCTGATGTGGTTCCAGAATTGAGGAAAATCGTCGGGTTTTTCCGATTTACCATCGCGCCGCTGAAGCTGCTTCGTCGCATTTTTCTCGGCGGCGATGGAAGACGGCTTTTGCAGGCGATGGAATTTTTCGACGCTAATCTTGATGCGTCTCACCAATCAGGCCAAAGAGAGTAACGACAACGCTTCTTTGGCTGCAAAGCGAAATATATGGAGCGCTGCAAGCGCAACAGAGAACTCGAAACAAGAGGCGTGGAGCGCTGTAAGCGCGACAGGGAACTCAAAACAAGAGGCGTGGAGCGCTGCAAGCGCGACAGGGAACTCGAAACAAGAGGCGTGGAGTGCCGCGGGCACGACAGGGATTTAAACAATGAGTGATCTAGAACAACTCGAACGGCAGATTCTCGGAGATATCGCGGCGGCGGCTGACGAGCCTGCCATTGAAGCCGTGCGTGTCGCCGCTCTTGGCAAGAAGGGCTCGGTTTCGGAAAAGCTGAAGACGCTGGGCAGCATGACGCCGGAAGAGCGTCAGGCACAGGGCCCGGCCATCAACGGCTTGAAGAACCGCGTCACTGATGCACTGACCGAACGCAAGACAGAGCTGCGCAAGCAAGCCATTGCCGCGCGCCTTGAGCGTGAGAAGGTCGATGTGACACTGCCGGTGCGCGAAAGCGCTGCATCGCGCGGTCGCATCCATCCGATTTCACAGGTCGTCGATGAGATCACGGCAATCTTCGCCGATATGGGTTTCTCGATTGCCGAAGGTCCAGATATCGAAACCGACTATTACAATTTTACGGCGCTCAATTTCCCGGAAGGGCACCCGGCGCGCGAAATGCATGACACCTTCTTCTTCAACCCGGATGAAAAGGGCGAGCGCAAGCTTTTGCGCACGCATACCTCCCCGGTGCAGGTGCACACGATGGAGAAGTTCGCTGCGATCCGCGATAAGGAAGGCCGCGACGAGCCGATCCGCATCGTGATCCCGGGCAAGACCTATCGCATGGATTCCGACGCCACCCATTCGCCGATGTTCCATCAGGTTGAAGGTCTGGTCGTGGACAAGTCGGCCAATGTCGCCAACATGAAGTGGGTGCTGGAAGAGTTCTGCAAGGCGTTCTTCGAAGTGCCTTCGGTTAAGATGCGCATGCGCCCGAGCTTCTTCCCGTTCACGGAACCGTCTGTCGAAGTGGATATCCAGTGCGACCGCTCCGGCCCGCATGTGAAGTTCGGCGAAGGCAATGACTGGCTTGAAATTCTGGGCTGCGGCATGGTGCATCCCAATGTCTTGCGCGCTTCCGGCTACGATCCGGACGTTTATCAGGGCTTCGCCTGGGGCATGGGCATCGATCGCATTGCCATGCTGAAATATGGCATGCCTGATCTGCGCGCCTTCTTCGACGCCGATGTGCGCTGGATCGAACATTACGGTTTCCGTCCGCTCGACATTCCGACGCTTTTCGGCGGACTGAGCGCGTAAGGACAGGAAGGGACAACACAAATGAAATTCACGCTTTCCTGGCTCAAGGATCACCTTGAAACCGATGCGACGCTGGAACAGATCGTCGAAAAACTGACCGATATCGGTCTTGAAGTGGAATCGGTCGACGACCGGGCTGCTTTCAAGGCTTTCAAGATCGCCAAGGTCCTGACAGCCGTTCAACATCCGGATGCCGACAAGTTGCGCGTGCTCTCCGTCGATACGGGCGACGGCAAGCCGGTTCAGGTCGTTTGCGGTGCACCGAATGCACGCGTCGGTCTGGTCGGCGTGCTGGGCCGTCCGGGCGACTATGTTCCGGGCCTTGACGTCACGCTTTCCGTTGGCAAGATTCGCGGCGTCGAAAGCTTCGGGATGATGTGTTCCGAGCGCGAGCTGGAGCTTTCAGACGAACACAATGGCATCATCGACCTGCCGGAAGACGCTCCGGTCGGCACCAGCTTCGCGACCTATGCCGGACTGGATGATGCGGTGATCGAAATTGGGTTGACGCCGAACCGTGCCGATTGCACCGGCATTCACGGTATTGCACGCGATCTTGCCGCTGCCGGTCTCGGCACGCTCAAGAATACACTGCCGGACGCCGTCAAGGGCGAAGGTGCAACCCCGGTCAAGGTCATCCTGGATCAGGATGCCGAGAACCCGTTCTGCACCGGCTTTGCACTGCGCATGGTCAAGGGTGTCAAGAACGGCCCGAGCCCGAAATGGATGCAGCAGCGTCTGAAGGCAATCGGCCTGCGCCCCATTAATGCGCTGGTGGACATCACCAATTACGTGACCTTCGATCAGGGGCGTCCGCTGCATGTCTTCGACGCTGCCAAGGTCAAGGGCAGTCTGACGGTGCGTCTGGCAAAGGATGGCGAAACCATTCTCGGCCTCGATCAACGCGAGTATAAGTTCAAGCCGGGCATGTATGTGATTGCCGATGAGAACGGTCCCGAATCGATTGCCGGTATCATGGGTGGCGAGCATTCCGGTTGTGATGAAAACACCACCGACGTGCTGATCGAATCGGCACTTTGGAATCCGCGCATGATCGCACGCACGGGTCGTGAACTCGGCATCGTTACCGATGCGCGCTATCGTTTTGAGCGTGGCGTTGACCCGGAAATGATGGTTCCGGGTGCAGAAATTGCGACCAAACTGGTGCTGGAACTCTGCGGCGGTCAGCCGACAATTCTCGACGTGGTCGGCTATAGCAAGCCTACACCGCGCGTGATCGGTTTCCCGGTATCGGAAGTCAAGCGCCTGACGGGTATCGAGGTTTCCTATGAAGCGTCGCTTGATATTCTGAAGCGTCTCGGCTTCGGCGTCGAGGGCGACGGCAAGGTCATCAAGGCGATGGTGCCGACATGGCGCGGAGACGTGGAAGGCAAGGCTGACCTCGTTGAAGAAGTCATGCGTATCCACGGCATTAACCAGATCGACCCGCAGCCGCTGCCGAACCATGGTGCCGTCAATGGCCGTATTCTGACGACCTTGCAGATCAGAACCCGTCATGCCCGCCGCATGCTCGCCTCGCGCGGCATGATGGAAGCCGTGACCTATTCCTTCATTTCTGAAGGACAGGCCAAGGCGTTCGGCGGCGGCGCTCTGCAACTGAAGCTTGCCAACCCGATTGCCGCCGATATGTCGGACATGCGCCCGTCGCTTCTGCCGGGTCTGCTGGTCGCTGCACAGCGCAATGCGGATCGCGGTTTCGGCGACACGGCACTGTTTGAGGTCTCGGGCATCTATGAAGGCGATACGCCGGACAAGCAGCGTCGCGTTGCGGGCGGCGTGCGCCGCGGTACGGCCAAGGTTGACGGCTCGGGCCGTTTCTGGGCCGGCAATGCGGCCCCGGTCGGTGTGTTCGATGCCAAGGCCGATGCGCTGGCGGCGCTTGAAGCCGCCGGTGCACCGGTTGACCGCATCCAGATCGAAGCCGGTGGTCCCGATTGGTTCCATCCGGGTCGTTCGGGCACGCTGAAGCTCGGACCGAAGGTGGTTTTGGGCACTTTCGGCGAATTCCACCCGGATACGCTGGAAGCACTCGATGTTTCGGGCGCACTTTGCGGCTTTGAAGTCTATATCGATGCCATCCCTGAGCCGAAGGTAAAGTCCACGCGCACCAAGCCGGCCTTGAACCTTTCGCAGTTCCAGAGCCTCAAGCGCGATTTCGCGTTTGTGGTGGATGCAGATATAGAAGCCGGAAATGTCGTGAAGGCGGTTTCGTCTGCTGACAAGAAGCTGATTGTCGGCGTTCAGGTCTTCGACATCTTCACCGGCGCATCGCTTGGTGAAGGCAAGAAATCGATTGCGGTCGAGGTGCTTCTGCAGCCGCAGGATCGCACGCTGACCGATGACGATCTGGAGGCACTGTCGAAGCAGGTTGTGGCAAGTGTCGCCAAGCAGACCGGCGGTGTCCTTCGCGGATAAGCGTAAAATAAAAGCCCGCCAACCCGGCGGGCTTTTTTAAAGCATAATCCGACCGGAGTAAAACGAGGATCGATAAGATTATGCTTGAAATAGAAAAAGTTAGAGCGTCGATCTGATCCAGTCAGATCGACGCTCTAATGCAGCTATTCGGCGGCCTGTCTTGTCTTTGCGGGCAGGGCCATCATCGCCATATCGATGATCTTTTGTACAGCGGCGCGTGAATTGCCGTCGCGGGCTTCAAAAGAAATACTCTGCTGGATCATGTGATAAAATTCGGTCATCTGCGCAATATCGGCGTCGGCGGGCAGATCGCCTGCCGCTACCGCTTGCTGTAAGCGCTTGGAAAGCCGGTCATGATTTGCGTGGCGGATAGTCTGGAGAAATTCCTTTACAGGCACATTTTCCGGTTTGCACTGGATCGAGCTTACACTGATCATGCAACCGCCCGCCGGGCAGGCGAAAGCACTGTCCGCGCCCAGTTCCAGCCAGCGGCGCATGCCATCCTGAATGGTGGTCGCATTCTCCAGTGCATCGAAAGGAACAGCGCCAATGGTGCGGCGATAATAGTCGACGGCTTCACGAAACGCCTGCTCCTTATTGCCGAAGGCGGCATAGAAGCTTGGCGGCGTAATGCCAATGGCGGTCGTGAAGTCGTTGATCTGGGCGCATTCATAGCCTTTGGCCCAGAAAACCTTCATCACCTTGTCCAGCGCTGCGTCGCGGTCGAAGCTGCGCGGGCGTCCGCGTGGAACCATTTTTCTCCCTTTCTGTAATCATCCTTATATAATTCTCTTGACCCTTTCGGGCAAGGCGATATTAATTATGTAGTCTATACTATATAATTAGGATTCGTCCCATGAACGATACGTGCGAATCCGCCCTTGCGGCGGAAGAGGTTTCTGCGTCTTCGCAAAAGGCGCGCGCGATCCCGCTGGTTGTCTATTGCCTCAGCTTGGGCGTGTTCGCGCTCACGACTTCCGAACTCATGATCTCGGGCATGCTGCCGTCGCTTCAGGTGGCATTCGACCGTTCCATCGCCGATATCGGCAATCTGATCTCGCTCTATGCGCTAGGCATGATGATCGGAGGACCGCTGGTTACGATCCTGTTTCTGGCGTTGAAGATCGAGAACAAGCGGGGGCTTTTGATTCTGCTTGTATTTTATGCGGTGGCGCAAAGCGTGGCAGCGTCCACCAGCAGCTTCCAAATTCTGCTGATCGCCCGTGTTCTAACCGGTATGGCGGCGGCAACGAGCTTCGGGCTGATGCTTGCCATTACGGCACAGCTTGTCGGACCGGAACTGCGCGGGCGCGCTTCCTCGCTCGTCTTCGCAGGCCTCATGCTTTGCACCGTCTTCGGCGTACCCATCGCAACGGCAATCACCAATGCGTTCGGCTGGCGGGCGAGCTTCTGGGCCATTGTTGTTCTGATCCTCGTCTGTGCGCTTGTCATTGCAATTAAGATCGAATCTTCGCCTGATGCGCCGCAGACCGATCTGCGTTCTGAACTGAAGGAAATGCGCAAGCCAAAACTCTGGGCCGCCTACGCCACAAGCGCGCTGGTCATCGGTTCGTCCTTCGCTGTCTACAGCTATCTGTCGCCGATTACGGTGCAGCTTGCCGGTTTCTCTGCGATGCAGGTGCCATTGCTGCTTGCCATCTATGGCGGCGCCAATATCGTCGGCAATTATGTCACGGGTCGCTTTGCCGACCGTCACACGATCCCGACGATCGCCATCGGTCTGATCCTGATGCTGTCGGCCATGCTGATTTTTGCGCTTTTCGCCGAACTGAAACCGGCTGCAATCCTTGCCATCGTGATGATCGGTCTGACGGGCATTGCGCTTAATCCGGCCTTTATTGCGCGGGTGATGCGGATCGCACATCCAGGTGCGCTGGTGAACGCGATGCACGCATCGGTCATCAATATCGGTCTCGGGCTTGGGCCCTGGGTTGGCGGACAGGCAATGGAGGCCGGGTATGGCCTGCATGCACCTCTATGGGTCGGCTTTGTCATGACGCTGGCCGGGCTTCTGACGCTTGCACCGCCAGCCTTGCGCAGGATGTAATAAAAAGGGAGCCTGTCGGGCTCCCTTCAGGCTGCTGACAAACCTCCGGCAGGGTCAAAATGACCTCAGATTCACGGAACGTCCCAGATTCAGAACGTGAACAAATCGGAATCAAAACCCCTCGTTTTTGACTGCTTCCAAAAATCGAGGGGTTTGTAATCAATCTGAAGGGAGCCTGTCGGGCTCCCTTTTTATTTGGAGCATTTATCAAAGACCGGTCAGCGCAAGTTGCTGTTCGTTGTAACGCTTGCCTGCGATCAGGTCGGGCGCGGATACCTCATCCAGACGCTGCAGATCCTGCTCCGTCAGCACGATGTCCACGGCTTTCACATTGTCTTCCAGATGATGGATCTTGCGGACGCCGGGGATCGGCACGATGAAGTCGCCCCGGCTCAGTACCCATGCCAGCGCCAGCTGTGCGGGCGTGACCTGCTTTTCCTGCGCGATCTCGACGATACGATCCACCTGCCGGTTGTTGGCTTCCAGATTGCCCGGCTGGAAACGCGGCAGGGTCTTGCGGAAGTCGTCTTCGGCAAGGTCTGACTGTGAGCGCAATGTGCCGGTCAGCATGCCGCGCCCGAGCGGGCTATAGGGTACGAAACCGATACCAAGTTCACGGCAGACTGGCAGCACATTGTCTTCCGGATCGCGTGCCCATAGCGAATATTCGCTTTGCAGCGCGGCGATGGGATGGACCGCATGCGCGCGGCGCAAGGTGGTGCTACCCGCTTCCGACAGACCGATGGCGCGTATCTTTCCCTCATCGACCAGGTCTTTCAAGGTGCCGACCACATCTTCGATCGGCACCGATGGATCGACGCGGTGCTGATAGAACAGATCAATCACATCGATGCCAAGCCGTTTCAGGGATGCTTCGGCTACGTCGCGAATATGTTCAGGACGGCTATCGACACCCTTCATCTGGCCGTCTTCGATCTTGAAGCCGAACTTCGTTGCAATCGTCACCCGGTCACGGAACGGCTTGAGCGCCTTGCCGACGAGTTTCTCGTTCTCGAACGGGCCATAGACCTCTGCGGTATCGAAAAACGTCACGCCAAGATCGACGGCGCGATGCAGCGTGCGGATCGCATCCTGTTCATCCTGTCCACCATAAGCATAGGTCATTCCCATGCAGCCGAAACCAAGGGCAGAAACGCTCAATTGCTGGCCGAGCTTGCGCTGTTGCATTGTAGTTCCTTTCGAATGACTGATTGAAAGTACGGAAAATTGTGCGGAAAGATCGGGAGGAGATTCCTGCTGGATACGCCTTCGCCGTGGCTGCATTCCAGCCGAAGGCCATGTCGCAAACATTAAAACGGGGCGGTAAGTTCGATAATACCGATTTATTTTCACGGCTTGTTCTGTAATTTATAACAATGAATCGAAGCCAACTGTCACAGCTTGCCGTTCTCGCCGCCGTTGCAGCGCATGGAAGTTTCCGTGGCGCGGCGCGGGAATTGGCGATCGCACCCTCAGCCGTCAGCCACGCAGTGGCAACGCTGGAGGACAGTCTGGGCGTGCGTCTCCTTGCCCGCACAACGCGTAGCGTCGCGCCGACAGAGGCCGGACGGCAATTGCTGGAAAGGCTGGCGCCGGCGCTTGAAGAGATCAATGCGGCTCTGGGCGCCGCTATCGATTCACGGGATCGCCCGTCGGGGGTACTGCGAATCACGGCCCCCTACGCGGCGGCTCAACTGGTCATCGCTCCGCGTCTGGGAGAATTCGCCAGAGCGTATCCCGACATTACACTCGATCTGCGGGTGGAAAATGGCTTCACCGATATCGTTGCAGCAGGTTTTGATGCAGGCGTGCGTCTTGGCGAAAGCCTCGAAGCGGATATGATCGCAGCGCGGCTCACCGGGCATGTTCGTGCGGCAATCGTGGCGGCGCCAGCTTATTTCGAGAACCGCTCGGCTCCAATCGAGCCACAAGATCTTATGCATCATGCTTGTATCCGCCATCGTTTTCCGAGCGGGCGAACCTATCGCTGGGAGTTTGAAAAGGCGGGCGAAGAGCAGGAAATCGCCATTGAAGGACCTCTGATCGTCAATGACGACAGGGTTATTCTGGAAGCCGCGCTGAACGGCACCGGGCTTGCCTATCTGTTCGAAGACTATGTTCACGATGCCTTGGCGGAAAGGCGGCTGGTCCGGGTTCTGGAAGACTGGTGCCAGCCTTTTGCGGGGCTTTATCTCTATTATCCAAGCCGTCGCCAGATGCGCCCCGCGCTGCGCGCATTCATCGATTTCTATCGTCACGCATCGGGACAAGGTCAGTGAAGGGGATGACGGATCACTTGCGCCATGCCGGTCTGCCGCCCACTGAACAGCGGAATATCTTTGCACAGATGATCCTGGAAAGCCCGCCGCTGACAGATGCTCTGCATCGATTGCACGAATTGGCCGGAAAAGTATTCGAATTCTGGCTCGTCTCCGGTGCGCTCTATAACACCATCTGGAACCAACTGACGGAGCGGCCGGTTCTGCATGGGATCAAGGATCTCGACATCATCTATTTCGATGGCAGCGATCTTTCCTGGGAAGCCGAGGATGCGGTTATCACTCGCGGGGCTGACGTCTTCCGCGACTTTCCGCTTCCAGTGGAGATACGCAATCAGGCGCGAGTGCATTTGTGGTTTGAAGAGCGCTTCGGACAGCCCTATGCACCGCTTCGTTCTGCAACCGAATCGATAGAACGCTATTCGACGATTGCCCATTGCGTGGGCGCGCG
This sequence comes from Brucella oryzae, assembly GCF_041929965.1. NCBI lineage: Bacteria > Pseudomonadati > Pseudomonadota > Alphaproteobacteria > Hyphomicrobiales > Brucellaceae > Brucella > Brucella oryzae. Next base: position 51,245 of record NZ_JBHEEO010000004.1, on the reverse strand, counting down.
GCTGGCAAAAGACGGCGAGGCGGCAGTGGGTGGGTTGCTCATCCATGCCCCTTTCGGCCTTGATGATATTTTTTCATTTCGCATTCGGCCCAATCGTGCCATCGATAACCGCGAAACACATGAGATCAAGGCAGCCCGCGCGCTGAAATTCTGGCCCGAACTGGCCGTTCAGGGCTGGGATATACCGGATTGAGTTCTTTATAAACGAGGGAATAGCATGTTTCGTTGGGGTATCCTTTCAACTGCCAAGATCGGCGTCACGCAGGTAATTCCAGCGCTTTGCGCGTCCGAGAATGGCGTCGTTCATGCCATTGCAAGCCGCGATCAGTCACGTGCGCGCGCCGTTGCCGACCGTTTTGGCGCGCCGCTGGCATTCGGTTCCTATGAGGAGCTTCTGGCAAGTGATGCTGTCGACGGCGTCTATATACCGTTACCGACCTCACAGCACATCGAATGGAGCCTCAAGGCGGCAGAAGCGGGCAAGCACGTCCTATGCGAAAAGCCAATCGCGCTGAAGGCAGACGATATCGACCAACTCATCGTCGCACGTGACAGGCACAAGGTCACTATCGCTGAAGCCTTCATGGTTTATTATCATCCGCAGTGGATCAAGCTGCAGGAACTTCTTGCCGAAGACGTTATCGGCAAGCTGCGTCATGTGCAGGGCGCTTTCTCCTATTTCAATGTCGACCCGGGGAATATGCGTAACCAGCCGGAACTGGGCGGCGGTGCTTTGCCGGATATCGGCGTCTATCCGACCGTGGTAACACGCATGGTCACCGGTCAGGAGCCGGTATCGGTTCAGGCTTCGGTGGAATATGATCCGGTCTTCGGTACCGACCGTTATGCCAATGTTTCGGCCCGCTTCGAGGGATTTGACCTGACCTTCTATGTCGCGACGCAGCTTGCCGGACGCCAGACGATGATCTTCCATGGCGACAAGGGCTTCATCGAAGTCTATGCGCCGTTCAACACCGGCAAATATGGTCATGGCAGCATCGCGCTTTTCGATGCCGGTCATATGAAGGCGACGGAATGGTCGTTCGGTGATGCCAATCATTATCAGCTTCAGGCCGAAAGCTTTGTGCGCGCTGCACGCGGCGACAGGGATGCACGGCTTTTCTCGCTTGAAAACTCGAAGGCGAACCAGAAATTCATCGATGCGATCTACCGAGCGGCAAAAGACGGCGGATCGGCTATGGTATGATGGTCCGCGTATATTATTTCATACGTCGAGAGAACCCTGTCAGCGTTTCCGGGTGCGGAATCTGCGCCAGCTTGGCTGTTGTGACTTGCAGTAAAAAACCGCGTTTCTTATATACGCCTCGCACAGGGCATTGATGCGTGTCTGGAAACCGGTCCGGTATCTGGACAATCATCGTGAAAAGAGCATTGTGAAACCGATAGGAACCGCCCATGGAACGCTCGGTAGAGGTCTTGGCGGTTTGCTGAATGGAGAGAAATATGGCTAAAGTTATTGGTATCGATCTGGGAACGACCAACTCCTGCGTATCCGTCATGGACGGCAAAAGCGCGAAGGTCATCGAAAATGCCGAAGGTGCGCGTACGACCCCTTCGATCGTTGCATTCACCGACAGTGACGAACGTCTCATCGGCCAGCCTGCAAAGCGTCAGGCCGTCACCAATCCGGAAGGTACCATTTTTGCGGTCAAGCGCCTGATCGGCCGCCGCTTTGACGATCCGATGGTTACCAAGGACAAGGACCTGGTGCCGTACCAGATCGTCAAGGGCGATAATGGCGATGCCTGGGTTGAAGTCCACGGCAAGAAATATTCACCGTCGCAGGTCTCTGCGATGATCCTTCAGAAGATGAAGGAAACCGCTGAGTCTTACCTCGGCGAAACGGTCACGCAGGCGGTCATCACCGTTCCGGCCTACTTCAACGACGCTCAGCGCCAGGCAACCAAGGATGCCGGCAAGATCGCCGGTCTTGAAGTGCTGCGTATCATCAACGAGCCGACTGCTGCTGCACTCGCTTACGGTCTGGATAAGAACGATGGCAAGACCATCGCTGTTTACGACCTTGGTGGCGGTACCTTCGACGTGTCGATCCTCGAAATCGGCGATGGCGTCTTCGAAGTGAAGTCGACCAACGGCGACACCTTCCTCGGCGGTGAAGACTTTGACATGCGTCTGGTCGAATACCTCGTCTCCGAGTTCAAGAAGGAAAGCGGCATCGACCTCAAGAACGACAAGCTCGCTCTGCAGCGCCTCAAGGAAGCTGCCGAAAAGGCCAAGATCGAACTGTCGTCCTCGCAGCAGACCGAAGTCAACCTGCCGTTCATCACGGCCGACCAGACCGGTCCGAAGCACCTTGCCATCAAGCTGTCGCGCGCCAAGTTCGAAAGCCTGGTCGACGATCTCGTCCAGCGCACTATCGAGCCTTGCAAGGCAGCGCTGAAGGATGCCGGTCTCAAGGCTGGCGAAATCGACGAAGTGATTCTGGTCGGCGGCATGACCCGCATGCCGAAGATTCAGGAAGTCGTGAAGGCGTTCTTCGGCAAGGAACCGCACAAGGGTGTCAATCCTGATGAAGTCGTCGCCATGGGCGCGGCAATTCAGGCCGGCGTTCTGCAGGGCGACGTCAAGGACGTTCTGCTGCTCGACGTGACCCCGCTTTCGCTGGGTATCGAAACGTTGGGCGGCGTGTTCACCCGTCTGATCGAACGCAACACCACGATCCCGACCAAGAAGTCGCAGACCTTCTCCACCGCCGAAGACAACCAGTCGGCTGTGACGATCCGCGTCTTCCAGGGCGAGCGTGAAATGGCTGCTGACAATAAGATGCTCGGCCAGTTCGACCTTGTCGGCATTCCGCCTGCACCGCGTGGCGTGCCGCAGATCGAAGTGACCTTCGATATCGACGCCAACGGTATCGTCAACGTGACAGCCAAGGACAAGGGTACCGGCAAGGAACACCAGATCCGCATTCAGGCATCCGGTGGTCTGAGCGATGCCGACATCGAAAAGATGGTCAAGGACGCGGAGGCGAATGCCGAAGCCGACAAGAAGCGTCGCGATGCCGTTGAAGCCAAGAATCAGGGCGAAAGCCTCGTTCATTCGACCGAAAAGTCGCTGGGCGAATATGGTGACAAGGTTTCGGCTGACGACAAGAAGGCCATTGAGGATGCGCTTGCAAGTCTCAAGACCGCGCTTGAAGGCGACGATGCCGAGGACATCAAGGCCAAGACGCAGGCACTTGCAGAAGCGTCCATGAAGCTTGGTCAGGCCATGTACGAAGCCGCTCAGGCTGCTGAAACCGGTGCTGCCGGCGCTGGTGAAGAAGAGGCTGCTGCTTCGAACGATGATGTTGTCGATGCCGATTATGAAGAAATCGACGACGACAAGAAGAAGTCGTAATTCCAGACTCAATACGCTCAAGCCCGGGGCTCTGCCCCGGGCTTTTGCCAATTTTTGAGATGTTTACATTCGCAGGTTTTGTATAAGCCTGCACGTTGGCCGGTGTCGGTTCAAACCGGGAAATCAGCCTCTGTTTGAAAAATCGCTCTGGCCTGCATACATCTTGAAAAGCATGAGACGGTTTCGGGCAAATTGGGTATTGATGCTGAAACCCGGAGTGCCGCTCTGACGCATGGGTCGGAAGGCGCTTCGATAGATGAACAATTGGAAACGCTGGCCCCGACAAGTGTTGAACGCTTTGGGGCGTGTCGCACGAATCTGGGGACCGGTTTCGGGATACGATGTCCGTGAAAGCAAAAGGCGCGTTCCTGTCGCCGGGATAACGAACTGATGAAGATCGACTACTACGAAGCTCTGGGTGTTGAAAGAACAGCAGACGACAAGACGCTGAAGACAGCCTTTCGTAAACTTGCCATGGAATATCATCCGGATCGCAATCCGGATAATCCGGAAGCTGAACGCAAGTTCAAGGAAATCGGTGAAGCTTACGAAACGCTGAAGGACCCGCAGAAGCGGGCCGCTTATGACCGGTTCGGCCATGCAGCCTTTGAAAATGGCGGTATGGGCGGCGGCTTCGGTAACGGTTTTGGCGGCGCTGGCGGTTTTGCCGATATTTTCGAAGACATTTTTGGCGAGATGATGGGCGGCGGTCGCCGTCGTTCCAATGGCGGTCGCGAACGCGGCGCCGATCTGCGCTACAATATGGAAGTGACGCTGGAAGAAGCCTATGCGGGTAAGACCGCGCAGATTCGCGTTCCGACCTCTATCACCTGCGACGAGTGCTCCGGCTCCGGCGCCAAGGCGGGTTCTCAGCCCACCACCTGTACCATGTGCTCCGGCTCGGGCCGCGTGCGCGCTGCCCAGGGCTTTTTCTCGGTGGAGCGCACCTGCCCGACCTGTAACGGTCGTGGTCAGATCATCAAGGACCCTTGCGGCAAGTGCCATGGTCAGGGCCGCGTCACGCAGGAACGTTCGCTGTCGGTCAATATTCCGGCAGGCATCGAGGATGGCACTCGCATCCGTCTTGCCGGTGAAGGCGAAGCCGGTATGCGCGGCGGCCCGGCAGGCGATCTCTACATCTTCCTTTCGGTCAAGCCGCACGAATTTTTCCAGCGGGACGGCTCCGATCTCTATTGCAAGGTGCCGATCTCGATGACCACGGCGGCGTTGGGCGGCCAGTTCGAAGTTTCGACGCTCGATGGCACGCAGACTCGGGTCAAGGTTCCGGACGGCACGCAGAATGGCAAGCAGTTCCGCCTCAAGGGCAAGGGCATGCCGGTTCTGCGTCAGGCTGCAGTAGGTGATCTCTATATCCAGATCGACATTGAGACGCCGCAGAACTTGTCCAAACGCCAGCGTGAACTGCTGGAAGAGTTCGAAAAACTTTCCTCACAGGAGAATAGCCCGAAATCAGCCGGGTTCTTCTCGCGGATGAAGGAATTCTTCGAGGGAATAGGTGAGTAAAAAAGGGGAGCCAAAGGGCTCCCCAGACTGCTGACAAACCTCCGGCAGGGTCAAAATGACCTCAGATTCACGGAACGTCCCAGATTCAGAACGTGAACAAATCGGAATCAAAACCCCTCGTTTTTGACTGCTTCCAAAAATCGAGGGGTTTGTAATCAATCTGGGGAGCCAAAGGGCTCCCTTTTTTGTTCTTTTCTTTATTCCCGCCTTGCTTAGGGAATTCAAAGCGGCATAAACTTGTCCAATAACGACAAATGGGAGCAGCGAGAATGGCAGGACAGCTCGGCAGGAAACTGGCCGCTAAGTTCGATGAGGAGATCCGTTTTTTCAAGGGATGGATAGACGGGCCGAAGGCGGTCGGCGCCATTTTGCCGACGAGTTCCATTACAGCGCGACGCATGGCAAGCGTGATCGATACGGGCTCCGGCCTTCCGGTTCTGGAACTTGGACCGGGCACAGGTGTCATTACCAAGGCGATCCTGAAACAGGGCGTAAAACCTTCCGACCTCTATTCCATCGAATATTCGCACGATTTCGTGGATCACCTGAACACGATCTTCCCGGAGGTCAATATCATTCAGGGCGATGCATTCGACCTCGACAGCGCACTGGGTGAGAGGAAGGACCAGAAATTCGATTGCATCATTTCTGCCGTTCCCATGCTCAATTTCCCGATGGACAAGCGCATTCAGCTCGTGGAGAGCCTGCTTTCGCGCATTCCACGCGGACGGCCTTTGATGCAGATCACTTATGGTCCTATGCCGCCGGTTCCCGCCGGTCGCGGCAACTATACCGTCCAGCACTATGATTTCGTGGTGCGCAATGTGCCGCCGGCGCAGCTTTGGGTTTATCGCAGCCCTTTAGTCTAGTTTTGCACGAGGCTTTTCATGACTGCACGTATTCTCGTCTTCGCGGGCTCGGTTCGCATTGGCGCATTTTCCGGCCATATGGCGGACGCCGCCGAAAAGGAATTGCGGGCGCAGGGTGCTGAGGTCACGCGCATCACGCTTGCTGACTATCCGCTGCCGATCATGGACCAGAATCTGGAGAATGAGCATGGCGTTCCGGAGAACGCCATGAAGCTCGGACGCCTGTTCGCGGAACAGGACGGGCTGATGATCTGCTCGCCGGAGTATAATGCCTCGATCCCACCGCTTCTGAAAAACACCATCGATTGGGTCAGCCGCATTTCAAGGGATGGGGACAAACCATTCAGGCCCTACGCAGGTTTGACGGTCGGCCTCTGTTCCAGTTCCGACGGGATGTTCGCCGGTATGCGTGGACTTTATCATTTGCGTGCCGTGTTGATGAATGTCGGCGTGCAGATCGTGACCGAGCAATGTTCGGTCGGTCATGCATCGGTGGCCTTCAATGATGATGGCACGCTGAAAGAAGAACGCAGCGCCAGAATGCTTTCGGCTGTCTGCCGCAGCCTCATCGCACGGGTGGAAGAAGCAAAAAGCTGATTCCGTCTCTTTCGTAACGGGTCCTGTTGTGCGAAGAGAGTAAAAATCACCACGGAGACTCTCATGACGACGACAGATTTGCGCGATCAACTGATCGTGGGCCTTGACGTGCCGACTATTACTGAGGCGCAGAAGGTCGTCGAAGAGCTGGGCGACGCCGTTTCCTTCTACAAGATCGGCTATCAGCTGGTTTTTGCGGGCGGTCTCGACTTCGCGAAAAGCCTCGTGGCAGCGAAGAAAAAAGTCTTCCTGGACATGAAGCTACTCGATATCGACAACACCATTGCGAAGGGTGTCGAGAATGTCGCGAAGATGGGGGTCTCCATGCTCACCCTGCATGCCTATCCGAAAGCGATGCGGGCAGCGGTGGAAGCTGCCAAGGGTTCGGACCTCTGCCTTCTGGGTGTGACGGTTCTGACCTCGATGGATAATGCCGATCTGCGGGAAGCCGGTTATTCCGACGATGCGGAGACACTGGTGCTGAAACGCGCCCGTCAGGCGCGCGAGGCCGGTATGGGGGGCATCGTCGCCTCCGCTGTGGAAGCCGCTGCCATCCGTCAGGCGGTCGGAGCGGACATGGCCATCGTCACACCGGGCATTCGTCCCGCAGATTCGGAAAAAGGCGACCAGAAGCGGGTCATGACCCCTGCCGATGCCTTGAAGGCCGGAGCCAGCCACCTGGTCGTTGCGCGCCCGATTGTCGGTGCGGTCGACCGCAAAGCGGCAGCACTTGCCATTCTGGAGGAAATGCGCTCGGTTGCATGAAGAATTACTGGAGGAGAAAGTATGACGAAAGCCTACTGGATTGCCCGTGTGGATGTCCGTGATCCCGAGCGTTACAAGGATTATGTTTCGACAGCAAAACCGGCGTTTGAGCGTTATGGTGCAAATTTCATCGCACGGGGTGGCAAGGCTGACGCAGTCGAGGGGCAGGGTCGCGCCCGCAATGTGATCATCGAATTCGAGACCATGCAGCACGCGCTCGATTGCTACAATTCGCCCGAATATCAAGCCGCCAAGGCCATCCGCCAGACGGTGGCCGACGGCGAGATTATAATTGTGGAAGGTATTTGATCAAAAGGGCCCGCAGGGCCCTTTTCACTTCCTATTTTATAGTCGGACCGGCGGATCGTGCCGACCGGCAAGCGTCAGATCGAGCAGCAAAACCTTTCCGGCATGGGGATCGGATCGGCGCGCCTCTTCGTCAAGGCCTTCACTGGCGCTCGTCACGATCATCATCGTTGCATCCGGCCCGACGAATGCCGGGCAGGAAGGCTGACGGACCGGCAACGAAATTGAGCGGATCAGTCGGCCCTGCGGTGAATAGGCATTCAGCGAACTGCCACCCCAGCAGGCATTCCATAGCGTGCCCTCCGCATCGACAACCGACCCATCGACGCCGCCTTCTTCGGCCCGGTGATGGAAGACGCTTCTGTCCGATATCGGCAATCCGGTTTCCGGGTCCGTATCGACCCGCCAGATGATATTGCGATCCGTATCGGCGAAATAGGCGATCTTTCCGTCGGGAGAAAAGCAGATCGAATTGGTGATCGTGATGCCGGAGAATAGCTTCTTCACCTGGCCTTCGCGATACCACCAGATCGAGCCTGCATCGGTTTCGGCCTTTTTGCCCATTGTCCCGATCCAGAACGATCCTGAAGGATGCACACGCGCATCATTGGAGCGGGTAACTTCATTATCGGCCTCAAGGGGGTGATGAAGGGTCAGGTGCCCATTGGCACGCTCCCGGATGAACAGCCCATGTTCGCTAACGATCAACTGCCGGTCGCGGTCGATCACGGCGAGCGCGCTCGCCTTCATGCCGAGCGCATGGACATGTGTTTCGCCGCTTTCCCAGTTCTTCTCGATCAGTTTCTGGCCGAGAATGTCGAACCACCAGACATTTCCGCTTAACGGATCGTAGCCGGGGCCTTCGCCAAGTTGCGCTACATGATCAGCAAACAGAGTAGTTTTAACGACAGTCACTTTTTCCTCCCGAAACGGCCGAACCGATTACAATCAGCATAGACAACGGATGAAAGCTGATCCAGTTCAACTTCATGCACCGAGAACGCACAGCCGCTGTCCGCGCCGGATTGAGAGAAAGGACTATGTTGCCTGATCATTCCGTTTTAGATTTCCCGCAACTTCGAATCGCGAGGAAATCATGGCTCTCAAAGTCGCGGTCCAGATGGACCATATCAGCACGGTGAACATCACCGGCGATACTACATTCGCCCTTTCGCTCGAGGCGCAGAAACGCGGTCATGAGCTTTACCATTATACGCCGGACCGGCTTTCGATGCGTGACGGCGTCGTTTCCGCCCGCTTGGAAAAGATGGAAGTGCGCGACGTCACGGGCGATCACTATACGCTCGGCGAGCCGATCCGCCGCGACCTGTCGGAAATGGATGTGGTGCTTCTGCGTCAGGACCCGCCCTTCGACATGAACTACATCACCACCACCCATCTTCTTGAGCGGATACATCCGAAGACACTGGTGGTCAACGATCCGGCCTGGGTGCGCAACAGTCCCGAAAAAATCTTCGTGACCGAATTTCCTGACCTGATGCCGGAAACGCTCATCACCAAGGACCCGCAGGAAGTCATGGATTTTCGTCGCGAGTTCGGTGACATCATCTTGAAGCCGCTTTACGGCAATGGCGGCGCGGGCGTCTTCCATCTGGCCGATGGTGACCGCAACCTCACCTCGCTTCTGGAAATGTTCGGTCAGCTCTTCAAGGAGCCCTTCATTGCGCAGCGCTATCTGAAAGATGTGCGTGCTGGTGACAAACGCATCATCCTGATCGATGGCGAACCTGTTGGTGCAATCAACCGCGTGCCCTCGGAAACCGATGCCCGTTCCAACATGCATGTCGGTGGGCGCGCCGAACAGAGCAAGCTGACGCCGCGTGAACGCGAGATTTGCGAGCGCATCGGCCCGTCGCTGAAAGAGCGTGGTTTCATTCTGGTCGGCATCGATGTGATCGGTGACTATATGACAGAAATCAATGTCACCTCTCCGACTGGTATCCGCGAAATCCAGCGTTTCGACGGAACCGATATTGCGGCCCTTTTCTGGGATGCGGTCGAAGCCAAGCGTTAATTCGTTCCCTTAACGTTCTTGTATTTGCCGCTCGTCCGTGCTTAACTCTTCAAGTTGTATTTGAGTGCATACTCACTTAAGAGATGTAGTGCGTGGCGAGTGGGGGCATATGGTCGCGCGGGTTGGAACAGTTGCTTTTCAGGGCATAGAAGCTGTGCCTGTCGACGTGCAGGTGATGGTTGCACCGGGCAAGATGGGTATGTCCATCGTCGGACTGCCAGACAAAGCCGTCGCGGAAAGCCGTGAGCGGGTGCAGGCAGCATTGCACGCTTCTGGACTTTCCATGCCGACCAAGCGGGTGACGGTCAATCTGGCGCCTGCCGACCTGCCGAAAGAAGGATCGCATTACGATTTGCCCATTGCTGTTGGGCTTATGGCGGCATTGGGCGCTATTCCGGCTGACGCGATCCAATCCTATCTCGTTCTGGGTGAGCTCTCGCTCGACGGCTCGATAACGTCAGTAGCCGGTGTCCTGCCCGCTGCTATAGGCGCGAATCGGGACGAGAAAGGGCTCATATGCCCGCATTCTTGCGGGCCGGAGGCGGCCTGGGCTGGTGCTGACATCGATATCTTGGCTCCGCGCAGCCTCATCGCTCTTGCCAACCATTTTCGCGGTACGCAGGTCCTGACCCGACCGGAACCATCCATGCGGATTTCCGGGGAAACGGAACTCGATCTTGCAGATATAAAGGGGCAGGAAACCGCCAAGCGAGCGCTTGAGATTGCCGCTGCGGGCAATCATAATCTGCTGCTCGTCGGACCGCCGGGATCAGGCAAATCCATGCTCGCTCAGCGATTGCCATCGATTCTACCCCGCCTTTCCCCACGCGAATTGCTGGACGTATCTATGATTGCCTCAATTGCAGGCGAGCTTTCGGGCGGAAAATTGTCGGATCGCCGTCCGTTCCGCGCACCGCATCATTCGGCATCAATGGCAGCAATGGTCGGCGGTGGATTGCGTGCGCGACCGGGCGAAGTATCGCTTGCCCATAATGGTGTGCTCTTTCTGGACGAGTTTCCGGAATTCTCACCACAGGTGCTGGATTCTCTGCGCCAGCCGCTCGAAACCGGCGAATGTCTCATTGCGCGCGTCAATCATCGAACTACCTATCCGGCGCGCTTTCAGCTGATCGCGGCCATGAATCCCTGCCGTTGCGGCATGGCGGGTGAGCCGGGGCATGTCTGTGCTCGTGGCCCGCGCTGTCAGGCTGACTATCAGGCGCGTATTTCAGGCCCGCTTCTGGACCGTATCGATTTGCGGGTGGATATGCCTGCAGTCTCTGCCTTCGATCTCATCAAACCATCCCGGTCGGAAACGAGTGAGACGGTCGCGCAACGCGTCGCCCGCGCCCGCGCAACGCAGACCGCGCGCTATTCCGCACGCGGTCTGGAGTCGTCCATGACCAATGCCTATTGTTCGGCCAAGCTGATCGAAGAGGTGGCGGAACCGGATGCAAGTGGTCTCAAGCTTTTGCGCGATGCGAGCGAGCAAATGCGTTTTTCCGCCCGCGCCTATCATCGCATCCTGAAAGTCGCGCGTACACTAGCCGATCTGGATGGGAGCGACAAAGTCGGCCGTATCCATCTGGCCAGCGCCATATCTTATCGCATGGGCGCGGAAAGGTTGGTTTCGGCAGCATAAGCTATAGCAAAGCCGATCAGCGGGACGGGACGCTTATCGGTTTCCAGTGATGGAGGACAGCATCGTCTTCGCATGAGTAGCACCAGTAATGCCCCTGAAAGGGCTGGTCATACCGGCGGTTAATCAGAAGTCCGGCCAGATAACACAGGAGTACGGTCCCGGCACCGCCATGGCCGATGATAGCAATATCGCCAGAGGTTCCAAGCTGTTTGACTGCTTCGAAACCGCTTACGATGCGCTGTTGCACATCAATTGCCCGCTCCCAGCCGCGAATGCTCGTCTCGGGTGCTGAAAAGAACTGGTCGGCGATAATCTCGTGATGTTCGGCAGGCAGGAAGCCGGTGGCGCTTCGGTCGATCTCGTTAAAGCGACTGTCGGTCAACGGACTGATTCTTAAAACACCAGCCAGAATTTCAGCGGCTTCAATTGCCTTTGTTTCCGTGCTGGACCAGATTGATGTGATTGATCGCAACTCCGGCTGGCTGGCGAAGGAGCGCATTCGTTTAACACCATGTTCAGATAGGTTCCACGATGGAACAGGTTTTGCGGGATCGATCACGACTTCCGGATGTGAAATGAAATAGATTTTCGTCATGCGCGGCCCCCCATAGTCACGTCATTATAAACCACAGGGCGTGAAATGCGCCCTGTGGCCGATCTATCAGTTCATATCCCAAATGTTACAAAGCCATTTTCGTCGATGGACCATGCCGGGTTCCAGGCAATTTCCCAAGCGTGATCGTCGGGATCGGTGACATAGCCACGAAAGCCGCCATGGACCGGTGCATCGGCAGGCCGCAACAGTTTGCCGCCGGCTCCAACCAGCCGGTCCATTAGTGGCGCAACATCCGCTTTCAGTTCCACATTATGTGCAAGAGAAAATGCGCCAGGCTGCAGAAGGCCGCTGCGGTTCATGTCGGCTTCAAGAGAAGCTTTCAGGAAGGTTCCGAGAACGAAACCGTTCATTTGATAGAAGATGATTTCTTCATTCTCAAAAACCGGTACCCAGCCGAAGCCCTCGGCGTAAAAACGACGTGAGCGCTCAAGATCGGCAATACCAAGTGTAATGACGGAGATTTGCTGTTTCATAACCAAGACCTCTTGTTCTCCCATGCACCATTGCATCGGAGTGGAAGGTCAAGGGACTCGACGCATCTGCCGAAATGAAAGCAATCGCGAAGGCCAGGACCCGCTTTGCAACGGGGATCGGGCTAACCGCACCGACCTCTCCTTTTTAGACCCGGACTGAATAGCACATTCCGGGTCATTTTCAAAACCAAACGGAGAGGTCTCGATGTCAGCGTACGGAGCCTACGAGGAGATTGTCCGGGCCTTCGATGGTGACCCAGCGACCGGTATCGTTCGCAGCCTGACGTTTCAGATAGGTGTAATCCGTTTCATTCCAACGCATGACTTCGTCGGTCAGATTGTCGAGAACGAAGTCGCCGCGATCCGTGCGAACTGTGAGGACCGCATGACCTTCGCCGTCCGGCTTGCGAACGACGGTGATCAGAAGATCGGTGATCGGGATTCCAGCCTTCTGCAATTCGCGTTGCTTCAGCAGGACGTAGTCTTCACAGTCACCAACGGTTGTCGGGTAAGCCCAGTATTCCTCGACGCCGTAGATTTCCATGTCCGTCATCGGCTTGATGCTTTCATTGACAGCAAGATTGATCTCGACAATGCGCTGCCAGTTTGAGTGGGTCAACTGCAGCGCACGGGTATCGCGGCTGGTGATGCCGCATTCCTTGGCTTCGCGCTTGCAGAATTCATAATGTCCGATCGGCTGCGAGGTCAGCTTGCCGGTCTGCATGAAGTCGCCGGAAGCGGCTTCTGCACCAAAGCTTGCCATCAGCAGCGAAGCCGCGAAACCGGCGGCTGCCATAATTTTTGTGGTCGAGCGAACAACGCAAAACATACTCAACGCCCTTTGGCTCTCGCCATTTACTCATTTATTAACGAAACGTTAATGTCTGAAACAGTCCGGAGTCAATTCGGTTCGCCTCGAGATCGCCCGACTTCTTAATTAATGGTTAACGAGGGTATTTTGAAAAAATGCAATTAATAATTGAATTTATCGACCGTCTGACGCGGATCGGGCGATGAAAATCACTCATAATTTTGCCACGGTCCGGGCGCTTGTCTTTTGCCGCGAATATGCCAATTGTTGGTGTTCGACCGGATCGTAAGATCTCTTTGCAAAGGCCAAAAGATGACAGGCGCAACCACGCGCAAGGCCACGGCAGACGACATAGATGCGCTCCTGCGCATCGAAAAGCGCTGTTTCGAGACAGACCGAATTTCACGTCGTTCATTTCGCGCCCTCATTGCGCGACCAACCGCAGAAACCATCGTTGCAACAGTGGACGGGACCGTCATCGGCTATGCGATGATCCTGTTTCGTCAAGGCACCGCGCTTGCGCGACTTTACTCGATAGCCGTCGATCCGGAGGCCAAGATCAAGGGCGTCGGCTCACTTCTGCTGCAGGCGGTGGAAATGGCAGCTTACGACCACGACCGTCCGTTGCTGCGGCTGGAAGTGCGCGAGGACAACGAACGTGCCATTTCGCTGTATAAGCGGCAAGGTTACCGGCCCATCGGACGCTATCTCGATTACTACGCGGACCATTCGGATGCGCTGCGTTTTGAGAAGACGGTTCGCGGTGACATTTCGCCCGTCACAGCTTTTCCATATTACGAGCAGACGACCGATTTTACCTGCGGTGCGGCCTGCCTGATGATGGTTCTTGCCCGGCATAATCAAGAGACGCGGCTTGATCCCGTGCTGGAAGTCCGCCTTTGGCGCGATGCGACAACGATCTATATGATGTCAGGGCCGGGCGGATGTGAGCCGTTCGGGCTTGCAGTTGCTGCACACGAGCGCGGTCTCAAAGCGTCGATCATCGTATCCATTGAGGATATGCTTTTTCTGCAATCGGTGCGTTCGGAAGAAAAACGCAAGGTCATGCAACTGGCGCAGACCGATTTTCGCCAGCGCACGGAAGCCTATGCCATTCCGGTGGACTATCGTGGTTTCACGCTGCACGATATTCTGGCTGCCTTGCGTCGTGGGGCAGCGGTAATCGTGCTGGTCAGCGGTTACCATATGTTCGGCAAGAAAGTGCCGCATTGGGTGCTGGCCCATGGTGAAGATGGGCGGCACATTCTCATTCACGACCCCTGGGTGGAGGAAGAGCTCGGCGAAACCATTGCCGATGCTGCAAATGTCCCTGTTCCTTTCCATATTTTTGACCGCATCGCACGGTTCGGCAGTGATGGGCTCAGGGCCGCCGTTATTCTGGAAAAAAGGACGGACTGATGACGATCTGCGTCATTCTGGTGGGGCGCCTCTCGGATATCGACAATGGGGCGACGCCACACAAGGTCATGACCACGCGCGATTATCTCGCTCATCCCGCACTCTTCAACGGACAGCTGCGCCCGCGCATCATCAATCTGTCGCGCTCCTACGCCTATCAGAGCCGCGGATACTACGCTTCGCTTCTGGCCGAAGCGCGGGGCCATAGGATCATCCCATCCGTGGAAACCATGATCGACCTGTCGGAACGGCGGCTTTATGAAAATGCCATTCCCGAACTCGAAGACATGCTGAACAAGGCGCTCGGCAAGCATCCGGAAAAAGCGCTGGAAACGATCCATGTGCATTTCGGCCTTGCCGATAATCCCGAATTTGAACGGTTCGGACGGCTGCTCTTCGACTGGTTTCGCGCGCCGTCGCTGGAAGTCACGGTGAAGGCCGGTGAATGGGCGCGTATCCAGAAGATCGGCTTTGCGAATATCGCGAAGTTTTCCAAGGCTCAGAAGGAGCGCTTCGAGGAGGCACTTGACCGCTATACGCAGCGTGAGTGGCGCGCCGCACGCCCGAAGGTTCCGGCCCGTTATTCCTTCGCAACTCTGTGCGATCCGAAGGAGGCTATGCCGCCGTCTACCGTCTCGACGCTGAAGCATTGGGCAAGGATTGCGGCCCGGCTTGGGGTGGAAGTGGAGCCGATCGGCAAGCGCGATCTGCCACGGCTTGCCAATTATGATGCGCTGTTCATCCGCGAGACGACCTCAATCTCCAATCATACTTACCGGTTTGCCCGGCGGGCGCAACAGGAAAACATGCCGGTGATCGACGATCCGATTTCCATGATCCGCTGCACCAACAAGGTTTATCTGCACGAATTGATGCAGGCCAATGATGTGGCTGTTCCGTCGACAGTGATGATTGCTGGTGAGGAAGATCTGGAACGAGCTGCCGATATGCTGGGCTTTCCGATGGTCATTAAGATACCGGATTCGTCGTTTTCGCGCGGCGTGAAGAAGGTGAAGGATTTTGCCGAACTGAAAGCACTTGCCACTTTATGGCTGGAGGACAGCGATCTCCTTCTTGCGCAGAAATACATGCCGACGAAGTTTGATTGGCGGGTTGGCGTTCTGGACGGAAAGCCGCTTTTCATCTGCCAGTATATGATGGCCAAGAACCACTGGCAGATCGTCAAGCACGATACGGGCGGCAAGCCGCTGGAAGGCGGATTTCGGTCCTATGCGCTGGGCGACGCGCCGCCGGCGGTTCTGGAAACCGGGCTTCGCGCGGCGCGCTGCATCGGTGACGGACTTTATGGCGTCGATCTGAAGGAAACGGACGACGGCGTGGTGGTGATCGAAGTCAACGACAACCCCAATCTTGAACATGGGATCGAGGACGCCGCCGAAAAGGACGAGGTCTGGATCAAACTGACCCGCTGGTTCACAGATCGGCTGGACCGTAAATAAATCGACAGACGTGGGTCAGTAGGTCTACAGCCGCGTAAAGCACACCTTAGTGTGTCCTGCGCCGATAAAGCCGAGACGGCTTGCGGCACCTTTCGACAGGTCGAGGACGCGTCCCTTGATGAACGGGCCGCGATCATTGATGCGAACGACGAGCGACTTGCCGTTTCTTTGATTGGTAACCTTGACCTTGCTGCCAAGCGGCAGGGTGCGGTGCGCTGCGGTCAGGCCGGATGGGTTCATACGTTCACCCGAAGCCGTACGGGAAGTGAGGGCGTACCAGGAGGCACCGCCGCATTGCTGTGCTGAAGCCTCGATTGCGGTGGCCGCGAGAAGACCGGTTGCCGCAACGGCAAGCATAGCCATACGGGTCTTGAAAGTCATGCCAGTTCCACTAGTTGTTGACGGGGTGTCCCACAGTTGTCACTGAGAAAGACAATCGCGAACTGGAATCTAAATGTGGCGCTGGCGTGGTTCGAATAAGAACATTGTGCGATAATTGAATCTATATCGCATCGGGAAAATCATCCTATACTGAACGTTGTTTACTTAAAGGCATAAACATAACCAAGGAATATTATGATAGATTTGGTGTTGTTGCTGTAAAGCTGTTTACGATTCGTTAAGAATCTGCGGCAAGCCTTTGCTATGGCTTGTTTTCGCGTGCCGATTGAAAGAAAAGCTGCTTGCCGGGTTCCCGATTGGATGAGGGCAGTTTGCAATTTTTATTTGTAAGGCAAGTTTTCAGCTTCATCGGCAAAGTTGACGAAATAAGGCATTTCGGGGGCAAAATTGCAATTTTTGACTGTGTCTCACAATTCCTTACCGGCCTCAAAAACTTATCCACAGGGGCAGAAAGGCCGTGGGATGACGTTTCTTTGACCGCCGAGAGCCTGCACGGGGGCGCTGGAATCCTGCTATAAGCGTTCAGATCAGACGATGGAAAGCCATGCAGGATCACCCCGAAAAAGACAGAACCGAGACTGCCACCCCCGCACTTTCAGCGGGTAAGCGGATACTCTATCTTTGTTTCGGGTTCCTCATGCTGGGGCTTGGCATTATTGGTGCTTTCCTGCCGGTCATGCCGACCACGATCTTCATCATTTTTGCGGCGTGGTTCTTTGCACGGTCATCACCGAAGTTTGAGGCGCGTTTGCTTGCCGATCAGCGTTTCGGTCCACTCGTCATCAAATGGCGCGAGCGCGGAGCCATCCCGCCCCGCGCGAAGCTTTATGCCTGTATCGGCATGACGGTCGGCTATGGCTTGTTCTGGTGGGGGGCGAAGCCCGGCTGGCTGCTGGCAACAGCAGTAACGATCTTCATGCTCGGTTCCGCAGCTTACGTGCTTTCGCGTCCAAGCGAATAACAGCTTCAACCACGCCAGCGATCACGATAAGAGTGGGTAGCTAAAATGGGGAGCCGCCAATGTCCTTGCCTGCCGTCAATCCGCTGATCAATCTCCTTTCCGCACCGCCCATCCCGGCTGTCCAGGCCTGGGCGCGGGACTATGACGGGTCGCATGGAGCGCTTATCGACCTGTCGCAGGCAGTTCCCGGTTATCCTCCGCACCCCGATATGCTGCGCTTTCTGGGCGAGGCCGCGGGATCGGTGGCTTCCGCCGGTTACGGTCCGATTGAGGGTGAAAAGGTTTTGCGCGGGGCTTATGCAGCACATGTCGGCCAACTCTATCGCGCGCAGATCAATGCCTCCAACGTTCACATTACATCCGGTTGCAATCAGGCCTTTATCGCCGCCATCATGTGTGTGGCACAAAGTGGTGATACGGTGCTGACGACCGATCCGTTCTATTTCAACCATCGTTCATCGCTGGACATGCTCGGCATCGCTTCGGGTTCGGTGCCGTGTCATGCTCAGGATGGTTTCATCCCTAGCATCAAAGATGTCCGCGCTGCGCTTCGTCCGGGTATCGTGGCACTAGCGCTTGTTTCTCCAAACAACCCAACCGGGGCAATTTATCCGGCGGGACTGTTGTCGGAGATCTATGCTTTGTGCCGCGACAATGGGACATGGCTCATTCTGGACGAGACCTATCGCGATTTTCTGGCTGATGCCAACGAACCGCCGCACCGGCTTTTTGACGAGACGGACTGGCCGTCGCATCTGATCCAACTTTACAGCTTCTCAAAGTCGTTCTGCATTCCGGGACACCGGCTTGGTGCGATTGTCGCGGGACAGGCGATGGTCGAGAACGTCGCAAAAGTCATGGACAATCTACAGATATGCGCCAGCCGCGCGCCGCAGATTGCTGTCGCGCGCGCCATCGAACCTTTGACCGGCTGGCGTGACGACAATCGCGGTGAGATTGCAAGGCGCGCCTCCGCATTGCGGTCGGTCATGGCCAATATCGAAGGCTGGCATGTGGAAGCGGTCGGGGCCTATTTCGCGTTTGTCCGCCATCCTTATCCGGCTGTTTCATCGGTCGCGGTTGCCGAACGCCTTGCGAAGTCACTTGGCATCCTCACTTTGCCGGGCCGGTTCTTCGGTGAAGGACAGGACGCGTTTCTGCGCTTTGCCTTCGCCAATGTCGATGTTTCCGGGATTGAAGCTCTTGGTGCGCGTTTGCCGCATTTTTAGAACCCGAAATCTTTGCCGGTTCACGGATCGGCAAAACCCTACAAAATCACTGGCAAGCGGCTCTGATACAAACCTGTAACAATAGTGTCATATGAATGTAATATAGAGCGCGTAGAGGGCTAACGACGCCACATCGTCATATGTCTTTTACAACAGGAGCCGCAGCTCATGAACAAGATGATTTCCTCGACCGCAGCGCTTGCCATCGCCGCCGTTATGTCGGTTTCCGCCGCTCAGGCGCGCGATCAGATTCAGGTTGCCGGTTCCTCGACCGTTCTACCTTACGCAAAGATCGTCGCCGAGACCTTCGGTGAAACCTTCCCGAACTTCAAGACGCCGGTTGTTGAATCGGGCGGCTCGGGCGCAGGCATCAAGGAATTCTGCAAGGGCGTCGGTGAAAACACCATCGACATCGCCAATGCATCGCGCGCCATGAAGGACTCGGAACTGAAGTCGTGCATCGACGCTGGCGTCAAGGACGTTCAGGAAGTACGCTTCGGCTATGATGGCATCGTTTTCGCAACCGATGCCAAGGGTCCGGATTGGAAGCTGAAGCCTGAAGACGTCTACAAGGCTCTCGCAGCCAAGCTGGTCGTCGACGGCAAGCTGGTCGACAATCCGAACACCAAGTGGAATCAGGTCAATCCGAACCTTCCAGATTGGGACATTGCGGCCTACATTCCGGGTGAAAAGCACGGTACCCGTGAAGTTTTCGAAGAAAAGGTTCTTGCCGATGGCTGCAAGCACTCCGGCGCTTTGGATGAAATCAAGAAGACAGGTCTTGACGACAAGGCTGCCGCTTCGGCCTGTATCGCAGTGCGCAAGGACGGCAAGGCAGTTGACATCGACGGCGACTATGCCGAAACGCTGGCCCGCATCGACTCCAACAAGACCGGCGTTGGCGTTTTCGGCCTTTATTTCTACGAAAACAACGCTGACAAGCTGAAGGTTGCGACCGTCAACGACATCACCCCTTCGGCTGCTACCGTCGCTTCGGGCGAATATCCGGTGTCCCGTCCGCTGTTCTTCTATGTGAAGAAGGCCCACCTCGGCGTTATCCCGGGTCTGAAGGAATATGTTGAGTTCTTCCTGAACGACCAGATGATCGGTCCTGACGGCCCGCTCGCCGAATATGGTCTGGTTCCGGCTCCAGATGCCGAACGTGAAGCACAGCGCGCCGCCTTCTCCGAAGGCAAGACGATGGCTGCGAAGTAAGTTTTTATCTGTAGAACGCGGGGAAGACAAATCTCCGCGTTCTTCTCCTTGCTACAGCCTAAGACAGGCGCATCCGCGTGGAGCGGGATGGGTGGAAGCTGCACCTCAAAACCGTCCACATTTATCAGGGCAACCGGGGAAATCGAATGTCCTTCTTTCTGGTTCTCGTCAGTATCGTTGCAATCGGACTGATCGGATTCTTCATAGGCCGTCAGCGTGCCGTTGCACTGGACAGGGCGCAGACGGCTTCCGCAAAAGCCTCGCCGACCGAGAAAATGCATTCCCGCCCGCATTATCATGGCTGGTGGGTTTTCCTCGTTTCTGCGTTGCCTGCAGTTCTGTTCCTCGCTGTTTGGGCCGTTGGAACGTCGGTTTATCTCGATCACAGTGCGACCGCCCGCTTGCCGGACGCCATTGAAGACGGTTCTTTCACCAATCGCAGCCTGCAGCTTGGCATGGTGCGTGGTCTGGCCAATGGGCTTGACCGGCTGACGCCTGCGGAACTGGAGAGCTTCCCGGCGAACTATCAGGATGCTCGCGCCGTTCTGGCATCGAAGGGCGTAGCGCTCGCCACCGAAGGCCAGGACTATATGGTACCGATCGCGCTCTACCTGAAAAAGGCAACAGCGCTGACACACACCATCGGTTCCGCCGTTTCCCTGGTGATCGCAATCGCAGGGCTGATCTTCGGCCTTTCCACGATCAGCCGCCGTATGCGCGCGCGCAACAATGTCGAGCGTATCGTTCTCTGGGGGCTGATCGCCGCATCCGGCATCGCCATTCTGACGACTGTCGGCATCATTTGCTCGATGCTGTTCCAGACCATCAGCTTCTTTCAATCTGTTTCGCCGTGGGACTTCTTCTTCGGCACCGTGTGGGATCCGCGCTTTGCCGCTGCCGGTTCGGGCGGCGAGACAGGCCAGTTCGGTCTCATCCCGCTTCTGGCCGGTACGCTCTATATTGCGCTCGTGGCCATGCTGTTCGCCGTTCCGGTGGGGCTGTTCTCGGCCATCTATATGGCTGAATATGCTTCGCCCCGAGTGCGCACAGTCGTAAAGCCGGTCCTTGAGCTTCTGGCCGGTATTCCCAGCATCGTCTACGGTTTCTTCGCCCTTGTGACTGTCGGACCTTTCCTGCGCGATCTTTCGATTGCCATTGCAGGCGGTCAGGGTTTCATCATGGCGCAGAGCGTTCTGACTGCCGGTCTTGTCATGGGCGTGATGCTTATCCCCTTCGTATCCTCGCTTTCGGACGACATCATCACTGCCGTACCACGGACCTTGCGCGACGGTTCGCTCGGCCTTGGCGCAACCCGCTCCGAAACCATCAAGCGCGTGGTCCTTCCGGCTGCTCTGCCGGGCATCGTCGGCGCGCTTTTGATGACCGCATCCCGTGCTATCGGCGAAACCATGATCGTGGTTCTGGCCGCAGGTGTTGCGGCACGCATCAATATCAATCCATTCGAGGCGATGACCACTATCACGGTGAAGATCGTCAACCAGCTCACCGGCGACCTTGAGTTCAACTCGCCGCAAACGCTGGTGGCCTTTGCACTCGGCATCACGCTTTTCGTCCTGACGCTGATCATGAACATCTTTGCGCTGCATATCGTGCGCAAGTACCGGGAGCAGTACGAATAATGACCGATACGACCTTCAACGCCAGTGGCGCCACGGCACAGCCGACACGTCGCGATATCGGACTGAAACGCCGCTACGCTGCCGAACGCCGCTTCCGCTATTACGGTATTGCTGCGATTGCCATCGGCGTGTTCTTCCTGTGTGCACTCCTGTTCTCGGTCTTTTCCAAGGGCTATACAGCCTTTTGGCAGACGACGCTTTATCTGCCGGTCAAGCTTGAAGAGAGCGTGATCGATCCGGGAAACAAGCGCGCGATTGACCCCAATGTGCTGATCACCGCCAACTATCCGCTGCTGGTGCGCAATGCGCTGGCCGAAAAGCTGGGTGTTGCCGCGACAGACCGTCCGGCGATGCGCGATCTTGGCCGCTTCTATTCGGACGGCGTGCGTATTCAGTTGCGTAAGCTTGTGATGGACAATCCATCGCTCATCGGCACGACGCAGACCGTTCCGGTTCTGGCGGGGGCCGACATCGATTCCGCTTTCAAGGGGCAGATCGACCTTTCCGTACCAGAGACAAACCGCAAGGTTTCGGACCGTCAGGTGGGCTGGATGAAGACGCTGTCGGAAGAGGGCGTGATGAAGGAGGCCTTCAATACCGGCCTCTTCACCTCCGGCGCCTCCAGCCGCCCGGAAACCTCTGGTCTCGGCGTTGCGCTGGTCGGTTCGCTCTACATGATGCTGATCGTTCTCGGACTGTCGCTGCCGATCGGTGTTGCCGCTTCGATCTATCTGGAAGAGTTCGCCAAGAAGAACCGGTTTACCGACATGATTGAGGTGAACATCAATAATCTGGCGGCCGTGCCATCCATCGTGTTCGGTCTGCTCGGACTTGCGGTTTTCATCAACTTCTTCGGCCTGCCGCGCTCTGCGTCGCTGGTCGGTGGCCTGGTGCTGACACTGATGACGCTTCCCACGATCATCATCGCGACGCGCGCCGCCCTTCGCGCCGTGCCGCCTTCCATCCGCGCGGCAGCTCTCGGTCTCGGTGCATCGAAAACGCAGATGGTGTTCCACCATGTTCTGCCGCTTGCCGCACCCGGCATTCTGACGGGCACGATCATCGGTCTCGCCCACGCGCTTGGGGAAACTGCGCCGCTTCTCCTGATCGGTATGGTGGCCTTCGTGGCGGACGTTCCGTCCACCCCGATGGACCCTGCGACCGCATTGCCTGTCCAGATCTATATGTGGGCCAATGAAGCAGAACGCGCCTTTGTGGAACGCACGTCAGGCGCTATCATTGTCCTGCTTCTGTTCCTTGCCGTGATGAATATTGCAGCAATCATTCTGCGCCGCCGCTTCGAGCGCCGCTGGTAAAACGGGAGTCGAAAGCTATGAATCTGATGACTGAACGATCTCTCGAGAAAGCCGTAGGAGAAAAAATGAACGCCAACGCCAATTCCATAAAGATGCGCGGCGATAAGGTTTGCGTATTTTATGGCGAGAAGCAGGCGCTGTTCGACGTCGATCTGGATATCCAGGAAAAGATGGTCACGGCGCTGATCGGCCCTTCCGGTTGCGGCAAGTCCACTTTCCTGCGTTCGCTCAACCGCATGAACGATACGATCGAAGGCTGCAAGGTCGGCGGCAAGATCACGCTCGACAATGAGGATATCTACGATCCGAAGATCGATGTCGTCGAACTGCGCGCCCGCGTTGGCATGGTTTTCCAGAAGCCGAATCCGTTTCCGAAGTCGATCTATGAAAATGTCGCCTATGGCCCGCGCATTCATGGTCTCGCCCGTACCAAGGCAGATCTGGAAGAAATCGTTGTGACGAGCCTCCAGAAGGCCAGCCTGTTCGAAGAGGTGAAGGACCGTCTGCACGATGCGGGCACCGGTCTTTCCGGTGGTCAGCAGCAGCGCCTTTGCATTGCACGTGCGATTGCGGTCAGCCCGGAAGTGATCCTCATGGATGAACCGTGCTCGGCGCTCGACCCGATTGCAACCGCAAAGGTGGAAGAGCTGATCGACGAACTGCGCCAGAACTATACGATCGTGATAGTCACCCACTCCATGCAGCAGGCCGCGCGCGTTTCGCAGCGCACTGCCATGTTCCACCTCGGCAATCTGGTCGAAGTGGGTGACACGGAAACCATGTTCACCGCGCCGACCGAAAAGCGCACGCAGGATTACATCACCGGACGCTTCGGCTGATCCGGAACTGCGCTCAACAGATAGACAGTGCGGCTTCCCCGCAATTTATATTACGAGGTCTACTATGCCGTCTCAGCATACCGTTCGCTCCTACGATGAGGAATTGAAGTTTCTCACCCATAAGATCGCCGAAATGGGCGGACATGCGGAACGTATGGTCGAGCAGTCGGTCGCAGCTATCGTCAATGCGGACAATGCGCTTGCACAGCGTGTCATCTCCGACGATCTCATCCTCGACGCCAGTGAGCGCGAGATCGACGACAAAGCCGTGATGATCATTGCCAAGCGTCAGCCCATGGCGGTGGACTTGCGCGAAATTATCGGCTCGATCCGTATCTCAGCCGATCTGGAGCGCGTGGGCGATCTGGGCAAGAACATTGCCAAGCGCGTTGCCGCCGTTTCGGAATCGCGTCAGCCGGTAAAGCTTTATCGCGGGCTCGAAACGCTGGCCGAGCTGGCACTGACCCAGCTCAAGGACGTCCTCGACGCCTATGCGTCGCGCTCGGTGCAGCAGATTAATGTCGTCCGCGACCGCGATGACGAGATCGACGCGATGTACACGTCGCTGTTCCGTGAACTGCTTACTTACATGATGGAAGATCCGCGCAACATTTCTGCCTGCACGCATCTTCTATTCTGCGCAAAGAACATCGAGCGCATCGGCGATCACGCGACCAACATCGCGGAGACCGTATATTACATCGTGACAGGCCTGCAAATGCCGGCCGAACGACCCAAGGAAGACCTGAGCCACGGTATTGTCGTGGATGAGGCGCGTAAACCCTGAACTGTTGTCGACCGGACTTCGGTTCGGTGGATGAGAATGTATGAATAGCGCGGCGGCACGCGGTCGATTGGGGGGATTTTATCCACCGCCCGCCGAATTTGGATAGGAAAATACTGGATGTCACAGGCACCCAAAATCGCTGTGGTAGAAGACGAAGAGGCGCTGAGCGTGCTGCTTCGCTACAATCTTGAGGCAGAGGGCTATCAGGTCGATACGATGCTGCGCGGCGACGAGGCCGAAATCGCCTTGCGCGAGAACGTGCCGGACCTGCTTATTCTGGATTGGATGCTGCCGGGCGTATCGGGCATCGAGCTTTGCCGTCGTCTGCGCCAATGGCCAGAAACGGAGCGGCTGCCCATCATCATGCTGACGGCTCGCGGGGAGGAAAGCGAACGTGTCCGCGGCCTCAGTGTCGGTGCGGACGATTATGTCGTGAAGCCATTTTCGACGCCGGAACTGCTGGCGCGCGTTAAAGCCATGCTGCGCCGGTCCAATCCGAGCATTCTTTCGCACGTGCTGAAAGTGGGAGAT
Source organism: Brucella oryzae (assembly GCF_041929965.1). Taxonomy (NCBI): domain Bacteria; kingdom Pseudomonadati; phylum Pseudomonadota; class Alphaproteobacteria; order Hyphomicrobiales; family Brucellaceae; genus Brucella; species Brucella oryzae. The sequence goes on along the minus strand of NZ_JBHEEO010000004.1, from coordinate 26,427 downwards.
CTTGTTCTGGACCGCCAGCAGCATCGTGTCTACCGCAAGGAAAAGGAAGTTCGCCTTGGACCGACGGAATTCCGCCTGCTCGAATATTTCATGATGTCGCCCGGTCGCGTTTTTTCGCGCAGTCAGCTTCTGGATGGAGTTTGGGGGCCGGACATCTATGTGGATGATCGTACGGTGGACGTCCATGTCGGACGGTTGCGCAAGGCGATCAATGTCGGTCGGGCGCTCGATCCGATCCGCACTGTCCGTGGCGCTGGCTATTCTTTCGGCTGAGCAGAGCTGTTATCTGCGACTTCTAAAACTAAATTTGTCCGACCCGCTACGGTTTCCGTGGCGGGTCGTTTTTGCTTAAGGTCAAGCTCTCGTGAAGTGCGGATCGGGTCTCCCGATTCGCATCGGAATGGTCAAAATAGATGTCGAAAGCCCAATCTCACGCGATGTTACAGGCATGTTGTCAAAGTTGACGAAGAACAACGGAACCTGCTTTGAAACAGAAATTCTGCAGAAAATTTGAAACACCGTGAATGTGTATGCAAAAAACGTACAAGAAAAATTGAATTAAGGCAGGGATATGGCGTGTATTGCGTGACTTTGAATCTCATTAAATCAACATCTTATCTGAATTTCCAGCTCTTGTTAAGAAATTGTTAATATATTTAAAGGGCTTGTAGGGAAATTCGCACTCTCGATTCGGAATTGCTTTCGGGCAATTTAGCTGTCTCCAGCATCGTAGGAATTTGACCTTCCGCCTTTTTTTGGCCTAAAAATTCCAAAACCTTGAATTCGATTGAGCGACAGTAGGGCGTATGATTTTTGATCTTCGTCCTCTTTGACTTGCACCGCAGTTAGACGTTCGCGCACATCGTTCCAGATGTGTTCGCCTGAATGGATGACTGGATCAGTTAAGGGTCCTAACATGAGACTGAGCCATTGACGCGCGCCGCGAAGTGGAAATTGCCCGCTCTTATCGGGCTGATGGTTGCGCCTTTCGTGGTGACCGGTTGTACGACGACCGGAACCTCGGGAAAAGCCAATACGGAAAAGACGGCGACAAGCCACGTCAAGTCCGTCAATGGCGTAAAAACCTATACTTACACCGCACGGGACAAGAATTGTCTTGAACGTGCGATGTTCTTCGAATCCAACCGTTCAAGCTCCGATGGTCTTCTGGCTGTTGGCACAGTTGTGATGAATCGACTCGCTTCCGGTCGTTATCCGGATACTATTTGCGGTGTTGTCGGTCAGAAGAACCAGTTCGCGCCCGGTGTCCTCACCCGCAAGATGAATTCCAAAGCGTTGCCCGATGTTCAGGCTGCTGCTGACGCGGTTCTAAAGGGCAAGCGTCATCCAAAGCTCAAGAACGCCATGTTCTTCCACACGGCGGGCCTGAAATTCCCCTATAACAACATGCATTATGTGCTCGTTGCCGGGGGTAACTCCTTCTACGAAAAGCGCAATCGCGACGGCTCGCTACAGAATCCAGTCCCGCAGGAACCATACAATCTTGCTCTCGCCTATTCGCCGCAATCGCCTTCCGTTCCGCAGGACGCATCCTATGATGTGACACTGCCGCAGATAGGCCCGGTTCCGGGAACGGAGCCAACCGTTCAGGTGGCACTCGCGGAAGCCGTCAAGGCTCAAAACGTAGAACAGAATGTCGGTACTGGTCCGCAGGCTCGTGGCGACCGTCTGGCGCGTCATCGCGGCATTGCCGCGACTCAGCAGGAGCAGCCTGTGCAAATGGCCTCTTACCAGGCGCAGTTCGATACAACTGCGCCGCAGGCGACGTCGCTCGGCTATGCCGCAGCAAGCCAAAAGCAGGTTGACGCCATCGGCGCGCTCCTTCTGTCCCAGGACCGACCGGAAGCGCCGCTATAAGAAACCTGTCTATAAATTGGATATTCAAAACGCCGGTCTGCTTCATTCAGATCGGCGTTTTTGATTTCATGGCTGCTCACCGGTTTTCCGGCTGGGTTTCAGGGCCGGTAGATTGGTCGATAGATCACCATCGGTGTGTCGTAGAAATCGGCCTGGCTCTGCCAGGCGCGCCGGTCAGCTCTGCGATCAAGGTCCAGCCGCATGAGGCAATTGGCAAAGGCGTCGGTCCTGGCCTTGAATCCATAGCTGCGGCAGGTCTGTTCGTCGGCAGCTCGGCGTTGTTCGGGCGTCATGGTCACGCAGCCTGCCAGAAGGCCGGTAATGCCCAGTAAGATAAGTACTTTCTTATCCATTACTATCTGCTTTCTTCTGCAACTGACCGCGGATTTACTATAACGCAAAGACAGGAAAAAAGGTGGTGAAATTATGCCGTCTGATAAACTGCCGGTGATTCCATATGCAAAGAGGTCTTCCACCTATGGCTCATGAACAGCTGAACCCAGTTATCGATCCGGTGAAACTCGAACGTCTTGCGGAAGTCGCCGTTCGCGTTGGTCTGCAATTGCGCGAGGGGCAGGATCTGGTCATTACCGCACCGGTCATCGCACTGCCGCTGGTTCGTCTCATCGCCAAGCATGCCTACAAGGCTGGAGCCGGATTGGTAACGCCATTTTTCGCAGATGACGAAATGACACTTGCCCGTTATGAGAACGCATCCGATGTGAGTTTCGACCGCGCGGCAAACTGGCTTTATGAGGGGATGGCGAAAGCCTATTCGGATGGCGCTGCACGTCTGGCCATCGCCGCCGACAATCCGATGCTTCTCTCCAGCCAGAACCCGGTCAAGGTTTCACGCGCCAACCGCGCCAATTCGAAGGCCTATCAGCCGGCACTCGAAAAGATCGCGGGTTTCGACATCAACTGGAACATCGTCTCCTATCCCAATCCGGCATGGGCGAAGCTCATGTTTCCGAACGAAGCGGAGGATATGGCGACCCGCAAGCTGGCCGATGCGATTTTCGCGGCTTCGCGCGTTGATGTCGATGATCCGGTCGGCGCTTGGGCGGCACACAATGCAGCACTTCGCACCCGCACCCGTTTCCTTAACGGCAAGGCTTATAGTGCCTTGCATTTCAAGGGACCAAACACTGATCTGACAGTTGGACTTGCGGACGGTCATGAATGGCACGGCGGCGCGTCAACGGCCAAGAACGGCATTACCTGCAATCCGAACATTCCGACGGAAGAAGTGTTCACTACACCCCACGCTCTGCGCGTAGAAGGTTATGTGACGAGCACCAAGCCTCTGTCTCATCAGGGCACATTGATCGAGAATATCGCGGTTCGCTTTGAGGGTGGACGCATTGTCGAGGCAAAGGCAAGCCGCGGCGAAGAAGTTCTCAACAAGGTGCTGGATACTGACGAGGGCGCGCGTCGACTGGGCGAAGTGGCACTGGTTCCGCATTCATCACCGATCTCGCAGAGCGGGCTTTTGTTCTACAACACCTTGTTTGACGAGAATGCCGCAAGCCACATTGCACTTGGCCAGTGCTATTCCAAATGCTTTATCGATGGCGCAAAACTGACGCCGGAACAGATCAAGGCGCAGGGTGGCAATTCGAGTCTTATCCATATCGACTGGATGATCGGCTCCGGCCAGATCGATGTCGACGGCATCAACGCGGACGGAACCCGCGAGCCGGTGATGCGTAGCGGCGAATGGTCGAATTAATCTAATAAATTCATCAAATGTATAAGGCCGGGAAATTCCCGGCCTTTTCATTGCATCGATGAGGTCAGTTTTTTTCCTGAACATGGGCCTCAAGGAACCACAATGCCTTGTCGAGGCTGCGGGACGCGGCGGTAAAGATATCCGCCGTATCGTCGTCACCTGCATCGTCTGCATCTTTGATCGACTTACGGACAAGATTGGCGACATCGCCATAGCGCTCGATCAATGCCAGCAGATGGTCGTGAACGGCATAGATGTCGGTTGGATAAGGCTTGAGCTTGCTTTCCTTGGCAACCACCTGCGTTGTGCCGTAAGCCGTGCCGCCAATCTGTACGGCGCGCTCGGCAATCGTGTCGACATGTTCGTCAAGATCGGTGCGGAAACCATCGAGCATTTCATGAACGGCGATGAATTGCGGCCCCTTAAGGTTCCAATGGGCCTGTTTGGTGATGAGGGCGAGATCGATTGTCGCGGCGAGATTTTCATTCAGCAGTGCGATCATTGTCGTCTTCGTATTGGAAGGAAGATCGTTGCGGGTTGCATGCATCGACTTCTTGGACATTTTATCCTCATATCCTTTTGTTCGATCCGGCGTGAAGCGGCTGGGAGACGTCGCTCATAGTCACGGGCTGGCTGCTCCAAACGCAAACGAACCTGCCAGATCCTTATGAGGTTCGATTGCTGGATGGGCCATGTCGCCGTCAAGACAACAAAAATATTCCCGCACCCGTTTTTCAAACGCATATCGCCGGTTTTTGTTCCGCGAGAACGGCTAAAAAATGGGTCCGACCCAGCCTTTGGACAAGACTTGGCTTGTCGCGACGTAAAATCTGATTTACCCGGTTGCGCATGAAGATACTTGCGCTCGATACTGCCGCTTCGTGGTGTTCCGTTGCCGTCTACGATTCTGACGGCGATGTCGTGCTTGCCGATGTGAGTGAAAACATCGGCAAGGGGCATGCGGAAGTATTGATGGACTATGTCGAACGCGCGGTGACAGAGGCAAAATTATCACTCCGCGAGATGGATCGGGTAGCGGTCAATATCGGGCCTGGGTCGTTTACCGGCGTCCGTATCGGTGTCTCGGCAGCACGTGGCTTTGCATTGGCTCTCGGCGTTCCGGCCATCGGTATTACTGCCTTCGAAGCGCTGGCCGCAGAAGCACAGTCTCTGTCGCCGGAAAAGCCAGTTTTGGTTGTTCTCGATGCGCATCGCGGCGAGATTTATGCGCAATCATTCAATGCAAAAGGCTTGCCGAGCGCGAAACCACTGGTTCTGTCGCGAGAGGAAGCGGAGGCTCTTGCCGCGTCCCAAGCGAAAAATACGGTTCTTGCAGGCTCCGCGGCCCCTGCGATCAATGACGTGATCGACAGTCGTTTTACACTTGGCCCGGTTGAGCCGACCGCGAAAATCGGTATCTATGCGCGTCTGGCAAGCTCGCGCCAGCCTGGCGATGCGCCGAAGCCGCTTTACATGCGTGGGCCGGATGCGAAGCCGCAGATCGGGTTTGCGTTGCCGCGCAAGGCCACCGGAGAATAGCCGATGATGGGCTTGCCATTCGGTCGTTTTGGTCGCAGACAGGTTTCGGTGGAACCATTGAATGCCCGGGATAGTCATGCGATCCAGCGCATTCATGCAGTCGCTTTCTATCACGGCTGGAGTTCCGACGATTTCCGGTCGCTGATTGCGCAGGATACGGTTTTCGGTTTTGTTGCGCGTGCGGAAGGTCAGCCGAACGATGCCTGTGGTTTCGTGCTGGCGCGTCTGGTGGCCGGTGAGGCGGAAATCCTGACCATCGCCGTCACGCGTGATGCGCAGCGCCAGGGCGTCGGGCGCGCGCTGATGGATGCGGTACTGCGCCACCTTTATCAGGAGCGAGCCGAAACTCTTTTTCTGGAAGTGGATGAGGCGAATGTTGCCGCACAGGCACTTTATCGCCGTCTCGGTTTCCAGAAAGTTGGCGACCGACCTGCCTATTACGAAACGGCGAACGGACGTTCGGCTGCACTGATATTGCGCCGCGACCTGAGACGTACTTCGGCGGGGCAGCGATGATCGGAGCAATCCGCATCTTCTTCGTTCTTGCGGCTATGGCCCTGTTAAGCCTGTCGCTCGTTCCAGTTCAATATCTGCTGCTTAAGCTCAAGAACGACTGGAAGCGTCGCCTGCCGATCTTGTTCCATCGCATTGCCGCGCGGCTGTTCGGCTTTCGTATCAAGACCGTTGGCCAGATGCATGAGGGACGGCCCCTTCTGCTGGTCGCCAATCACACGTCATGGAGCGATATCATCGTTTTGTCGACGGTCGGACAAATATCCTTCATTGCCAAGTCGGAAGTCAGGAGCTGGCCGGTCTTCGGCATGTTTGCCGTTCTGCAACGCACCGTTTTCGTTGAGCGTGAACGCCGGGGCAAGACCGGTGAACAGGCTTCGGAAATAGCCAGACGTCTGGCCACCGATGATGCCATGGTGCTGTTCGCGGAAGGCACGACCTCGGATGGCAATCGCGTCCTGCCGTTCAAGACAGCACTTTTCGGTGCCGCGCACGCTGCGATCAAGGAAGCCAACGTGCCAGAAGTCATAGTACAGCCGGTTGCTATCGCCTATACGGGCGTGCATGGCATGGCCATGGGCCGTTATTTCCGCCCGATCGCCTCCTGGCCGGGCGACGTCGAGCTGATGCCGCACCTGAAGGGTATCTTGCGTGAAGGCGCCATTGACGTCGAAGTACGTTTTGGCGAGCCGGTCGTGGTAACGGCCAGGACGGACCGCAAGACGTTGGCGCGTACAATGGAGAACCGGGTGCGTGCGCTTTTGCAAAGCGCATTGCTGGGGCGTGAAATCCCCGAAGACTGATAGCCGTTCGATCACGTGTTCGGCCAGGTGTGCAGATTGTCACCTTTCAAATTGGTGACAAAAGCTGTAGATAGCCGCGCATGAGCGACAATATCACCGATCTCGAATCCACGACAGAGCGACCCAATGTGCGCAAGGTTTTCGTAAAAACCTATGGCTGCCAGATGAACGTCTACGATAGCCAGCGCATGGCCGACAGCCTTGCAGCGGAAGGGTATGTTGCTACCGATACGCCGGACGATGCCGATCTGGTTCTGCTCAATACCTGCCATATTCGCGAAAAAGCGTCGGAAAAGCTTTATTCCGCGCTGGGTCGTCTGCGCAAGATGAAGGACGCTCGCGAAGCGAATGGCAAGGAACTGACCATTGGCGTCGCGGGCTGCGTGGCGCAGGCAGAGGGACAGGAAATTCTGCGCCGTGCGCCGAATGTCGATCTCGTCATCGGCCCGCAGACCTATCATCGTCTGCCCAATGCGCTTGCGCGGGTTCGCGGCGGCGAAAAGGTCGTGGAGACTGAATATGCCCTCGAAGACAAGTTCGAACATCTGCCTTCGCCACGGCGGGAGGAGACTCGCAAACGCGGTGTTTCTGCTTTCCTCACCGTGCAGGAAGGTTGCGACAAATTCTGTACCTTCTGCGTGGTTCCCTATACACGCGGCTCGGAAGTTTCGCGCAGCGTGAAGCAGATTGTGGCAGAGGCCGAGCGCCTTGCCGATGGCGGCGTGCGCGAACTGACCTTGCTCGGCCAGAACGTCAATGCCTGGCACGGCGCTGGTGATGATGGTCGCGAATGGGGCTTGGGCGAGCTTCTGTTTCGCTTAGCGCGCATTCCGGGCATTACCCGTCTTCGTTATACGACCAGCCATCCGCGCGACATGGATGACAGCCTGATTGCCGCTCACCGTGATCTGCGCCAGCTGATGCCTTATCTGCATCTGCCGGTACAATCGGGCTCGGATCGCATTCTCAAGGCGATGAACCGTCGCCACAAGGCGGATGAATATGTGCGCCTGATCGAGCGCATCCGTGGAGTCAGGCCGGATTTGGCCCTCTCGGGTGATTTTATTGTCGGCTTTCCCGGTGAAACCGATCAGGACTTCGAAGACACGATGCAGCTGGTGCGTGACGTGAATTACGCGCAGGCCTATTCGTTCAAATATTCGCCGCGCCCTGGCACGCCGGGCGCCGATCTGCCCGATCATGTGGAAGAAGCGGTGAAGGATGAGCGCCTCCAGCGCCTCCAGGCGCTTTTATCCGAACAGCAATATGCGTTTCAGGGTTCCATGATCGGTCGCGAGATGGATGTGCTGCTCGAAAAGCCCGGTCGCGAGGCAGGCCAGATGGTCGGGCGCTCGCCATGGCTCCTGCCAGTCATCATCGATGACAACCAGGACCGGATTGGCGACATCATTCATGTGAAAATCACCTCCACAGGGACCAATAGCCTTATTGCGCAAAAACTGGCCTGAAGGCATGATGGTGCCGAGGCAGAAAATTTCGGCGTTCTGAGTCGCTTGCCGGTAATCCTGTCGAGACTGTGATTACAATGCGTGAACGGTTTGCGTTCACGCATAATCTGGTCTGAAAAGTCAGCAACTTTTCAGGATTGTGCTTTAAGGAGATACGGTTGAGCGCTACGGAAAAGCTGAAGTCTGCCAAGCCAACCAATCAAACGCAAAAAAGCCCGACGACCGGGGCCTCGGATATGGCCCACATCGTGCTCACCTTCGATAATAACCGTCTTGCCATTGCGCTTTACGGTCAGTTCGATGAGAACCTGGCCCGCATCGAGCAGAAGCTTGGCGTGGATGTCCGCTCCAAGGGAAATCAACTCTCGATCCGGGGCGAGCCGACCGCAACCGAGCAGGCGCGGCGTGCGCTCGATCATCTTTATGAAACGCTGCAGAAGGGCCATGAACTGACAACGTCGGATGTCGACGGCGCCTTGCGTATGGCAATCGCCGCCGATGACCAGCTCACCCTGCCGACGATGGAAAACAAGGGCAAACTCTCTGCGGCCCAGATTTCCACGCGCAAGAAGACCATTTTTGCCCGCACGCCGACGCAGGACGCCTATATGCGTGCACTGGACCGGTCGGAGCTGGTGTTCGGCGTCGGTCCCGCTGGGACTGGCAAGACCTATCTTGCCGTCGCTCATGCGGCGATGCTGCTGGAACGCGGTCTGGTGGAGCGCATTATCCTGTCTCGTCCGGCTGTGGAGGCGGGCGAACGTCTCGGCTTCCTGCCGGGCGATATGAAGGAAAAAGTCGACCCTTATCTGCGCCCGCTTTACGATGCGCTTTACGATATGATGCCGGCGGAAAAGGTCGAACGTGCCATTACGGCAGGCGTGATCGAGATCGCGCCGCTCGCCTTCATGCGCGGACGCACGCTGGCGCATTCTGCGGTCATTCTCGATGAGGCGCAGAACACGACTTCCATGCAAATGAAAATGTTCTTGACTCGTCTCGGTGAGGGATCGCGCATGATCGTTACCGGCGACCCGAGTCAGATCGATCTTCCACCGGGCCAGAAATCCGGCCTCGTGGAAGCGCTTCGTGTGCTGGACGATGTCGAGGGAGTCATCAAGGTGCGTTTTACAGAGAAAGACGTTGTTCGTCATCCGCTGGTAGCGGCAATCGTCGGCGCTTACGACCGCGACGGCAAACAGCACGCGCGTTCGGAATGATACGCGCAAATGGCCTTGCAATTGCCTGTAGGAATCACGATTTAAAAGATGCTGTCTGCCTTTTTGGCAGGCAGCTTTCTTGTAACTGAAAGGATGATGCGGCTAGCCAGCATGGAGAGCCGCCGCAGAACGTGTCAAATAACGCGATCCATATCGATATCATGGTTGAAGCTGGCAACTGGCCGGATGAGACCGCCCTTGAAGGGCTCGTCAGGAAGTCGGTCGAGGCCGCCTGGGCCAATTTGAACCTTAAGGACGCTGAAAGCGAACTGAGTGTGGTCTTCACCGACGATGCCTCGATCCAGACACTGAATGCGGAATGGCGCGGCAAGGACAAGCCGACCAATGTGCTGTCGTTCCCAGCATTTCCAATCAAGGCCGGGGCGCAGCCGGGTCCGATGCTGGGCGATATCATCATCGCGCGGGAAACAGTCGAGCGTGAAGCCAACGAAGAAGGTAAGCCGCTCGAAAACCATGTCGTGCATCTCGTCGTGCATGGCTTTTTGCACCTTTTGGGTTACGATCACGAAACCGATGCGGAAGCGAATGTGATGGAGGGGCGCGAGCGTGAGATCCTTCATGCCCTTGCCATCCCTGACCCTTATGCTGTATCCGAATAAGACCCTAACAACGATTGACCATGGCTGATCAAACATCGCACCCCCCGTCCGCTGGCGAGAATCGCAGCGAGACTCAAGACGCCGAAGGGCAAAGTACGCAGCGGCCCGTAGTGGCCGAGAAGCGTTCCCTATTGTCTAATATTTTCCCGTTCATGCGCTCGCGCCAGTCATCTTCCCTGCGCGAAGATCTGGCCGATGCGCTTTCCAGCACGGCAAGCGAACAGGATTCAGCATTCTCACCTGAAGAAAAGGCGATGCTTCACAACATCCTTCGCCTGCGCGAAATCCGCGTCGAAGACGTGATGATCCCGCGTGCTGATGTCGAGGCAGTGGAAATTTCCACGCCTCTCTGGGAAGTGCTGGAGCTTTTCGAAAAATCCGGTCATTCGCGCATGCCGGTCTATGCCGAGACCCTGGACGATCCGCGCGGCATGATCCATATCCGTGATGTTCTCAACTTCATCACCAAGCAGGCCCGCCAAAAAACTACGCGTCGCAGCAGCACGCGCAGCAAGGCAACGGCCGAGGATAAGGCTGCCAAATTCGACATGGGTCGTATCGATCTCACCAAGACGATCGGTGAACTCAATCTGATGCGCAAGGTCCTGTTCGTGCCGCCGTCCATGATGGCGAGCGGCTTGATGGCGCGCATGCAGGCGACCCATATCCAGATGGCACTGGTCATCGATGAATATGGCGGCACCGACGGTCTGGTTTCGTTGGAAGACATCGTCGAAATGGTCGTTGGCGACATCGAAGATGAGCATGACGACGAAGAAATCATGATCGCTGAAGAGGCCGACGGTGTGTTCGTTGTCGATGCGCGCGCCGATCTGGAAGAGCTGGCTGCAAAAATCGGCCCGTCTTTCGAAGTGGGAGAACATGGCGAGGATGTCGACACGGTCGGCGGTCTCATCTTCTCTGTTCTCGGGCGCATTCCAGTTCGCGGCGAAGTCGTGCAGGCAATTCCGGGCTACGAGTTCCATGTACTGGAAGTCGATCCGCGTCGGGTGAAGAAAGTGCGCATCGTGCCGCTTTCTGCTGCTGATCGTCGCCGCCAGCAGCGCGCTGTAGTATCCGCCAAGCCGGGAGAACAACCCGAAGAGCTCGAAGCCACAAACGACACCCCCAAAGAGGCCTGATGATCGAAAGACTGGCGGGCAGGATCATTCTTTCGAGCGGCTGGCGTCGTGCGCTGACTGCTTTTCTGAGTGGTGCCTTCGCCACGCTGACCCAGCCGCCCTTCGATGGTTTTGTGGCGGGTTTCGTTTCCTTCCCCATTTTAGTCTGGCTGATCGACGGAGCTATTGCGAAAGCGAATGCCGGACCGGTGCGCCGTCTCCTGCCAGCCGCCATGGTCGGTTGGTGGTTCGGTTTCGGCTATTTCGTCTCCGGATTATGGTGGATCGGTACGGCGCTGCTGGTCGATGCGGAGCAGTTTGCATGGGCCCTGCCGCTGGCGGTTCTGGGCCTGCCTGCGTTTTTGGCGTTGTTCTATGCGTTTGCAACCACGGTTGCGCGGATTTTCTGGTCGGATGGTTTGGGGCGCATCTTCGCGCTGGCGTTCGGTTTTGCACTGGCAGAATGGCTGCGACTTTTCCTGTTCACTGGTTTCCCGTGGAATGCCATCGGCTATGCCGTCATGCCGATTCCGCTCCTGATGCAATCGGTTGCCGTACTCGGTCTGATCGGAATGAGTGCATTGGCCGTATTTGTCTTTGCCGCACCGGCTCTGCTGATTGGCGGGCGGTTTGCAAGGACAGGTATCGTATTAGCCTTGATGCTCATCGCCGGTCACGTTGGTTTCGGTGCCTGGACGCTTTCAAAGGCGCCGGCAATCGGTGAGGAAAAAGGCACGCTTGCAGTTCGCATCGTACAGCCGTCCATCGCCCAGACCATGAAATGGGATAATACCGAACGTCGGTCGATCTTCGACAAGCTGGTGTCGCTGACCGGCGAAGCGCCTGCCAAAGGCGAGCCGAAGCCCGATGTGATCATTTGGCCGGAAACAGCAGTTCCTTATATTCTCACATCAACGCCCGAGGCTCTGTCACGTATCGGCGAGGTTTTACAGGACGGGCAGATGCTGCTGACCGGTGCCGTTCGCGAAGAGAAGGCAGCTGGTAGCGGTGAGCCGCACTACTATAATTCAATTTATACAATTAATAATCGCGGCGTCATCGTTGATGCCGCCGACAAGGTTCATCTCGTTCCTTTCGGCGAATATCTCCCCTATGAGAGTTTCCTGCGCAGGCTCGGACTTCAGGAAGTGGTGGAAATGCCGGGTGGGTTTACGGCAGGCGCATCGCGTCGCGCGCTGAACGTAAAAAATGGCCAGACCTTCCTGCCGCTGATCTGCTACGAAGCCATTTTTCCGGATGAGCTTGGATATTCGGGACAAAGAGCCAGCGCCATCATCAATGTGACAAATGATGCATGGTATGGTGATACACCCGGCCCGTACCAGCATTTCCGGCAGGCTCAGGTTCGCGCTGTGGAACAGGGGCTCCCCCTCATTCGTGCAGCTAATAATGGTCTTTCAGCTGTCGTTGATGCTTATGGTCGAATCACTGATGGCCTCGCACATGACGCGGTTGGCGTCATTGATGCTTACCTACCGTCATCTCGTGCACCATTTTGGGGCATGCCACCGGGTTCGCGACAATCTCTGGTAGCGCTGTTAACCTTACTCGTGTTGAGCGTGGCTTTCCGACTGCCAATCGGCAGGCGTTTTCATTGACAGACTAATATTGTTACGATGTTATGGCTCGGCGGCGACGGTTTTTGCGGAAAATCGTCAGACTACCTCCCAAAACCTATTGTTATCGCTGTTCAGATGAACAGAGCATGAATGAAAGCTCGCAGCTGCGAGGAGTGACACTTGTATGATTGAGAATAAAAAGAAGCCCAACCCCATTGACGTGCATGTCGGCAGCCGCATCCGTCTTCGCCGTAACATGCTGGGTCTCAGTCAGGAAAAACTTGGCGAAAGCCTCGGAATTACGTTTCAGCAGATCCAGAAATACGAGAAAGGCACCAACCGTGTCGGTGCAAGCCGCCTTCAGGCGATCTCGGCAATTCTGAATGTCCCGGTTTCCTTCTTTTTTGAAGATGCACCGGGTTCCTCGAACCAGGCCGGTTTTGCAGAAGACAATGAAGCGACCTATGTGGTCGATTTCCTGAATTCCAATGAAGGTGTTCAGCTGACCCGCGCCTTCACGAAAATTTCAGATCCGAAAGTGCGCCGCAAGATCATCGATCTCGTGAAGTCGCTCGCTGCGGACGCAGACTGATTTCATATTCCGGAAAAAGCTGCACGTGCGGGACATAACGATGTCCCGCCGGACTTTTGCAAATTACAGCGCTCGAGCGGGCAGAAAATGTCTTTTGGAACGAAATTTCCCGCCAAGACGCTGTGACAACAAGAATTTGCATTGACGGTTCAATCCTAACTTCGCTAACACATTACTGTGCCCGGAACGCTGAAAACCTGTTCCGGGCGCTACTGTGTTTCCATGGCGGAGGTATTCTCCGTTGGATTTTCAAGAGGGGTTACCCGTGTCGCGCAGTTCTTATCTCTTCACCAGCGAATCTGTGTCCGAAGGACATCCGGACAAGGTTTGCGACCGCATCTCCGATGAAATCGTGGACATGATCTACAAGGAAGCGCGCCGTACTGGTGTCGATCCATGGTCTGTCCGTGTTGCCTGCGAAACGCTTGCTACCACCAATCGCGTGGTCATTGCCGGCGAAGTGCGTGTGCCGGATACTTTTCTGAAGAAGAATAAGGACGGCACTGTCGCCCATGATACTGCCGGGCATCCATTGATCAATCCTTCGCGCTTCCGCTCTGCGGCCCGTAAGGCGATCCGGGAAATCGGTTACGAACAGAATGGCTTCAACTGGAAAACCGTAAAGATCGACGTTCTTCTGCATCCGCAGTCTGCCGATATCGCGCAGGGCGTAGACAACGCCGCCGACCGTCAGGGCGAGGAAGGTGCAGGCGATCAGGGCATCATGTTCGGTTATGCCTGCCGCGAAACCCCGGATCTCATGCCGGCGCCGATCTATTATTCGCACAAGATTCTCGAAAAGCTCTCCGAAGCCCGCCACAAGGGCGAAGGCGATGCGGGTATGCTTGGACCTGACGCCAAGAGCCAGGTTACCGTGCGTTATGAGAACGGCAAGGCCGCTGAGGTCACGCAGATCGTTCTTTCCACGCAGCATCTGGATGCGAGCTGGGATTCCAAAAAGGTCCGTTCGGTTGTCGAGCCCTATATTCGTGAGGCTCTGGGCGAGCTTCCGATTGCTGCCAACTGCAACTGGTACATCAATCCGACCGGCAAGTTCGTCATTGGCGGACCCGACGGCGATGCCGGTCTGACTGGCCGCAAGATCATCGTGGACACCTATGGTGGCGCCGCTCCGCACGGTGGTGGCGCCTTCTCGGGCAAGGATACGACCAAGGTGGATCGTTCCGCCGCTTATGCCGCGCGCTATCTTGCCAAGAACGTTGTTGCTGCCGGTCTTGCCGACCGCTGCACGATTCAGCTTTCCTATGCCATCGGTGTGGCACAGCCGCTTTCGGTTTATGTCGATCTGCATGGTACTGGCAAGGTTGTCGAATCGGCGGTCGAGACAGCGCTTCGCGAGGTCATGGATCTGTCGCCGACGGGTATCCGCAAGCACCTCGACCTCAACAAGCCGATCTATGCCAAGACATCGTCCTATGGTCATTTCGGTCGTAAGCCGGGCCGTGACGGTTCCTTCTCCTGGGAGAAGACCGATCTTACCAAGGCGCTGAAGGCAGCGGTAGCCTAACTTCCCAGTCGGAAAGTTGCATCGCGGGCTGCATGGCGTTATGTGTCGGGCAAATTTCGGAGGGCGCGGTCTTTGATCGCGCTCTTCCGCTATTAGAGCGCATCCCGATGGATCAAATATGACCGAAGAATCTCATCCTCTGCGCGGTGCCGGAAATTTTTTCGGCCGTCGCCATGGCAAGCCTTTGCGCAACCATCAGAAGAACCTGTTCGAGGATCTTCTGCCGCGCCTGAAGATTGATGTCGAAAAGCCCGCGCCGCAGGATCTGCGCACGCTTTTTGAAGCAAAGGTCGATGCTGTGCGTCTGGAAATCGGTTTTGGCGGCGGAGAGCATCTGCACCATGAGACAGGCCGTTATCCGCAGGCAGGTTTCATTGGCGTCGAGCCTTTCGTCAACGGCATGGCCAAGATGCTGGCTGCATTGGATAGCGAACCGCGACAAAATCTGCGTCTCTACGACGAAGATGCAACGGCGGTTTTGGACTGGCTGCCGGATACCTCCTTGGCGGGTATCGATCTCTTCTATCCCGATCCATGGCACAAGCGTCGCCACTGGAAACGCCGTTTCGTTAGCGATGCCAATCTCGACCGCTTTGCCCGAGTCCTGAAGCCCGGTGCGAAATTCCGGTTTGCATCGGACATCGAACATTATGTCAATTGGACGCTCCAGCATTGTCGCCGCCATCCGGCATTTGACTGGCAGGCGGCAGGCCCGTCTGACTGGAATGACGCTTATGAAAGCTGGCCTGGCACGCGCTATGAGGCAAAGGCTTTTCGCGAAGGACGACGTGCCGCCTATCTGACGTTCATTCGCCGTTGAAGTTACTAACAGCGAAGGGAATGAATCGAACGTCAGAAGCGGACTTGAAAAAATCCGTTTCCGCTGGTATATAAAACTCAAATTCTTGGTCGTTTGAACAAGAGTGGGTCCCCCCGGTCCCGCTCTTTTTTGTTACTTACGGCTAACTTGAAGAGGCTTTCCAGCCTTTTGAAAGGTTTTTAGGTTGACGGAACAGGTTCAGGCAAACGAAGCAGAAGTGCTCGCAACAGGCGCGGATGAGCGCATCATTCGCGAGACGGGTATCGATGCGAAAGTGGCTTCCATCATCGAGCCGGTCATCAATACGCTGGGCTTTCGACTGGTACGCGTGCGCCTCTCGGGGTTGAACGGCCAGACCTTGCAGATCATGGCCGAACGACCCGACGGTACGATGACCGTCGATGATTGCGAACTGGTCAGCCGCACAGTCGCACCGGTGCTCGATGTGGAAGACCCGATCAACGGAAAATATCATCTGGAGATTTCGTCTCCGGGTATCGAT
Organism: Brucella oryzae; assembly: GCF_041929965.1. Lineage (NCBI taxonomy): Bacteria > Pseudomonadati > Pseudomonadota > Alphaproteobacteria > Hyphomicrobiales > Brucellaceae > Brucella > Brucella oryzae. The sequence goes on along the minus strand of NZ_JBHEEO010000004.1, from coordinate 10,510 downwards.
CGTCCGCTGGTCCGTAAGTCGGATTTTGCCGATTGGGCCGGTCATATCGCAAAGGTGGAAACCTCCATCGTGCATGAAGGCCGCAAGAAATTCCGCGGACGTATCGTTATGGGCGATGCGGAATCCGTCGTGATCGAAAGCGACCAGATTTCCTACGGCAGCGAACCTGTCGTGCGCATTCCATTCGACCTGATCTCGGATGCGCGTCTCGTGCTGACCGATGACCTGATCCGCGATGCGCTGCGCAAGGACAAGGCCCTGCGCGAAGGGCGTATTCCGGGTGATGACCTCGGTGGCGAAGAAGCGGACGGGCAGTCCGATGAAGCTGCATCGGGCGAAGCCGAAGATAAAGAATAAGTTTCAGACGTCCGGCATCTTGAGGAGCTGGATGCGACACCAAGGAGAGTCCAATGGCAGTCAGTGCTAACAGGCTGGAGCTTCTGCAGATCGCCGATGCGGTCGCACGCGAGAAGTCGATCGACCGCGAGATCGTTCTTGCGGCCATGGCCGATGCGATCCAGAAGGCCGCGCGCTCGCGCTACGGTCAGGAAAGCAACATCCGCGCGGACATCAATGCGAAATCCGGCGAGATCAAGCTGCAGCGCCTGCTGGAAGTCGTCGAGCATGTCGAGGATTACGCGACGCAGATTTCGCTCTTCACCGCCCGTGATCGCAATCCTGACGCACAGGTTGGCGACTTCATCGCCGATCAGCTGCCACCGATGGATTTCGGCCGTATCGCTGCCCAGTCGGCAAAACAGGTTATTGTGCAAAAAGTGCGCGAAGCCGAGCGTGACCGTCAGTATGACGAATACAAGGATCGCGTTGGCGAAATCGTCAATGGCACAGTCAAGCGCGTCGAATACGGCAATGTGATCGTCGATCTCGGTCGTGGCGAAGCCATCGTGCGCCGCGATGAACTGATCCCGCGCGAAGCGTTCCGTTACGGCGACCGCATTCGTGCCTATGTCTACGACGTGCGCCGCGAACAGCGCGGTCCGCAGATTTTCCTGTCGCGCACCCATCCGTCCTTCATGGCGAAGCTCTTCACCATGGAAGTTCCGGAAATCTACGACGGCATCATCGAAATCAAGTCGGTGGCCCGCGATCCGGGTTCCCGTGCCAAGATCGCGGTCGTGTCGCGTGACGCGTCCATCGATCCCGTCGGTGCCTGCGTCGGTATGCGCGGCTCCCGCGTTCAGGCCGTTGTCGGCGAGCTGCAGGGTGAAAAGATCGACATCATTCCGTGGTCTCCAGACGCAGCTTCCTTCATCGTCAATGCACTTCAGCCAGCTGAAGTTGCCAAGGTTGTGCTCGATGAAGATGCCGAACGTATTGAAGTTGTCGTTCCGAATGACCAACTATCACTCGCAATCGGTCGTCGTGGTCAGAACGTACGTCTTGCTTCCCAGCTCACCGGCTGGGACATCGACATCCTGACGGAAGACGAAGAATCCGAACGTCGTCAGAAGGAATTCGCCGAGCGTTCGACGCTCTTCATGGACGCGCTCAACGTTGACGAGATGGTTGGTCAGGTTCTGGCCTCCGAAGGTTTCGCATCCGTTGAAGAACTGGCCTATGTCGAGCCGGGCGAAATCGCGTCCATCGATGGTTTCGATGAAGATACGGCTGGCGAAATCCAGGAACGTGCCCGCGAATATCTGGATCGCATCGAAAGCGAACAGGATGATCGCCGCAAGGAACTGGGCGTCGAAGACGAACTGCGCGAACTGCCGGGCATCACCACGGCAATGCTGGTGGCTGTCGGTGAAGATGGCGTCAAGACGATCGAAGACTTTGCCGGATATGCCGTTGACGATCTGGTCGGCTGGCGTGAGCGCAAGGACGGCGAAACCGTTGCTCATAGCGGCATCTTCTCTTCGTTCGATGTTTCGCGCGTCGATGCGGAACAGATGGTCCTGACTGCGCGTTTGAAGGCAGGATGGATCACGGAAGAAGAACTGGCATCTGCTCAGGAAGAAGAAGCAGAAGTCGGCGAAGAGGAAGCGGCTTCTTAAGAAGCAGCCGGAATAAAAAGAGCCGCATGGCTTCTTACGTCTGAGACAATTCAGGCGTAAGCTGTGCGGCTCTCGCAATTGATCCCGGAAAAATGGTCATCGTTCATTCGAATTGATTGGCCGGTTCGGGTTTCGAGTGGGTTCCGGTCATCTTACGGGTTGTGGTGGGGCTTTTGCTCTGGTACAGCGCCCGCGTCACGTCCGATGTGCGCGGCAGACCGCAATATGGCAAGACTGGAGTTCGCGTGGAGCAGGATATGAATGACAGAACCTGTATCGTCACGCGCGAAAGCGGTTCTGCCGATGATCTGATCCGTTTCGTGGCTGGTCCCGACGGGTCCGTTGTGCCGGACTTGAAAAAGAATCTGCCGGGTAGGGGATGCTGGGTCAAGGCCGAGCGTCGTCTGGTGGACGAAGCGGTCAAGCGCAAGCTTTTTGCGCGAGCGCTGAAAGAAGGTGTGACGCCGCAGGCGGATCTTGGCGCGCTGGTGGACCAGCTGCTGACGAAATCTGCTCTCGGTAGCCTCGCTCTGGCTCGTAAGGCCGGAGCTGTGGTGTCGGGCTCGACCAAGGTGGATCAGGCGATCCGCACCGGGACAGCCGCCATGGTGTTGCACGCGAAGGAAGCCGCTGCCGACGGTGTACGCAAGCTTGATCAGGCTCGCCGCGCTGTGGTGCATCTGGATGGCCCGGAAATCCCTTCTTTCACTCTTTTTACGGGGGAAGAAATGGATTTGGCATTTGGGGGCGGAAATGTGATACATGCAGCCGTACTTGAAGGAAAGGCGGCGGCCGGGTTCGTAAAGCGGGCGCTTATGTTGCATCGCTATCGCGATGAAAGCGCATCGAACCTGGATTAGAGCGCAACTCTGGAGGGGCTTGGCAGGCTCCGGATCGGATTGTGCGTTGAGGCGGATGACTGGAGCTTTATCCAACCTGACCTGGTCGCGTTGGATAAAGCTCGAGTAGAGCGGCCGGAGCCGCGAAGGAAACGGAAACGTAATGAGCGATAAAACGAACGACGACAAGACGCTGAGCGTTAATACGAAGAAGACGCTGACCATGAAGCGGCCAGGCGTCGAGCAGAGCACCGTGCGCCAGAATTTCAGCCACGGCCGCACGAAGGCTGTCGTCGTTGAAACGAAGAAGCGCAAATTCTCGCGGCCCGATGAGAAGCCGGAAGTCGAGGCAGCGGCTCCACGGCCGGCAGCTCCGGCACCTGCTGCTCCCACGCCTGCTACACCTGCGCCGGCGCAGGCTGCCCAGCCTGCACAAGCCGCACCGGTCGTACGTGCGCCAGCTCCCGCAGCCCCGACACCGAAGCCAGCGGCGCCTGCCGCTCCGGTAACAAGGCCGCATGTTGCACAGCAGCGACCGGCACAGCAACGCCCTGGCGGCCAGCAGGCACAGCGTCCGCGCCCATCCGACCGCTCCGGCATGGTGTTGAATACGCTGTCGCGCTCTGAAATGGATGCGCGCCGCCGCGCGCTAGAAGAAGCGCAGGTTCGTGAAGTTGAAGAACGCGCACGCGCGGTCGAGGAAGCCAAGCGCCGCGCCGAGGAAGATGCTCGCCGCGCCAAGGAACGTGAAGAATCCGCCCGTCGTCAGGCGGAAGAAGAGGCCCGTCTCAAGGCTGAGGCTGACGCCCGCCGCAAGGCAGAGGAAGAAGCTGCCAAGCGCATGCCGCAATCGGAAGCGCGCACTGACGCACGTCCGGCGCCACAAGGCAACCGTCCGCAGCAGGCTGGTCGCCCTCAGGGTAATCGCCCGCCGCAGGGCGGTCGTCCACAGCAGGGTGGACCGCGTCCGGCTCCGTCGCTTGCCGAAACCGCACCGGGACCGGGCAAGCCTCTTCCACAGAGCCAGCTTCGCAAGCCCGGCCAGTCGGATGACGACGATGATCGTCGCGGCGCAGTCCGTCGCGGGGCTCCGGCGAAGCCGGAAGTGCGCGCGCCGAAGGCCACGAAGGGCGATGATGATCGCCGTCGCGGCAAGCTGACGCTTACGAGCAATCTTGAGGAAGAGGGCCGTTCGCGCTCGCTTTCCGCGATGCGTCGCCGTCAGGAAAAGTTCAAGCGTTCGCAGATGCAGGAAACCCGCGAAAAGATTTCGCGTGAAGTGACCATTCCTGAAACCATCACGCTGCAGGAACTGGCCCAGCGCATGGCGGAGCGTTCGGTCGATATCATCAAGTACCTGATGAAGCAGGGCCAGATGATGAAGCCGGGCGACGTCATCGATGCCGATACCGCACAGCTGATCGCCGAAGAATTCGGCCACACCGTCAAGCGCGTTGCTGAATCGGACGTTGAAGAAGGTATCTTCAACGTGGAAGACAATCAGGCTGCCATGGTTTCGCGTCCGCCGGTCGTAACCATCATGGGCCACGTCGACCACGGCAAGACCTCGCTGCTCGATGCCATCCGTCATGCCAATGTCGTGTCGGGCGAAGCTGGCGGCATCACCCAGCATATCGGTGCTTATCAGGTCGAACAGAACGGCCAGAAGATCACCTTTATCGATACGCCGGGCCACGCCGCGTTTACCGCAATGCGTGCCCGCGGTGCGCAGGCAACCGATATTGCCATTCTGGTGGTTGCCGCCGACGACAGCGTGATGCCGCAGACGATTGAATCGATCAACCACGCCAAGGCGGCCGGTGTGCCGATCATCGTGGCGATCAACAAGATCGACAAGCCTGCCGCCGATCCGCAGAAGGTTCGTACTGCACTGTTGCAGCATGAAGTCTTCGTGGAATCGATGGGCGGTGAAGTGCTCGACGTCGAAGTGTCGGCCAAGAACAAGATCAACCTCGACAAGCTGCTCGACGCAGTTCTGCTTCAGGCGGAAATGCTCGACCTGCAAGCTGATCCGACCCGTACCGCCGAAGGTGTGGTCATCGAAGCCCAGCTCGATCGCGGTCGCGGTTCGGTTGCCACCGTTCTGGTCCAGAAGGGCTCGCTGCATCCGGGTGACATTCTCGTTGCCGGCAGCGAATGGGGCCGTGTGCGCGCCCTGGTCAATGACCGTGGCGAGCATGTCAAGGAGGCCGGTCCGGCAATGCCGGTCGAAATCCTCGGCCTTCAGGGAACGCCGCAGGCGGGCGACCGTTTCGCAGTGGTTGCCAACGAAGCCAAGGCACGTGAAATCGCCGAATATCGCCAGCGTCTGGCGCGCGACAAGGCTGTTGCACGCCAGTCAGGCGCTCGCGGCTCGCTTGAGCAGATGATGAACCAGCTCCAGGTGTCGGGCACGAAGGAATTCCCGCTCGTCATCAAGGGCGACGTGCAGGGCTCCATCGAAGCGATCAGCAATGCGCTGGACAAGCTTGGCACCGACGAAGTTCGCGCCCGCATCGTCCATTCGGGCGCAGGCGGCATCACGGAAAGCGACGTGTCGCTGGCCGAGGCTTCCAACGCCGCGATCATCGGCTTCAACGTCCGGGCCAACAAGCAGGCTCGCGATGCAGCCGATCAGCAGGGCATTGAAATCCGCTACTATAACATCATCTATGATCTCATTGATGACGTTAAGGCGGCGATGTCGGGCCTTCTGTCGCCGGAACGCCGCGAAACCTTCCTTGGCAATGCGGAGATTCTCGAAGTCTTCAATATCACCAAGGTCGGCAAGGTCGCCGGTTGCCGTGTCACCGAAGGCAAGGTCGAGCGTGGCGCAGGTGTGCGCCTCATCCGCGACAATGTGGTCATCCACGAAGGCAAGCTCAAGACGCTCAAGCGCTTCAAGGATGAAGTGTCGGAAGTTCCGGCCGGTCAGGAATGCGGTATGGCGTTCGAGAATTACGACGATATTCGCGCAGGCGATGTCATCGAAGCCTTCCGCGTCGAACACGTTTCGCGCACGCTTTAATAGCTTTGGCCGGACCGCCCATACGGGCGGTCCGGCTTTTTATTGCCCGGTTCCGAGGGTCTGACTCCCATCTGAATTGTGGTAAGTTACGCCCATAATTTTCAAGCCATGCGGTCGGACAGCCTGAGAGGCTGAACGCCGGTTGATGGCTGTTCATCGAGGATATAGCTATGGCACGTTCCCCGGACCCAAAAGGCTCAGGCGGCCTTTCCCAGCGCCAGCTTCGCGTTGGCGAACAGGTGCGCCACGCATTGGCGCAATTGCTCCAGCGCGGTGAAATCCGTGACGATCTGATCGAGCGCACCGTCATTTCCGTTTCGGAAGTGCGCATGTCGCCCGATCTGAAGATCGCCACCTGTTTCATCATGCCACTTGGCAATGTTGACCCGCAGTCTATCGTCAAGGCATTGGCCGCAAACGCGAAATTTATTCGCGGACGCATGGCGCCTGTCCTTGGCCAGATGAAATACATGCCGGAGTTCCGCTTTCGCTCAGACACGAGTTTCGACAATTTTTCGAAGATCGACGCACTTCTGCGGTCGCCGGAAGTGGCGCGCGATCTTTCGCATGACCATGAAGACGGCGAGGATAAAACCTCCCGCAAAGGAGACGAATAAAGCATGGCAAGACGGGGTAAGAAAAAAGGCCGTCCGGTTTCCGGTTGGGTCATTTTCGACAAGCCGAAAGGTATGGGATCGACCGAAGCGGTCTCGAAGATCAAGTGGCTGTTCAATGCCGAGAAGGCCGGTCATGCCGGTACGCTCGACCCGCTCGCATCCGGCATGCTGCCGATTGCTCTGGGGGAAGCCACCAAGACCGTGCCTTATGTCATGGACGGAACCAAGGTCTATCGTTTCACGGTGACTTGGGGTGAAGAACGTTCGACCGACGATCTGGAAGGCCAGTCGACCAAGACCTCCGGCAAGCGCCCCTCGCGGGAAGAGGTCGAGGCCTTGCTGCCAAATTATACCGGCGTCATCTCGCAGATCCCGCCGCAGTTCTCCGCCATCAAGATCGACGGTGAACGCGCCTATGATCTCGCTCGCGAAGGCGAAACGGTGGAAATTCCGGCGCGCGAAGTCGAGATCGACCGTCTGGAGATCGTCGAATTCCACGACGACAACCGCACGTCATTCGAAGTCGAGTGCTCCAAGGGCACCTATGTCCGCTCGCTGGCGCGCGATATGGGCCGCGACCTTGGCTGCTTCGGCCATATTTCTGAACTGCGCCGTATCGAAGTCGCTCCGTTTACGGAAGAAGATTTCGTGACGCTTTCCGAACTGGAAGCCGTCTGGCCGCCGCTACCGCCGAAAGACGAGGATGGCAATGTGGCTGAACCTGCGCCGCGTCGCGATTTTTCCGGCCTCGACGCGCTGGTGATCGACACGGGCGCTGCCCTCGACTGCCTGCCGCAGGTGCCTCTGACCGACGATCAGGCGCAGCGCGTTCGTCTCGGCAATCCAGTGATCCTGCGTGGTCGCGATGCCCCACTGGAAGCGGACGAAGCCTGCGTCACGGCGCGCGGAAAGCTGCTCGCCATCGGCTATATCGAGCATGGTCAGTTCAAGCCGAAGCGGGTTTTTACGGTCGCCTAAAAGAGTCTGCTCATTGCTGGGGTGTATTTGATGCTGGTATTCTTGCCGTTTTTGCACTATATGCCCCAACAGCGATCCCGCAAAAATGCAGATCAGATCGTGTAAATGGCCCGCGCTGGACGACATCCCGGCCTGGGCGTCTGTTTTTCCTCTCATCAAGAAAGGGTGTACGATGTCGATTACTGCTGAGCGCAAGCAAGCACTTATCAAGGAATATGCCACCAAGGAAGGCGATACCGGTTCTCCTGAAGTTCAGGTTGCCGTTCTTTCAGAGCGTATTGCCAATCTCACCGAACACTTCAAGGGCCACAAGAATGACAATCATTCACGTCGCGGCCTTCTGAAGCTGGTTTCGCAGCGTCGTCGCCTTCTTGACTATGTCAAGGGCATCGACCAGGCACGTTACCAGGCGCTGATCAGCCGTTTAGGCCTGCGCCGCTAACGGTAATTCGGGCGACGTGATAAACGTCGCCCGTTTGTTTTATTAAAAGCATTTCCAGCAAAAGTGCGAAGCGGTTTTGCGTTGGATAATGCGAAGAAACAGAGAATAGGGCATACGCCCTTATTTCCCGCCCCGGACGAAACAAGGCCGGATCGGGTTGCCCGAGAGCCGAAAAGGCTCATGACATGGACCAGTCATGGGGCAGGATTGCAGGTAGTTCGCTTTTCCTCGAGCTTCCCGTTGTCTTGCCCGTGGCGCGTCCGCCAACCACGGAGATGCCTTAGCGCCTTGCGCGGCGTCTCCATATGAGGACAAGATATGTTCAATACCCACAAAGTGGAAATCGAATGGGGCGGTCGTCCGCTTACGCTCGAAACCGGCAAGATCGCCCGTCAGGCTGACGGCGCTGTTCTGGCAACCTACGGCGAAACTGTCGTTCTGGCGACTGTCGTTTCTGCCAAGGAGCCGAAGCCGGGTCAGGATTTCTTCCCGCTGACCGTCAACTATCAGGAAAAGACCTACGCTGCCGGCAAAATCCCTGGCGGTTACTTCAAGCGTGAAGGTCGTCCGAGCGAAAACGAAACCCTCGTTTCGCGCCTGATTGATCGCCCGATCCGTCCGCTCTTCGTCGACGGTTACAAGAACGACACGCAGGTCGTCATTACCGTCGTTCAGCACGATCTGGAAAACGATCCGGACGTCCTGTCGATGGTTGCCGCTTCCGCAGCGCTCACCATTTCGGGTGTGCCTTTCATGGGCCCGATTGGCGGCGCACGCGTCGGCTACATCAACGGCGAATATGTTCTGAATCCGAATATCGACGAAATGCCGGAATCGAAGCTCGATCTGGTTGTTGCCGGTACCTCGGAAGCCGTGCTGATGGTTGAATCGGAAGCGCAGGAACTCTCCGAAGAAGTCATGCTTGGCGCTGTTGTTTTCGGCCAGAAGAGCTTCCAGCCGGTCATCGACGCGATCATCAAACTCGCTGAAGTTGCCGCCAAGGAACCGCGCGACTTCCTGCCAGAAGACCTTTCGGCCCTCGAAGCCAAGATGCTTGCCGTTGTCGAAAACGAGCTGCGCGACGCGTACAAGATCACCGAAAAGCAGGTCCGTTACGCCGCTGTCGATGCCGCCAAGGCAAAGGCTAAGGAACATTTCTTCCCGGAAGGCGCGGAAGAAACAGAAATGTCGCCGGAACAGTTCGCGACCATCTTCAAGCACTTGCAGGCCAAGATCGTTCGCTGGAACATTCTCGACACCGGCACCCGCATCGACGGACGCGATCTTTCGACTGTTCGTCCGATCGTCTCAGAGGTTGGCCTTCTGCCGCGCACTCACGGCTCGGCCCTGTTCACCCGTGGTGAAACGCAGGCTATCGTCGTCGCCACGCTCGGCACGGGCGAAGACGAGCAGATGATCGACGCCCTGACCGGCACCTACAAGCAGCCTTTCATGCTGCACTACAACTTCCCGCCATATTCGGTTGGTGAAACCGGCCGCATGGGTTCGCCGGGCCGTCGCGAAATCGGTCATGGCAAGCTCGCATGGCGCGCTATCCACCCGATGCTGCCGGCCGCCGAGCAGTTCCCATACACGATCCGCGCTGTTTCGGAGATCACCGAATCCAACGGTTCGTCCTCGATGGCAACGGTTTGCGGCACCTCGCTGGCTCTGATGGACGCAGGCGTTCCGCTTGCCCGTCCGGTTGCCGGTATCGCCATGGGCCTCATCAAGGAAGGCGAACGCTTCGCCGTTCTCTCCGACATTCTCGGTGATGAAGATCACCTCGGCGACATGGACTTCAAGGTTGCCGGCACGGAAAATGGCATCACTTCCTTGCAGATGGACATCAAGATCGACGGTATCACCGAAGAGATCATGAAGGTCGCTCTGGAACAGGCCAAGGGTGGCCGTATCCACATCCTCGGCGAAATGGCCAAGGCTCTGTCCTCGTCGCGCGCTGAGCTGGGCGAATTCGCTCCGCGCATCGAAGTGATGAACATTCCGACCGACAAGATCCGTGATGTTATCGGTTCGGGCGGCAAGGTCATCCGCGAAATCGTGGAAAAGACTGGCGCCAAGATCAACATCGAAGACGATGGCACGGTGAAGATCGCTTCATCGAACGGCAAAGAAATCGAAGCTGCCAAGAAGTGGATCCACTCGATCGTTGCGGAACCGGAAGTCGGCGAAATCTACGAAGGCACGGTCGTCAAGACTGCTGACTTCGGCGCTTTCGTGAACTTCTTCGGCCCGCGTGATGGTCTGGTCCACATCTCACAGCTGGCCAGCGACCGCGTTGCCAAGACCACCGATGTGGTCAAGGAAGGCCAGAAGGTCTGGGTCAAGCTCATGGGCTTCGATGAACGCGGCAAGGTTCGTCTGTCGATGAAGGTTGTCGATCAGGAAACCGGCAAGGAAATCGTTCAGGAAAAGAAGAAGGAAGAAGCTGACGCTGAATAAGCGTTGTACTCTTCGGTTTCGAAAGAAGCGCGCCTTAAGGGCGCGCCTCAGGCTGCTGACAAACCCCTGGCTATGCCTGGGGTTTTGTGATTCATTGGGATATGTTGAAGAAACCAGCCGCCGCA